>JAZONS010000059.1:0-27684 GCA_045654585.1 Eubacteriales bacterium
GGGTCATCATCAACTACCAATAATTTAGTATCCATTTTAAACCTCCAATTGTTAACTTTGTTAATTTCCTTAAAATCTTAACAATTGTATTATAAAGCATTTTTATGTTCTTGTCAAGAATAAATTATGAAATTTTATAAATATTATATGAATAAATATTAAAATCTTACGCTTTTAAAAGTTATTTTATTAATTTTACCTATTGAATTATTATTATCGTTATGATATAATCTATTTGTTATTTTGAGATAAAAAATAAGGAGTATATCAAAAAAATGAAACTTGGTATAGTAGGACTTCCCAACGTTGGAAAGAGCACGCTTTTCAATGCTTTAACTAATGCAGGCGCAGAATCTGCAAATTATCCTTTCTGCACGATAGATCCCAACGTCGGTGTTGTTGCGGTTCCGGATAAAAGACTCGAAGTTCTTCGCGATATGTATAATCCTGAAAAGTTTACACCTGCAGTTATAGAATTCGTTGACATTGCAGGACTTGTTAAAGGCGCAAGCAAAGGCGAAGGACTTGGAAACAAATTCCTTGCAAATATCAGAGAGGTAGATGCTATTGTTCACGTTGTTCGTTGCTTTGTAAACGACGATATCATCCACGTTGAAGGAAACATCAATCCTATGCGTGACGTTGAGACGATCGACGTTGAGCTTATTCTCTCTGACCTCGAGATCGTTGAAAGAGCAATTGAAAGAACAATTAAAGCTGCAAGAGCGGATAAAAAGCTTCTCGAAAAACTTGAGGTTCTTGAAAAAGTAAAGGCTTGCCTCGAAGACGGAAAGTGCGTTAGATCCCTTGGACTTTCAAAGGAAGAGAACGAATGGATAGAGGAATCCAGACTTCTTACCAATAAACCTATCATTTACGTGGCTAACATTTCCGAGGATGAAGTATCGGGTGAATATGTAAATAACGAGGGATATAAGCTTCTTGCCGCGCACGCAGCCGCAGAAGGAAGCGAGATCATCGCTGTCAGCGCTCAGATAGAGGCAGAGCTCGTTGAGCTTGAGGGAGAAGAAAAGCAGAGCTTCTTAGATGACCTTGGTATTGATGAAAGCGGACTTGATAAACTTATAAAATCAGGCTATTCGCTTTTGGGACTTATAAGCTTCCTTACCGCAGGACCGAAAGAAGTTCGTGCTTGGACTATCACACGCGGAACAAAAGCGCCCGGCGCAGCAGGTAAGATCCATTCTGATTTTGAGCGAGGATTTATACGCGCAGAGGTAGTTGCTTTTGAGGATCTCGTCAGAGAAGGTGACAGAAATAAAGTTAAAGAAAAAGGCCTTTTGAGAAGCGAAGGTAAGGAATACGTAATGAACGACGGCGACGTTGTTGAATTCTTGTTTAATGTATAGAGCTGTTATAAAAATGAACACGGTTAAAAAAACCGTGTTCATTTTTTGTTTAATCATAAAGAACTACATTATCATTTGATCTTATTATAATTGGCGGGTCATGTTCGATATAACTGAGATCAAAGGTGATTTTACTGTCAAAAATAACAACATGGGTTAGTTTGTTGTCAAATTCGTCAATTACATATTCATAAGTATAAGCTGTGCCGTAATCGCCGAAAACTATCTTATCACTGACGTAAAGTAATTCTTCTGCAAAGGGAGTATTTTCAAGTATTCCGGACGATAGATAACTGTATATCTTATCATTCCTTTTAAAGGTAAATGCAAAAGAATTATCCCTATATGCTCTATAGGGTACGAGAATTTCATATTCTCCAACGGTAGTAATTTGATCATCGTAGTAGAATAATGGTTTTGTACGGTATTTATTGATAGTTTTAAAGCAATCAATAGCGATACATTCCTCTTCGCCATTTTGAGGTAGAGGAAGTAATACGTTTTCAACCTTAGTGTTCTTTAAAATAATATCAAGCGAATCCGAAAGGTAATTTGAATAATTGGCAACCATATAATAATCAAGCTCGGTGATCTTTTCATCAGTTAAAACGCTATTGCTGAAATACGCCTCTGTTCTGGTATGCAACGAAGCATCAAAGAGCATAGTATTTCCGTCTGACTTGACTATAAGTCTATCGCTTTTATCGCTTACGGCTATAAATTTATCGTCATGCTTCGAAAAATCTGATAATGTAACGGTTAATATTGACATTAAAATATAGCATAGCGCAATTACTGTAACAAATTTCTTTTTATTTTTAATGTTGAGAATAAGAAACAGAATGAATAAAACGAAAAGAAGAACAAAACCTATTTTAATACTTATGAACTCCAACGATCCGAATATCATCGGCAGATCCGAAATTTTGGCGGCAAGCTCGGAAATAAAGCTTGAAAAGCTTATAAGCAGGTTACCGAGCGGCATAAGATTACCAAATAATAAAACTATAATTCCTAAATATACGTAAAGTTCGGTTAAAATGGAAAAGATCAATGTAGCAAAAATTGATATAACCGACGTTCCGTTAAAGGAAAGAGAAGAAAGCGCAGACGAGGCGCATAAAGCAAACAGCGAGAATAATATTGATGTGTATGTATACCGCAAGGCTCTTCGGATTCCTTTTTCGTCACTGTACTTTTGATTGATCAAGTCACTTGCCGAGAGAATACCCAGTGTTGCCAAAATTGAAAGCCATAAGCCTAAATCGAGCGAAGCATATGGATTAAACAGAAAAATAACCGAAACAGCGACAAACAAGGATGTAATACTGTCTTTAGCACCTGTAATCAAAAACAGAACAGACGATATTATAAGCATGAGTCCCGCTCTCGCAACAGAAAGAGGAAAACCTGTAAGAATCATAAAAACAAACGATGCAATACAGCCTAGGATTATTCTTACGTTTTTACGGATTTTTAAAAGATAAAGAATTCTGTCTAGTGCACCCATAAGAATAGCAACGTGCATACCTGATAGTGCGAGTATATGCGAAATACCAATTCGTTGAAAATCGAGTAATAGCTGACCGTCGAGAGCATCCTTTTCTCCGAGAAGCAAAGCGCCGAATAATGAGCCTGCAAAGCCGTTGGATAGCTCTGATGCCCGACCAACAATATTTTTCCTTATCAGTGAAAAACGATGTAAGAAATGCGGATCTTCTACTCGTACAATATTTATCTCAGAAGCACTGCACATAGCAGAATAACCTCTCGAAGCATAGAATGTCTTAAAATTGAAATCTTTATCGGACTCAAATGCTTCAATTAATGTTCTAAATGAAATAACGGTACCAATGGTGATATCATCATGATCACCGTAAAGATTCATTTTGAACTTATAATCAACATCCTCGTTATCTATCTCGAGAACGTTAAGATCCAAAATTGATAAATTATCATTTTTTATGTCAATATCATCAATTTTAGCAATCACAGTAACTTCGTTTTCGATATATTCAGCAGGATAGAAAACATAATTAAAGTAAAAGAATGATAATAAAAAGGATACGAGCAGGGAAAAGCAAGAAATTTTAGCTACAATCCCTTTAAAAGGCTTTGAAAAAAGGCTTATTAAACAAAGTATAACGGCAAGGATAATTGCGCATAGCGCAAGAGTATCAGATAAAAGTGCAAAAACAGAAAATCCGCTCAGCATAATACAAAGTATTAGTCCGAGCGGTCTTTTGTTAAATATTCTCACGTTTGAGCGCCTGCGTCTTCACTGGAGAAGCGCATTGAGCACCCCTTCGGGATAACAAAATTAAATGCATTTCTCACAATCGATAATTCAACGTTTTTTGCACCTTTTATCTCGCCATCAATACAAATCGGGATCGGATCGTTAAACTCCATTTTAAAATGAGATACACGTTTGTATTTGATATACTTTTGAGCCTTTTTATTAGTGAGATAAGTTCCTTTTTTATACGATCCTACAAGACCGATAAAGGTTAATCTTGAAACTTTTTTTATGATTGCAACATCCATAAGACCGTCGTTGAGAAAAGCCTCGGGAGCAGCATCAAAACCGCCTCCGCAGAACCTTCCGTTACCAATAGCCGTAAGTAAAAGAGTAGAATCGATAATATCGCCATCATCAAAAATAAGTCTCATTTTTGTACCGTATTTTTTAAACAGAGCAACGATAACTCCACCGATATAAGAGAGTCCCGGCGTAACAAGCTTCATTTTTTTGAGCTTGTTTGCTTCTTTAACAACAGAGCAGTCAAATCCGATATTAATCATATTTGCACAATACATATCGTTGCATTTTATAAGATCAAGAGAAACGGGCTCACCGTCTATTTGAGCATCGATATCGGCAAAAAGTTCGGTATGGGTGAAGTTTTTTACGAAATCATTACCAGAACCGTGTGGGATAACACCAAATTCAACATTGGGCGAAGCGGGCGCACTGTTAACGATTTCATTGATCGTACCGTCGCCGCCGACACAGATAAAACGCTGCCTATCCTGAGAGCTATTTACCATAGACGTCACGTATTCCGTCGCATCACCGACACTTGTTGTATAATAAATTCTGTAACTCAGCTGACGCTTCTGGCATGCAGAACGAATTTTATCCGTTGTAGCTTTTACAGATTTTTTTGCTTTTTTCAGATTCTTTCCCGACATGGGATTAAGAATAAAATGATAAACCATATGTATTCTCCATAGGACAGTTTATAACAAATTATAGTATACCATATAAAGCTGATTTTGTCAAGATAACAACTTTTTATACGTAAAGATGTTATTTTTTAGAAGTTATGAAATCAAAATACGCCTTCGCAGCCTGTTCTGTTTTGTTATTTCCAAACGTATAATACTTCTTTCCAACAAGATCTCTAGGTAAATAATCCTGCTTTACATAATGATTCTCATAGTCGTGCGGGTATTTATATCCTTTAAACAAAGGACTTTGCAAGTGCTCGGGAATCTCAACTCCAAGTCCTCGGTTCATATCCTCGCAAGCGAGATGGTATGCCATATATGAGGAATTGGATTTCGGTGCAGTAGCAAGAATACAAACCGCATTGGCAAGAGGAATAGCCGCTTCGGGAAGTCCAATTTCTTTTGCGCTTTCGGTGAGCGAATGAGTTATAACGCCCGCAAGAGGATAAGCGCATCCGATATCTTCACTGGCAATAACCTGCAGTCTTCTTGATACAGATATAATGTCACCCATAGCAAGAAGCTTGGCAAGATAAAATACAGCCGCATCAGGATCAGAGCCTCTGATAGATTTCTGTAAGCAAGATAAAAGATCGTAATGCACGTCGCCGTCGCGGTCAAAATGACCAACAACAGAAGGCTTGAGTTCAGCTACGTTTTCTTCAGTAATTTCATCTCCTGCAATGTAAAACGCGTTTTCGAGTATGCTAATGCTCATTCTCACGTCACCGCCGCAAGAATTCGCTATTCCGAGGAGTACGGAATCTTCAACAATTTTGTTTGTTCCAAATTCGGAATTAAGAACAGTAATAGCTCTTTTAAGTGTCGGAACACAATCCGAACCGACGACCGATTTAAATTCAAATACAGAAGAACGTGAGATAATAGCTTTATAGATACAGTAATAAGGATTTTCGGTTGTCGATGCAATCAAAGTGATTTTTCCGTTTTCAAGGAACTCAAGTAAGGATTGCTGCTGCTTTCTGTTAAAATATTGAATCTCGTCGAGGTAGAGAAGTGTTCCGTTTGACGAAAACATATTCTCACTCGAAGCAATAACCTCTTTAATATCTGCGAGGCTTGCAGTCGTAGCATTCAATTTATAAAGCTGCATATCGGAAGCTTTTGCGATTATATTTGCAACCGTGGTCTTACCGACACCAGGAGGACCGTAAAATATCATATTTGGAATTCTGCCGTTTTCAACAAGCTTTCTGACTATCCCATTTTGACCTACGAGATGAGCTTGACCTGCTATTTCGTCAAAGGAAGTAGGACGCAGCTTGTCCGCTAAAGGTTGATTTGCCATATTCTAGCCTTTCAATAAATTATTAAGATATGTTATCCGAGTTCTGAATTATAAGATCTCCAAGCTTTTTTCTTAAGCCCGAATGTTCGTCAAGTTTAAGATCAGGATCGGATTCGGATATTGCTTTTGCATATTCAAATGCTTTTGCAAATAGATCTCTATCATCACAAAGTTTTGCGAATTTAAATTCAAATCCACCGCTCTGCCTAAAATTAAGATCCGAATTTGTAGAAAAGAAATCACCCGGGCCTCTTAACATCAAATCTTTATCTGCAATCTCATATCCATCGTAAGTCGTTTTCATAATATTAAGGCGCGCTTGTGCTTTTTCGGTTTTAAGATCCGATACTAGAACGCAATAGGATTTTCTTTGTCCTCTTCCGACTCGGCCACGAAGCTGATGCAATTGCGAAAGTCCAAAACGCTCAGCATTTTCTACAATCATTAAGGAAGCATTCGGAACGTTGATACCGACCTCGATTACTGTTGTAGAAACGAGTACGTCAATTTCATGGGTAGAAAACTTGCTCATTATATGATCTTTTTCCGACGGTTTCATTTTACCGTGAAGATAATCGATTCTGATGCCCGGGAGTTTTTGTTTTAAATTTTCTGCATATTCAACAGCATTTTTGAGCGGCGGTTTATCGTTTGAGAAGGGCGCACTGACCGATTCCGGCATATAGTATAATTCCGAGTCATCATCTTCTTTTGCCTCTATTGAGGGGCATACAATATAGCATTGACCGCCGAGAGCAACTTGCTTTTTAATAAAATCATTCAATCTGTCCCTGTATGATTCGTCTACCGCAAAGGTATCAACTCGCATTCTTCCGCGGGGCATCTCAATGATTCTCGAAATGTCAAGATCACCGTACATAGTTAATGCCAACGTGCGAGGAATTGGCGTTGCACTCATAACAAGCATATGGGCAATCTCTGATTTTTTCTTTAATCTTGATCTTTGCGCTACACCGAAGCGATGCTGCTCATCGGTTATAACTAAGCCGAGATTCGAAAATTCAACCTTATCCGAAATGAGGGCGTGAGTTCCTATTATAACGTTTGTTTCACCCGAGGCTAATGATGAATAAATACGTTTTTTCTCTTTTTGTGACGTACTGCCGAGAAGCAATTCAACAGTAATACCGAGTTTATCGAATAGTTCCTTAATATCATCATAATGTTGTCCGGCAAGAATTTCCGTCGGAACCATAAGTGCTGATTGATAACCCGATTTAACAGTTATATACATAGCCGCAACGGCGCAGATCGTTTTACCTGAGCCGACGTCCCCGACCAAAATACGAGCCATGGGAGAAACCTTACCGTTTTTACCTTTGATAACGGTATCACGGTATATATCGTTGATAGCATTCTTCTGATCGTCCGTGAGTTCGTAAGGTAATAAGTCCGTCAGCGGTTTTAGAGAACAGCTAGAAAAGGGAATTCCGTCACCTTTTTTCTTATGCCGTGATTGGATCGATATTGCAAGACCGAAAAGAAGCATTTCATCAAAAGCAAGTCTTGACAACGATTTGGATAAGGCTTCTTCATCTTTTGGAAAATGGGCATTTGTTACAGCGTATGAAAGCGAAGGAAGCTCTGTGGCAACTCGAATATGTTCCGGCAGCGGATCGGATAATTTGGATACAGACTCATCAATTACGGAAAGAATCAGCTTATCTATAATTTTGGAAGATAATCCTTCTGTTAACGGATAAACCGGAACAAAATCGGGAAGGGGATTTGATTCAACGAACGGCTCATATTTCGGACTTATCATCTGAAGCTGTTTTTTTGAATAAGTAAGCTTGCCGTAAAACCGGAAGGATGCACCTACCGAAAAAACATCCTTAACGAAAGGTGAATTGAAAAATACTATCTCAACTGTACCGCTTTCATCAAAGGCTCTGAATTTAGAAATAGTAAGGTTATTTCTTATTCTTGAGCTCTTAACAGCCGTTCCGACGGTTAAAATAGTAGAGCAAGGAGAATCTAACGGAGAATTCCTGAGAAGATGCACATCTCCGCGCTTTTCATATGCTCTTGGGAAGAAATATATAAGATCTTCAAGCGTTAAAATACCAAGCTTTGCGAGCTGTTTTGCTCTGGATTCACCGACGCCTTTAATATTTTTTACGGATGACTCAAGATAATTCATATTCTAACGCTCCTTTCATTAGTGTTTCATTTTATTTTACAACATTTTTTTGTTTTTTTCAATAACTAAATTCGAAAATGTATATTTAATTTAAAATAATTTAAATATATTGTTAATTTTTTTATTATTTAAATAATTTTCATTTTTATCCTTTACAATTCATGTACTTTGTGTTATACTGTAATGGTATAATTATATATTTTTATTATTTTGGAGTAATATTTTAATGATCAGAGAACTAAAAAGTTCGCATGCTTACCCAAAGGTCATGCTTTTCTTATCGGTTCTGACTCTTTTATTCGGTTTTTGTTTCTGCTTTTTAGGTGAAATTTTTCTTCCCTTTGCAGTTTCGTTTTTAGCGTCATTGTTTATCTTTGAAAGACCTAAAAAAAGGGTTTTATCTTATATCGTACCGATAATTCCTGTGATATGTGCTGTTTTGAGCTTTGGAGCGTTTGCACTTATTACTATTCAATATATTGCTTTCGCAGCAATTCTTGCATTATGTTACCGCTATTCAAAGTCGAAAGCCTACTGTGCTTTATATCTGACATTCGGGATTGCTATAATGCTCATTGTTTCGCTTTACGTTTCCGGTGCAATGAAATGCGGCAGCTTCGCTCTTGATGCCGTTACCGATTACTATTCAACATTTTATACCGCTCTTAAAGCCAAGATAATCGATATCGCTTCAAATTATACGGTGACGAACACTGACGGAAGCATAGAGAAACCCTATACTAAAGAATTGGTCAGCGAGTTGATAGAAGGCGTATCAACGATTGCTGTGGGACTTATTGGAATATGGAGCTTTATTTCAGCCGGTATTGCGATCAAAATCTTTGCATTTTTAATTTTGCGTTATTCAAAACACGGTATTTTAAAAACATTTGCTCATTTTTTGCCGTCCACCCCCGCGGCTTACGTTTATATAGTAATAGCTATTCTTTCTGCCTTGATCGGCTCTACCGATATCATTGACCGTTCAATAATTAACGTATGCCAGATTCTGATGATCGTTTTTGCCTATATGGGTATCCAATACGTTCTTGCGATTGCCAAGATCTCCGGTAGAAGATCAACTATTCTCACTTTCCTTGTGGCAGGAATTATACTTTTAAACGTTATTGCTTTTCAGTTCCTTTCTGCGCTCGGTGTCTGGATAACTATAGGAACAAACAAAAGCTTAAAACCGATAGACGAAGAATGATAAATTGCCTTTTTTGGCATAAGGAGCTACGATGGATTCAAATAAAAACAGAAAACATATTCCTTTTGCATCAAGAATGCAGCTTGCGTTAAGCATTGTGCTTTGTCCGATATGCATAGCTTTGTACGCAATAATAAGAGATTATTCGGAAATTGATTCTTCATTTCTGGCAGTATCACTCTCATTCTTATACCTCGCTTTAGTTGCGCTCATTGCAACTTATCATAAAAAATTCACCGAAAATCTTCCGGCGGCGAGTCTTCAGGATCTGTTTGAAGAGCGCGGAAGCTACGTTTTTAAAAATTCAACATCACCGGTGATTATTATTGACTCATACGGAACACTTCTGTGGTATAACGATGCTATGCATACGATCGCAGATCCTCACGGAAATTTTGTCGGAAGCAACGTTGTTTCGATCATAGAAGGAAAAATTGAAAAAAATTCACTTTTAGATCATCCGATTAACGTTTTCGGAAGAAAATACAAGGTTGAAGGTTTCGAGCTTTCGGCAGAAGAGGACGGCTTATATCTTGCATGGCTTACAGATATAACAGACCTTACCGACATTCAAAGAAGATATAAAGACGAGAGAGTAGCGGTTGCTTACATTGCTATTGATAACGTTGAGGACATCTTGCAGTATGTTCATGATAAATTTAAGGATGCCGTCGCCAGCGTTGATGATACCATTAAAGCATGGGCAGCATCAATGAACGGTGTTGTCAAGTCATATGACAATGATAAATACATTATGCTGTTCGATTCGTCAAAGCTTGATGAATGCATAGCTAACCGATTTGAAATACTTGATAAGATAAGGAACAGTCGCGTTGGAGACGGTGTTTCCATCACCGCTTCGATCGGTGTTTCCAAAGCTGTCGGTACACTTGCCGATAGAGAAAAGGCTGCCAGAGAAGCTATTGATCTTGCTTTGCAGCGCGGCGGCGACCAGGTTGTTTATAAAGCAGAGGATTCTATCGAGTATTACGGTGGACGTACGAAATCACTTTATAAGCGCTCAAACGTTCGTTCCAGAACCTTTGCAAATCAGCTTTCCGCTGTTATCTCTCGTTCCGATAACGTCATTATAATGGGACACAGATACGGTGATTTTGATTCGATAGGTGCGTCTATCGGTGCCGCAAGACTAGCAATGCGACTTGGAATAAAGGTTAACGTCGCAATAGATATGCGTGATGCTAATTTGCAGCCTTGCATTGATATGATGCAGGCTAACGAGAATTATAACCGTATGTTTGTTGACAGTGCCGAGGCTTTTGATTTAATAAGTCCTGATACACTCGTAATCCTTGTCGATCATAACAATTTCGAAAGATCGCAGTTCTCGGATATATCCAAGCGAGCAAACAAGGTCGTAATAATCGACCACCACAGAAAGATCGACGTTATGCCCGAAAGTGTTGTTCTTTCATACATCGAGCCTTCAGCATCAAGCACTTGCGAATTGCTCGCTGAGATGCTTGAGGTTTCATCAATGTCAGGCAATCTACTCAAAGAAGAGGCCGACTTGCTTCTTTCAGGTATACTTCTTGATACAAAGCAGTTCACAAGAAACACCGGAACTAGAACCTTTAGTGCCGCGCAGTATCTGCGAGGTGCAGGCGCTAATCCAACGGATGTTTACGATTTATTTAAAACTTCTCCCGACGATCTAGCAAAGGAGTCAAGATTCCATACTTCTATCACGGTTTACCGCGATAATATCGCTATTTCAAGCTGTGAGGGAGAAACGGACGATTCCTACCGTATTGTTGCATCAAAGGCAGCAGATAAGATGCTGACTCTTAAAGATATAGAAGCAGCATTTGCTCTTGTTAAAATCGGTGAGCAAATCCATATATCGGGACGTTCAAACGGAAAGATAAACGTTCAGGTCATTCTTGAAAAGCTTCACGGCGGAGGTCATTTTGATGTCGCCGGAGCGCAGATCAGATCGGATTCCGTTATCGGCGTGCTGGATACTCTTAAAGACAGTATCGATCAATTTCTCGACACAAAAGATATAAACAAAAAATAATATGCGCGAATTATCACGTTGACAATATTAAGGAGATTAAATATGAAGGTTATATTACTTTGCGACGTTAAAGGTCAGGGTAAAAAGGATCAGATAATCAACGTTTCCGACGGTTACGCAAGAAACTTCCTTTTCCCTCAGAAAAAGGCTATTCCTGCTGATGCTAAGGCTGAAAACGAGCTTCGCGGTAAAGAAGAAGCAAGACAGTACAAGATTGCAGAGGATAAAAAGGCTGCCGAAGAATTGGCTGCAAAGATTAAAGAAAAAGAAGTAAAGATACAGATGGGTCACGGCCATGACGGAAGACTTTACGGCTCTGTTACCGCAAAGGATATCGCTGAAGAGCTTGGAAAACTCATCGGTATTACCGTTGATAAGAGAAAGATAAACCTCAAGGAAACAATAAAAGCTTACGGAAAGTACTCTGTTGAGCTTAAGATTCATCCCGAGGTAGTTGCGACATTCTTCGTGCTCGTTCACGAATAATAGTACTTAATCAATAAATTCATTCTTCGAAGATCAAAAGAATTAAATCAGGAGAGATCATGGAAGACAGTTTAGTTGTTAAACAAATGCCCGTTGCTATTGAGGCGGAGCAGGCGTTTCTGGGATCTATAATCAGAAAACCCGATTGCTTTGACGCGGTCGGCGGTATGCTTACGGTAGAAGATTTTTATCTCGAAGAGCATAAGCATATTTATCTGTCCCTCGTAAAAATGTATACAGAGAGCAGAACTATAGACCCTGTAACACTTGCTAACGCTCTTGTTGAATCAGGAATCAAGGATCAGACGGGCGGAATTCAATATATAGCTCTTTTGGCAGAGTCTGTGCCTTCTGCGGCAAACGTTAAGGATTATGCGAAGATTGTCAAGGACAAATCCACGCTCAGACGTCTTATCACTGCATGCGATGAGATAAACAAAGATGCGTATGAGGAGTCTGCGCCTGTCAGAACAATAATCGACAACGCAGAGCAGAAGATATTTGATATATCAAATAATAATGACACAAAAGAGCTTCGTCATATCAGCGACATTCTACATAACGTATATACAGAGCTTGAAATGAGCTCCGAAATGCGTAACGAGAAGAAGGGAACCAAGACGGGATTTTCGGGTCTTGACGAAAAACTTATCGAAATGGGTAAAGGCGACTTTATAATCGTCGGCGCCCGTCCCGGTATGGGTAAAACGTCCTTTGTTCTTAATATTGGAACAAACGTCGCAAAAAAGACCAAAAAAGCTGTTGCTATATTCTCGCTCGAGATGTCCTGCGAGCAGTTGGTTACACGAGTTATTTCAAGTGAAGCTATGATAGATTCGCAATCGCTGAGAACAGGTAAGTTATCGACCGAGGACTGGGAAAATATCGCAGGTGTTATATCCGAGCTTTCGGGATGTGATATATACGTTGACGATACCTCTCAAATCGGTGTTACCGAAATGAGATCGAAGCTTCGCAGAGTGCAGAATCTCGGACTTGTAATCATCGACTATATCGGTCTTATGCAGTCAAATACCAATATTGACAACAGAGCTCAGCAGGTGGGTGAAATTTCAAGAAACCTTAAGATAATGGCTAAAGACTTCGGAGTTCCGATTGTTTGCTGCGCTCAGCTTAACCGTGGAACAGAAGCACGAGGCGTAACGAACAAAAGACCCACTCTTGCCGATCTGAGAGACTCCGGTTCTATTGAGCAGGATGCTGACATAGTAATGTTCTTGTATAGAGATACGTATTACAAGGATATCGGAGCAACTACCGAAAAAGAAGGCGAAGCTCCTATTGAGGATACTGCGAATACGGCTGAGGTTATTATAGCTAAAAACAGACACGGATCCGTCGGCAACGTTAAGATGGGATGGATCGGTCAGTTTACAAAATTCAGAACACTTGAGGATATAAGAGAAAGTTGATTTTAAAAAAAGAACTTATCAAAGCTTGCGATGTTCTTTTTGATTCGGAGTTAGGCAAACGCGTATATTCGGATATTCTAAAAACCTTAACTGATTTTGGAATGCTTGAATATTTGTCAAAAGGAACGGTTATTGGTCTTTCAGGCGGAGCAGATTCAGTTCTGCTCACGATTTTCCTCAGAAAATTAAAAAATGATTATAATTTTAATTTAAAAGCTGTCCATATCAATCATATGATACGTGGATCTGATGCCGATAGAGATGAAGAGTTTTCCAAAACGTTTTCGCATCTGCTCGGTATTGATTTCGTTTCGTACAAGTACGACGTTCCGTCACTGGCTAAAGAATCGAAGCGTGGTCTTGAAGAAACAGCAAGGCTTGTCAGATACAAAGCTTTTGACGAGTCCTTATCGAGTGAATACCGTACAGTTGCAACAGCGCACAATGCAACGGATAATACAGAAACGTTTATTTTCAATTTTATCCGCGGCTCAGGCACGCTTGGATTAACGGGAATATCACCGATCCGCGATAATATTGTAAGACCTTTAATCGCCGTTTCAAAAGAAAACGTAGTTAAGCTTTTGAGTGAAAATAATATTCCTTACTGCATAGATGATACCAATTTTTCTGTTGAGTATTCAAGGAATTATATAAGGTATGAGATTCTCCCAAAACTCAAGAAGCTAACATATGACCCGGATTCATCAGCAGCAAAAACTATTGATAACTTAAGATGCGATTCGGATTTCATCGAAAAATATGCAGACGAATTCTATGCGTCAAGCTGTATTGACTCAAAAATCCGCACTGAAGCGCTCGGTAAACTTCATAAAGCTCCGTTTGTCAGAGTAATAAAAAGAATGGTAAGCGAAGTAAGCACTGTCATTCCCGAAAAAATCCATTTTGATGAAATATATAATGCGCTTAAGAAACAAAAGGATTTTGAAATCGATCTTCCGGGAAGAATGGCATTTTACTCCAAAGGCGGATATTGCTTTGTTTCTGAAAAAACAGGCACTACTCAGAAAAAAAAATTTTATGTCAAACTTAAGGATGGAATTACGGAAATTCCTGAGCTTGGAATTGCGATAGTAATTTCTGACAGTAAATGCGAAGATTTTTCTTCAAATGTTTACAAATTTTCAATACAAGCAAATCTTTTCTCTGCTATAATAGTGGGTGAAATGTATTTGCGCACCAAACAAGACGGCGACAGTTATTTTTATGGCGGTATGACGCGCAAGGTCAAAAAGCTTTTCAACGATAAAAAGCTTACGTCCGAAGAGCGTGATCTTATACCTATAATCTGCGACGAAAATGGAATTTTATGGATTCCAGGCTTTGGCGTAAGAGATGATAAACCTTTAGAAAAAAAATCCAAATGGATCACCGTTTATAAAAAAATCAACTAAAATTTATATATACCGTTCAAATGGTTAAAATACTTTTATGAAAGTTAAGAAAGGCACGGAAACGCTTAAATGAAAGCAAAATGGAAGAGCATATTAATGCTCCTTGTTGTATTAGCTGTCATAATTGCCGCTGTATCGATTTTTACTACAGCACTCAAAGATAAAGAGCAATTTGATTATAGCGACATGGTAACACTCTTCAACGAAGATTTGGTTACCTCATTCAATGTTGACGGAAAACTCGTCATGACTATCGAATCTATAAAGCCCCAGCGAGATGAAAACGGAAATATGATCAGGGGCAAAGACGGAAAAGCACTTCCCGAACTTGATTCAAAGGGAGAAATTATTAAGGAAAAGAATTCCTATCAGTTAAGCTATAATTTCCAACTTGATCATATTAACGAGCTTGCACTAAGAAATTACTCAAATAGTTTTATTAACGGTGAGAACGGTGCAAGATATATCAATTTAACAACTTATAATTACGAAGTCCAAGCACAGACTCCCTGGTATCAGGCATATTTGCCTCTTATTCTTCTGATGGTCATATTTGGAGTATTCTACTTCTTTATGATGAGAGGAGCAGGTGGCGGCGGAAAGATCAATTCCTTCGCTAAGTCACGTGCAAAGCTTTCAGGCGAAAAGAACACTGTTAAGTTTGCCGACGTTGCCGGTGCCGATGAGGAAAAAGCAGAGCTTGAAGAGGTTGTTGAATTCCTTAAGGATCCCCAGAAATACGTTAAGCTTGGCGCAAGAATTCCCAGAGGCGTACTTCTTGTAGGCCCTCCAGGTACAGGTAAAACCTTACTTGCAAAGGCAGTTGCCGGAGAAGCGGGCGTTCCGTTCTTCTCGATTTCGGGTTCTGATTTCGTTGAGCTTTACGTAGGTGTCGGTGCGTCACGTGTCCGCGACCTCTTTGACAATGCACGTAAAACTTCCGCTAGTATTATATTTATTGATGAAATTGATGCTGTAGGACGCCACAGAGGCGCAGGTCTCGGCGGCGGTCATGACGAGAGAGAGCAGACACTTAACCAGCTACTCGTTGAAATGGACGGATTTGGAACTAATTCGGGAGTTATAGTTATTGCTGCAACAAACAGACCCGATATACTTGACCCCGCACTTCTCAGACCAGGTAGATTTGATAGGCAGGTTACCGTTAATTACCCCGATATTAAGGGAAGAGAAGAAATTCTTAAGGTTCATTGCCGTAACAAGCCTCTCGAAGCAACGGTCGATCTTAAGAAGATTGCGCAGACTACAATCGGATTTACCGGTGCTGAACTTGCAAATCTTCTTAACGAGGCAGCCCTTCACGCCGCTAAAAAGAATAAATCCCTTATCGGTATGGACGATATCGAAGCTTCTTATATGAAAATGCTTCTCGGTCCTCAGAAGAAGGCAAAGGTTAGAAGAGAAGAGGATAACAAGCTTTGCGCATACCACGAGGCAGGTCACGCCGTTGCATCTTACTTCTGCAAGCACACAGCCCCTGTTAAGCATATTACCATTATCCCCGCAGGTAATGCCGGAGGTGTTACAATCAGCGTTCCTACCGAGGATAAAATGGGTGCTACAAAGAACGAGATGCTCGACCGAATCGTTCTCGCTCTTGGCGGAAGAGTCG
The DNA here is from genome assembly GCA_045654585.1 of Eubacteriales bacterium. GTDB lineage: Bacteria > Bacillota > Clostridia > Oscillospirales > CAG-272 > UBA1740. The sequence continues at coordinate 16,296 of JAZONS010000059.1, forward strand.
CAGAAGAGCTTATGCTTGACGATATTTCGACAGGAGCTTCAAACGATATCAAGCAGGCGACATCAATTGCAAGAAATATGGTTACCCGTTACGGTATGAGCGATAAGCTCGGTACTGTTCTTTACGGCTCCGAGCATTCATCGGATGAAGTATTCCTCGGCAGAGATTTTTCTTCGGGCAAATCTTATTCCGAGAAGACCGCTTCAGATATCGACAACGAGATAAGAAATATCATCGCAACCGCATACGAGAGATGCAAGCAGTATCTTACCGAGCATATGGATAAGCTTCAGTTCGTTGCTGAATTCCTTCTCAAATATGAATTTATGGACGAGGATCAGTTTATCGCAGCTATGGAAAAGGAAAATCCCACTTTTGAAGAAATCGATGCTATAGCAGCTGAGCGAAGAAGCAAGAGCGAGGAAGAAAACAAAACAGCTAGAGAGAAAAATGAAAGAGAAGAAGAGGAAGAGCGACGTCGTAACGAGCTTGCTAAAAAGATAGCAGATTCAAAAAGCGACGATATGCTAGAAAGCTTCTTCCGCGATATGAAGAACGGTACGCTTCATGATCCGATCGATATCAGCGGAGCTTCAGGTCCGCTTGATATAGACGGTGACGGCAAGCCCGATTCTGATAGTGAATCCGATGCTTTGGATAATACGGATGATAAAAACTCCGATGATTCCGGAAGTGAAAACTAATTAAAAAGTCCCCCAAGCTATGCAAATGGCTCGGGGGATTTCTTATTTGTCAATGTCAATTTTTAGATTTCTTCAAATACAGGGAATTTTATTCATTTATATATTCAAATCTTTTTAGACTTTTTCCGTCCTTTATAATAGTATCATTCCACATCGAAGCGGGCCTTACCCAAACGTCCATATCACCGTACAGTGCCTTATAAACAACCATATCTTCAAGTGTTTCCGAATGATGAGCTATAGCAATAACCTTGTATTCATTGCCTTTGTAATGACGGTATTTTCCAAGTTTAATTTTCTCCATAACAAAACCTTTTCAATACATCTTCGTCTAATAATATATTTTGTATTATTAAAGCCCCTGCAAAAAGCGGGGGCTTTAAAGTAATCAATTTAAATAGGATGAACTCCGTTTGCAGCATCACCGTTAGCATCAAGCTTATAGTTCTGCTGTTTTCTCCATTCGAAGAACTTAATTGCAACCTGCTCAAAGAGCGCAAGAGAAAGAAGGTCTTCCTCCTGCTCCTGATAAGGAGCAACTCTCTCCCTGAGAGAATCAACCTCGGGAGCGATCTTATCAGCGGGTCTGTAATCAATTATATCATCGTTACCGATAATCTTTTTCTTGAAGTCCTCGGAAATGGGAGCGGGGCACTTACCGTACTCTCCACGAACAAGTCCCTTGAATTCCTTGGTAACTCTTGAATATCTGCCTTCGTTGCCGAAGATAACGTTATTAACCGCCTGCGTACCAACGATCTGAGAGGAAGGAGTTACAAGAGGCGGGAAGCCTGCATCCTCACGAACCTTTGCAACCTCCTCAAGAACAGCGTCAAGCTTATCCGACTTGCCAGCCATCTTAAGCTGAGAGATAAGGTTAGAAAGCATACCGCCGGGAACCTGATAACGAAGAGCATTAACGTCAACCTTAAGGACCTTGGGGTCAATAAGACCGGATGCAATGTACTTTTCACGAATAGTGTTGAAGTATTTTGCAACAACATCAAGCTTTTCAAGTGAAAGACCGGAATCGTGAGGTGTACCCTGAAGAGTTGCAACGAGTGCTTCTGTAGGAGTATGAGATGTACCCATTGCAAGAGGTGAAATAGAGGTATCAACACCGTCAACGTCAGCCTCGATAGCCTTAAGAAGAGCCATGGAAGCAAGACCTGCGGTATAGTGAGTATGAATGTGAAGAGGAATCTTTACGGTGTTCTTTATAGTCTTAACAAGCTGATATGCTTCATAAGGTTTGAGAAGACCGGACATATCCTTGATACAAATAGAATGCGCACCCATTTCCTCGAGCTGCTTAGCAAACTGAGCAAAGCCTTCGTTGGTATGGAAGGGAGACGTTGTGTAGCAAATTGCAGCCTGAACGTGTCCGCCTTCTTTTATTGTAGCTTTAATAGCTGTTTCGAGGTTTCTTGCATCGTTAAGTGCATCGAAGATTCTGAGGATATCAATACCGTTAGCGATGGACTTCTGAACAAAATACTCAACAACGTCGTCAGCATAGTGACGGTAACCGAGAATATTCTGTCCTCTGAAGAGCATCTGAAGTTTTGTATTTTTTACGTGATCCTTAATTGTACGAAGTCTTGCCCAAGGATCCTCATGAAGGAAACGAAGGCAGGAATCGAAGGTTGCGCCGCCCCATGCCTCAAGAGAATAGTAACCAACCTGATCCATAGCATCGAGGATAGGAAGCATCTCTTCGGTTGTCATACGGGTTGCCGCAAGTGACTGATGAGAGTCACGAAGGACCGTTTCTGTTATAAGAAGCTTTTTAGCCATTTTTTTAATCCTTTCAATTATTTACCTTAACCAAGTAAGGAGAGGAATACACCTGCCGCAACGGCGGAGCCGATAACACCCGCAACGTTGGGACCCATAGCATGCATAAGCAAGAAGTTTGACGGATCTGCTTTTCTTCCTTCGTCCTGAGCAACTCTCGCCGCCATAGGAACTGCGGAAACACCTGCAGCGCCGATAAGGGGATTTATCTTTCCGCCTGTGAGCTTGCACATAATTTTACCTGTGATAAGTCCGCCGCAAGTAGAAATAATAAATGCAACAAGTCCAAGACAAATTATGAATATTGTTTCAAGCTTAAGGAAATTCTGCGCATTTGCAGTAGCACCGACAGATACGCCAAGGAAAATAGTAACAATGTTACAAAGCTCATTCTGTGCAGTCTTTGAAAGACGATCAGCAACTCCGGAAACATTAAAGAGGTTACCAAGCATAAGGAAACCTACGAGCGGAGCGGCATCGGGAACGATCATAACAACAAGAAGTGTAACAATGATGGGGAAGACTACCTTTTCAACCTGAGAAACAGGGCGAAGATTAGTCATCTTTATCTTTCTTTCGGACTCGGTCGTAAGAAGACGCATAAACGGAGGCTGAATAATAGGAATCAAAGCCATATAAGAATATGCGGCAATCGCAATTGCACCAAGAAGATGAGGAGCAAGCTCTTTGGTAACGAGAATAGCGGTAGGACCGTCAGCACCACCGATTATACCTATAGCGCCGGCTTCAAGGGGAGTGAATCCCATAACAAGTGCGCCGAAGAACGCAACAAATACACCAAGCTGAGCGCCCGCACCCATAAAGAGGGATTTAGGATTAGCGATAAGAGGAGTAAAGTCGGTCATAGCACCAACACCGAGGAAGATAAGCGAAGGATAAACACCAAGCTTAACACCGAGATAAAGAACGTCAACAAGACCGCCGTTGTTAATGACTTCTTTTATCATAGTAGTCATCTTGATATGAAGAGCACCGTCGGTGATAGTTGCACTGTTACCAAGCGACTGTCTGAACAGTTCGTTAAATAAATCCAATTGAGACTCACTCAAAATATCAATATTAAACGTTAATGCAGTTTCGGTAATTGTGCAAACCTCAGCAGGCATAGTTCCTTGCTTAACATAGAGAGTAAGATAATATAGAAACTCTTTCATATCACCGGCAAGACTTCCTACGATGTCACCGTTTACGACATTAATATAATACTCATCGAAAAACATATCCATATGCATAAGATTTGCTCCGGGAAGATTTGCGAGCAGCATACCAAACGCAATAGGCATAAGAAGAAGGGGCTCGAATTTTTTTACAATAGCAAGATAGAAGAGCACACCGATGATTGCGTACATTATAAGATAAAGATACCAATCACTTAACTCAAAAAGCTTAGCAACACCGGTAGATTTCAGAAAGTTTAAAATACCGTCTTTCATTAAAAAGTACCTGAACTTTCTATATATTATGCTAATGTAACAATTACGTCGTTAGCACCAACAGATGCACCCTTCTGAACGTTAACGGAAGCAACAACGCCGTCCTGAGGAGCGGGAATATCATTTTCCATCTTCATAGCCTCAAGTACGCAAACGGTATCGCCCTTCTTTACGGACTGACCAACGGAAACCTTAACGTCGAGAATAGTTCCGGGCATAGGAGCTGTGATAGTTACGCTTCCATTAGCGCCTGTTGCAGCGGGAGCAGCAGGTTTCTTAGGAGCGGGAGCAGCTGCCTTAGGAGCTGCTGCAACGGGAGCAGCAACAGGTGCTGCGGGAGCTGCTACGGGAGCTGAAACGGCTCCACCGGCAGAAACCTCTTCAACAACTACTTCATAAGAAGTACCGTTAACGGTAATGTTATATTTTTTCATTTTAGTAAATTCCTTTCATTTCAAAACTTATTTTCTTCTAAAGGATACAACTCTGAATTTTGCGCCATATGACTCACTTTCAGCCATAGCGATCGCAGCGGCAATAACCGCAACGATTTCTTCATCGTTATCAGCATAAACAACGGGAGCAGCAACTTCCTCGCGAACGGTAGTATCGGGAACAATTTTCGATGTGCGCTTAGCGGGCATATCGTGAAATACCATCTTAAATACGGTAAGACAAGACCAAAGAATACCAAGCACTGCAAAAACAGTTACCATACCGATAAGAACTACCTGACCGCCGAAGATGAGGTTATCACCGTATCCGGGATCAACATTTAATAAGAAGTTCATATCAAACCTCCTGATCAAAGGGGAAGAACCTTAGAGCCGATAATTGCATTCTGTCCTTTTGCTGAAAGCATAAGGAGAGCAGAGCAAATTCTTGCTCTGAGTTCATTAGTACTGATTATATCATCGATCTCGCCCGATGCAGCTGCTCTTGCGGGAGAAGCAACGTCAGCGCGCCACTCTTCAACAAGGCTTTCTCTGGATTTTTCAAGCGTAATATACTTGTCCCACGCGAAAGCAACTCCGCTTTCAGCAGAAAGAGCGCAAACCTCAGCATCGTCGGTGCAGTAAACGATATCGGCACCGAGAGCTTTAGAGCCGAGAAGAACGAAGGATGCTCCTATTGCGTGACCGATAATAACAGTGATTTTAGGCACGTTTGCGGACGCGTAAGCAACTGCAAGCTTTGCAAGCTCGGGAGCAAAGAAGTTAATCTCGTTATCCTTATCGATTACAAGTCCGTTAGAATCAACAAGTGTTACAACGGGAATAGAGAATGAATTGCAGAAATTAACGAAACGGGAAATCTTTCTTGCAGAAGCCGCATCAATTCTTCCCTCGTTATTAGCAAATGAATTTGCAACGATAGCGCATCTAACACCGCCGACAGTAGCAAATGCCGTAACGACGGAAGAAGCGAACTCAGCGCTTACTTCATAAAATACGCCATTGTCTGCAACAGTTGCAATGACAGAACCGGCATCGCCTGCAAAGTCAAGCTCACCGATCATTCTGTTAAGGTTATCAGTGCAGCTTTCAATGAAAATACCGGAATCGGCATTCATGGGAAGGAAAGATACAAGATTTCTGATGTATCCTGCGCACTGATTGGAATCACCGGAAAATGCAACGAGAGAATTCTGAGCATTTTCAGCACCTGTAAGAGCAGGGGAAGAAACGTAAAGCTCAGCATCGGTTGATTTAACCGTGAAATCGAACATAGCTGCAATAGCAGAGGAAAGTCCTATGCACTTACCGGCAACGTAAGCTATCTGAGGAATAACTCCCGACGCAGCATTAACTGTTGCCATGATCTTGCCGTATGCAGCAAGACCTGCTGTTCCTGCGAAAATGTCCGTTCCGTTGGAATTAAAAATACCAACTACGGGAGCGCCGTTCTTGATTGCGAGAGCATAAAGATCGGCAATTTTCTTAGCGTGGCGTTCATCGATTACGCCGCCCATTCTCGAAGCGTCCTCAGCGAAAGCAAACGCAAGTTTTCCGTCGATTGCGCCGTATCCGCAGATAACACCCTCGAATTCATTTGATTTGTCTGTGGCCAAGAAGTCAGAGAAGCCTCTTTTAACATAAGCTCCAACCTCAACAAACGAAGCAACGTCAAAAAGATCAGCAAGCTGATTTCTTACAGCGGAATTTTCTGCCGCGATAAGGGAATTGCGAAGCTCGTCTGCAGTAGGAAGTCCACAGATTTCAGGTTTTGTGTATTTGTCCAAACTGAATTCCCGATTTGCCAAATGGCAAATCTCTCCTTCCATAATAATAATTATTTTGAATTTTGACACAAATTTGAAAATAGCCAAATTTCACTAAATATAATATACCACCAAATAACTGTTAAGTCAAGTCTTTTTTAAAATTTATATAATATTATTATATAGTAAAACGCAGATCATAACACCAAGTGCAGATCTGCGTTTAATTTTATTCTTTGAAAGCGCTTATCAGAGATAGCTTTTTTGATGCATATCTATAAGCATTCTCAAAATCGCCAATTTGCTTATATGCATTCTCAATGTCGGAATAGACTCCGAAAAGCATGCATGCATTATAATTTTTATTTTTCAATTCTTCGAGCTTCTTTAAAATTTCGAGAGCATCTAAATAATTATATTTTTTCAGAAGCTGCTTTGCCTCAAGATGTTTTTTATAATTTTCATTTTCGAATTGATAATCGTAATCTAGGGTTATGTATTTGAAAAATTCATAATCGAAGGTTTTAATATGAATTTTCTCGTATTGCTCGGAATCAAATTCAAGCAGAGGAGAATGAATGTTAGATGCAACAGACAAATAAAGCGGTGCTATTGCTTCTATTTCAAAGGTATTGTAGCAGGTTGAAAATGCTATTACAAGAGAAAGGTTCAGATATTTTTCTGCGCTGTGCAATGAACCGCCAAACAATTTCTCTCGTCCAAGGTAGAGCGCGGAGAAAGCGTATATATAACGAAGCTCATCGTCCATATCAGAAAGAGAATCTATAATATTCATACATTCCAGATAATTACCGTTTTTATATTCGCTGTGAATTATCGGAAGCTTATCCTTTTTTTCATAAAAAAAGAAGTTATCATCGTACGAAAAGAGGTAGGATAATGGAATATCCAGAACTTTCGCAAGATATTCAGCACTTTCTACCGAAGGCATTGCGCGTCCGGATTCAATTATACTGAGCATATTTCTTGTCATAAAATCCCCGGCGACAGCCTTCTGGGTTAAACCAAGCTCAATACGTCTGTTTTTGATTTTTTGTCCTATATTTAATTTTTCCATCAGATTGTTCCTTAATATGCTAAACTTTTGGGCGCTTTAGCTTAACGCCCGCAAGAGGATTACTTTCAACGGCTTGCTCTCTGTTTCTGTCAACAACGTGGGTATATATCTGTGTCGTGTTGAGCTGCTCGTGTCCCAGCACGTCTTTCAGCACTCTTATATCGACCTTTCCGCTCTGATACATAAGTGTAGCCGCGGTATGACGCAATTTATGAACCGAAAAGCCTTTATATCCAAGCCCCGAAAGCTTCAGATACTTCTGCACCACCCATTGTACTGTTTTATTGGATATGCGTTGTTCTCTTGAGCTTAAGAAAAATGCTTTGTCGGACGTCCTGATATATTTTGGATCGAGGCGCACCTGAAGATATTCGGAAACCGCGCTCTTTGCAAAATCATTCAAATAGATCAACCGTTCCTTATTACCTTTACCAAGAACCCTGACCGTTGAAAGATCCTGAGAAAAGCTCTGAAGATTTAGTCCAACGAGCTCCGAAAGTCGCATACCTGTATTCAAAAAGAGAACAACGATAGCAAAATCACGTGTATTTGTAGGTGAATCAACATCGTTTCGAATAGTTTCGAGCAGCCTCAGGCTTTCTTCATAGCTCATATACTTAGGAAGCGTTTTAGCCGGCTTTGGCGAATCCACATCAATCGTCGGATTATCTTCAAGAATATGCTTTTTATTGCAAAGATAATTAAAGAATGAACGCAAAGCAGAAAGCTTACGCATTCTGGTTGTAGATCCGTTTGATCTTTGAGAGCGCGTGAATACCAAATATTCAAGAATATCATTCTGACTGATTTTTTTGATATCGTCAAGCGTAAGATCCGAAATAGATATCTGTAAAAAATCCTCTTTAGAAGGAATAGCTCCGCAATTTTTGGCTTTGATATATCTGAAAAAGGTTCTAATATCAAGAAGATATTCGCAAACTGTTTTTTCCGAATTACCCTTGATTACCGAAACGTAATTCGCATAATCTTTAATAATGGGAGGGAAGGTCTGATACTCGGGACTGTGTAAAGTTAAAACTGCCATTATTGTACCTCGAATTTATTTTTACACTTCTATTATACAAAATTTTTTCGTGATTTAGTGGATAAACTGTAAACATTTTAAATAATCTCTTGTTTTTTTCGCATTTTATGTTAAAATAAAATAAAACAGACTTCAAAGGGGATAGTATGCGTTTCTTCAAGGAAAACTCAGAAAGCATAATTAAGCTTTTTATTAATCAGATAGGCATTGCGATCTTTTCAATGTTTATGATCCTTGCTGCCTATGCAATAAGCGATAAGGGCGGCAATGCGGCTGTTATTAGTATCTTTATTTCGATTTTCTCAATAGTATTCTACTTCGTTCTTATTTACAACGTAGCATGGGAGATCGGCGCAAAGGATAAAATCAGAATTGACGCAGGACGTATGACGAAAAAGGAATCCAAAGGTATACTTCTCGGTATCTATTCAAACATTCCCAACTTTGTAATCATTGGATTAGCTATTGTGCTTTTCTCGATTTACATGATCACGGGAGGTGAGTGGCTTAAGAATATTTTCGCAATTCTTAACTTCATATTCAGATTCTTTGTTTCAATGTACCTTGGCTTGATTCAGGGGATAACTGCCTCGATTGCAAATGAAAATACAGCTTATCTCGTTCAGTCCATTCTTTTCTTTGCTTTTTCGGCGCTTAGCGCTGTGGTGATCCACGTTTCATATATTCTCGGGCTCAAGGATTTCAGATTCTTCCCGAACACAAAATCGGCAAAATAAGTTATAAAATATCATTACTCCCATATATTTTTGTATGGGGGTAATTTTATGTTTAAGAGGAATTACTTAACCGAAATTTTGTTTCAGATACTACTTTGCCTTTTTATTATCGGTATTTCGGTTAATACGATCAATCCTGATATAATTCAAAACGATGAAATATTAAGTGAAGTCGGTGCAAACGTAAATAAAACAGTTGTCATAGATGCAGGTCACGGAGGAGAAGACGTTGGTGCGATCGGAGTAAACAACCTATACGAAAAAGACCTTAATATGCAAATCGCAATTAAACTCGGGGAATACCTATCGGCAGCCGGTTACAATGTTATTTATACACGAACAGCGGATCGTTTATTATATACAGAAGAGCAAAATATAAAAGGAATGCGTAAGATCTATGATCTGAAAAACAGAGTGGAAATTTCAAATTCATACGCCGATGCAATATTCATAAGTATTCATATGAATTCTTTCGGACAGCAAAATTGCTCGGGACTACAAATATATCATTCGGATAATACCGAATCAAAAATACTCGCACAAACGGTACAAGACTCCGTGAAAAATCTATTACAACCCAACAACAGACGCTCCGTTAAGGCGGGGAATGACATATACGTTCTCAAAAATTCCGATAACGTTGCAATACTTGTTGAGTGCGGTTTTATATCAAATCCCGAGGAATGCCAAAAACTTTCCGAAAAAGAATACCAAAAAGAATTGTGTTTTTCGATTCTTTGTGGTATTATAGAATATGAAAGAAACAGATAACCCCAAAGCAGGAGGTAAAAATGAAAGGCGCAAAGCTTATCTTTGTATGCAGAGAGTGCGGTGCAACTTCGCCTAAGTGGCTTGGAAAATGTCCCGAATGCGGAACGTGGAATACCTTTGATGAGGTTGAAATTAAAGAAAAGCAACGAACATCAGCAACAAATAGCAAAATCGGAACTAAAAACCAGGCAGAAAAGTTCTCTGAACTCAAAATGCCCGAGTATATACGTACAAAAACAGGAATGACCGAGCTTGACAGGGTGCTTGGTGGCGGTCTTGTTGATAGCTCAGTGGTCCTTCTTTCGGGCGAGCCCGGAATTGGCAAATCTACTTTGCTTCTTCAGATCTCAAGAGAACTTTCGAGAACAAGAAAGGTGCTCTACGTTTCAGGCGAAGAATCCAAAGGTCAACTCAAGCTCAGAGCTGAAAGACTCGGTGTTGAAGGAGAGTCTATTTATCTTCTTAATGAAACCGATCTTGACTCTATAATCGCCGAATGCGAAAGATTAAAACCCGATGTAATTATTATGGACTCCGTGCAAACGATTTCGTCCGAAAACATTGCAAGCGCTCCGGGCAGTATGAGCCAGGTTCGCGAAGGGGCATTGACCTTGATCAATTATGCAAAGAATTCGGGCGCTGCCGTTTTCCTTGTGGGTCACGTTAATAAAGAGGGCGGTATTTCCGGTCCTAAGCTCCTTGAGCATATGGTGGATGCTGTATTATACTTTGAAGGTGAACGGACAAATTCGTACAGAATAATACGTGCTATAAAAAACAGATTTGGTTCGACCAACGAGATAGGTGTTTTCGAAATGGGTGACAAGGGGCTTGTTGAAATTCCCAACCCCAGCGAAGTCGTTATGGCTGAAAGACCTAAAAACACAAGCGGATCCTGCGCAGGCTGTGTCATGCAAGGAACAAGACCTATAATCACCGAAATTCAATCGCTCGTCACCAAAACGGTATTTCCAACGGGCAAGAGAACTGCTGATGGCTTCGATCATAACCGTATGGGACTTCTCATCGCAGTGCTTGAAAAGAGAATGGGATTGAAGTTCTACGAAAATGACGTTTACATAAACGTTGCCGGTGGGTTGCACCTCGACGAACCCAGCGCAGATCTATCAATAGCTATGGCGCTGATAAGCGGAATAACTGACAGAGTTATCCCCGATGAGCTTATTGCTTTTGGTGAAATCGGTCTTTCGGGAGAGGTAAGAGCCGTATCTCATATTGATTACAGAGTAAAAGAAGCAGTTCGTCTTGGTTTTACGAAAATTGTGCTTCCAAAGAAGAATATAATTTCTTCACTTCAGGTTCCGTCAAGCGTTGAGCTTATAGGTGTAAGCAATATCTACCAAGCTCTTGCTTGTATGAAAATGAAAAAATCAGATTAATTTTATAAGAGGAATGTGTAAATGAGAGTTTATGCATTCCTCTTTTTGTATAACGAAAACCACGCGATAGTCGCGTGGTTCAATAAAGGTTAACCGGTGAAAAGAAATCCTCCAATATGTTATAATAAAGTGACCTGCCAGTCAAAATAAAAAAACATATTGGAGGATTTATCTATGAAAAA
>JAZONS010000060.1:0-3385 GCA_045654585.1 Eubacteriales bacterium
CCGTCCCGGCGATAACGTTAACATGAACGTTGAGCTTATCAGCCCCATCGCTTGCGAGAAGGGTCTTCGTTTCGCTATCCGTGAGGGTGGTAGAACCGTAGGTTCCGGCGTTGTTGCAGAGATTCTCTAATTCAGAATTTCCGTATTCAAACCGAATATAAGCTATAAATAAAGTTACCCGGCAAGTACTTTCAAACGTATTTGCCGGGTAATTTAAACTAAAAGCTCGGCCGATATTTTATCTATGGCGAGCTATGATTTAAAACGAAATATCCTACAATATCTTTGGGGAATGGTGAAAGTCCATATCGGCAGTGAAGCGTCGCATCATATTGGTGTTGATGACGAGTCTGCGAGGAGTCAAATCCTGACAAGGTATGCCTTATATTGCTCTTGAGCTTCTGAGTGTAGAGCTGTATATTATGGCGCAATCCTTGACCGACGGTTATAGTCCGGATGAAAAAAGAGATTTGTAAAAATGCGAAAAAGTCGCTATTTTTCTCTTTTCCTCATAAGGGTTGTTGGCCTTTATGAGTTTTTTCTTTTATAAACAAAAAGAAAAGAGTGATTAATATGAATAGAAATAATAATTTTACTGACGCAAAAAAACTTGCGGGTGCAGGCATTTTTGCCGCATTAGCTATTGCAGTCAGCTTTGCAACTTCATTTATAAAGATTGGATATCTTTCACTTGATGCAGGTGACATTATAATCGTGCTTGCATCGTTCATTTACGGTCCCGGAGTGGGTGTGGCGATATCACTTATATCTGCCATGGCGGGATTCTTCTATAGCGGTACGATGTGGTGGGGCGCGTTTATGGACTTCGCTTCATCTGCAGTATTTGCGTTTACAGCCTCGTTTATTTATTCCAAGCGTAAGACATTTAACTTTGCAATTATCGGTATTTATTCTGCAGTAGTAGCAGTTACTGCTGTGATGATGCCCTTGAACATATTGATAACCCCGCTTTATATGCCGGTTTCGGTTGAATTCGTTCTCAAGGAAATTCCCAGAATACTTCTTCCGTTTAACTTTACTAAAGCTATATTTAACGGTGGCATGGTCCTTCTTTTATATAAGCCGCTTGTTAAGGCTTTGAGAAAGACCGGATTTGCTTCTTCATCCGAAAAAACTAAAAAGATCGACGGAGATGAAAAGAAGATTGCTGGATTGCCGAGAAACACGTTTATAACACTTGTTCTCGGTGGATCCTCTGTGCTTTTTGCAATAATCGGACTTATCATACTTTCATTTAAATAAAAAAACGCCCTGTACGATGTCTGAAAACAGATTAGTCGTATAGGGCAATTTTATATTTTGGAGTCATTTGTTTATGAAAAAAGACTCTTATCTTTACGAATTACTGTAGACCTGCGGTTAACTTAATGATCAACGAGGTATCGTCCGGCTGTACCTTAGCCTCATGTGCCGCTTTATTTCTTACAACTGCACCGCATTTATCACACTTATGGATAATAACGTATCCCTTTTTAGGATCGGGCTCTGTCCTGATTGGACGGAGTATGCCTCCGCAGTCGTTAGCTCTGTCGCCTGGATTGATATCCACGTGCAATGAGCATAGACAGAAGGGACAGTGGTTACGTGAGGTATAACCGAGTGGCAAAACCTCCTTGCCACAGTTCTTGCATATGAATCCATTATCGTTTTTAGTAAATCTTTTGTTTTCCATATAGTATGCTTTTCCTTCTTTGTGGCAAAATAAGGATACAACCGCCTAAGGAGAAAATATGAAAAGAGTCATAGGAATACTCGTTGTCAGTTGTATCTGTATACTGCTTGGATTGTCTGTAAAATGGAATAAAGAAAAAGGATTGAGTTTGGTGGATTGCTCCGACAAGTCTGATTTTGTGTCAAAAATGTAACTGAAAGTTTACTTTCCGACGCAGAATTTAGAGAAAATATCACCAACTATAGAATCAGATACTGCGCGTCCGTCAAGCTCGGAGATCGCGCCGATAGCCATTTCAATATCCGATGATGCGGCATCTGCACAAAGACCACATCTGTAGGCATCGATAGCTGTATCAATGAAACTTAGAGCGCGCACCAAGGAGGAGTGCTGTCGAGCTGAGGATACTATGGCATCATGTCCGCAGGATATCTTCTCATCGGTAAACAGTTTGTTGACGAGAGTTGTAAGAGCTTCTATTGATCCTGAGTTATCTCCCTGCGCAGAAATGAATATTGTTTCTCCAAAGACGCCCTCGGGAATCTTGGATATATCAAACGGGGCACAGTTTTTGTCAACGAGATCGGATTTATTCAATACGCATATCTTGTATCCATGCGTCTTAGCTATTTCTTTTACCAAGTCCTCATCACTATCGTCGAACTCGCGTGAAAGATCGAACATTGCGATGATAAGCTCGGAGGATGCGATGCGGTCCTTGCTTTTTCCAATACCGATCTGCTCGACCTTGTCCAGTCCCTCTCCGGAGCGCACACCTGCAGTGTCGGTGATTCTGAGCGTTACTCGACCGAGCGAAACCGTACTCTCAAGGATGTCTCTCGTCGTACCTGCAATGTCGGTGACTATAGCCGAGTCCTCGCCTATTAACAGGTTGTAGAGCGTGCTTTTACCCACGTTAGGCTTTCCTGCGATAACGGTGGAAATTCCTTCGTTTATGGCGCGTCCTGTCTTGTAGGTACCTATGAGTCTTGCAAGGCGCTCACGTGCTACAGTAAGCCTGTCTACGGTCTCTTCGTCGGTGAATTCACCGAGATCCTCATCGGGATAATCAATTCTCGCGTATATCGAGCTCATCACGTCGGTGAGGTCTAGTCTTATTAAGTCTATTGCCTCGCAGAGCTTTGCTCTTGCAGGACTTGCAGACAGCTTGATCTGCTCGTAGCTTTTTGCTTCGAGCAAGGTTCCTATTGCCTCTGCCTCGGAAAGTGAGAGCTTGCCGTTTATAAAGGCTCTTCTCGTAAACTCGCCTGCCTCTGCAGGTGTTGCTCCTGCCGAGAAGAGTGCTTCAAGCACGGTACGTGTGACGAGAATACCGCCGTGACAGCTGATTTCTACCGTGTCCTCTCCGGTGTATGAGCGAGGCGCAGGGAAGAAGGTTATCATACCGTCATCGATTTTTTCTTCATTATACAATATATAGCCGTATACCTGAGTTCTGGGTGCGTAGTCGGTCAATGCCTTGCCTGAGAAGGTTAAAAATACTTTCTCGGCAATATCAAACGCTCCGTTTCCACTCATTCTTATAACGGCAACCCCACCCTTGCCGGGTGGGGTTGAAATTGCTGCAATTACGTTCCCGTGCATGCCTTATTTGATGTCGCTGTCGTCGATATTCTCAGCGTATCCCTCAGACTCGTCGGGATAGGTCTGCTTAACGGTTACAGTCTCGTC
>JAZONS010000061.1:0-22366 GCA_045654585.1 Eubacteriales bacterium
GAGTACGTCGCATTTCGGCTGATTTTTTTGATTATTTGGAAATAAGCGATTTGAAGACCTCGATATTCGTTCTTCCGTTCTGCATGGGCGTTATGGATATTTTCCCGTGCAACGCCGCTACGGCATCCAGGGTCATGTCGCTTTGATCGCTATCGGGAACGTACACTCCCACCTGCTTCCACATATTACCCTCGACGCATACAAATTCGTCGGTGTAGCAGGATTCGCCCTGCTTTGTGATGCAAATTCCATAGCCTTGGGCGGGAATATTGATGTTATATATGGGATTTAAATCAAAAAGGGAATTGGAAATGATATAATCGTACGCGGTGTCGAGATACTTTGCCGCCTCCTCAAGTGAATCGGGGAAGGTGGAAAATGCAATGGCATTTATGCCCCAAACCGTCGCTTCCATGATTGCTCCGACAGTGCCCGAATAAACTATGTCCTTTCCTAGGTTCGCGCCTCTGTTAATGCCCGAGAGAATAAGGTCATAGTCCTTTTTTAAGCCTCGGACTCCGAATCTTACGCAATCTGCAGGGGTGGAATCAACGCTATAGGCTTCGATTCCGTCGAAAATATCGCGCTTCAGTACCTCCATCGATCTCATAAGCTCGATTCCGTGGCTCTTTCCGCTTTGCTCGACCTTGGGAGCGACTACGGTGACTTCTCCAAGCTTTCTTGCCCAATCAACAAGCAGCTTTATGCCGAGAGCATCGATTCCGTCATCGTTTGTTATCAGAATTCTCATAACCAGCCCTCGTTATTAGCCTTAAATTCTCCAAGAAGTGCGTCGGCTTCCTTAATGAGCGCATTAAGCTCCTTTTTACTGTATACGGTTGCTCCGCATGCGCACGCGTGACCGCCGCCGTGATATTTTTCGGCAAGCTCGCTGACGGTAACGAATCTTGATCTGAGCCTTACTCTTATCTCGCCGTTATCGCCCTCGATGAATGCTATCCATATAAGGCTGTTCTTAATTGAATCCATATATGAAACGGATGCGCTGGCAGCCTCCTTTGAGAGGTTCCATTTTTTCTGCATACGCTTGGTGATGAAGAGAGAAATAACTCCGTTTTCGGATATTTTCATCTTGCGCCTTGCGTAGGATTCGAATTTATAATCGTTGAAATCCTTGAGGTACAGATGAGCGAAGAGAGTATCCGTGTTAACTCCCGCACTGAGAATTATTCCCGCAAGACGCATAGTTTCGCCGGAAACGTCCCTGAAGCGAAATCTGCCCGAATCGGTAACCATGCCGCAGTAGATATAGGTTGCGGCTTCCTTGGTAAGCGTAAGCTCATCACTGAAGGTATCGTAAAATGCGGCTATCATCTCCGAGGCAGAGGACCTGAGCTCCTCTACCCATTCGATCACGCCGTAGCTTTCAATGGGAATATGATGGTCTATCTTGATGATTTCGCGGCAAAGAGAATATTTCTGATTTGATATTCTTTTCGTCGTCGCGGTATCTATAACGATTCCGAGCGCATCGGCATATTGCTCGTCGTCAATAGGCGCATCCTCAGGACCGAGAAATTCGAGAAAATCTGAGAAATCAGCATTCTGCAAGAGAACTGTCTTCTCGGGATAAGTCGCCTTGATGATCGTCGCAAGTCCCTTCGTTGAGCCGACTGCATCTCCGTCGGGACGAAAATGTCTGAACAAAATTATTTTGTTGTACTCTTTGATTTTATTAAGTATAGGTAAAAGTTTTTCTCTCATTTTGACAACCTCAGTTTACATATTAAGCGCTTTTAAGTCTTCGAGCATACGCATAGCTTCTTCTTTATTCTTGAGAGTGGCACCGCTCGCTTTTGCGTGACCGCCGCCGCCGTACTTTACGGCAATGGGATTGATATTGTGCTTGCTTGAGCGGATCTCGGTGAGAACACCCTCGTCACTCTCCGTGAAGTTTACCCACGTATTAATACCTTTTATTTCACCCATAGTGTTTACCATACCGCGTGAGATAGTAAAGGTGTCAACTCCGTAAGACTTTGCTTCATCAAGCGTTGTGTAGATATATGCAACGTTGCGGTCGGTAAGATTTATTTTTAATACGAACTGCGCTCTGAGCTTAATAAACTCAAAATCGTCAACGTAGAGATTTGAGTATATTTCGGCAGTGTCGAATTTTGTTTTCATAAGGAATGAAGCGAGGCGGTGGGTATCGGAGCTCGTTGAGTCGTATCTGAATCTTCCCGAGTCGGTAACCATACCTGTGTAGAGCGATTTTGCCGCAAGTGTGTTAAGCTTAAGACCGCACTCAATGGCTAGCTCGGTGATAAGTCCGCAGCAGCTCTCGTATGACGTGTCGGTTATTTCTATATCACAGATATGCTCGCAGAAAATATGATGGTCTATTCTTATGGTTTCTTTAGCGGTTTTGTATCTTTCATCGGATATGAGAGCCGCGGCAGACGTGTCAAGCACGATGGCGAGAGCACCTGAATATACTTCATCCGCTATTTCGTCCATAACCGAGCCTTCCATAAAACTGAAGCGGCGTGATGCGTCACCAACCGTATAAACCTTTTTATCGGGGAAATTTTCCGTAATGATGTTTTTGAGTCCGATCTGGCTGCCGTATGCATCACCGTCGGGATTTTTGTGTCTATGTATGATTATAGTGCCGTATTGCTTTATTTTTTCTATTATCTGTTCAAACATTTTGTTCTCCTGTTTATTTGTGCCGATCAAGATCGTAGTCTATCTATACTATTATACACCAAAAACTGATAAATTTCAATTCATTTCTTTAAAATAACGTACGCAAAGGACAAAAAACTCTCGTATATGTAAAAATATTTTAAGATAATATATATTTTTTATGGATTTATATTGAAATTGTAAAAAAAATATAGTAAAATGGACGTACAAAAGGGAAAAATTACTAATTGATATATTATTTTGCCGTATATAAGATAACACGTTATTTGCGGCGCCCCCAAAAAGGAGGTTCATTGTGGAAAAAGATACAGTTATTCAGGAAGCCATAGATTTTAATGTTGGCAAAAAGATACCCAAGATGGCGATATGCTATGATTTTGACAGAACGCTCTCACCCGATGATATGCAGACGTTTACGCTCATACCCTCGTTTGGAGTCGATAAGAACGTTTTCTGGCACGAGTCGGATACTCTTGCGGAAGAGAATCTGATGGATAATAATCTTGCGTGGATGTACGAGCTTATAAAGTATTCAAAGTTCAAGGGCAAATCCTTAAGACGCGAATACTTCAAAGAGATCGGCGCTGACGTTCAGCTTTACCCGGGAGTTGAAACCTGGTTTGATAACGTTAATGCATATGCAAGAGAGAGAGGAATTGAGGTTGAGCACTATATAATTTCCTCGGGACTCAAGGAAATTATAGAGGGAAGCCGTATAGCGCCCTATATCACTCGTGTTTACGCATCGTCATATCTTTATTCTGCTGACGGTATTGCGGAGTGGCCTGCGCAGGTCGTTAACTATACAACGAAGACGCAGTTCATCTTCAGAATAGCAAAAGGCTACCTTGAGGAGTATGACGCGAGAGTTAATGACAGTATGCCTCACGATGTGAGAAACGTTGACTATGAGAACATAGTTTATATAGGTGACAGTGCGACCGATATCCCCTGCATGACTCTCGTTAAGCAGAAGGGCGGTTACTCTATCGGAGTATACGATCCCGTGTCGAACAACAAGAAGAAGGTATATCAGCTCTTCAGCGACGGCCGCCTTAACTTCTACGCGCCCGCAAACTACTCTGAGGAAAGTCCTATCTTCGACTATATGAAAAACGTGATCGACGAGATCGCCGCAAAGGAAAAGCAGAAGACGGCGCAGAAGAAGCTTGGAACGACTGCGGAGAAATTCAAGAAGCGTGCAACTCTTGAGAAGATACTCGAATCTGCTTCGGAAAATCTCAGCGATGAAGAGCGCGCTATCGTAAGGAATATGATAGACCATATAGACGATTGCGGAAAGAAGGATTAATTTTTTCTTTTCTTAATTTCGGTGTGACGTATCAATTAAATTAATAAAACGAAAGAGGGAAGCTGTGCAGCGCGTGAATGCTGCGCTAAAGCTACCCTCTTTTGCTATTTTGAAGCTTTATTTTTTTGCCTCGGAAACGAGATCTCCGACGCCACCAAGAACGTACTTTGGACGGTAGGGGAAGTTATCGATATCTTCTTCCCTGGTCACTCCGCTTAAAACGAGAACGGTATCAACGTTAGATTCTATGCCGGCAATGATATCGGTATCCATTCTATCGCCTACGAACGCGATATCGGCGCTGTGGCATCCGAGCTTACGCAAGCCGTGCCTGAGCATCAGCGGGTTAGGCTTGCCGACAAAGTATGCCTTCTTTCCCGTTGCAATTTCGATGGGAGCGACAAGAGAGCCCGTTGCCGGCATAATGCCTTTTTCGGTGACGCCGATAGTATCGGGATTTGCGCCGATGAGCTTCGCGCCCTTGTTGACGAGCTCGATAGCTTTTTCTATCTTCTCAAAGCAGTAAGTACGCGTTTCACCAATAACAACGTAGTCGGGATTTATGTCGTTCATATAGATCTTCTGATCGTAGAGCGCCTTTGCGAGCGCCGCCTCGCCTATGACGTAAGCCGTGCATCCGGGCGCCTGAGTGTGAAGAAATTCCGCAACTGCCATAGCGCTTGTATAGAAATGATCCGCCGAAACGGAAAGTCCCATACGCTCGAGCTTCATACTCAGCTCGTGAGGGGTTCTTTCGGGGCTGTTTGTAAGGAAAACGAATTTCTTACCGTTCTCAATCATCCAATTGACAAATTCTTTAGCGCCGGGAAGAATATTCTTTCCGTGATAAATAACGCCGTCCATATCGCAGATAAAGCCCTGCTTTTCGAGTATCTTTTTCATGCTGCACGCTCCTTATGATTTTTCGTGCATAGTATAGCACCTTTTCGCGGTGTTGTCAAGCCGAATTGTGGTTTTCAGCTATGTCCGGGATGCAAGCGACATAACGGTTCTCGCTTTGTAAACGAATATGGAGCGCTGTTTTTATGGGCGCTTAGGAGCCACTTAATTTATAAAACATATATCCTCTGCGAGCTCCATTGGAAAGCGCGAGAGCGTGGATTTTGTTTTTGATACTTCCGTAAGCCTCACGGCATTGATTCGAGAGTTGCTGTAAGTTTTATAATAGTACGTGCCCGTGTTAAGATCTGCGCATACGGAATACTGCGTTTTCTCGTATTTATCACCGACAGAAACGAGGCCTTCCGTCTGCTTTACGGTATCGAGAATATGAAAGACCTGACCGACTGCATCCGTATCCGTGTCAAGTTTTGCGGCGTTTGCTACGGCAAAGGCGGCACGTACGAATCTTGAGGAAGAAGATAGATCGCCGGGCAGACCTATAGCGCCCATGCCTCTGCTGTAATTATAGAGCGGGAGCTTTTTTGAAAAACGGTTTTCCGCTTCGCTTCGCGTAAGTCCCATATAGTTGTTTATGTTTTCTCTGTGGTAGGGAAAAGGGGGATTGTTTGCAAGCACGCCGAAAGGATCATTGTATATTCTGAATCCGTCTTTCTCGGGCTCTGCGGCAAGGCTGATGTTCCCGTCGGTCAAAAAGAAGTGAAGCTCGGATACGGGAGTAGTATCACTGTAGGGCGTGTTAATTAATCGCACGTCGTTCAATAGCTCCTTAGCTTGGTATATAGACCTAGCCCGCCCGAGAATATATGGTATCAGCTCGAACTGAGCAAGGTTAACGTAGCCCGCGCGATTTGACATAAATTTTGCGTTTCCGACGAAATTTAAGCCCGCCATAGCCAACCCGTGTTCATTTATTGCATCGTAATACAAGGGATAAGAGTCGATAACCGTTGCTACGCCTATAATAGCCGACTCAGTCGTAAAGTCCCCCTCGTGCCTGAAGCAAAAGTGATAACCTGCAGGCGTTATAACGATCTCTTCTTTGTAGTGATATTCCAGATCGAGTGTTCTCCCGAAAAAGTTATGTTTTTGCATAAACGCGATAGCTGTGCACATCTGCTTATCTCTCCGTTTTTTTGAGTATTTTATCCTGAAACGCAACTTTCTATACCGCGGAGGAGAATAAACAAAAACAAGCGATACAAATAGAAAAAACTTCTAAATGTATCGCATTGTTTACATTATAAGGCGTTTTTTGATAAAAATCAGCTAAGTTTGCCGTCTTTTATATACTCAGCCAGAAGATCTCTTGCGAATGTTACATTGTCGTAAATATCGACTACCGTGAGCCTGTTCGGTGCGTAGCTTGCGGTATAGCTGTCAACGATAACGTAGTAGGTATCGCTGTTGTTTATTGAAGAAAGACCGTTACCGTAATCACTGATGGATATAAAATAATCCTCATTTGTAGTGTTGATAAAGCGTGATTTGAGGTTGCTTCCGCTGATAGAGCAGAGAACGATCTCGTTATCGAAGGGGAATATCATCTGCAGATCAGAATATTTTATCTCACCTGCGTTAAGATTGTATGGACTTCTCGTGCGGAGGAAGCCTCCGCCGAGGAAGATGTTGTATTCCTCGCCCCATTTTTCGATACCCGCATTAAGATAAAGATCCGCTACGAGCTGCTCAAGCTCCTCGCTGTATCTCTTCCTTGAATTGGTGCCGAGCACTTCGTTGCCCTTTGCGATATCGTCTTTATACTTTTCGAGCAGCTCACCGACGAGCGGATCGGGGTTTAGATTGGCGTATACCGAGCTTGAAATTACCTGTGACTCGGTGACGGAGAATTTATCGTTCGCGAAGTTAAACATTATTTCCGCGTGGCAGATACCCTTATTTTCGCCGCCGTTCTGGATATGGTATACTCCGTGTGTATCGCGAAGCACGTAATTCTGATGCGTATGTCCCTCGAAAACGATATCAACGTAATTACCTGAGGAAAGCTCGGGATCGTAGTAGCCCGATAGCTTGTTATCCGTAATAACAGATCCGCCCGAAGAGCCGTATCCGTCGTGGAGTGAATAAACTATAAGGTCTGCGCCCTTATCGCGTAGACGCTTTGACTCAGCCTTAACGAGAGCGGTAAGCTCGTCGCCTACCTTGAAATAAACGTCCTCAACCTTGTCGGATGAGATTGAAGAATAGCAATCTCCGATAGCGCCTATAACGCCGATCGTAACACCGTTTTGCTCTATCATAACCGAGGGTGTTGCATATTCCGCGCGCTTGTTCGTTGCTCTTTCATATACGTTTATCGCGAGGAAAGGGAACTCTGACATTTCGAGATTCTTCTCTATGTACTCCTCGCCCCAATCGAACTCGTGGTTACCGAGGGTCATCGAGAGGAAACCGAGCTCGTTCAACCAATCGGTCATTATAAGACCTTTTGTGAGGTTGGATTCGGAGCCGCCTTGCCACATATCACCCGAGGAAAGCAGGAAAACGTTGTCATCATTCTCGTACATCATTTTGAGGTATGTTGTAAGCTCCTCGACACCGGGCTGATTTCCGCTATCGGTAAGCTTTCCGTGAAGGTCGTTTATAACGTAAAAATCGAGCTCGATCAGCACGGATATGCTGCAATCGTCGCATTTTCCGTCGTTATTCGAGTCGATGTGCCCCGGCGTAACAACTGTATTACCCGAGCCGTTATCACCCCCGCCGATGCCGGTATCTGTGTTTGGTTTGTTGCTATCGCTGCCGCTCTGATCCGAGCTTCCGCTGCCTTGTGGGAGCAGCAGGTCGCATGATGAGAGCAGTAGTGATGCAATAATAATAAAAGCTATCAGTATTTTTTTCATATTTGTGGCCCTTTTTATTAAATTTCGTTCTTATTATACAGGTTTGCGATACGTTTGTCAATAAGTGCATAGAACGGAATTAATTGAAAGGTAAATATTTACAAAGCCTAATTTGGGGAAAATACTTGATTTTATAAGTTACAGGTGGTATAATAGTACATTATACTTATCAAACGTGAAAGGAGAGAAGATGAATTACTTACTCGTATCGAATTTATTCCACTTCGTTTTTTGTATTGGCATTTTGATTTTCATACGTGTTATACTTGAAAATAAAAGTGATTCAACCTCTCGAAGTGCTTTCAAACAGTTTGTTACCGTGGTGACGGTATGCATGTTTGCGGATATGATGAGCTACATATTTGATAACAATCCGTCGATGATAGCTAAAGTGTTAAATCACGCATCGATGTTCTTGAGTATACTTACTACTGCGTTTGCAGGATATTGGTGGAATCATTTTTTCAATATACTTTTCCATATTAAGCGGAAGAACTACGAGGAGCTCATATACGCATTGCCTATGCTTATCCTCTGCGCGCTTCTCATAGCCAACGCCTTTACAGGTATACTCTATACGATAGACGATAACGGACTTTACCACAGAGGCGAATTCTACTTCCTAAGCTTTATTTTGCAATACATTTCCTTTGCGTACGTTACGATACGTGCTATAATCATTCAAGAGGATATGAGGACGAAACGACGTGAGCGAATGCGTCGAGGCGTAGTTCTTTTTGGTGTTTTAGTGCTTGTTTTCGGATTCTCCCAGGCGTTTGCGGGCGGATATATCGCGCTCCATTGCTTTGGACTCGCGTTTGGCGTATTCAATATCTTTGTCAGATTCCAGGATGACCAGATCACGCATGATAGATTGACAGGTCTTAATAACCGCTATGCGCTCGATTCATATATGGTATCGAGGATGCAGTATTACGAACGCGGAAATCAGGGTAACGACAGATTATATCTCCTTATGATGGATGTTAACAATTTTAAGAGCATAAACGACAAGTACGGTCACCTTGAAGGAGACAGAGTGCTTTGCGAAGTTGCCGATGCTTTGAGAGAGATGAGCGAATCGAGCAATACGAAACTCTTTATGGCAAGATATGGCGGTGACGAATTTGCCGCGGTGCTCGAGGCGAAGGGCGATATCCCTGTTAAAAAAATCGTAGTTAAAATAAAGGAATCCATTCTCGCAAAAGCCGAAGCGCTTTCGCTTTCGTTCTCGATAGGCATAGGTTATGCGGAGTACGTCGGCAGAGAAATGGATATAAACACGTGGATAGCGGAGGCGGACCGTGCTTTGTACGTTGATAAGAACGGCGGAGAAGGTGGCGGGGATTCCATAAGCTACAGATAATTCGTTCCGTGCCTTTCGTAATTAGAAATACAGAAAAACGGCAGAAGCATTGTCGAAAAAGCAGTGCTTCTGCCTTACATTTTGTCAGAATATTACAAAATATGGAAAATAAATACTCTTCCACCGTAATGTTTACAAAAAGTTCACAATTATATAAAATCGGCATCAAGCTCCGAAAAACAAGTGGCAAAACCCGGATTTTCCACCTTTTTCGACGGGTTTCTATATACTGCGCGAATGCGCACGCAACGCACGCAGTTCAATAATAGGAAGAAAAACGAAAAAACACTTGACTTTTCCTAAAATAAAATATATAATAGGTTCAAATATTTTAGCAAAGCATTTGAAAAAGTGTGACGCAAAGCTATAGGGGCCTCAAGTTAAGCCAGCCAGTTGCAGATAAAGTATGTTTGCAGACTGCCTGGTATTTTTTGTTTTTTGAGGTAAGTTTTAGGGAAGGAGGTAAAGACGTGAAGCTAAAGGATATGGTTAAAGAGACTATTGAGAGTGGTATAAAACCGATAGTCTTTGATTATGAAGAGGTTAAGCTTTTCGGTGAAGAGAGCACTGTTGTCCGAAGCTTTATGGTTATAAACAGTCTTGACCTCGGAACCTTGACTTATAAGCAGTACCGCTTCGTAGCAAGACGAACGAGGCAGGGAAATCATATGGTAGAGCGGCATATACAGAAGCTTATCAGAATGATACCGAAGCTTCGCGAGAGAAATCCTGCGATACAGTGCTTTACGATACCTGTATACGCAAGACTTCTTAAGGAAGGCGAGCTTGCAAGAATGCTATTTGATGCGTTTACCCTTTACCCCGATATTCCGCCCGAGTGCATATGTATAGAGCTCTCTGCAGATATCCTATATGAGAATATGGAGGAATCAAAGGTCGGAATAGAGGAACTAAGAGCCCTCGGCGTAAAGATAGCAATAAGCGAGGTAGGCGACGAGTTCTGCCCCGTATTCAGGCTTTCGGAGCTTGAGTTTGACTATGCGTTTCTCGATGATTACGCGGTTGAAACTCTTGATAGAGATGATAGAGAGCGCGTTGCTAAGAGCCTTGTTAAATTCCTTCACTTCCTTGACGTGAAGGTTATTGCCCCGGGGCTTGATAGCGAGGAAAAGATAAATGGCGCCAAGGTAGTTGGCTGCGACGGATATACGACGGGGCCATTGCCCGATTTCGCTCCCAACGAGGAAGACTTCCTTCCGGAGCTTCCGCCTCTTCCCGAGGATGAGGCAGAGGCTGCGGAGTCCGAAAAAACTGCTGAAGTGGCCGCAGAGGAAGCTCCTGCCGAGTCCGAAAAAAAGGCAGCCGATGCGGAAAAGTCTGCCGAGCCTGCCGCGAAAGCGGAAGAGCCTTCGGCGCCTACCCCCGTATTTGAGCTTGCGTTCGTACCTAAGCCGATGAGGCTGGAGCGAGCGTTTGCCCAAATAAGAAAGCCGAGGAGGGCACTATCTAAAAAGAAGCCTTATCACGGCAAGCGTCTTCAGAGGATATCATCACCGATGGAAAAGAAAAAGCCGATACCGAAAAGGCGTAAGGAGGCGAGCGGCGTATGAATATAAGATCGTGGCGAAATAACGAAAAGCGCGCAAGCTTCTTGCAGAGAACGGCTAAGGAAATCAGAACCTACAAGGTGCAGAAAAAACTGCTCTTAACGGTTGTTGCAATGCTTCTTACGCTGACGGTTATTCTTTATACGGTTTCGGCTCTTTATAAAAAAGAGGGAAGCTTTACCGTAAGCCTTGATAAGCATGATAGGCTTGAGTACGGACTAACCCTTTGCGATACGAAGGGTATGGAAAGACCTACGAGCCAGCTCTCGGCTCAGATAGCGGAGCATATGACCAATATTTCGGGAGAGGACATTCCCGAAACGGTTGGCAGAGTAGACGGTGAGCATAACGGCGATAACTACATAGCCTTCACCTTCTACGTTCAGAACGGCGGAGAGACCGAGTTCAACTATGAGTACGACGTTATAATGAAAAACGTAACGAACGATCTTGACAAAGCGATACGCTTGAGATTCTACGTTGATGACGTTCCCACCACCTACGCATACGTCGCGAGCGACGGAAATCCCGAGCCCGGCACGGAAAAATTCCATTCCAATAATATCATGGTCCACGGCAGAAGGGATGACTTTATACCCGGCAGTCAGACTAAGTATACGATAGTCCTCTGGATAGAGGGCAATGACCCCGAGTGCACCGATAAGCTTATCGGAGGCTCGATAAAGATAGATATGGAAATAAGCGTAGCTCACTAACTTTTGTTTACAAAACAAAGCAAATTTCGGTTTAATTTCCGAGAAATCGGAATTTTAAATAAAAACAAAAAACAAAAATAAAAAACAAAAAGGAGAAAAAACAATGAAACTCTCTCGCAAAATCCTCCCCGCACTCGCGATGCTTCTCGTATCTGCGATCATGGTAACCACAGCTTCGTTCGCATGGTTTGCTATGAACAGAAGCGTTGAAGCTAACGGAATGTCTGTTAACATCAAGTCGGACTCCGTTTACCTTTTGATTGCAGATGGTAATAAGACTGCTGAAGAAATTCAGACCGGCAAGGCTACCGTTGCTACCGGTACTACCACTGATTCTTTAGATCTTTTCCCTACGGCACATAATGCAACTAAGGGATCCGACTTTGCAACTGTTGGTAATTGGTATACCAAGTCTGCTGATAGCCCCGATTCTTCTACTTCTACCGGAAGTGAGATTGCATTAACTACATATGAAAAATACGTAGTAAGATACACTTACAGCATTGTTCTTGCCGAAGGCTCGAATGCAATTACCGATCTTAAGGTTACTTCCTTCAGCTTCACAGCAAGTGCAGATAGCGCTGCAAGCGGCGATGCGCAGACTCTTGCTCCCGTTCGCGCTGTAATTGCATGCGGTGATAACTATGTTGAAGTTAAGAACGGAGGCGCGGTTCCCACTGATGTTCTTGCGGCAACAGTAAACGATACAGACGTTGTTAAGCTTAACGTATATATTTACTACGACGGCAATGACGCATCTGTATACACAAACAATATAGCTAATCTTGAGGACGTTGATTTCACCTTCACAGTTGGTGTTCCTAACCCCTAAGATTAAGACTAAATGACTATTGCTAATTACAGCAAATGGAGAATATTATGAAAATAAAGAATAAAAGATTATTTGTAGCGGTAGCTATGCTGCTTATATCTGCAGTTATGCTCGGTACCGCATCTTATGCGTGGTTTGCGATGAACACCAATACTGTCGTTGACGGTGTTGAGGTTGAAGCGTATACCGATTCTCTCTACCTCGAAATCGCAACCGTAAACGAGGATGACAAATTCGCTCCCACTGCGAGCTTTGGCGCTACCTCTCCCAAGCACCTCAGACTTATAACTCACGGCTTTGTTACTGAAGCAAATAAGTCTAACATAGTAAAGATTACAGCTAATCCTGCTGTTGATCCTTCTACGCCTGATGACAAATATTATGTTTCGGGTACGTATTATGAAAAGGCTGACAGCGATATTCTCGATCCTGTAACTCCCGGTGAGGCTTGCAACTACGTTGAAGTTACCGGTCTTGTTACAGCTTCTGATCTTACCGGTTTGTTCACTGATTTTGTAGCTACCCTCATTACCGATAACGATGCGGTTTATGATTCTTCCAAGACCTACTACAATAAGGTTAATGCAGGCTGCTACGAAGCAGTTACCGGTCTTGATACAGACGATAAGGTTAAAGGTTATTATACTATTGAAACAGTTGCTGCTGCAGGCCTTTACAACGGTACAGGCGAGTATTGGCAGGTTAAGACTGACGGTTGCTACCATAACGTAACCGGTACTCTTACCAGAGGTAGTGACCTTTCTGATTATTTCACTATTTCCGAGCATCCTGCTACAGAAACCAATTTCAACGGAACTAGTTTCTATTATCTTAAGAACGGTAATGGATATTCCTGCATAGGTCAGCCCGAAAGCACCGTTAAGATCGTTGATTACCTCTACTGGGGCAGATCTTACTCCGATATGCCCGAGCAGGTTCAGGCTAATACAACAGCTCTTAATATGGTAAATTCCACCGACGGTGAAGAGAATTACTACTATCACGATACTCTTTACATCCGTCAGGCAGAAGGAACCGTATTTGCAAACAACTTCAGAGTTGAAGACGTAAGAATCGGCGGAGCTACCAACACTATGTCTGAGGCTCTCAGAGTTCTCTTCGTTGCTACTTCTGATAAGGGCGGCAGAGAGACTTGCGTATACGATTGCGGCTTAGATAGCTACACCTACGGTGACGGTGGAAACAACTTCTTCGACGTTCTTCTTGGCAACAAGCAGGAAATGATCACTGTTGAAGTATACGTTTACTTCGACGGTACTGATGATGTTTCTTATAACACCTCAGATGCAATCCTCAACGGTCAGACTGTTGAGATCGAGTTCGCTATCGACGAGCACAATTATAACAACTAATTTTAATTAAAACCTTTTAATCATTTGCGCGGCTCGTGCTTGCGCGCGAGCCGCACTTTAAAAAACACAACAGTTAGGGAAAATATGAAGACAAAAAAACAACGACTGATTATGGCGGTTGTTATGCTGCTTGTGTCTGCAGTTCTTCTCAGCACCGCATCCTACGCTTGGTTTTCTATGAATACCAAGGTTAAGGCTACGGGTATTGAGCTTGAAGCATATTCGGATTCGCTTTTCCTTGAGATCAGCCAGAGTGAAACTACCGATTACGGAGTTATTACTACAGTTGAGGGCGGAAAAAAGGCAACGAGATTAACAAATCTCAGAAAGCTTGAAACGGGCGCTCTCGTTTTAGATCCCGAGGAGATAACGACGGACGTAATATACAGTCCCTCAAATTCGGATACTAAATATTATAAGAAGCTTGAAGTGGCTTCTTCAAACGATTCGTTTGACGGTGATACCTACTTGCTTTTGAACGAAGATCCCGTGGATACTCTCGACGGCATTCTTTCTTACGGCTCAAACGTTAAGGATTATTATTCGTTTACTGACGGAGAAATAGAGTTTGATCTTGTAACTGTCACTAAAAAGTATAAGGACGTAAAGGCTTCGGGTGAGCTTTACTATAAAAAAGAAGCAAACTCGTATATCTTATACACGCCTGCCGATGATGAAATCATTTTCGGACTTTACACTATCGAGTTTGGTGAAAAAGCAGGCGGCGCGCAGGGAAATGACGTTTATTTTAACGGCGGAAGGTATTTTGACCACGCTGCTGACGGTAACGTATATCCCGTAGGCGGATTGTTTAAGGGAACTGATCTTAAAGGATATTATACTATTGATGAAACCCAAACTGTAGTTCACGACTTATCTCAGGCAAACACGCTTTACCACGTTGAGCATAACGGTAATTATATCTCTCTCGGTAAAATTGGAGATAATGAGGGCGTGGATATAAATCTCAAGAGCTACACTTATTGGGTAAGAGCTTATTCGAATAGTATCGATGATGCTTTGGATACCGAGCTATTCAGCGTAATCAATACCAAGAGATACGTTGACGAGGATACCGATACTGATCCCGCAACGGTTGAAAATCCCTACTACCTTTATGATGAATTCTATCTTAAGAAGGCTATCGACACTAACCACGGTAAAAACTTAAGAGTAAGTAACGTAACGGTAATGGGAGAAGATTCTCTTACTGAATCCCTCAGAATATTCTTTGTTGCGACTAACAAAAACGGTGAAGTTGCAAGAGCAGAATATAATAACAATACGAAACTTATTACCCATTGGGATAATAAGAACGCAGACGGTGAAGGAATTCTCTTCGATACTATTCTCGGTAATGAAGAAGAAATCATAACCGTTCAGGTTTATTTCTATTTTGACGGTACAGATCCGTGTACTAAAAACAAAGATTTCTGGATCGTAGGTCATGCTATTGATCTTGAGTTTGCAATAGATAAACCCGAATATATTAAAGATGGAAAATAAAAAAGGTTTTGTTGTTCTTTGTACGGTATGCGGAGAGCTGCAGAACTAAATATCAAGTCATAGGGAATCGGCAAATATCCGATTCCCGAAAGGACTTTGGAAGGTATTTTATAACAGTAAGTGAGGAACTGCTATAATGGATAAAGCAAAAGTGAAAAAAATACTTGGCATAGTTGCCAACGTGCTGATATGGGTGTTTGTAGTGCTGTCACTGCTTACAACTATATTGGTGTTTGCGGCGCAGGGCAGTAAGGATGGCGTGCCCGCGATCTTTGGCAGAAGCTTAATAACAATCGAAACCAAGTCGATGGAAGATACCTATAAGGTTGGAGATCTCGTCTTTATGAAGAAGCTTTCCGATGAAGAAAAGCTTGATCTTAGGGTCGGTCAGATCATAACCTTCCGTACCTCTGTTGACATCAACGGTGACGGCAAGATCGGTGATATCAATACTCACCGTATCCACGAGCACGAAGAAGGCTCAACGATTTTCGTAACAAAGGGTGATAATAACCCCAACCCCGATAACGTAGCTACTTCGAATACCCCCGCATACACCGTTCACTCATCTGATATTATCGGTATATGCAAAGAAAACGGCAGAATCGCAGGACTTGGAGCTGTTCTCGGCTTCCTTCGTTCCTCTCTCGGATTCTTCCTTTGCATAGTTCTCCCCTTAATACTCTTCTTCCTTTACGAGCTTTATAACTTTATTATGGTTGTCGTAAAAGAGAGAGCAAAGAAGGCTCCCGCAGGCGTAGCTCCCACGGTGGACGAAGAGGAGATCAAGCGCCGCGCTATCGAGGAATACCTTGCAGCGCAGAGAGCTAAAGAGGCTGAGGAGGAGATCAAACGCCGCGCAGTAGAGGAATATCTCGCTTCGCAGAAGGCAGAAGATGTCGCTCCCGCGGACGAAGAGTCTGCAACCCCCTCGAGTGATGCGTCATCCGAGGATGATACAACAGAAGAAACAACAGACGAGAATTAATTTTACCTACCGGTTTTGATACTTTGAAATAATTCTCTCGCGCGCAAATATATATAACAAAAGTTATAGTTATGCCTTGTTGGCAATTTTGCATTAAAACTATATAAATATATATGTAAAGGCACGTAAAATTGGCAATTATCTTTGAGTTTTTTGCTCAAAGTTAAATATATTCGAAAAAATTTTTATAAAGTAAAGGCGGTGAAAAAGACTAAATGAGTGGATTCCTTGAATGGTTTTATGCTTTTATAACCACTATGGTTAACGGAGT
Source organism: Eubacteriales bacterium (assembly GCA_045654585.1). GTDB lineage: Bacteria > Bacillota > Clostridia > Oscillospirales > CAG-272 > UBA1740. The sequence continues at coordinate 16,391 of JAZONS010000061.1, forward strand.
CTGGCAGATCATCTCAGGCTTATTTGGCGGTCTTTTCAAGATATTCAACATAGTTGATTATTTTAAACAGTTTGGCGCGTATAAGGGCGCGTTCAAGTTCATAGATTGGCTGTTTGCTATTTTATCCTTCATTCTGGTAATGGCGATCTGGGGAATTATCATTTATTTAATAATTCTCGGCGTAAGAAAATATATAAGATTCAGAAAGTCAAGAGTCGGTAACGAGGATCTTCTTGAAGAGGTTGCAAACCTTCACCGCGACGTTCTTAAGCTTACTAAAGAGAAGGAAAGAATTCTCGCTCTCAAGATAGGTCAGACTAGCGTTTCCGTCGATGACCTTAACGCGATCTTCCGCGCTGAGGATGAAGAAAAGGGCGAGGGTACCGCAGCAGGCTCGGTCGACGAGGAGAACGAAGAGCTCGCGCCCCGTTTCTCAAAGCTCGAGGCTATCGACCAGAAATATCAGTATTACATACCCCCCGTTTACAGAAAAGACTTCACGCTTGAGGAGCTTTGCCGCGACTTCCGTAACTTCGCTTGCTCAAGAATGGGACTTTATTATGAAGAAGAGGTTATCAGATGCTTCTTCGCGGGACTTGCTTCAACCAAGCTTATAATTCTCCAGGGTATATCGGGTACAGGTAAAACCTCACTGCCTTACGCTCTCGGTAAATTCTTTGAGAATGACGCTACTATCGTTTCGGTTCAGCCCTCGTGGCGTGACCGTACAGAGCTCTTCGGTTACTTCAACGAATTCTCTAAGAAGTTCAATGAAACCGAGGTCCTCAGAAGAATATACGAATCTAACCTTAACGACGATATCAACGTAATCATCCTCGATGAGATGAACATTGCCCGTATCGAGTATTACTTCGCGGAAATGCTCTCCATCATGGAAATGCCCGACTCCTCGGAGTGGACTATTGAGCTCGTTCCTTCTTCGTGGGAGAACGATCCCAAGCACCTTGAGGGCGGTAAACTCACTATTCCCGAAAATACCTGGTATATCGGTACGGCTAACAACGACGACTCTACCTTCTCTATCTCGGATAAGGTCTACGACCGTGCTCTTACCATTAATATCGATACCAAGGGTATCGCATTCGATGCTCCCGATACGCCACCCTCGAGGATATGCTTCTCATCCGTTGAGGCTCTCTATGATAAGGCGATAGAAGAGCATCCTGTAGAAAAGGTATATCTCGATATGATAGAGTCGCTTGATAACTACGTTATCAAAAAGTTCAGAGTTGCGTTCGGTAACCGTATTATGAAGCAGCTCATGGTCTTTGTTCCTGTTTACGTAGCGTGCGGCGGTGACGTTATCAGCGGTATCGACCATATGCTCGCAACCAAAGTTTTCAGAAAGTTTGAAAGCCTTAACCTCTCTCTTATCAGAGATGAGCTCAAGGGACTTATCAACTACCTCAATACTCTCTTCGGCAAGGATAAGATGAAGTCGTCTATCGAGCTGCTTGAGAGACTCCAGAGAACGTACTAATACTTAAAACTCTTTCGAGAAAGGAGAGCTAAAAATGAATAATAATTACGAGAAATTCAGAAAAGAAGCGTTTTCGGCTCTCCGAGGACTCGCTAAGGAATGCCCTGAGTTTTCCGATGCGGAAATGCTCGTTGCTTCTGCGGAAACCACGGCTTCCTTAAAGCGTAATACAGTTCATAAAAATATTGACACAGAGTGGATAGATAAAATAGAAGCGGCTTTGCCGTATATTGACACTATTATAAGATTTCCCAAGGTAGCTATTGAGGACGTTGACGAGATACTTCCCGTCGAGCTTTCAAAGCATATAACGGAAAAGACCATCAAGCACCTTGCTCAGCATACGAATTTTATTCTCGATATAACCGAGGACGGAGACGTTATACCTCAGAAGCTTCTCAACGTTTTCCACGATGAGACCGTTCTTACTTATGAGAATAAGTTTATAAACACCCTTCTTGCCCGACTTTCCGCTTTTGTTGACAAGCGTTATAAAGCCCTTATGGGTACCAACGCCGTCGAGCGAAATTATAAGTTCAACTATCATACCGAGTTTGAGCATTTTGCCGGCACCGACGATGAAAGCGGTCGGAACACGGCTCGGATTGATCTTCGCATTGAGCTGACCTCACCTCTCAATACGGAGATATCCGAGCTTGATTCGGACCTTAATGAGCAGTATAAGGCATCTCTCGTTCGCTTAAAAAAGATCAACCACGCAATTATTTCGTTTATGTCGTCGCCGTTCATACGCGCGATGGGTAAAAACTATATACGCCCACCCGTGATAAGAACTAACGCTATTCTTAAGAATAAGAATTTCCGTGAGTGCCTTAATCTGTGGGAGTTTATCGAAAGCTTTGACAAGACCGGATTCTACTTCGTTAACGACGAGTATTCCGAGATGCCGTCAAGCAATTATATATCGGATCTTTATTCCTCGGTCGCAATGCAGTATACGCATTTCTATAACGGAGTTGCGGAGAATCCCGAGGACAACAGACTTCTTTCTGTAAAGCATCTTCAGGAGACTTATCCCGAGTTCGATCCGGATTTCGAGATAGAAGAGCTTGATGATTATATGGTATACGACTCCGAGTATAAAAAGCTCGTGCCCGTATCCCGTCTTATGAATAACAGGAAAAAGCTCTCCGAAGATGAAAAACGTATAAGAATGGCTATCGTCGTAGCTCTTAGAGCAGACGAGGAAATGAATGCAGAGCGCCTGCGCCGCGAAGCTGAGTACAGACGTCTTGAAAAAGAAAGACGTCAGCGCGAGGAAGAGGAGGCAAGACGCAGAGCAGAGGAAGAAGCAAGAAGACTTGCAGAAGAAGAGGCAAGAAGACTTGCGGAAGAAGAGGCAAGAAGACTTGCCGAGGAAGAGGCAAGAAGACTTGCCGAAGAAGAAGCGAGAAGACTTGCGGAAGCGGCAAAAGCGCCCGTCGAGATCAGATACAGACGCTCCTTTATGTCTCGTCTTATCCAGGCAGAGCCCCCGCTTCAGGATTACTATACAGAGATCAAAAACGAGCTTCTCTCATACCGCGGCGTGAAGTCGAAGGTAAGCTGGAAGTGCGAAACATATAAAAAGACCAAGGTGCAGATAGCGAAGATTGACGTTAAAGGTAAAATGCTCTACGTTTACCTCGCTCTCGACCCTGAAAATTACAAAGATAGTAAATATTTCTTTACAAATGTAGGCAATAAACCCGCTTATGGCGAAACTCCAATGCTCCTCAAAGTTAAGAGCGAGCGCGGCAAAAATCACGCTATCGAGCTTATCCGTGAGCTTATGCAGAGCCTCGGAATCGAGCGTTTCGAGCGCGAGTGGGAGGACTTCCACTTGCCGTACGAGGAAACGGATGCTCTTATCGAGCGCGGACTTATCAAGGTTATCGTACCTGCCGGTGTAGAGCTGCGTGATGGCGACGAAACCGTTAAGACCAACCTTGACTTCCTTGATGAATATAAGGATAAGGAAAAGGATGCCGCTGCGGCAGAGGAAGGTGCAGAATCTGCACCTGCGGAAGCTGAAACGGCTGTTGAAGCGGAAAGCGTTGCAGAAGAGTCCGTTGCCGAGGAGGTTGCCGAGACTATGGAAGAAGCGGCTGCAGATGAAGGTGCTGATTCCGCACTCGCAGAAGCGCCCGCGGAAGATGTCAGCGAGCCTGAGGCTCCCGCGGAGGAAGAACCCGAGCTGACTCTTGACGATGCGCTCAAGCTTATAGTAGGCGAGGAGGCTATCCCCGAGCCCGTGGTAAGCGAAGCTGCGCCCTTGCCCGTCGCTGCAGAGCCTGAAGCGCCCGTTGAAATAAGATATAGACGTTCCTTCCTTTCAAGACTTATTCAGTCTGATAATGAGCTGAAAGATTACTACTCGGATATAAAGAACGAGCTTCTTTCGTATTCGGGTGTTAAATGTAAGATCAGCTGGAAGTGCGAAACCTATAAAAAGACTAAGGTGCAAATAGCAAAGATAGACGTTAAGGGTAAAATGCTTTACCTCTATCTTGCTCTCGATCCGGATGAATACACTGAAAGCAAATACTTCTTCACCAACGTTAAGGATAAACCCGGATTTGAAGAAAATCCGATGCTCCTTAAGGTCAAGAGCGGAAGAGGAAGAAACCACGCTATCGAGCTCATCCGTGAGCTTATGCAGAAGCTTGAGATTGAAAGAACAGAACGCGAGCCTGAGGACTTCCGTATGCCGTATGAGGACACGGATGCCTTGGTTGAGCGTGGACTTATCAAGGTGCTTCTCCCGAAGGGCGTTACCCTTGATGATGACGATAAGACCGTGCTCACCGACGTTGAGGCTCTCCTTGCAGGACTTCGTAAGCCCGAGGATAAGGAAAAGCCTGCCCACGTGCCTACCGTTGAAATAAAGGATGACGGCGCTACGGTCGTAGTAACCGTTCACGATGAGGCTGAGGCGGACGTTGTTCGCGAGGCGCTTGACGTTATGGAGGATACGGGTCTTTCTCCGAGCGGAAGACGTGTCATCATCGTTGATGCGAACGGAACTCCCATTGTAAGACGTAAGAATTACGGTGAGGACGAAATGGACTTTGCGTTCTCGGATACCGAGGGCGCGCCGAGATCCGCACTTATAATTCCCTATACGAGAGCGCAGTATCTTGCTCTTCCGAGAAAGAAGAAAAAGAGCGTTCTTACCAACGTAAACAAGCTTATCGAATACAGGCGCACTCTCGCTCTTCTCGATGCCTTGAAGGCGCTCAACTCCGATAACGCCCGTATCAAAGAGCGTATAGCTAATCTTGAAGCAAAGGTAGCGGAAAAGCGCAAGTTCATCCCCGATGCGAAGCTTTGGGAAGCTTGCGTCCGCAAGTAAAATGTCCAAAACAAAAGTTGCAAAAATCATAAAAACCACCCTTTCTGCGGCTTGGTGGGTTGCATTAGTGCTACTCTTCATCACTATGGTGAACATAATTTCCGCCAAGCTCAAGGGAGAGGTGCCAAGATTTTTCGGATACTCGGTTATGCACGTTGTATCCGAGAGTATGGAAGATGAGATCCCCAAGAACTCATACATACTTATAAAGCGCGTCGCCCCCGAAGAGATCGGCAAGGACGATATAATATGCTTCTATTCCGATGACTTCACGATCCAGGGATATCCGAACACGCATAGAGTCGTAGAAGAGCCTATCATAACAGATTCCGGCATTGAATTTGTGACACGGGGTGATGCTAACCCTGCTAATGACGGCGTTACGGCGAAATCCGAAAAGCTGATCGGAAGGTACGTTAAGAACCTTGACGGTCTTACGAATCTATCCCGCGCGCTTGAAGGAAGCGGAATGATAATCATAATAATGGTGATCGCGATCGCAAGCGTTGTTATGATAACCTACACCGCCGTGCTCGAGGGTAAGCGCACGACGAAGGAAGAAGAAAACTGATTTTTTTGAAAGGAGATAGCTATGGCAGAGGAAAAGCAGAACGTCCTGGTGGCAGAAGAACAACCGAATAAGGCAGAAGCAAGCTCTCCCGAAACGGATGCAGTCATAGCCGCTCCCGAAGAGAGCAACGCCAAGAGGGCGAAAGGTGATCGCGCCCCCAAGAACGAGGACGGCGAACCAAGATCGCGTGGCACCGAGCGCAAAGTAAAGCTCGACCGCGATCACGTGCTTAAGCTCGCACCCAAGTTAGCTCTCTCTATCACCATTCTTTTCTTGGTGGTATATTTGATCTCGGTAATCATTTTCTCCGACGAATTCTTTAACGATTCTGCCGAGCGCAACTCGTTAATACATTTCGATGACGATCTTGCTTTGGCAAACAGTAAAGCAGATCAGCATTATGAAAACCTATACGATATCGCCCACCAGCTTCAATACGCCGACTCAAAGGAGTCCGTTGATGCGGTGCTTAAGGAATATATCGGAAGCGATCTGTTCGGCGACCTTCGTTATTATTCCGGAGGAAAGTCATTCTCTCCCACCGGAGCC
>JAZONS010000062.1:0-87630 GCA_045654585.1 Eubacteriales bacterium
TCAAGAGCTGCTCTGGTTACGCTGGGGTCGTTTACGTCAGTGCAGCCGAAGGAGTATGCAACGGGAGTCGTTACGTTACCTATAACGCCGTTTCCGTCAAGGTCTGTATCGGTCTCTCTTACGAAGTGACCGTTTGCCTCTACCATAAATACGTCCATTCGGTTATTACCGTTGTTCTGGTTTGCGCCGTGACGTACAAAGTCCTTATGGTTTGCGCTGATGATTCTCACCATGCTTCCCGTTACAAGCTTTGATGCAAGCCAAGGGAAGGACTCGGTAGTACTGTCTATAACGAGCTTTTCGGGAGCATCGGGATTAGCTGCGCGATACTCCTCGTAAAGCGCATATACCTCGTCACCCGTAAGTGTTACGGGAGAATAATCTCTGACCGTGGTAAAGAGCTTAACGTTTCTGTTCTTGTACGCATCCGAGCCGAAGTCGTTAACCGTGATAGTCGCGCCGTTGAAGTTAACGTCGGTCTTGACGGGAATAGTTCTCGTAAGACTTGCGGAGCCAACATAATAGTGGGCACCCGCCTTGCCGCATACGGTTTGACCGCACGAGTTGGCAAAGATGTGAGCATCATACATAGCTTGATAGTCATCGGCAATGCCGTTACCCTTCGCACCAAAGTCTTCGTAATAAACGGTGTTGGCATTGTCCGTGTATTCTTCGGATATAACTACGTTACCGCTCTTTGAAGTAATAGTAGATTTGAGGAATTCCTCAAAAGCATCATTAAACACGTTCATATAGCAGCACTCAATTATGTAATTGCTGCCGTCAATGTATGCGCGGAAGCCGCCGCTCTGCTCGAGGGAATGAGTCTTATCCCTGCTGTTGCCAACATACGTATCTACGTAGCGGATGATAAGCGCATGAGCGTAACTGTCAACGTTTGAAAACTCGCCGGTTTCGATTACAATACCGCTCTTATCAAAAATAGTAGAAGCAAATTCTCGGATGTTACCTGTGGAATAGTTTGAATCTACAAGTGCCTGTATGTCGTAAACAACGGTGAAGTCGCCAAGGTCTGTGTCACCGATCTTTATCGATTCGATAGTGTAGTTGGTGAGCTTTGTGTAGGCATAATCGTCATCGACTGAAAGCTTTTTTAGCTCGGTCAAACCGGGCGTTATCTTCATCTGGTTTTTTACGTAAACGTCAAAGGTCTTTGCGGTAAGCTCGGGCGTTCCGGCAGCGATTATTATTTTATTACCTACGATCTTAACGATCTGACCGCCAACTCCAAGATAACTTGTGGAAACGCAGCATTCCTCGCCTCTGTTAAGCGCATCAGCGCCAATAATTATTTCGCAATCGGTAACGGCTGCGGCATTTCTGTCACTAACCGCGTCTCCAATCTCAACGCCGAGGTTCCTTAAGGTTTTAACAAAATTATCTGCCGCTCTCTTGCCGGCACTTCCCGAGCTTTGCGTATAAACAACTTTAAAGAGCGCTTTATAGTTACTTACGAGAAGGAGCCGTCCATCTTCGTGCTGGGAATTATTCCATTTTGCGTAAAGCGTCATATCGCGCGTTATTGCATACGAATCAAATTTCCATTCGTCACATTTATCGAATGCGGGTTCGTAATATTCCCATCCGCCAAAGGTGAATCCGTCTCTTTCGGGATCGGTCGGTTTTTCAATGCTATAATTATTGCTGTATTCTTCAAAGGTATTTCCGTCTCCAAGGTCAAATGTGACCTTGTATACGCCGGGCTCTCCCTTGGAAGAGGAGGGAAGCTTTCCTGCGTCTAAGGTGCTTCCGTTCGAAAGGATGAATATAAGATGTCCGTCGGCTCTCACTTCAGATTCGGTGATACTGACGCCGTCAAGACCGTCAGCGCCGTCAAGACCGTCATTACCGTCAGCTCCGGTGATAAGAGCTAAAAGCTCATCCATCGTACCTTCATAGCCGAGCGCCTTCGCTTGGCTATAAACGGTTTCCATAGTCCATTCCTCTGTTTTATTGTCCGTGTTATTCAGTCCGCCTAAAATTTCGTTCAAATCTCCTAAATCTTCGCACGCCGCGGCTGAAAAAACAGTAGCAAAAACGAGAAACGCCAAAATTAAATATTTTGCTGTTTTTTTCATAAATAACCTCCTAAAATATTTTTACAAATATATTATAGCACTTTAGTGTAGTAAATTCAATTTGAAAAATTCACAAAAAATTAATAGATATTTTGTACAACATTAAAAATTAAAGCACCAAAAAACGGATTTCTCATAAAAAACCGAATTTTGATGCTTTTGATTATTAAATTAACTCGCGGAGAAGCAGCTTTCGATTATCTTTTTTGAACCTTCGGGTGAGTAAGTCCAAAGGTCGATATGCTGTGTTTGCTCAGGGTTGATGAAGTATTCAAGCGGCTGTCGGTAGATAGGCTCATCGGCAGTATCAATTATTATCAGCTTGACCTTCATTTTGTCGGGAATTATGCTTTTTATGTAAACTGCGGCAGTCTGCTCGGGATAAACGTTTTCCTTGTATTCGGCAAGTCCTGCAAGATTCGGCGTAAGCTCGACGAAAATACCGTAATTTTCAACACTGCGAACAACGCCCCTTACGGTCTGCCCCTCGGAGAATCTTGATACGTTTTCCTCCCAGCTGCCGAGAAGCTCGCGCTCGGTCACGTAAACTCTTCCGCGTTCGTCAATACTCTTGACAACGGCAAACATCGAGTCGCCGACGCCCAGCCTTACAGAGGGATGCGATATTCTGGATACCGAGATGCAATCAATAGAGAGCAGAGAAACTATACCGCATCCGATATCGACGAAAGCCCCGAAATTTTCGAGATGCGTAACTCTTACGGGGATTATATCACCCGGAATAAGCGTTGATACATAGTTTAAAACGCATTCGCGTTGAGCTGTTCTTCGTGAAAGAATAGCAACTGTTTCTCCTACATCGTCGCGCCTGAAACCCGTCACTTTGAAGCATACAGGCTTACCGACTCGCGTAAGAATAGCAATATCCTTTACCTGCTCACCGCTTGAAATGAATTCACATTCCTCTCTCGGAATTATGCCAAGTATTCCTCCCCCGAGAGATATGTGGAGGTTGAAATTGTGATCGCAGAGTATTGCGGGCGCTTCCAGTATCACTTGCTTATCAAGAGCCCGTTCGAGTCCTGCGAGACTTGAAACGTACTCTCTGTTTTGTGTTGTTCCGATTCTTGATCCTTCTGGGGTGTATCTGTTCATTTTTGCCGTCACTTTCTTTTCCTTTTTTGGAGGTTTCCCACCTAATCAAGTCTATGAAGACAAAATGGTAGATATGAATACTTTTAAAAGAAAACCGCTCCAACCGAAAAAATCGATCGCAGCGGCATTTTAGTTTATAAACTGAGTCGGCGGATAGTGATAAATATCAAGTTATATCTCCGCCTATAAGACCGAAGCTTACTCCGATAGCATCATTGACGTTTCGCATAGTATCGTCATCGAGATGTCCCATTTTTTCCTTCAGCCTTTTTTTATCTATGGTTCGTATCTGTTCAAGAAGTATAACGCTGTCCTTCGCAAGCCCGACCTGGTTACCGATAACGTCTATATGTGTCGGCAGTTTTGTTTTACCCATTTTTGATGTTATCGCGGCAGCAATTACTGTGGGGCTGTATTTATTGCCAACGTCGTTTTGCACTATAAGAACAGGGCGCAAGCCGCCTTGCTCACTGCCGATAACAGGACTCAGATCAGCATAATATATATCTCCTCGTTTTATGTTCATTTCCATTTCCCGAAAGCCTTTTCTTTCTCCTTTTATATTTGGTTTATTACTTATATTTTTGCCATACTTTACAGAATTTAAAACATAAAGCTGAAAAAACATTTTCATTATTAACATAATATGATTTCGAAAGAATTTTGGGAGTGTTCGCTGTCAAAAATAACGGGAATAGAAAGAGGCTAGCTCAAAAATATTCCAAGCTAGCCTCACAGGGCATAATAATATTGGTTGTTTTATGCGTGATTGTGGCCGTGACCCATTTTTGTGCTTCTGTGATCAACGGTATCCTCATCCTCGTGGAAGAGAAGCGAGATGCACCAGATTCCAGCAAGAGCAACTATTACGTAGATGATTCTTGCAAGAAGCGTTTCGGGACCTCCCGAGATCCAGGCTACCAGATCAAAAGAGAAAAGACCGACAAGACCCCAGTTGAGACAACCGATTATAGAAATAATCAGCGCGATTTTGTTTATAATCATTTCTGAAACCTCAGTATCTTTTTTGGACGAAGGTCCATTGTTATTTTTCACGCTTTTGATTTTTTTATACATAAAATGAATACTCAGTCATCAAATTCTGGTCTGACGCTTCCGAAAGACTCACGCAAGAGTAAAAGTGCCTTTTTTTCGATTCTTGAAACGTACGAGCGGGATATTCCAAGATACTTTGCGACCTCGCGCTGTGTTTTTGGCTGATAACCTAGAAGTCCGTATCTCAAGACGATAATTTCGCGCTCTCTTTCGTCAAGAACGCTGTCAACGAGCTCTCTGACCTTTTCAATATGCATATTCATATCAATATCCTCGGCAATCGTTTCGGGGGTACTGATAATATCGAGATATGTAAGCGGATTTCCGTCGCGGTCAACGTCTATCGTATCGTTGAGCGATACCTCCATATTTGTTTTTTTCTGGCTTCTGAAAAACATAAGTATCTCGTTTTGAATGCAACGCGCGCCGTAGGTAGCGAAGCGAGTTCCTTTTTCCGAGTGGAAGGAATCCACCGCCTTGATCAGCCCGAGGCTTCCGATGGATAAAAGATCGTCGGGATAACCGTAGGATGAGTAATATTTACGTATTATGTGCGAAACGAGCCTCATATTGTGCTCAATAAGCTTTGCCCGCGCGCTCATATCGCCGTCCTTCATTTTAATAAACAGCTCCTGCTCTTCCGCCGCCTTCAAGGGCGGAGGGAACGATTGCATATCGGAAAGTCCCAAGATAAGAGAGATGAATTTTAAGAAAAGATTTGAAAAATTCAACATAAAAAGCTAACCTCCATATTTAAAGCATATGCAAGGTTAGCTTGTACCTATTTCGTTATTTTATTTCCGCCGTGTTTTTAGAGGCGAATATATCGGGCGGAGTAGCAAGAGTGTATCCAAGTCGGTTCTCTGAAACTATAAACTGCCTTTTTGCGATTTTAACAAACTTTTTGTTGATAGAGGAGATGTGAGTCCGTATATTCGCGATCTCGGGGCATCTTCCGCTCTTGAAAGCGAAACGCAAAATATCATTCGCCTTAACTCGGGTAGGGAAGTTTACGGCTATATACCTCAAGATCATCGTTTCGGTCCTCGTCAGCCCGAGCGGAATATCAAAGAAGGTAACCTCGTCGGTATAAACCGAAGCGTCAATTCCCATAGCTCTGTAACTGCCTATACGCCGTTTTTTCATATTAGTCTGAATTTCAATTATGTCCCTTATCAGAACGTATGATATTTCCGTATCGTAAAATACCTTGTCAAATAACTCCGCTTCTTCAAAATGAGGTTTCCTGCAAAGCGCAAAGATAGGCGCCCCAAGTGAGAACTTACGTATCATAGGAACGTACTCTTCAAGCGATCCCATCCTTTCGGGAGAAAGAAAAATGACGGCTCGGAATCTGTTTGATATTTCGGAGGGCGCTCTTTCGGGTGTTACAGCAAGAGAAAGAAATCCCATATTAAAAAGTATTTCGGATACAAGATTTGCATCCTTTTGTGATTTGTCAATTAAAAGTATCAAAATAATCCTCCGTGGAGATGTGTATTAATTATACAATAAAATTATCAAAAAAACAAGTAATTTGTGATAAAACAAAAAACGCGGTTGACATAAATTGAAAAATAATATATACTTAATGCATAAACTTGTGTGAGGTAAAAAATGAAAACAGTATTAATAACCGGTGGATCGCGTGGAATAGGAAAGGCTATGGTGGAGCTCTTTGCATCGAATGGATATTCTGTTGCATTTACATATAAGAGCTCGGATGCCGAGGCTCGTATCCTTTCGGATAAAACGGGAGCGCTTGCCATTAAAGCCGATTCCGAGAGCGAGAGCGATATCATTTCCGCTGTTGAAAAAACTATCGAGGCTTACGGGGAAATAGATGTTCTTATAAACAATGCCGCCGTATCCTCGTTCGGTATCCTCAGCGATATTTCGCTCGAGGAATGGAACAGAGTTATGAATACGTCAGTAACCGCTGCGTTTTTGTATTCGAAAGCCGTTTTATCTCAAATGATAAAGAAAAAACGAGGCAGAATTATAAATATAAGCTCGGTATGGGGGCTTGTTGGAGCATCCTGCGAGGTGCATTATTCTACCGCAAAGGCAGCACTCCTCGGCTTTACCAAAGCGCTTGCGAAGGAGCTCGGTCCCTCTGGGATCACTGTAAATGCGATAGCTCCCGGGGTTATAAATACCGATATGAACAGTGCAATTTCCGATGAGGAGATGCGAGCTCTTGCTGATGAAACTCCTATTGGCAGAATAGGAGAGCCCGCAGAGGTTGCGAATGCCGCGCTGTTCCTCGCATCGGATGAGGCGGGATTTATCACGGGTGACGTGCTTAATATCAGTGGCGGGTTTGTAATTTAAAGATATTTTGAGCTTTGGATATACAGTTTGTCGAAAATTGAAGTATTATTTTTAAAATTTTCATTAAAAGGACTTGCAATTTAGAAAATAATTTGGTATACTGTATACCGTGAATTATCTTCCGGGTGTCGGATGGAGTCATACTGGCCGGGGTGGTAGCGGTGCCTTATTCCTGAAATCCGCTATATGCAGGGGTGATTTCCTCTCTCAAGGTCAGTTTTTGTGTGGACTGCGCCACTTGCCGTTGCGTTGAAGAATGGGTCTTGCGCAACTTGAGGCTGTGAACCATGTCAGGTCGGGAACGGAGCAGCATTAAGCAGTTTATCGGGTGTGCCGCAAGGGCGCCTGTTTGGAGCAAAGGCAGTGGTTAACGCATGTAAAGACTTGTTCGAAGGAGAGGTGTATGGCTCTTTCCGACATTCGGAAGATTATTTTTTTTGCGCGTATGCGGAGAACTTTGTGTACCGCTCGCGCTTTTCTTTTTAAAACATGAAAGGATGCAGATATGTCAGATTACCGTGCTTTATACAGAAAATGGCGCCCCGTTGACTTTGATGACGTTTCAGGTCAGAGATCGACTACGGATATACTCAAATATGAAGTTGCCAATAATAAAATTTCTCACGCATATCTTTTCTGCGGATCGAGAGGAACGGGAAAGACTAGCTGCGCGAAGATCCTTGCAAAGGCAGTCAACTGCTTAAATCCGAAAAACGGAAATCCCTGTAACGAATGCGAAGCATGCCGCAGTATTGATGCGGGTGTTGCAACCGACGTTATAGAAATGGACGCCGCTAGTAACAACGGCGTTGGAAACGTTAGAGATATGAAGGATGAGATAGCCTTCACTCCAGCGCTTCTGAAATACCGTGTTTATATTATAGACGAGGTTCATATGATGTCAGGCTCGGCGTTTAACGCATTGCTTAAAACCCTAGAAGAGCCTCCGTCATACGTAGTATTTATACTTGCTACGACGGAATTTAATAAATTGCCGACTACTATCGTTTCAAGATGTCAGCGATTTGATTTCCGACGTATGACCACCGAGGTCATAGTTGAGCGCCTTATGAAAATATCCAAGGCGGAGGGAATTGATCTGACGGAAGAGGGCGCAGGAGTTATCGCGAGAGCCGCCGAGGGCGGAATGCGAGATGCGGTCAGTCTTCTTGAGCTTTGCGCAGGCGCAAGGAAAACCATTGATGCGGAGCTTGTATTCGCAACGGTGGGCAGAGGAAATCGCTCCTCGATTTATTCATTGATAGATGCGATCGCAAGATCCGATTATTCCGCTGTATATTCGGCGGTAGCAAATGTTGTTATGGTCGGAAGCGATCTTTCGGTATTCTGGCAGGAGCTTCTCGATGCTTACAGAGATATAATGATAGTTAAGAGTACGTCGGACTCAAAGAATTATCTTGACCTCACCGATGCTGAGCATAGCCAGCTCGAAGAGCTTGCAGGTAAGCTCACTATGGCTAAGCTTCTTTATCATACCTCGGTGCTTGAAGCTACTCTTGCCGACCTTCAGCGCGCAAGAGAGTCGAAGAGAAGCGTTGCTGAGATAGCGCTTACTCGTATGTGCGATTCAAGACTCGGTTTAGGAGATGAAGCTCTGCTTCTTCGTATAGAAGAGCTCGAAAAGGCTGTTTCAAGACTCAGATTCAGTGGCGGCGTTAAAGAAGATGCTCCCGCAAAGGAGTCGCCGAAATCTGCTGCTACCGATTTCGATAAAGCAGAGAAGCCGAAGACCGAAAACGTTGTTCCCGCAGTGTCCGATCCCAATGCGCAGCCAAAGCCGTATTCAAAATGGGGGCGCGTTATTTCCGGACTCGGAAATGCAAAGGGCTCGGTTTTTGCCGCGCTTTCAAAGGCGGTAGCCTTCGTTATGCCGGACGGCAGCTTCCTTGTAAAGGTGGATAAGTTCTTCTTGACCGTTATTACTAAAAGTCAGGAAAACATCGCTCTTGTCAAGGGACTCGTTGCCGAGTGCGAGAACAAGGAGCCGGATGCGATAGTCGTTAACTTTGTTGAAAAGGATCCCGGTGATTCCGTCGGCAACTTTGCTGATGAGATTGAAAAAGCTTTAAATTAAATTTAGATAAAAATTGAAAGAGGAAAGACAAATGAAAGTAAGATTACCTCAGGGGGTGGGCGGCGGTCCGTCCAATATGCAGGCTGTTCTTAAGCAGGCTCAGAAGATGCAGGAGGATATGGCTGCAAAGCAGGAGGAGCTTGATGCTCGCGAATACGACGTCAGCGCTGGCGGCGGGGTTGTAAACGTAAAGATAAACGGTAAGAAGGAGATACTTTCTGTTAAGCTTGCTCCCGAAATCGTTGATCCGGATGATATCGAAACGCTTGAGGACCTTGTGGTTGCCGCAGTTAACGAGGCTATCAAGAAGGTTGAAAGCACTAATGCATCTGAGATGCAGGCAATAACGGGCTCTGTTGGATTCCCCGGAGTTCCCGGTATCTTTTAATCGGTAATGGCAGAATATATAGCACCGATCAAGAGATTGATCGAAGAATTCAGAAAGCTTCCAGGTGTCGGAGCAAAAACCGCAGTCCGTTATGCGTTTGCTACGCTTGCGCTTGAGGAAAATGAGCTCGAGCAGTTTGCGGATGCTATAATCGGAGCGAGGCGTGACATTCATACCTGTCCCATCTGCTGTGGGCTTACGGCATCCGATGTCAAATGCGAGATATGCTCAGATGAATACAGAGATCCATCGCTCATCTGCGTTGTGGAAAGTCCTAAGGATATTATGGTAATGGAGAAAGTAAGAAGCTATCGCGGCACGTATCACGTGCTTGGCGGCGTTCTTTCGCCTATTGATAATATTTCTGCCGACGATCTCAACGTAAAAGAGCTTATTGCCCGTGCGGAGCAGGGCGGTATAAGAGAGGTCATCGTTGCGACAAACCCGACCCCCTCGGGAGATACTACCGCGGCGTACCTCGCAAGGATACTCGAGCCGTATAATATAGAGGTTTCAAGACTTGCGTACGGTATTCCCGTAGGCGGCGATATAGAATATGCCGACGAGGTCACACTTCACAGAGCTATGGAAGGCAGAAAATACTTCGGTAATTAAATATAACCCTTTAGAAAGAGGCTACCTCGCAGCGTTTTAGCTGTTTGAGAGAGCCTCTTTTGCTTTTTATACCATGCTGTATTTATACTTTAAACGCAGATTGTCTGCTATCATTGCGATAAATTCCGAATTTGTTGGCTTCCCGCGCGTGTTTTGAATAGTGTAACCGAAATAGGAGTTGAGAGTATCAACGTCCCCTCTGTCCCAGGCTACCTCAATTGCGTGACGTATAGCGCGCTCAACCCTTGAAGTGGTGGTTTTGTATTTTTTTGCAATCGAAGGATAGAGAATCTTTGTAACCGAGTTGATTATATCGTTATCATCGATAGTCATAAGAATTGCCGAGCGAAGATACTGATATCCTTTTATATGAGCGGGAACTCCTATCTGATGAATAATTTTTGTTACCTGAGTTTCGATATCGGGGCGGGCTGATGATAGCTCGTCCTTTTCTTTTTCGCGAATTCTGGTCAGCGCGTCGATATGAGATAAAAGGGAAGCTTCGGAAAAAGGCTTAAGAAGGCAGATATCAGCTCCTGCCTCAGAGGCTTCTATAAGAACGCCGTGCTTGTTAATAGGCGAGAGAAGTATAAAGGAGGTTTCGGAGCTCTTAGCCTTTATTGCGCGTATAATTCCGATACCGTCAATCCTTGGTATCCAGAGATCGCATATCACGATATCGTAAGCGTTTCTTTTTGCGAGCTCAAGCGCATCCTCACCGTCGGCAGCTTCATCGGCGCGTCTTCCACCCGCTTTGAATATTGCGTCGGCAATTTTCTTCCTTTCCTCGGGATTTTCGGCACAAATCAGAATTTTAAGTGATTTTTCCATGTGTTGTTTTCTCCTTGTTTTGATTTTTATTTGGAAATTTTTGGGAACAAATACATTTTACCACATTTTTCCATTTATTGCAACCGAAAAATCGACTAACTTTTGATAAAGATTTCACCACAAAAATGGAAAAATTTACCAATTTTCTCGAAATTCGACAAAAAACGACAGAAAAAATTGTCCGAAGAATAAAAAACAATTTACCGCACAGAATAAAACAGCTTTCAAAAAAAAGCGAGGTAATTACCAAGTTTAATCTTGCTTTATTTAATACATTTTGAAAACAACATTAAAGTCGGTATTCATATAATTGTTAATAAAATCAAAACAATAAAATATTTTTCTTTTCTTATTGCAAAATCTATTTTATTATGATATAATGTATTCGGGGTAAATGGACTTTTATGTGAAAGTGTTTGTCCATAGGCTCGTTTGCCCTCTATGAAATTATTGATTATTTTAAATTAAGGAGATAGACCAATGAACACAAATGTAACCAAGAACAGTTATGTTAACGCTTGGATCGCTGAGATGGCAGAGCTTGTTAATCCTTCGGATATAGTTCTCATTGACGGCACCGAAGCGCAGACAGAAGCTCTTCGTAAAGCAGCGTGCGAATGCGGCGACCTCATCAAGCTCAATGAGGAGAAGCTTCCTAACTGCTACCTCCACAGAACTGCAATCAACGACGTTGCAAGAGTAGAGGACAGAACATTTATCTGTACTTCCAAGAAGGAAGATGCAGGTAATATCAACAACTGGATGGATCCCAAGGAATGCTACGAGAAGCTTTCCAAGCTCTATAAGAATTCTTATAAGGGCAAGACTATGTACGTTATTCCTTATTCTATGTCTGTTGTAGGCTCTGATTTCGCAAAGTACGGTATTGAGCTTACTGATTCTATCTACGTTGTACTCAACATGATCATTATGACAAGAGTAGGACTTAACGTTCTTGAGGCTCTTGGCGATAGCGCTGACTTTATTAAGGGTCTTCACGCTCGCGCTGAGCTCAGCCAGGAAAACAGATATATCTGTCATTTCCCCGAGGACAATACTATCTGGTCTGTTAACTCCGGTTACGGCGGAAACGTTCTTCTCGGCAAGAAGTGCTTCGCTCTCCGTATAGCTTCTTATCTTGGTAGAAAAGAAGGCTGGATGGCAGAGCATATGCTTATCCTCGGTGTTGAAACTCCCGAAGGAGAAGTAAAGTATATCACCGCTGCATTCCCCTCAGCTTGCGGTAAGACCAACCTTGCAATGCTTATTCCTCCGGAAATTTATCAGAAGCAGGGCTATAAGGTATGGTGTGTAGGTGACGATATCGCTTGGCTCAGAGTTGGTAAGGACGGAAGACTTTGGGCAGTTAACCCCGAGAACGGCTTCTTCGGCGTTGCTCCCGGTACTAACGAGAAGTCCAACCCCAATGCGCTTTACACTGCCATGCGTGATACTATCTTCACTAACGTTTGCCACAATCTTGATGACAATACTGTTTGGTGGGAAGGTCTTGATAACAATCCTCCTACAAATGCTCTCAACTGGAAGGGCGAGGTTTGGGATTACAGAAAGTATGACAAGGCTGATAAGGTTAATACCTCAGGCGCTCATCCCAACTCCAGATTTACCGCAATGGCAGCTAACTGCCCCTGCATTTCCGATAAGTTCAACGATCCCGCAGGCGTTCCCGTATCTGCAATCGTATTCGGCGGTCGCCGCGCTAAGACAGCTCCCCTCGTATATCAGTCGAGAAGCTGGCAGAACGGTACCTTCGTTGGTTCTATCATGGCTTCCGAGACTACTGCAGCTGCAGCAGGTGCAGTTGGCGTAGTTCGTCGCGATCCTATGGCTATGCGTCCCTTCGTTGGTTACGATATGGGTGATTATTGGGCACATTGGCTCAATATGGGCAAGAAGCTCTCCAATCCTCCTAAGATCTTCCACGTTAACTGGTTCAGAACCGATGACGAAGGACACTTCATCTGGCCCGGATTCGGTGATAATATGCGTGTTCTTCTTTGGATCCTTGCTCGTTGCGAAGGTAAGGTAGACGCTACCGAAACTCCTATCGGTTACGTTCCTAACGTTGACGATATCAATATCGAAGGTCTTGATATTACCAAGGAAACTCTTGCTGATCTTCTTTCTGTTGATAAGGCTCTTTGGCTTGAGGACTGCGCAGGTATCCGTCAGTTCTACGCTCAGGTAGGTGATAGAGTTCCCGCAGAGCTTTACGATGAGCTTAAGGCTCTTGAAGAGAAGCTTTCAAAGTAATTTTTTCGCAAATTCCATTTTCACGGATGCGTTTGGAATAGATGGGATCTGTTTTAAACGCTCCGTGCAATATAATAAATGAAAGGAATTACATATGAAAAAGCTTTTAGCTCTCATGCTCGTGCTCGTGCTCGCGTTCTCTATCGTATCCTGTACTCTCCTCGGCGGTGATAAGGACGGTAATACCGACGGCACAAATGATTCGAACGATACAAATAACAATGATGGCGGCAATAGCGGTAATACTGACGACGGAGAAAATATCTTCGGAGACAATGAAGGCATTGAGCTTCCCATTGTTGACATAACCGATTAAGTATTTGATTTTAATTGAATAACAAAACAAGCAGACGGTCATAACGATCCGTCTGCTTGTTTTGTTATAAATTATCGTTTTCGTAAATATTTATTGATTTTAATTTAATAATAGATTTAATAGTAAAATAATCAGATAAGAAATAATACCTTGAATAAACTTCATAGCAAAATACCGCTTTACGGACAGATCGGTTTTTGATATAAACGACATAGCCTGAAGATGAACGGAAAAACCCGAAAAACCAATGGCAAAAGAGGATAAAGCAAGACTTTGAGCACTTGTGAGAAGGGCGGTTTTTGATAGAATGCTTGTTGCGCTGCCAACCTCCAGAAATGGAATCAAAGTGAGATATATTTGATTTTCGCCGAGCAAATTACGCATCAAACCAACAATGCAGGCAAAAAAGACGAGATATGAGCATATATTTAACGTGTTGAGACCGGCGTTTTTTATTGAATCTGTAATTGAAAAACATTTTTTTGTAAGAGTTCCGGAATCTATGTTTGCGGAACTTTTTTTGTATGAAAAAATAATACCGGTAAGTATTGCCGAGAGTACCATAACAAAATACAGAATAAACCCGTCTCGGATATTATTTCTTAATCCAAGTCCTATGCCGCAAACGAGAAATGCGGGTCCTGTATTATTGCAGAAGCCTATAAGTCTTTCGCATTCATCTCGTGTGATCTTCTCGTCAAGATAAAGCTCTGTTGCGCATTTAACGCCGAGCGGAAATCCGCATATTATTCCAAGGAAAAAAGGGTATAAGCCACTGTGATTTATTTTAAATACGCGTTCAAATATGTCGCCGATATGCTTTAGATAACTAAAGTCAAGAAAAGCATATAAAAAGTCCGAAAGAACGATAAAAGGGAATACCGACGGAATAATGACGTTGGCGCAAAGTGATAATCCGCTTTTAACCGAATGTGAAATTTTGTCCGATAAAAAAAGTGTGATAATAAACGTAGCAATGAGCGCGGCAAGGGTAAGTGATGAGTTTATTACAGATCTTGAAAGAATATTGTTTTTATCTACTCGTGAAAATAAAGCTTTATCCGTCATTTTTTTACTCTCCTATCATATATTTGTAATAGAAAATATGATTTAAGGGTGAAAATAATGACCGAAAAGAAGAAAAAGGGCAAGTGTGGAAAAACATCAAAATGTATGATTCCCACTTTCAGGCTCGAGGCGGACGGAAGGGGCAGATATTTAACTGTGACGTTTGTCGGAGTATTATCCGTCAAAGCGTTTTCTTCTGATGAAATAACACTTGCAACAAAGAGAGAAAGCTTTATATTGACGGGAAAAACGTTGGAAATGACTCTTTTTGAGAATAAAACCGTTACGGTGTCTGGCATTCTCGAATACATTAAGTTTTTCGATAAAAAGTCGGAAGGGAGAAGATAGATGCGCCTGTATTATCTGATTATGGGATATATAACAATACGTATAAACGATGAATACAGAGCCGCTGTCGCAACAGCTCTTTTAAGGCGAGGGCTTTCCGCAAAAATAGATATAAACGGTAATTTGCGTATCCCTTTCTTTAAAAGAAAAAAGTTTTTTAAAGCACTCAAAAATATACCGTATTCAATAGTATGCTCGGGTGGAATTCCTGTTCTTTTGCTGAATAATAAACACAGATACGGACTGTTTGGCGGACTTGCGGTAGCCTTGCTGTTATATATAGTCACATCACTTTTTGTCTGGGATATAAGAGTATCTGGGAACGAAAAAATATCTGATGCGATTATACTTGATGAGCTTTCCGACGTCGGGTTTGATGTAGGAAGCAGATGGAGCTCACTTTCTCTAGGTAAAGTGGAGGGTGAGATGCTGGAATTATCGGATAACATAGGGTGGATCAATATTAACAGGCGCGGCGGCGTAGCCTATGTCACGGTTAAAGAGAAAACGGTGCATAAAACAGAAGAGGAAAACGTTTCATACTCGAATATTGTCGCGGGATGCGACTGCGTTATAGAGGAAATAACCGTAAGGAGCGGAATAGCCTGTGTTGCTAAAGGAGATACCGTCAAACGCGGTGATCTTCTGATATCGGGAATTATACCGGGTGAGCTTGGCGGAGGATTTGTCAGAGCTGACGGAGATATTTACGGTAGGGTAACCGAAGAAATTACCGTTGAGGTACAAAGGAACGAAACGGTCGTAAGCTACGGAAAAGAGGAGCTGATTGCGCAAAAAATAAAAATTTTTAAATTTCGCGTAAATATTTTCAAAAAATATAGAAAAATTGATAACACTTGTGCTATAATAGAAGATGTGAAAGAATGCACACTGTTTGGGATATACCGTATTCCCATAACGCTTGAGCGGACTTATGCCGTAGAAAAGACCGAAAACCGCAAAAACTATATTGACTCGGAGCTTACAGCCATAGCCTCGGCGAGGCTTGCCGAGCTGAGATTCATAAAGCTTTCGGATGCGGAGCTTATCAAAATCAAAACGGAAGGCAAATACACCGATAGCGGCTATAAAATGACGTCGCGGGTTACGGTTCTTCGAGATGTTGGCGAAACAAAGGTTTTTGGATAGTGTGATACGGAATGCGGTCCGATAGATGATCAAAGGGGAATTTTATGGCTGAAAGAATAGTAATGACGCAATCGAATGAGGCGACGTCCGCTCTTTTTGGAGCATTTGATACCAATGCAAGACTTATAGAAAAGGCATTTGACGTAAGGCTTTCAAACAGAAATTCGGACACTGATTTGGGTGATGCCGTAGTAGTAACCGGAGAGCATGAAAATGTTGACTTTGCGGTAAGAACGCTTGAGTATCTCAAACGTATGATAGGTGACGGCGAAAGCATCAGTCAGGAAAGCATAGAATACGTTATCAGCCTTGTACGTGACGGTCTTGACGGAGAGGCGGAGGGTCATACGGGCAGCGTCATCTGTGTAACGAACCGCGGTAAGCCGATAAAAGCAAAGACTATCGGCCAGAAAAAGTATATAGACGCTATCAAAAAGAATACGGTCGTCCTTGGTATCGGTCCTGCGGGAACGGGTAAAACGTTTTTGGCTGTCGCTATGGCGGTAGAAGCCCTTCGAGATAAATCGGTAACGAGAATAATCTTAACGAGACCTGCAGTAGAAGCGGGCGAGCGCCTCGGATTCTTACCCGGGGATCTCCAGAGTAAGATTGATCCGTATCTCAGACCTCTTTATGACTCACTCTTTGAAATGCTTGGAGCGGAGAATTACCAGAAATACATTGAACGGGGTACGATAGAAATTGCCCCACTTGCATATATGAGAGGACGAACCCTGGACGATTCATTCATCATTCTTGATGAAGCGCAAAACACGACTCCCGAGCAGATGAAGATGTTCCTAACCCGTCTTGGATATAATTCAAAGGCTGTTGTAACGGGTGATCTCTCTCAAACTGACCTTCCGTTTGGCAAAAAAAGCGGACTTTCAATTGCAACAACAGTGCTTGAGGGGATTGAAGATATTGCAATATTCAAATTCAGCGAGCGTGACGTTGTACGTCACCGCCTCGTGCGCAAAATAATAGGCGCATATGAAAAATACGAAAAAAATCAGGCAGCAAAAAAATTCAGAGCAAAAACGAAGAAGGACGGTGAAGTATGATGCATCGCGACTTATATATTAACTTTTCCGCTACGGAAAAATTTGAAGAAATAGACTATGAGCTTAAGCTTGCGGTACGCGAAGCAATATTCGCAACGCTCGAAAGAGAAGGCTTTGAGTATTCCGCAGAGGTTTCGGTAACATTCTGCTCTGCGGATTATATACATAAGCTTAACCGTCAATTCAGAAATGTTGACAGACCTACCGATGTTCTTTCATTTCCTCTCTATGATGATGGAGAATTTGACCCTACCGAGTGTCAGCTCGGAGCGGCGCTCGGTGATATTGTGATATCCGTGCCGAGAGCAAAGGAGTAGGCGGCGGAGCTTGGAAACAGTTTTCTGCGCGAGGTATGCTTCCTTGCCATTCATTCAACGCTTCATCTTCTCGGCTACGATCACGAGAGAAGCGCTGAAGAGGATGAAGTTCAGTGCAGACTTCAGAAGGAAATAATCGACTCAATTTTTAAAAAATAAGGCGAACGCCAAGGAGAAATAAATGACAAAAACAGGATTTATAGCAATAGTAGGACGTCCCAACGTTGGAAAATCTACCCTTCTTAATTCCATAATAGGCGAGAAGGTTGCAATAGTATCGAAGAAGCCGCAGACCACTAGAAACAGAATAACGGGTATACATACCGTAGGCGAGGATCAGTTTGTATTCCTCGATACTCCGGGTCTTCATAAGCCGAGAACAAAGCTTGGCGATTTTATGGTCAAGACTACGAATGAGACCATAGGCGGCGTTGACGGCGTAATTCTCGTTGTTGAGGCTAGAGAACAGGTTGGAGATATCGAAGCCGATCTCATCAAAGGCATCAAAGCGAAGGGTGTCGGCGCGATTCTGGTTATCAATAAGGTTGATACCGTTCAGCCCGAGAATATCGTAAAAACGATCAAGGCCTATTCGGAAGCCTTTGATTTTGACAGTGTAATACCGATCTCAGCAAAGAACGGTAAGGGCGTTGATATCGTAGTTGACGAATGCCGCCGTTATCTTAACGAGAGTATGTGGTTCTTCTCAGACGAGATAGTTACCGATCAGCCCGAGCGTCAGATGGTGGCAGAAATAATTCGAGAAAAGCTTCTTCGCACGCTTGATGAGGAGATTCCTCACGGAACTGCGGTAGTTATAGAAGAGTGGAAGGAGAAAAAAGGTACCGTTTCTATCCGCGCTGAAATATACTGCGAGAAGGCAACTCATAAGGGGATTATTATAGGTAAAAACGGCGCTTCAATAAAGAGAATAGGAAGCTATGCCAGAGAGGATATCGAGCAGCTTCTTGACACTAAGGTGTTCCTTGATCTCTACGTCAGAGTAAAGGAAAATTGGCGTGAGAGCGATTTTAATATCGCAAATCTTGGATATAAAAAAGAGGATTGATATGCTTACCGAAATAACCGGTCTTGTCTTAAAAAGTGTAAATCTTGGCGAGTCGGACAGGCTGATAACCGTATTTACGAAGGAAATGGGTACGGTAAGCGCGCTTGTTAAGGGAGCGCGCTCGTTGAAAAATAGAAATATGTCCGCAACTCAGCAATTTTGCTATTCCTCGATGATGCTTTATAAAAAAGGGGACAAGTTCTGGGTAAGAGAATCAAGCCTTATCGAAAGCTTTTTCGGTTTGAGAGATTCTATTGAAGCGCTAAGCCTTGCGGGCTATATAGTTGAGGTTTTATCGGACGTAACAACTGCTGAAGCGGAAGCTGATCTTTTGAGGCTCTCGCTCAATTGCCTTTACGCGATTTCCGAAAAAAAGTATTCACTCGATAAGATAAAAGCTGCTTTTGAAATAAGAGCCGTATCAATAATAGGTTTTATGCCTGAGGTGCTCACCTGCCGCGAATGCGAGGAAACGGAAGGCGATTTCTTCTTTGACATTCTGGCGGGTAATATAGAGTGCTACGCGTGCCACGATCGCATTATGCGCGAGGTGGGCAGAAACGTAGACGACGGTGAGAGAAGAATCGTTACTATACTGTCGGACGGCGCAAAGGTTGCTCTTGGATATCTTATACACAGTCCGCTTGAACGAATCTTTGCCTTCAATATCTCGGATGAGGATATGGCGCTTCTTTCACGGGCGACCGAAGAATATATACTTAATCAGCTTGAGAGAACATTTAAATCACTTGAATTTTACAAAGAGGTTAAACGCTGATGTATTTTACAGCAAAAACACTTTCTACCCTTGAATATGATAAAATAACAGCGCTTCTTTCTGAAATGGCGGCGACGGAGGGCGCAAAGGCTAAAGCTCGTGCTCTTACGCCGACGGATGACTTTGATACCGTGATTCTCCGTCAGAGAAGAACCGAGGATGCCAAGCGCTTAATAAACGCCAAGGGCTACCCGTCTTTCAGTGCGCCCGAGAGCGTATCACCCGCAGCGGAAAGAGCGTATAAGGGAGCAATACTTTCACCGAAGGAGCTGCTCGATATCGCATCTCTTCTTTACAGTGCCAGAATGCTCCAGGATTATATAAAAACGGACAAGCTTTTTGATACTACGCTCGACGAGCTGTTTGAAAGAATACTGGTATCAAGAACTCTTGAGGACAGAATAAAGAAATCTATTCTTTCCGAGGATATGATAGCAGATGAAGCGAGCCCCGAACTTGCCGATATCAGGCGTAAGATACGCCAAGCAAACAACAGAATAAAAGAAACACTTCAGAGCTATATTGGCGGAAATAAGCTCAAATACCTTCAGGAAAACATAGTAACTATGCGAAACGGCAGATACGTTGTACCCGTAAAAGCAGAATACAGAAATGAAATGAAGGGACTTGTTCACGATACGTCGTCAACGGGTGCGACGCTCTTTGTCGAGCCTATGGCGGTTGTTGATGCCAATAATGAGCTGAAAAGCCTTGCGGCAAAGGAAAAATATGAGATAGAGCGCATACTCGCCTCTCTTTCCGCTGATTGCGCGGATGCATCATCGGTTATTACGCTCAATTATCATAATATCACAGAGATAGCCTTTATATTTGCTTGCGCTTCGCTTGCAATATCAATGAAGGCTGAAATGCCGAGGATAATCCGTGACAGACGCGTAAACCTCAAACGCGCGCGTCATCCGCTGCTCGATAAGGACAAGGTCGTGCCAATCGACGTTTCCGTAGGACAGGGATACGATACTCTCGTCATAACGGGACCTAATACGGGCGGTAAGACCGTAACTCTTAAGACGGTAGGACTTCTCACGCTTATGGCGCAGTCGGGACTTCAGGTGCCTGCGCTTGAGAATTCCGAGATAGGAGTATTTGACGGTATTCTCGTCGATATAGGTGACGAGCAGAGTATTGAAGCATCGCTCTCAACCTTCTCGTCGCATATGGTAAACGTAGTCAGCATACTCGAAAATCTCGGACCTCATACTATGGTCCTCTTTGACGAGCTTGGCTCGGGTACCGACCCCATAGAGGGTGCGGCGCTCGCAATAGCGATACTTGAAAAAGCGCAAATGCTCGGAGCACTCACGTTGGCAACAACACACTATGCAGAGCTTAAGGCGTACGCATTGGATACGCCCCGTGTGCAAAACGCATCCTGTGAATTTAATATAGATACTCTCCGTCCGACCTATAAGCTCGTTATAGGTACACCGGGTAAATCCAACGCCTTTGCGATATCGGAAAAGCTTGGTCTTTCAGCCGACGTAATAGAGAGAGCAGGCGCGCTTATAGCGCGTGAAAACAAGCGGTTTGAGGATGTTATCGAGCGACTTGATACCGATAGAATGAAGATGGAAGAGGCTCGCGAGGAGGCAGAAAAAATGCGCTCTGAGTACGAGAGCTTCAAGCAAATCTCGGAAGAAGAATTGAAACGCAAAATTGCTAAGAGTGAGGACGAAACTCAAAAAACACTACTTAAAGCTAGGCAGATTTTGGATAGTGCAAGAGCGTCAAGTGAATTTATCTTCAGGCAGCTTGAGGAAGTCAAGAAAGCTGAGGACAAGGCGCTTCGTGATAAGCTAATGCTTGAAGCGAGAGAGCGCGTGCGTGAGAGCCTTCGTGAGTGCGAGGATATGTACTCCGGTATTGACGTTAAGGTCATCTCGCTCGATGAGGACTATAAGCTTCCTCGTCCCTTGAAGGTTGGAGACAAGGTTTACGTTATCACGGTCGGTGCCGAGGGTACGGTTACCGCTCTTGCGGATAAAAAGGGACTCATCTCGGTTACTGCTGGAATTCTTAAAACCAAGGTTACCGAGGATAAGCTCAGGCTTATTGACGGAAATACAAGATTCAAGGAAAAGAAAAAGATCCCGACTCCGAGCGAGGGCAAGGTCAAGAAATCTATCGTTTCCGAATTCCGAATTGAGGTTGACGTCAGAGGTATGATAGGCGATGATGCGTGGTTCGTCGTTGATAAATATCTTGACGATGCCATTCTTGCGGGCGTTCCGTCCGTAAGGATAATTCACGGAAAGGGAACAGGTGCGCTCCGTGCGGCGCTTTGGAAGTACTTTAAGCAGGATAAAAGAATAAAGGCGTATAAGCATGCCGAATACGGCGACGGTGACGCAGGCGTCACGGTTATTGAACTGAAACATTAAAAACTATATAATTTAGGAGAAAAGACAATGAACTTTGAACCGTTAAAGGAGTTTTTGGATAACTGCCTTCCTATGCTCGGTATTCCCGGCTCCGATACAATTATTTATAAAGGCCACGAGGAGGTGTTCAGATATCAGTCGGGATTTGATAACTTAAGACTCAGAACTCCCGTTCGCCACGATGCGCTTTACCATATGTACTCGGTAACAAAGGTTTCAACGTGCGTTGCCGCAACTCAGCTGATTGAGCGCGGTGAGATTATGATAACCGATCCTGTAAGTGCTTATTTTCCCGAATATAAGGATATAAAGGTAAGAGTAAAGAATCCCGACGGAACTACCGAGATTCGCCCTGCAAAAACTCAGCTTCTGATAAAGCACCTTCTCTCTATGACGGGAGGTATTGACTATGACCTTAACCGTCCCGGCATTAAGCGTGTAAAGGAGCAGACCGGCGGCATTTGCCCGACTCTTGATATCGTCAGAGCGCTTGCTGAGGATCCCTTCACTTTCGATCCGGGTGCGAACTATCAGTATAGTCTGTGCCTTGACATTATGGGCGGTATAATAGAGCTTGTTTCGGGAATGAAGCTTTCCGACTATATGAGAGAGAACATATTTGAGCCTCTCGGAATGTATAACACCTCGTTCGGTCTTACGGATAGTAAGCTTGAAAAACTTGCTACTCAGTATCTTTATGATGCTAATACAAAGTCTGCAAAAGAGGTAGCAAAGGATTATAACCCTTATGTTTTCGGCTCGGAATACGATAGCGGCGGAGCCGGACTTATCTCGACGGTTGAGGATCAGATACTTCTTGCGGATGCTCTTACTCATCTCGGACTTGGCAAGAGCGGAAACAGAATATTATCAAGCTACGGAACTAACCTTATGAGAACGAATATTCTGAATGACGTTCAGTACGCTACGTTTAACAAAACTGCTCAGGTAAAGGGCTACGGCTACGGTTACGGTGTCAGAACCAATATGCATCCCGAAGATGCGGGTAACCTTATGCCGGTCGGTGAGTTCGGATGGGACGGCGCAAGACTTTCTTATATCTCATCCTGTCCCGAAACGGGAATATCCATCTTCCACGCAGAGCATATGGGCGCGCTGCACGGAACTGTAATTCCGAGGCTTAGGAATATCATTTATTCCTGTATGGATTAAGGACTTTCTATGAAAGCTTTTAAATATAAAGTTAACGCCTCGCGAGAAGAACTTTTGTCGCTTCTTTCGAATGACGGAGAGGTTAATAAATTCGTTAGGTTCTCCGATAAAAAAGGAACTCCTCAAATGCACGTTACCTCAAAAAGCGAAAAAGTGAAAATAAAGTGCGAGTTCGTAGGCGGAGTATCAAAGGATAACGCATTTCTTGATGGCACGAAGCTTCACGGCAAGATAGTCGAGCGTGAGGGATATACGGAGTTTTCGGGCGTAATTATGACAGCGCCGATATTCCACGTACTGCTGTTTTTGATGTTTGCGTTCTTCATAGCTATGTGTATCGTCAATCGCGGCTTCAACGTAGTCCCGATCTGTCTTGTGATTTTTGACATATTTATGTATAAGGACGAATTCCGCAAGCAGGGAATAATCGAACGCTACGTTTACCGCGCTGTAAAAATGCTCAACAAAGCAAAATCAGAAAAAGAATAGACGGGAGAAAGTTATGCTGGCAAATACGTTAAATACTATGAGCGCAGAGGAGATACTCGGCATATTCAAGCCGTTTCTTTATCTGCTTGGCCCGGTTTTCGCAATTATCGTTATTTCTTTAGCTGTAAAGCTATGGAAAAAGACGGGAAACGCGCGTTTGTTTTCTTTTATGGACTCTCCTGCTCACAGTGAGGATGAAAAGCGCGAATACCTTGCGAACTACTTTGTGGCGGGTATGGGTTCTGTCGGAGATCTTGCTTCGAAAAAAAGACGCTGCGCATTGTGCAATAAAAAATACTCTATGGAAACCTTGTCGCATAATTCCCGAGGCGACCTCGTAAAAAAAATAACGAACGATCCGTGCCCGAACTGTAACTTCAAGCTGAGTTACGATACTAAAGACGGCGGCTCCCGCGCGTTTACTTTGACGAGAAGACCAACGTCTTCGCCCAAAGAAGAGAAGTATAACAGAGCCTTTGAAAGATTAAGCTATTATAACGATTATTATAAGCCTGTGATGAAGGAAACATCGGATTCTGGAGACGACGGCAACGTAACCGTTACCATTACTTTCAGATAATAGCCGAAGCCATGAGGTCATTGACCGAATAACTGATTTTGCCAGAGCAAAATCAACTTCACTTGAGGCGGTGCCTCAAACATCACTGTGCTACGCACAACTTCACTTTTGCCATAGGCAAAAACTTCACCAATAAAACAGGGCGGTTTGAGAAATCAAATCGCTCTTTACTTTTTTGTAGGTTTGTGATATAATTCAGATGGAAAAACTTTATCTAATACAAAGGAGATTGCGTGATGAAAATAGAAATGTTTTTGTTTGATGATAAAGGTGAGTTGTTTTCAAAAGCCCATCCAATGCATGATTGTTCATTTACTGCAACCTTTGATGACAACACGCTTGTTTTAGTATTCGATCATTTGGAAGAATATTACGATGGTTCTCTTGTCGGTCCTGTTGTTTACTGGTTTGAGAATGCTAAGAAATTGACTATCAAATATCATAATACAGCGTTTGTAAATCTATGTTTGAAATACGGAAAAAAAGAAAAGGATTTTTATGATACTGTAGATCCGCTAAATGGTAAAGAACTTATAATGTTTGGTTTTTCCGCCGATTGCTTTGGTCAAATGACTCTCGACTTTCGTGTTCCTATAAAGAAAAAACTGTGGGGCGGCAAGATTGAAATTGCTCCTGAAAAAATAGAGTATATTTGGGAGTAATACTAAAAATACTTCACGTTGACTGTATTGGCGAAGCAATGGAAATTTTGAAAAAACAAGAAAATCTAACTAAATAAAACAGGGTGGTTTGAGAAATCAAATCGCCCTTGCCTTTTTCGCTTAGGTGTAGTATAATGGAATAAAAAAGGAGTTTTTGAGATGGATTTGATCAATGAATATCTTACAAATACTCGAAATAAATGCTATACATATTTCAAAATAACGGGTAATTTTGATCCTGACTATATTACCGAAATATTGAATCTCACCCCCGAACAATCTTGGAAAATTGGAGATTTAAGAAGAAACGGCACAAAGTATGATTTTGCTCTTTGGGAAATTGGACGGTGTGAAGAGTACGATGTTGAGGTTGAAAATCAAATGAGAAAAACCATCGCACCGCTACAAGATAAAATATCTTTGCTTAATAAGATAAGAGAGGAAAATGAAGTCCATTATTATTTGGTAATTGTTCCAACAATTTATGTGGGTGATATAAACCCTTGTTTGGCTCCACCTCTTGATGTTATTGATTTTTGTCATGCCACAAGGACAGAGATAGATATTGATATGTATATTTACGATTCCCAAGACAATGATGAGTAGGTAAAATACTTTTGCTGCCTGTATTGGCGACTCAAAGCGATCACAACATAAAAAACCGAGACTTAAAGCGCAAGATTTGCACTTCAAGCCTCGGTGTTTTTTATTTAATTATCATTTCAAATTCACAAACGTTGCGGTTTAGCTCAAAATCAATGAGGTAGACGGTATTGTTCTTTGAAGTCACTACCTCGGAAACGGAAACAGAGCATTTACCGTTATCAAAGAGAACAGTACCGCAGTCAAGCTTGATGCAGCCCTCCGATACCTCGGGCTTCACGTAAGAAGTGAGTCTTTCCGTTATTTTTTCTTCTCCCGAATAATCAAATACGTCATAGACCCTTACGGAGTTATCATCGGTAACAAACGTGCGCTTGATAGACTTAACCGTATCATCACTGTACGCGCCCGCAATATCCATAGAGAACTCACCGGGCTTATAGTTAACGTCTGTAGCCGCGAATTTTCTTCCGAAGCATTGCTTTATCTTTCCGCCAAAGTGAGGCACGTTGTGACCTAGGGAAGAGCATTCGATCATATCGTAGCGCGTTTCGGATTTGAAATACTGCTTGCAATAAACGCCGCGGCCCATATCCGTAAGGAGCTGTTTTCCGTCCTTCGCGAAAATGAACGTACCAACGTCATTATGGTTATGATGCTCGTTGTTGTTACCCGCTTTTGCGGCAAATCCGTAGCTTGCGGTGCGTTTAACGAACCAATTGGACTCTTCCGCATAGTATTCGGCGGATGCCTCATTGACCTCGGGATTGTTGTATATATCCGTATCAAGCCATGATGCGGAACGTATCATAAGGCAGAATCTTGCGCAGCCGTCTTTGGTATAGGAGAACTCGGGCGAGAACACCTTAACGTCATCGGGATAAAGCTTTTTTAGGTAGTGGAGCGTTCCAAGATGATATTTCAGTGAAAGATCACCGTCGGCAAACGATACCGAGCACATCTCGGAAAGGAACATTTTCTGAATAAAGGTTGCTATCTTACGTACCTTCTCGCGCTCGAAATAGTTTTCCTTGCCTTCGGTATACGTTTTTATCATATCCGCATAGGTAATGAAGAATCCGAAGCCGTAATGCCAGTAGCTCGTACCCTCGAGGCAATAGCCGTCATTTTTGAAGCCTGAAAGGAAAGCTTCCATTATAGCATCAAAGCGAGGCTTGATCTCATCAAAGAGGTCGGGACGCATAAGCATAAATGTGCATCCTACTGAGCCACCGCAAACCGCCGCCCAATTGTTAGTGCAACGAGTTTCCCACCAGAAGGTGCGGTTGTTAATAAAGGACTCGATGATTCTCTCGTTGATCTCATATTTTATTCTTTCACGGATTATAACATCGAGTCGGTCGCCGAGAAGGGTGTATATCTCCGCGAGCGCAAATCCGGTTTCGGATGCAAAGAGGTCGATATGCCATTTATTATGGACGTTTATATCCGGGTGATGCGCGGCAATGCTCCAGGTATATTCATCGCATATAGAGAAAATTATATCCTGAAGGAAGTCTATGTATTTTTCTTCCTCGGGGAATATAAGTGAAAGGATAGCAGAAACAGCGAGCATATTGCGGCGCTTGAAATACGCATCCTCAAACGTTTTTCTTTCTCCGTTGATAGAGAATATTTTATATAAGCTGTAGCTGAGATCGAGAATGGTCTGTCCTTCGCAGTATTTATCCCAATCAGCAAGTCTTTCTTCTACGTATTTTTTATAGCATTCTCCGTTTCTGACCGTTTCCGACCAGAATTTAGGATCGCTTGCAATTCCGTGCAAATTCATAAGAACCCTCCTTATTCAAAGATGACTGTGAAATCGTTCACGCCGTCGTTCAGCTCAAAATCTATTAAATACAGAGGTGTATTTTTTGACGTTATAGCTTCTTTAACGGAAACAGTGCAAACAGTTGGGTCAAACTTAATCGTAAGCTCCGCTACGGTTACAGTGCCTTCAGATACCTCGGGAGCGATCCTTGTAACAAAGCGCTCTGTTATAGGCGCATTTCCCGAATAGTCAAAGCTATCGTAAAGAGTTATAGCCGTATCGGTGAACGAGAAGCTTCGCTTAACCGATTTAACCTCTTCGCATCCGTAAGAGCTTGCCATATTGAATGAGAAAACTCCATCTTCAAACTTAACGTCGGATGAGCCGAACTCTGCGCCATACTTCTGAACGGTTTCTCCAAAGTAGGGAACAGAGTGACCGAGAGACGAGCATTCGATCATACCGTATCTCGTAGCAGCGGCAAAGTACTGCTGTGAATAAACACCGGGACCTGGGTCTGTTATAATCTGGTGACCGCACTTAGCTATAATAAATGCGCCAACGTCGTTGTGATTATGAGGCTCACTGTTATTACCGGCTTTAGCGGCAAATCCGTAAGCCTCGGTCCTTTTAATAAGCCACTCTGTGTCACGTCCGTAGTATTCCGCAACCGCATTGTCGGGAGCGGGATTGTTGTAAATATCTTTATCAAGCCACGTAGCGGCGGTAACGAGCCAGCAAAATCTGCCGCAACCGTCATTTATATATGAATACTCCGGAGAGTAAACAACTACGTCGGGATATTCTTTTTTGAGGAAGTGGAGAAGTCCTATCTGATAATGGCAGGTCTCGCCGCCGTCAGAGAAGCTGATGCTCTTTATGCCTGAAAGGTAAACCTTCTGAATAAACGTAGCAATAGCGTGAACCTTTTCACGCTTGAAGTAATCATCTTCGCCGTTTGTGAAGGTGCGTAGCATTTCAGCGTAAGAGCAGAAGAATCCGAAGCCGTAATGCCAATAATGTGTACCCTCCGCGCAGAAACCGTCATCCTTGAAGCCGCGGAGGTAATTCTCCATAGCAAAGGCTATTCTCGGTTTAATGTCATCGAAAAGCTCGGGGAAGAGAAGCATAAACGTACAACCCACAGATCCTGCGCAAACAGCCGCCCAGTTGGCGGTGTTTGTAGTAGCCCATGCCCAATCAGTGCGCTCTATAAAGGAATCTACTACCTTCGCCTTGACCTCATATTTTATTCTTTCTTTGATAAGAGGATCAAGTCTGTCACCGAGAAGGGTATAGATAGTCGCAAGAGTATAAGCGGTCTCGCACGCAAAGAGATCAAGATGCTTTTTTCTTACCTGTGTCATAAGATTCGGGAGATGAGCCGGGATACACCAGGAATATTCACCGCAGATAGCGAAAATCATGTCCATAGCATAATTGAGATATTTTTCTTCCTCGGGGTAAATAAGAGCAAGAATGGTTGCGGTTTCTACCTGTACTCTTCTTTTGTAATACGGTTTTTGAAATTCGGTTCTGCTGCCGTTCAGGGCATAAAGACGGAATTCGGTATATTTGAGTGAGGGAATAACGTCTTCGTTACAGTATTTCTCCCAATTTTTCAGTTGTTCGTCTCTATAAAACTTATAGAGATCATCATTTCTAACCGTTTCAGACCAGAATTTAGGGTCATTTCCTTTTCCAAGTAAATTCATTGTATTCTCCTTAAAAGTTAAAAGCTCGCTACGGCATAATCTATCGTAACGAGCTTTTATTGTATGCGATAATTTAACCGTGAGTGGAAACGTTAGGTGAAATGTAATTCTTGAATTCGTTACATCTTACCGGAACGCCGTCGGTCTTTCCAATAGAAAGAATTTCCTCTTCAAGCTCATCAATAACGTTGATTTTTCCGTTTACGTAATCGAGAAGTCTCTTTCTGAGGCTTTCGATTCTTCCCGCAACACCGAGAAGTCTTATATCCTGTATATCAAAACCGTGAGGCTTGTTTTCCTTGTGCCACTGATAGGAGAATGCGGAATGGAGCTTTCTCATTCTGCGGGATATTTCAAGATACGTATCTGCAATGGCCTTTAATTCATCCTTGTTGCCATTACGGTAAGTAGCCCTTGTCTTAACGCCTATCTCATATTTAAGCTCGAGAACCTCGCAAAGCGCGGCAGCAGTTTTGAAAAGATATCCGTATGTACGAGAGGTCTTTGCGATATCATAAAGCTCTTTTGCGGCAGCACCGTACTTTTCTCCGATGCCTTCGCTTACGGTAGAATCGAAGAAACCGAGGAAAAGGTCGGAATAAAGCATATATTTCGAGGGGTTTTCGCTCCAGTTTGAGCCTGTGAGTGAGTTGGGAATATCCATCTTCATAAATGAATCGTAGGGAATCTTAAACATACGCTCGAACTTCGCTTTAACCTTAGCTTCGTCCTCATTGCCCTTTGCGTATTCAATGATATGATAGAGTGCAGGGAGCTGCGAGAAGTGTGAACATTCAGCTCCGTCGTCGCCCCAGAGTGTAATAATAACGTTCTTTATTTTGTTCTTTCTGCAGGAGCGCATAGCGGGGAACATAGTTTCAAGAGAGAACTTATTGTGGGGAATTATACCCGACCAGCACCAAGCGCCGCCCGCAAACCATATATTCGACGAAAGCTGCTTGTGGTTATCGAACATATTGTCATAAGTTTCCTGATCCTTGGAATAGTAATTCCAATATACGGGAATGACTTCTTTTGGATAATCGTTCTTGATATATTCGGGGATTTCGCTTTTTGGGATATTGTAAGCGCCTCTGTTCCAGGAACGGAAGAACATATCCGACCAGATCATCGGCTGATATCCGTATTTAGCAGCGATCTCTCTTACTTTATCAAGGTGTCTGTTCATAAGAACACCGGATTTCTCATAGCCGTGTATGTCAAGATGTGCACCGCGTCCAAGCATATGAGCCTCGTCCATTCCAAGGTGTATAAGCTTTGAGCGGAAGCAGCGACTGAGAGTCTTGAACATTCTGTCAATAAGATTATAAGTTCTGTCATCGTCAACGAGAAGAATATCGTTGCAGTCGATGGGGATCTTTTTCCAGCGAATGTAAGCATTGAGATGCGCGAGAGTCTGAATGCAGGGAATTACCTCAACGCCGATAGAATAAGCGTAATCGTCGATCTCCTTCATTTCAGCTTCAGAGTATCTTCCGCGAAGATAACCGAAGAAGGGCTCGCCCTCAACCTCGTATGTATCTTCTGTGTAGAGCATAACGCAGTTGTAGCCCATTTTCTTGAGTATGGATATGTAATTCTTCAGTGCGGGGATATTCATAACCGCGTTTCTTGACATATCTATCATTACGCCAAAGCGTTCGTATTTATAATTTGCCATTAGTAACCTCCGAGTTTTTATTATACGCCTATTTTATAACGCGCACAAAATAAAGTCAAGTATATTTTTTATAAAAAACAAAAAAACAGAAAATCTTTATAAAATTAAATAATAAAGGTAAAGTATTTATTGTTACTTTTGACAAATAAAGTGCTTATTTAAATACCTAGGTCTTGAGAACATAGGAATACTCACCGTCTTTTTTCTTGATAGAAACGCCGAAGAATTTTTCGATAAGCTCCGAATCGTAAATCCTTTCCGGCTCGCCTTGATAAACCGCCTCTCCGCTATCGATTATAACTATCTTATCAGAGAATGAAAAAACCAAAGGTAAGTCATGCATGACCGTTACAATACCTTTACCGCTATCCGAAAGCCTTTTCAGCATTTTCATAAGAGAAAGCTGATGCGCGATATCAAGATAAGTTGTGGGCTCGTCAAGAAGAATATAGTCGGCATCCTGCTCTAATGCCATAGCGATATATGCAGTCTGGCGTTTGCCGCCCGAGAGGGAAGATAACGGTGCGTCCGCAATATCCTTAAGACCGAGCTCGTTTATTATTCCTTCAGCGATAGCTTTATCCTCTTTGCCATATCTTCTTGGATACTTAAGATAAGGGAATCTTCCGTGGAGTACCATCTGGCGCACGGTCATATCGGGAGTGATTGTGCTTAAAACAATAGAAAACGCCGATATAGATTCAAGTCCATATCGGCGTTTTCTATTGCGTTTTGATAAAACTGTCCTTTAGAGAACACTCTCTAGGATACGATTTTTGGTGCCGGTGGCGGGGGTCGAACCCGCACGTCCTTGCGAACACGGGATTTTGAGTCCCGGGCGTCTGCCAATTCCACCACACCGGCATAGTTTAACAACGAAGTATATTATAACATAGCAGCTGAAAAAAATCAATATCTTTTTTTAAAAAAATACGGAAAATATGAAATTCGCTATTGTTTTTTGAAAGAATTTATAGTATAATTTATAATGATAAATTGTTTGCTGTGAATGAGGCTTTAAAATGTACGAAGAAAATACTTTTGAATTGAATAAAACAGCTATCTCAAATTTAGAGGGTATTCTTCGCGATATGGGGAAGCTTCACGAGCAGGCAGTCTGTGAGATAAGCTTTGCCGCAGAGGCACTTGCTGCTGATGCAATATCCTTGATAGATAACGGAATGACGGTTAATGAGCTTGTATCGTTCATTTCGGAAGAGATATGCTTTCCGTCTGTTTTACCGAGTGAAGGCGCACCGAGGTTGA
The DNA here is from genome assembly GCA_045654585.1 of Eubacteriales bacterium. Lineage (GTDB taxonomy): Bacteria > Bacillota > Clostridia > Oscillospirales > CAG-272 > UBA1740. Next base: position 31,263 of record JAZONS010000062.1, read on the forward strand.
CCGATGATAACTTGAGGGGCTTTCTTTCTCAATCATCAAACCTGAATCGCGTTATTTTTGCATCGCTTTTCAAGCAAAGACTTTCTGAGCTTGGAGTAAACGTCAGTGAGGGCGATTATTTGCCTTCGTCAGAAAGTGAAGAAACCTTCACGTTCGTGAAAAACTCACTTTCCGATGAAGCCTTTGACGTTTTTTCACAGGAGTTCTCGGATCCGAGAATAATATATGCAGATAGCTTTAAGGACGCATGCCGCAGGGTCGCGGATGGCAAAGTCGGTTACTGCATACTTCCGTTTGAGGAAAAGGGCGGTGCGCGTATTAACAGCATCTGCGAGCTTATAGCATCAAGCGACCTGAAGATAGTTGCAATAACCCCCGTATTTGGACTTGAGGGGAATGCTGATATGAAGTATGCTCTTGTTGGCCGCGGATTTGTTATCCCCGAGAGCGATGAAGCGACGGATAGATACCTTGAAATAGATATCGTCAGGAATTCTTCTGTGTCTATGGGAGAGTTGATCTCGGCGGCGGAATACTTGGGGATTTCAGTATACAGTATAGATACGTCCCTCAGAGCTGATGCGGACGGTGATTTTACTTATACCGTGATATTTAAGGATTCAAACAGAACTTTTGTGAATCTTCTCACTTATTTAAATCTGTTTGCAGGCACGTATTCGCCTGTCGGTATATATAAAAATATTGAATAAGGAGTAACTTTATGAAAAAACACATAGAATATAAAACGAGCGGAACTTGCTCAAGAATGGTTATTCTTGATATCGATGACGGTGTTGTTACCGATTGTAAGTTCGTTGGCGGTTGCGCCGGAAACACTCTCGGTGTTGCGGCTCTCGTTATCGGAATGAAGGTTGAGGAAGTAGTTGAAAGACTTAAGGGAATCAAGTGCGGCTTCAAGCCTACATCTTGCCCCGATCAGCTTGCTAAAGCAGTAGAGGCTGCAATCGCATCCGCAGAATAATTTACGCATTTTTTCACGCATACGCACAGAAAGGGAAATATATGAGCTATAACAGAGAGTTTAACAGATGGCTAAATTCGGAGGCTTTGACAATTGAAGAAAAGAATGAGCTTCTTGAAATCAAGGATAATGAGGATATAAAGGCGTTTCGTTTTTCGGCGCCTATGTCATTCGGAACGGCAGGATTGCGTTCTACGATGTATATGGGTATCGGATGTATGAACCGTTTTACCGTAGCGCAGGCGACGCGAGGTATAGCTGCGCTTATTAAGAAGGCAGGAGGAGAATCGCGCGGTGTTGCGATAGCATTTGACTCGAGAAACAATTCTCCCGAGTTTGCCAGAGTCAGCGCATCCGTGCTTGCATCCGAGGGAATAAAGGTTTATATATTTGATTCGCTACGTCCGACGCCCGAGTTATCATTCGCGGTAAGATACTTCGGTGCTATGGCAGGTATCAACATTACCGCATCGCATAACCCCAAGGAATATAACGGCTATAAGGCTTATTGGGAGGACGGCGCTCAGATAAATCCCGAGCAGGCAAACATAGTATCAACAGAGCTCGCAAAGTTTGACGTGCTTGACACGTCGGGAACAGACTGCTATGACAGTTACGTGAAGAGCGGAATGATCACCGTTCTTGACGAGAGCTTTGATGAGCATTATCTCGATGCGGTTTTTAAAACGGCAATTAACTCGGACTTTGTAAAAGCGGTTGCCGATGATCTTCGCGTAGTATACTCTCCGCTTCACGGCGCAGGATATAAGCTCGTTCCCGCAGTTTTTAAGAGAATTGGACTTAAATACCTTTATACTGTTGATTCGCAGATGGTACCCGACGGTAATTTTCCAACAGTAAAGAAGCCCAATCCCGAGTATCCTGACGTTTTTGAGGACGGAATTAAAATAGCAGATGATGTAGGCTCGGATCTTGTTATTGCAACCGATCCCGATTCCGACCGCGTAGGCGTTATGGCAAGAGGCTCGGACGGAGAATTCAAAACCATCAGCGGTAACCAGATGGGCGCGCTATTGCTCGATTACGTAATATCGGCTAAGCGTGAGCTTGGCAAGCTTGATGAGGATTCATTTGCGGTTAAGAGCATTGTTTCGACCGATATGGCGTACACTATCGCAAAGGTTAACGGTATAAAGCTTTACGACGTATATACAGGCTTTAAATTCATCGGTGAAGTAGTTAAATCCTATGAAGCGAAAGGAAAGGATAGCTCGTTCCTTCTCGGCTTTGAGGAAAGCTACGGTTATCTTCTCGGCTCTTATGCGAGAGATAAGGATGCCGTTGAAACATCTATGATGATTCTTGAGATGACGGCGTATTATAAGCTTAAGAATATGACTTTGATAGATGCTCTCGATATGCTTTATAAGAAGTACGGATATTTTGGAGAGCGAACTATCGATATTTATATGGAAGGACTTGACGGAATTGAGAAGCGCAAGAGAGTAATGCAATCTCTTCGTGACAGCATTCCCGAAAGCTTCGGTTTCGTAAAGGTTGTTGAAGCTCGCGACTATAAGGCGGGCGTTATAAAGAATCTTGTAGACGGAAGCAGTGAAAGCACAGGACTTGAGCCTGCTGACGTATTATATTACGTTCTCGAAAACGAGGATAAAATAGTTGTCCGTCCTTCGGGAACAGAGCCTAAAATAAAAATATATCTTCTTGCTCACGATAACGATAAGGGAGTTCTTGCTTCTAAGATCGAAGCATATGAGGCTGACGCAAAGAAGATCTCGGAAGTTTAAATCTATCTTGGGAATGGTATAAAAAAGTGACCGAAAAACAAAATCATATAAGAAATTTCTCGATTATTGCTCATATTGACCACGGCAAGTCCACGTTGGCGGACAGAATTCTTGAAAAAACGCGTACTGTGGCAGTTCGTGATATGGAGGAGCAGCTGCTTGATAATATGGACCTCGAGAGAGAAAGAGGTATAACTATAAAAGCGAGAGCTGTAAAGCTGAGTTATACGTCGCAGGCGGGGGATGAATATGAATTCAACCTTATTGATACCCCCGGCCACGTTGACTTTGGATATGAGGTATCTCGTTCGCTTAAGGCGTGCGAGGGCGCTCTGCTTGTAGTTGATGCGACGCAGGGCGTTGAGGCGCAGACTCTTGCGAATGCATATCTTGCCATTGATAATAATCTTGAGATACTTCCCGTTATAAACAAAATTGACCTTGCCAGCGCGGATATTGAAGGCTCAAGACGTGAAATTGAGGATATTATAGGAATTCCCGCAGAGGACTGTCCCGCAATTTCCGCGAAGAACGGATTAAATATTGAGGATGTTCTCGAAAAGATCATAACAGATATTCCCGCTCCTGAGGGAAATCCCGACGGTCCACTAAAAGCTTTGATATTCGATTCTCACTATGATCCTTATCTCGGTGTCGTAGTATACATTCGTTTGTTTGACGGTAAGATAAAGGCGGGAGATAAGGTAAAGCTTATGTCTGCAGGTGTTGAGTTTGACGTTTGCGAGGTTGGAACGATGCAGCCATTCGGTCTTAAGAAGTGCGATTCGCTCTCGGCAGGTGACGTTGGTTATTTTACAGCTGCTATCAAAACCATAAGCGATACGAAGGTCGGCGATACGGTTACGGGCGTAGATAACCCTGCGGACGAGCCTCTTGACGGCTTCCGAGAGGTTCATCCTATGGTATACTCGGGTATTTATCCCGCAGATGGCGCAAGATACGGAGATCTCAGAGAAGCGCTTGAAAAGCTTCAGCTCAACGATGCGGCGCTTATATTTGAGCCCGAAACATCTGTTGCGCTTGGCTTTGGCTTCAGATGCGGATTCCTTGGTCTTCTTCATATGGAAATTATAGAGGAAAGACTCGAGCGTGAATTCAATCTTGATCTTATCACGACAGCTCCTTCGGTAATTTATAAGGTGCTTCTCAAAAACGGAGAAGAAATACTTATAGATAACCCCTCTAAATTCCCGTCACCCGACGAAATAGATACCGCATACGAGCCTATTATGAAAGCATCTATAATTTCACCATCCGAATACATCGGTGGTATTATGGATCTTTGTCAGGACAGACGCGGTGAATTTATCGATATGAAATATATCGATACCGAGCGCGTTGAGATACACTATGATCTTCCGCTTAATGAAATAATTTACGATTACTTTGATGGACTTAAGAGCCGTTCGAAAGGCTATGCATCTCTTGACTACGAGCTTAAGGCTTATCAGCCGTCGAAGCTTGTTAAGCTTGATTTTATGCTCAACGGTGAGGTAGTCGATGCGCTTTCGTTTATAGTATTTGAGGACAGAGCATATACGAGAGCAAGAAAAATAGCAGAGAAGCTTAAGGAAAATATTCCGCGTCAGCTCTTTGAGATACCGATCCAGGCGGCAATAGGCTCTAAAATCATTGCCCGTGAAACGGTAAAGGCGATGCGTAAGGACGTTCTTGCAAAGTGCTACGGCGGTGATATCACGAGAAAGAAAAAGCTTCTTGAAAAGCAGAAAGAGGGTAAAAAGAAGATGCGTAAGCTCGGTAGCGTTGAAGTTACGCCCGAAGCATTTATGGCAGTTCTTAAGCTCGATGATGGAAACTAAGCCGATAGGACTTTACGTTCATATTCCTTTTTGCAAAAAGAAATGCAACTATTGCGACTTCTGTTCCGTTGTTTGCGACGGTGATAGAATAACACGGTATACGGAGAGTCTTATTCGCGAGATTGAAAGCTACAAAAGAAAACCGAAAATAAGAATTGATACTGTGTTTTTCGGCGGTGGAACCCCCTCTGTTCTTGATGCTGATTGTTTTCTTAAAATATCATCCGCAATATACGATAGCTTTGATGTCGCACCCGATAAGGAGTTTTCGGTGGAGGTAAATCCTGCGACTCTTACAGATGAAAAACTTTCCGCATTCAGGGAAGCCGGAGTTAACAGAATAAGTATCGGATTGCAGTCAATTCACAAAAATGAAATGAAAATTCTAGGCAGAATTCATACGTATGAGGATTTTTTAAAAACATATCATATGGTAAGAGCTGCCGGAATCAAGAATATCAACGTTGATCTGATGTACGGAATACCAGAGCAGACAGCGTCAAGCTTTGAAAAAACGCTTGATACTGTGATAGCGCTTTCCCCCGAGCACGTGTCATCTTACGGACTTATTGTTGAAGATGGCACGCCCTTTTATCAAAACCGTGATAAACTTAATCTGCCCGATGAGGATACAGAATACAGTATGTATCTATACGCGGATAGGAAGCTATTTGAGTCGGGGTACGCTCACTACGAGATATCTAATTACGCAAAGCCGGGATATGCTTGCCGTCATAATTTAAAGTATTGGCGTGATGAAGAGTATATCGGTGTCGGTCTTGCGGCGCATTCATATTATCTCGGAAAAAGATTTTATAATACCGAGTCCTTTGATGAATACTTTGAAGACTTTGGCGCAAAATACAGAAAAGAAGAAAACGCAAACGTTGGTCTTGATAAATTCGAATATGCTATGCTTGGTCTAAGGCTTTCTGATGGAATATCGCTCTCGGAATACGAGAAGCTTTTTGGCGAAAAATTTGCAAAGGGTAACGAGGAGAAGCTCGATTCGTATATAAAAGCAGGATTTATGCAGATAAAGGACGGAAGACTTTTCTTCACTGCAAAGGGATTTTATATCAGCAATACAATTATGGCTGAGTTGCTTTGATTTTCCTCTTGACAAAGAGCAAACTCTCGGTTATAATAAATTTAGAAATACATAGAACGGAGATTAACCATGGAAGAAAATAAAAATATTAACGTAGAAGATAACGAGCCTTGGATCATCACTCTTACCGATGAGGAAACTAACGAGGAGAAGGATTTTGAGGTCATCGCGCAGGGTACTGTTGATGAGAAGAACTATTTTGCTCTTGTTCCCGCTAACGAGGAGAGCGACGAGTACGTAATTCTTGAATACCGCGAGGACGGCGATGATATTATTCTTGAAACTATCGAGGACGATGACGTATTCGATAAGGTAGAGGACTATTTCAACGATCTTCTTTTCAGCGAAGTTGACTACGACGAAGAATAATTAAATCAAATATTTCCTGCGGGGTGCGTGATATGGCATATTTGGACCTACACACATTGCCGGGGAGCTTGGACTTCGGTTGTCGGGATGCAGGCCTCCCGTAAAAAGACTGTTTTTAAAACCTCTTTTTCACGGACGTTGGAAGCGCAAAGTAACCGAGAGAGCACCCACCTGTACGAACAGGGTTAAACTTTTGCTGTACACGGCCTATGCGGGTTTACTTAGTAAAATTAAAGCGCAACAAATATTGATTACCGGAAGTAGTCGCTATTTGTTGCGTTTTTTGGAGATAAATATGTCTATAGATGCAAAATTCAGACAAAAATATTACAATCTTTTGAAAAAGTGCCTCATGACCGTCGATTTCAGCAAAAAATATGAGGAAACGTGCGATGAATATAAAACTCTGCGAAAGGAAATAAATGAAGAGCTTAGATCAGTCGATTCGATATGCTCCGATGCGGAGTGTCTTATTGACATAGCGTCAGGTAAGTTGAAAGCAGAAGCAAAAATGCTTTTTGCAACCAATGCAAAGCTGTCCCGTATGCTTGAAGAGTTCTTAAAAATATGGTTAAAAAAGCAGAGCTTTGGCGAGTTTGGCTGGGAAGATGAAATGATGAATAACATAGATTCGGTCATCGCGATAGCTGAATACTCCGAAATGGAAAAGGAGATCATAGAAAAGCTGGGACTTGATGAAGGTCAGCGCTTTATTTACGAAGTGAAAAAAGAAATACTTGAGCTCGAAGAAAAGTTAAGCACAAGCTTTTTCAGAGAAGATGTCTTGAAGTTACGTGATCTGTTTAAAATAAAGGTTCTGTTCTCCCATTCATCAGAAATTGATGTTAACGAAAAGGATAATTTAAAACAAAAATCTTTAATATTAACAAACAAAGACAAAGATAGCTTCAGCTATAAGCAGTGGGCTAAAATAACTCATGACGGTGAGATTTTTATCGAGCTTGAGCTTATGGAGGAGCTAAGAGTTGGAAAAATCAAGTATTATAAGCTTGAAATTACCGAAAACGGTCAAAAGCTGACTCTTGTTGAAAATAAAGAGCTTGAAAAAGCGCTTGACGTAAAGCGTGATAAGCTTGAAATCGGAGTTTAATCAGATGTATTTTATGCCCCTGCAGGTGAGCAGGGGCATATTATTTTTATCCGACCTCATTTTAAACTGTCATTTCGCATATAATTTAAAAAAAGCCTTTGGAGGAAATAATGCTTAACGGAATCAAAGGATTAACTGAGGAGGAGGTATCTCTTTCACGTGAGAAAAACGGTGATAATTCGCTCGTGAAAGAGAAAACAAAGGGGTTTGTCGGTAAATTTTTTGAAAACTTGTCTGACCCGATTATAAGAGTTTTGATGATAGCAGTACTGATAGAGGTTATCTTTACTTTCGGTGCTTGCAATTGGTGGGAGGTAGGTGGGATAATTGTTGCCGTTTTGATAGCCACTACTGTTTCGACGGTATCGGAATACGGAAGTGAGAAAGCATTTTTAAAAATGGAAGCGGAAAACAGTAATCTCACAGCAAAGGTCATACGCGGCGGTGAGCTTTGCGAGATACATATTTCGGATATAGTTGTAGGCGATATTATCTACGTTTCTCAAGGGGAAATAATACCCGCTGACGGTGAGATTATTTGCGGGAGATTATCCGCAGATCAATCAGCGCTTAACGGTGAGAGCAGAGAAGCTGTGAAACTTCCGGAGGGGAAAACAAAAAAAGGCGATTTTTCATCGGAAACAGAACTTTTCAGAGGCTCCGTTGTAACCGAAGGTGAGGGAGTGGTAAAGGTAACCCGAGTCGGCAAGGAAACGTATTACGGAATGGTCGCCAAGGACGTCCAAACCGAAACGAGAGAAAGCCCCCTGAAGCATAAGCTCTCCCAGCTAGCAAAGCAGATAAGCCGCCTAGGTTACTTTATGGCTGCAACGGTCGGATTTACGTATCTTTTTTATGCGTTCGTTGTAGAAAACGGTTATAACCGTACCGCAATAGTTGCTTCATTTAAGGATATAAGCTTTACCGTTACCACGCTAACACACGCGCTTACACTTATGATAACCGTAATCGTTGTTGCCGTTCCAGAAGGATTACCGATGATGATAACCGTTGTTTTATCCGCTAATATGAAGCGTATGCTTGAAGATAACGTGATGGTGAAGAAGCTGGTCGGTATAGAAACCGCGGGCTCAATGAATATGCTTTTCACCGACAAAACCGGAACTTTAACAACGGGTAAAACAACGCTCGAACGTATAATTACCTGCGATGGCACGTATAAAAACATAGGTCAGCTTAAGAAAAATAAAGAAGTATATAGCCATTTCTTTATAAGCGCAATAGCGGGTGGTGCGGAAATCAAAGGAAGCTCATTAGGGAACAGCACGGATAAAGCATTTTTTGAATTTTTTAAGAATGAAAAAGAAAAAACACCTGCAATTTCGGATAGAACACCGTTTTCAAGTGACAGAAAATTTTCATCGGTTACACTCAGTAGCGGCATCAAAATCATAAGAGGCGCTCCCGAGTTCATTTTGCGAGGATGCGTATATTCATTATGCGAAAACGGAGCAAAAAAAGCTTTTGATAGAGAGGCTATATATAAAAAATACCATGAATCAGCATCTGTCGGAGGAAGAGTTATCGCGGTTGTAGCAGAAGAAGGAAATACTCGTACCTTTATTGCATTTGCGATATTAAAGGATAAGCTTCGCTCCGGCGTGAAGGAAGCGGTTTTAACTATGCAGAATGCGGGAGTTCAAGTTGTGATGATAACGGGTGATGGCAGAGAAACTGCGGTTGCCATTGCAAAAGAATGCGGTATTCTGCGAACGGGCAGAAACGAAAGTGTCATAACTCACGACGAAATGGAAAAACTCTCGGATGAAGAGCTTATGGAAAAGCTACCCGCGCTCGCAGTTGTTGCAAGAGCGCTACCAAGAGATAAAAGCAGACTTGTGAGATTATCTCAGGAGCTTGGTGCGGTAGTAGGAATGACGGGTGACGGAATTAACGATGCTCCTTCTCTCAAGCTTGCTGACGTTGGATTTGCAATGGGGAGCGGAACCGATATTGCCAAGGGAGCGGGGGATATAATAATACTCGACAATAGCTTCAAGGCTATCACCAAAACCGTCCTTTACGGCAGAACGATATTCAAATCAATAAGAAAATTCATTGTTTTTCAGCTTATGATGAACCTTGCCGCGTGCGGCATATCGCTTATAGGTCAGTTTATCGGTGTTGAGAATCCGATAACGATCATACAGATGCTTTGGATCAATATAATAATGGACACTCTTGGCGGACTTGCGTTCGCCGGTGAAGCGCCGCTTGATTATTATATGATGGAAAAGCCGAATCCGAGAAACGAAAAAATCCTATCCCGCGAGATGCTCGGTCAGATACTTATAACGGGTGGATATACTCTCGCGCTGTGCTTTGTATTCTTGCATTTTGGATTTTTCTCATCTCTTTTCAGAAAAGAGACGGGTGATATATATTTTCTTACTGGTTTTTACGCATTATTTGTCTTTTCAGGACTTTTCAATTGCTTTAATTCCAGGTCAGAGAGAATGTCCATTTTTTCAAACATATCAAAAAATAAGCCGTTTTTATTAATTATGAGTATGATTTCCGTAATCCAGATACTGATGATATATTTTGGCGGCGAAGTATTTCGAAGCGCTCCCTTAACGTTCCGCGAGCTATTAAACGTAATACTGCTTGCATCAACCGTTATTCCGTTTGATATGATAAGGCGAGTTGTAAAAAAACTGAAATAGGGAATTATAAAGTAATAAATTAGAAATTCGCATAAAAGAAGAGCAGATTTATTATGGGAAACGTACCCATGATATTTCTGCTCTTTTGCCTTGATACAAATAAGAATATACATATCACTACATTAAACCAATGAATATTGTAAAAAAACGCAAGATAATATGTTTCATCCGAATGATTAATATCGTTTTTTTGTAATTTTTTAAAAAATTATTAATATCTCCCTTGATTTTTCTAAATATATATTGTATAATTTATACGAGAAATTTTTTGTAAAAATAAACTTACAATAATATTTTACGTGCCGCAAAGCGACACATTGATCAGTAATCCCAGGTCAACCGTTTTGTTTTCTTTTAAACAAAAGAAAAAAGAGAGAAATTACTTCCACACTTTTTTGGAGCCGGTGACCGGAATTTTTAACCGAGAATTCTTAACTCGCAAATGACCTGTTGCACATAGACCTGCTTGACAGTCAAATTACGAATCAGCTCAATGAATTTAGTTGAGAGCGAAAAAAGAAGTTTTTCTATCGCAGTTTTCTTTCTCTTGACGTACAAAGTACGCCTTCGGAAAGAATAACCGCGATTCTCAAAAAAATTCAAATGATCTTACGTGTCGTGAAGCGACACATTGATTAGTAATCCTAGGTCAACCGGAAACATTTATACAAAAGAAAAAAGAGAGAAATTACTTCCACACTTTTTTTGAGCTGGTGACCGGAATTTTTAACCGAGAATTCTTAACTCGCAAATGACCTGTTGCAACATTGCCTGCTTGACAGGCAAATTACGAATCGTGTCGTGAAGCGACACATTGATTAGTAATCCTAGGTCAACCGGAAACATTTATACAAAAGAAAAAAGAGAGAAATTACTTCCTCTCTTTATCTGGAGCTGGTGACCGGACTTGAACCGGTGACCTGTTGATTACGAATCAACTGCTCTACCAACTGAGCCACACCAGCACACCACATATTTTATCATTTTTTTATAAGTTTGTCAATAGCAAATTGAATTTTTTTTGGAGTATTTATGGATTTATGCAATATTTCCGTTATTAAGTCATTGATGGCGGATGCGGGAATTACGTTTAGAAAAGAATATGGGCAGAATTTCCTTACTAACAGAATGATTCCCGAAGATATTGCGGATATGTGCACTGACGAGCAGGAGAGCTTGATTATCGAAATCGGTCCCGGCATCGGTTGCTTAACTGCGGAGCTTGCATCGAGATACCGCAAGGTCGTTGCGATTGAGATAGACCGTGGTCTTATTCCTGTACTTGATAAGACTCTTGCAGAGTTTGATAATGTGACTGTGATAAACGAAGACGTTATGAAGATAGATCTTCACGAGCTTGTAGAGAAGTATAGTGACGGTATGCCCGTATCTGTCTGCGCAAATCTTCCTTATTACATAACTACGCCAATTCTTATGTACCTTTTAGAATCGGGTGTAAGGTTTTCATCGATCACCGTTATGGTACAAAATGAGGTTGCTTCAAGACTTGTAGCGAAAGCGGGAAGCTCAGATTACGGTGCGATTACCGCTATACTCGGATTCTACGGTACTGCAAAAAAACTGTTCAAGGTTTCGGCTGGTTGTTTTTTACCTGCACCGAAGGTTGATAGTGCGGTGGTACGTATTGATCTATATAAAGAGCCGTTATATAAACCTACTAACGAAAAGCTTTTTAGAAACACTATTAAAGCTGCATTTGAAATGAGAAGAAAAACCTTGCAAAATGCCCTTTCAGCTAAGCTTGGATTTGATAAAGAGCTTATAACCGAAGCAATTCTTTTTATTGGACATCAGGCAGACGTCAGAGGAGAGCGCCTCTCTACAGAGGACTTCGTTAAGCTTTCCGACTATTTAGATAAAAATAAAAATATTATATAAAATATAATTCAGGGAGGAATTATTATGACACAGTTTGAAAAAGCTGAAATTCGCAGATTACCTAAAAAATACCGTCCCATGGGAGCTTGGGGATACTTTTGGCACATGATGCTTTATTCGATTCCCGTAATCGGTTGGATCTGCCTTATCTGGGGAGCAGTAAGTGATAAGAATATCTGTCGCCGTAGCTTTGCAAGAATGTACTTTACTTATTTCTTGGTTTGCTTGATTCTCGGCGTTGTTGTTGGTGTTCTTCTTGCTCTCGGCGTTATTAACGCGGATATGTTCACCGGTATTCTTGATAGCGTAAATCCCGGCTCAGGAGTTTAATTTAATAGAAAAACAGACCTTGCTTAAAACGCAAGGCCTGTTTTTTGTTATATCTGCCAATTAAGAGAACGTTCAACGGCGCGTCTCCATATAGATATTTTTTCTTTACGCCAATCCTCATCACATTCGGGTGAAAATACCTTTTCTACCTTGCGGTTTTTCTTTATATCATCAACCGATGAGTATACGCCAAGAGCGAGTCCTGCGAGATATGCTGCCCCGAGCGCAGTTGTTTCAACGCATGAAGGACGCTCAATATTAACGCCGAGAATATCCGACTGGAATTTCATCAGAAGATTATTTGCCGATGCGCCGCCGTCAACCTTGAGCTCGGTTATTTTCTTACCGATAGTTCTTTCCATAAGATCTATAACGTCGGACGTCTGATATGCCATGGATTCAAGTGTAGCGCGAATAATATGATATTTATTCGTTGCTCGCGTTATGCCGATTATGATACCTCTGGCATAAGGATCCCACCATGGAGCACCGAGTCCCGAAAATGCAGGAACGACCATAACACCGCCCGAATCCTTTACTTTTGATGCATAATACTCGCTATCCTGTGCAGATTCAATAAGTTTCATTCCGTCTCTGAGCCACTGGATCGCCGCACCGCAAGTAAATACCGAGCCTTCAAGCGCGTAATACACTTTGCCGTCAATTCCCCAAGCGATAGTGGTAAGAAGTCCGTTGTTTGTTATATGTGGCGTATTACCCGTATTCATAAGAAGGAAAGCGCCCGTACCGTAGGTGTTTTTGAGTTCTCCTTCGCCGAAGCAGCACTGCCCGAAAAGTGCCGCCTGCTGGTCTCCCGCAACGCCTCCGATAGCAACCGAAGCGCCGAGGAGACTTTTATCGGTATAACCGAATATCGAGGATGAGGGCTTGACCTCGGGGAGCATAGAGGAGGGGATATTCATTATCTTAAGAAGCTCTGTATCCCATTTTAACTCACTGATGTTGTAAAGCATCGTTCTCGATGCGTTACTGTAATCTGTTGCGTGAACTGTACCGCCCGTCAGCTTCCATATGAGCCAGGTGTCAACAGTACCAAAGGCAAGCTCACCGCGCTCGGCTTTATCTCTTGCGCCTTCTACGTTATCAAGCATCCATTTTATTTTTGTGGCAGAGAAGTAAGGGACTATAAGAAGTCCCGTCTTTTCTTTTATGAGATTACTGTAGCCGTTGTCTTCAAGCGATTTGCAATAATCCGCAGTTCTTCTGCACTGCCATACGATAGCGTTATATACGGGTTCCCCCGTAACTTTGTCCCATACGATGGTTGTTTCGCGTTGGTTTGTAATACCGATGCCATAGACCTCATCCCAGGATGAGCCTATCTTATAGAGTGCTTCTGTCGCAACGCTTATCTGTGTTGACCATATAGTGAGTGGGTCGTGTTCGACCCAATCTTCTCTGGGAAATATTTGCGGAAATTCTCGTTGTACCATACTGACGATCTCACCGTTTTTGGTGAAAAGTATGCATCTTGAGCTCGTCGTACCCTGGTCGAGCGCCATAATATATTTTTTCATTTTTAAAACCTCTGGGAAATAGCATTCGATTTTTTGAAAAAAAGATTGTGTCAATTGTAAAAAAAGAGAATGATCGTTTTGTAAGTATTTAATAAAAAAACAAAGTCAGGCAAAAATATGCCTGACTTATGCTTTATTTGATTTCTACAGTTACATGCTTTCCACATGTATTCGCGGCGGCCTTCATAACCTGGCGGATTGCCTTAGCTATCTTACCGTGGCGTCCGATTACCATACCGGTATCATCTTCAGCAACAACAAGAGTAAGCACAACGTTATCTCCGTCAACATTCTCAATAACGTTAACAGCATCAGGTGTATCTACGATTGCACGCGCGATATCTGTAAGTACCTGTTTAAGCTCCATGCTTTATCCTTGTTTCTAAAAGAAACGTTCCTTCCGATTTAGTTGAAATTACTTAATGATCTCGGACTTCTTAAGAAGAGCTCTAACGGTATCAGTGGGCTGAGCGCCGTTGTTAAGCCACTTAGTAGCCTTTTCTGCGTCGATCTTGATGTCAGCGGGATCGGTAAGGGGATTGTAGTAACCGATTTCCTCGATGAACTTACCGTCGCGGGGAGATCTTTCGTCTGCAACTACTACACGGTAGAAGGGCGACTTCTTAGCGCCAAGTCTTTTAAGTCTGATTTTTACTGCCATTGTTTTTTCCTCCAAAAAATGAATGTTTGTTTATATTTATTTTTTTTAAAAATAATCTTAATTAAAAGGGAAGCTTAAGTCCGCCGAAACGGCGCTTACCCATACCGCCCGAAAATTGCTTCATCATCTTTTTCATCTGCTCGAACTGCTTGAGAAGCTTATTGACCTCCTCAACGCTCGTTCCGGAGCCGTCAGCAATACGTTTTCTGCGTGAGCCGTTGATGATATCGGGCTTATTGCGCTCTGCCTTTGTCATTGAAAGGATGATAGCCTCAATGTGTGTCATCTGGTTTTCGTCAATTTTCGCATCCTTTATTTGACTCTGCTTAACACCGGGCATCATACCGAGTATCTGCTCGAGGTTACCCATCTTCTTAAGACTTCTCATCTGCTCAAGGAAGTCATCAAGAGTGAAGGTCTGCTCGCGCATTTTCTTTTCAAGCTCTTTTGCGTTCTTCTCATCGAAAGCAGCCTCCGCTTTCACGATAAGAGAGAGGATATCGCCCATTCCGAGAATTCTCGAAGCCATTCTGTCAGGATGGAAGAGCACAAGCGCGTCCATCTTTTCACCCGTACCGATGAATTTGATGGGTTTGCCTGTAATATACTTAACGGAAAGCGCCGCACCGCCTCTTGTATCACCGTCGATCTTTGTAAGAACAACACCCGTTATATCGAGTAGATCGTTGAACGCTTTAGCAACGTTTACCGCATCCTGACCCGTCATTGCGTCAACAACAAGGAGTATCTCTGTGGGATCAACGTTTTCTTTTATCTTAACAAGCTCAGCCATAAGCGTTTCATCAATGTGAAGACGGCCTGCCGTATCGACGAGTACCATATCGTGACCGTTTTTCTTAGCATGCTCTACGCCTGCTTTTGCGATTTCAACGGGGGAGATCTTCGCACCCATTGAGAAAACGGGAACACCGACGGACTCACCGACGATCTTAAGCTGATCTATTGCCGCGGGTCTGTATACGTCGCAGGCAACGAGAAGGGGATTCTTGCCCTTGCCCTTATACATATTAGCGATCTTACCCGCGTGCGTTGTTTTACCGGCACCCTGAAGACCGACCATCATAATAACCGTTGGGGGCTTCGGGCTTATATTGATCTTGGGAGTTTCGCCGCCCATAAGGCTAACGAGCTCCTCGTTTACTATTTTAACTATCTGCTGAGCAGGCAAAAGGCTCTCGAGAACTTCGGTTCCGACCGCGCGCTCAGTAACAGAATTAACAAATTCCTTAACTACCTTGAAATTAACGTCAGCCTCAAGAAGCGCAAGCTTGACTTCGCGCATACCTTCCTTAACGTCGGCTGCGGTAAGCTTACCCTTACTTCTGAATTTTTTAAAGGCGTTAGCCAATTTTTCCGTAAGACCTTGGAACATATTGACCTCCGTAGCTTATTTTTGTTTATTGCTTTATCTTCCGTAAAAGATCATTTATCTTATCTGCATATTCCGCAATGGAAGCATCTGCCGTCGCTGCGAGCCTAGCGGAAATATTCGAAAGCTCAAGGGAGATTTCGTCTATTACCGAATAGTGCTCGGCGAGTCCGAGCTTTGACTCAAGAAAATCGAGTTGCTCCTCGCTTTTCTTGATTACGTGCCTTACACCTTGCCTTGAAATACCTTCACCCTCTGCGATTTCAGCGAGAGAAAGATCATCCTCGTAGTATGCTGTCATTATAGCCTTTGCGTGGTCATCAAGAACCTCGCCGTATGCGTCAAGCAAAAAAGCATAGCGCATATTCTTTTCAAACATAATGAGCATCCTCCAATAAGCTGTAAAGCAATTCGCTTTACAAGTATATCATAACCTTTCTGATTTGTCAATAGGATTTTTGGAAAAATACAATAAAAATTTTAAAAAACATTTATTAATAATAGCTAAAAAAGAAAAACTTAGCAAATAAGTTCGAAATAAAGTGTTTTTTGCCGGCGTCAGATAAGATTTTAAAAAAATATTGAATTTTTTTTGAAAAACACTTGATTTTTAAATAGCTTTATGCTACAATTATCGAGTAGAAAAATGTGGCTAGGTTGTAGCAAGTCAAAAATGGACCCTCTCAGCCGTTGGCGAGGCGTTGCAGCAGCCGGCATAAAAATTAAAGGAGACTAAAATGGCTAATATCAAGTCCGCTAAGAAGCGTATTCTTGTTAACCGTGCAAAAGCTCTTCGTAATCAGATGGCTAAGAGCCAGCTTAAGACCTTCATCAAGAAGTTCAACGCTGCTGTAGCTGCTGAGGATAAGGGAGCTGCTACTGAGCTTTATCCTGTAGTAATCAAGAAGATCGACCAGGCAGTAGTTCGCGGTATTCTTCATAAGAACAACGCTGCTCACAAGAAGTCAGAGCTCACTCTCAAGCTTAACAAAATGGCATAATTTTGCCGAAATTATAAGACCTTTCTTAACCCGGAAAGGTCTTTTGTTTTTTTCTCATTTTCCGAAAGAGAACAGATAAAGAATTCAGCGACCGTCGCAAAAAGAAAGACGGTCGCTGCGTTTTTATTAGTAAATATACACTACTAATTATTCTTACGGATAATCTATTCCGCCGTTAGGGGGCTTGCACCTGATTATACGCCGAAAACCCTTATAAAGTCCTCTGAATAGTCCGTATTTTTTTATTGCCATTATCATATATGTTGAGCAAGTCGGCTCAAATCTGCACGCATCCCTTAACGACATAGGTGCTGTTGCCTTATAGAGAAGCACGCATCCGATCGCAAATCTCTTGAGTAAAAAGTAGCTAAGCACCGAGAAAAGAACGCAAGAGATTATATTTATTGCAATATGCAGTTTCACGAGATATAGTCCGTACGTCAGCCAAATTCCCGTAAGTATAATGAGCGGTATAAGAAAATACGTCAAAAGATCCTTTACCCTTATTTCGCGGATTTTCAGCATAAATTCATCCTTTTGTATTAATATAAGTTTTAATTATCGCTTGTACCCGTTGATTGCCTGTATTCGGCAGGAGTGCAACTCGGATTTATATATGAGCTTAAAGGCTTCAATCTTTCATAATAAAAATTAACATCTTTATTGTAGCACTTTTTTTATGAGATATCAAGCATTTTTATGAAAAAGAGAAAATGAGAGAGTAATTTCGTGAAGCAAAAGTTTAATGCTCGGTTCTTTCGATAATTGTTTGCTTAAGCTCGGGCGATAGTCTGTTAAAATACTCGCTGAATCCGCCAACACGAACAACAAGGCTTTTGCGGTCTTCTGGGTGCTCGATAGCGTCAAGCATCTCCTCACGTGAAAGACCGCTTATCTGCAGCTGCATTCCGCCGCTGGTGAAATAAGATGTGACGAGCGGCTTGAGCACTGGCGGAAGATGCTCCCGACTTATGCGTATGTTGGTTATCGGCGTACCTATTATGCACCGAAGCAGTATATTTCGGAATGCAGAATAGCAGAAGCTAAAAAACTACTCGTCAATACGGAATTTACCGTATCCGAGATCGCGGCTTCGCTGGTTTTTTCCGACGTTCTCGCATTTTCAAAATTCTTTTCGAGCAAGATGAAGCTTTCGCCGACCGATTTTAGGCAACGGGAAAAATAAAAATTTACCGAGTCATTTGCATATAGCTTCTGACTCGGTATAATTTTAACAGCCGTTATTATATTATTATGTAGATGTTATTCTGATTTTTTAATGTCAGCCGAATGCCTTTTCCTGTAAGCATTTGGAGAGATACTGTTCTGTGCCACAAATGTTTTATTCAGGTGCGATGCGTCGTAAAAACCTACTTCGAAAGCAATCTCTCCAACACTTAAAGCGGTATTTATAAGCAGGTATTCCGCTGCCTCAAGTCTTCTTCTGGTTATGTACTCCGAGGGCGGAATTTTGCATAACTCGGTGAAGCGTTTTACGAAAGCGCTTCTTGATAGATTTGCAATTTTTGCAAGCTCGGTCACTTCAAGTTTTTCATTATAGCATTCGTGTATTTTTGAAATTGCTTTCATAAAGCATTCATCCGAGTGCTGCAGCTTGCCTGCGCCTCTGACGATACTTCCGCTTTCGCTGTAAGCCTTACAAAGCAAGGGGATGAGTACCATTGTGAGTCCGCTTCTCGCCAAGCAGTCCGAGGCTGAGTTTGTATCGGGGTAATCTTCCATCTGCGAAAGAAGCGCGCGTACCTTTTCAAAGCGCTCATCGGATAATCGCAAATGCAAAGGCTTTTTTGATTTTGTTCGCATAATAGGCTCGGCTCTGAAAAGATCAAAATAGGAATCAAGCGCGTGAAAGTCGGCGGAATGCTTATCAAGAAATCTCTGATGAATAAGAATATGAAAAACGTCAAATCCGGGATTTCCAAGATAACCGTGACGAATATTCGGGGGAATTATGAATATATCGCCAACGTCAACCTCGAGGCAGTTTTCCTCAATATAATGCAACCCGTTGCCATTTACAACGATATTGATTTCGAGAAATTCCTGAATATGCATTCCGATTTTGTAATTGTGCATAACAAAGGCATGAATATTGTCAAGTTCGTCGCCGAAAACCTGCTTTTGTGTATAGTAATAATCGTAGTGGTTTGGTAACATATAACACTCCAAAAAGACATTTTTACAAAAACAAAAGTATAATTATACATAGATTGTACCATTAAATTATGATAAAATCAATAATATAAATAAAAAAATTTTATTTTTAGTAAAGAGGTGTTTTCCTATGATTACTGAAAGAATAGCCGAGCTTGAAAAAATAAGCAAGGTAAGGGGAAAGGTTCCCGCGATACGACCTCACTTTATGAGGGACTATCACGGCGCTGCGCTTGGTATGTATAAAGACCTTCCGCACGCGGAAAAGCTTGCGCGCTCGATGGCGTTCGCGATTGAGAATCAGCCTATCTATGCATATGACGGTGACCGTATCGGTGGCAGAGTATACTATGACCGAGAGCTTCCCATCGAGGCTGAATGCCCAGAGTTGGATTTCAAAACCGAGGCGCATAAGCGTTTTCTTGAAGAATTTCCGGATGGTGAGGAAATGCTTGAGTGTCAGCTCCTTACGAGAAACACCCCCGGTCATATTTGCTGGTTTTACGATAGAATATTAAGATACGGCGTAGAAGGCTACCGGGAACGGTTTGTTGAAGCTCTTGCATCCGCCAAGGATGAGTGCGCAGAGGAGTTTTATCGCGGCGTAATTATTATGCTCGACGCAATGCTCGCATTTAACGATAAGCATATTGCAGAATATGAAAAAATCGGAAACACCGAGCTTGCCGAGGTGATGAAAAAGGTTCCGAGAAGGCCTGCAGAGAGCTTCCGCGAGGCGGTTCAGGCATATTTTATGCAGCATATTGTGGTTATGAGAGAGAATCCCTTCGGAGGTAACGGTCCCGGAAGACTCGATTATTATCTCTGGCCTTATCTTTCGCGCGACCTTGAAGCGGGCAAGGAAACGCTCGAGTCTGCAAAGGAGCTAATCGATGAGCTCTTCTTAAGAATAAACGAGCGTATACATAATAAGGACACGTGGGTAGAAACCATTGTTGTTGGCGGTACGTATCCTAACGGAGAATCAGCAGTAAATCCGCTGACTTATATAATGATAGATTCCGTGACGGATCTAAACATTACTCATCCGGCAGTATATATAAGACTTCCCGAAAATCCGCCCGAAAAACTTGTTTCCGCAGCAGCTAAGTTTATGCTTTCGGGTAATAACAGAGCTCAGATCCTTTACGATAAGACCGTAATAGATGCCCTTGTTAAGCACGGCGTTGAGTATAGAGATGCGGTAGAATATTTCTGTGGCGGATGCATGGAGATAGGAATCCAGGGAATGACGTCGGATTACCTTTGGGTGGGTTGGCAAAACACACCTAAAATGCTTGAGCTTATGATTACCGATGGCCTGTGCCTTGTTACGGGTAAGCAGTATTCCTTGTTCAGATTCGGCGGCCTGGTCAATTATGATAATTTCGAAGATTTCTATCGCGATTTTATAAAGGAAGCAGATAGAATTACCAAAGCTTACTTAAAGGAGCAGGATATATATAGTGAGCTCTCAGAAAGAAATCGTCCTGCATATCTTATGTCGAGTATGCTTGATGATTGTCTTTCACGCGGACGAAATATGCATTCCGGCGGTGCTAAATATCACGATTACGGTGTTTCTCAGCTTGGTATGCCTAACGTTGCCGACGGTCTTTTCGCAATTAAAAAGGCGGTTTTTGATGATAAAATATGCACGGCTGAAGAGCTCGTTTGCGCGTTGAAGGCTAATTTTGTTGGCTACGAGGGACTTCAGGCAAAGCTCAAAAAACTTCCCAAATACGGTATGGATAACGACGAGGCGGATGCTCTTACCACGAAGCTTATGAGCGATTTCTCGGATATGCTTCTTAATTTCCGTACCAGATTCGGCGGACGAGGAAAGCCGGTAATACTTACCTTCGTATTTTCTCCTCAGGCTGCAAAAGTGCTTGGCGCTACCGCTGACGGAAGAGTTGCCAATCAGAACGTTGCTCACGGTGTAACTCCTCATAGCGCATCTATGAAATGCGGACTTACCGCCGCGATCAACTCCTGCGGAAAGCTTCGCTTTGATAAATTCTCGGGCGGCGCATCCACTATGTGGGACTTTGATGCTTCGTTTGCTACCGAGGAGCTTGTAAAAGCTGTTCTTATTACCTTCTTTGAAAAGGGCGGTCAGATTTTCCAAGGAAATACAACTCCCGTCGATGAGCTTGTAGATGCTAAGAACAATCCCGATAAGTACGAGCATCTTGTTGTTCGAGTTGGCGGTTATTCAGCAAGATTTGTGCATCTTACTCCCGATGTGCAGGATGAGATCATCAACCGTATGCGTCACTCGTCCTAAATCATAAATAATAACGTAAAAAGGCACCCCGCGTTAGCAGAGTGCCTTTTTTTGTAAATCGAACTGTTTTATTAGTTTGATTGAGCTGTTGTTTCAATCCGTGGGGCTTGATTTTGCTCTTTTATAATCTTATATATTTCTTCAACAGCAAGCTTAACCTTGCCAACCACCTCTTTTTGCTCGGTAGGAAATGCAAAATAGAGAACTTTATCATCACCCATACCGATAACGTCATCTATTTGATACCAATAAGGTGTTGCCTCACAGGTATACATTGACTTTGAACTTTGGCGATAATCAATCTTGCCATCGCACCCGGTGAGGTGAAAACCGTTTTCCATGCTGTGAGAAAGTCTACCCGATCCAACCTTGTATAGGGCTTTCGTGTCAACCATCATCATGATGTCGCAGGGAACGTCAAAGCCGTAATTGCCGTCAAGTATCTCGTTCCGCACGCATTCGCGCTCCCATTTATACCAATCGGGAACGTGATCGAAATAGGTTTCGCCTTCAAGAGCCTTCAAGTATCCGAGCTCGGTAAGCTCCCAGGTCTTTCCGCACGCGGTGCAAGAGAGATGAATGCCGTTGCTTTCCATTTTTCCTTCCTTTTGGCAGTGAGGACACTTATATAGAATTGAGTGAAGTCCGTCAGCACGGAATGGCTCATCGATAACTATATTGTTTTCCTTTTGCCAACGAAAGTCATCATACGAAAATTCGCGGTCGACCACTTTCTGAATTTCTTCGATGCTCATCTGCTTAATTTCTTCGGGTGAGAGAACGTAGCGCAGCTCCGCGTGGATTGGAACGTCACGGCTTTGAAGGTAACTATATGCGGGATTGTGAAGATAAACACCGGTTGTTTTTAGCATACAGAAAGGAGCGCCCAGCATTTTGATAAATTTAGCCAGCGTCGAAGGAATCGTTACGCAAGTTCCGTCCAAAGTATAAACCGCTTCCGGGTACATAAGCACGGAGCTCTTATTTTCATCAATGCAATACTTTATGTCGCGTATAAGCTGAAGGTCGGCTATATATTTTCTCGTTGAAAAACAACCGATCGCCCTCATCAGCCACTCAAGTCCCATAAAAGTTTCATATGCAGCGACTGTATTAAATTTCCTGGGGTAAAGCATAGAGTACGCTATCTCGAAATCGGTGAAGCCGGAGTGATTCATAAGAATAAGCGCAGGCTCGTTTTTACCCAGCTTTTCCATCCCTGTTTCGCTATGTGTGAAATTAGTGGAATGAAGAGCGACTTTAGATATGACCTTAGTGAGTGTTTGCCAAAAAATATTAGTTTTTTTTGGTTTTTTATGCTTTGGCTGCTTTATGGCCATTACTTCGTCATAACTTTTAACCAGAGTTTTAATTTTCATAGGTTTTACCTTTCTTGATATAAGAACACGGTTGCCAAAGTTATTTTACCATTTCTTTTGCACTTTTGCAATATATTTTTGAACAATTTTTTAATAATTATTTAATAAAAACAAAAAATAATATTTCTCCGAATAAAACTAAAAAGCACTTCGTTAGATCAGCAGAGTACTTAAAGTTTTAAATCCGGTATAAGGCGTGATATCAAATAGATAGCTTTTGTCAGTTACTCCCCGGGCTCTCTTGGGGCTTCCTCACTAGGTCTTCCCACCTAAAAATGAATAGAAAAAAGACACCCTGTAGTTTTTACAGAGTGTCTTATATTTTTTTCTTGATTATAAGCTCAACGTTTGAGGTCAAAAGATTTTGTCTTTTTTGTTCAAATTTATAAATTAATCATCCGTATACTCTGAGGTAAAGCTTTTCCAGGGGATATTGACGGTTGCTTCATCTTGTAATAGCTCTTTGATATGCCAAAGTAATGGAAAATCCTTTATATTGATTTTACCGAGTGAGGCGAGTTCCTCAACAGCTTTTACGGTTCGGTGGCTGATTACGATACCTTCCATAGTGATTCCGGGGAGTTTTTGCATTGATTCGTTGTAGGTATAACCTTGACCGAGTAAAGCACCGAGTTTACGGTTTCTGCCGCCGAATACTGTAACGTAAAGATCCCCGATTCCAACAAAAATGTTACGATCGGCATTGCTTTCAAAAGCATCGAGCAGCATATACATTTCACGCGATGCCTGCATAAACAGAGCTGCCTGAGAATTATAATGCTCAAGCGCTCGTCCCTCACGCTTGTATGAAAGACCGATCGCTAAAGCAACTCCCAAGGCGTATGCGTTTTTTAAGGCAACCGCGCACTCAACTCCGTGTACGTCGGTAGAAAGACTTATGTGATAATAATCGGTTTCAAATATCTCTTTAAGCCATCTTAATGTTTCAATATCAGGGCCGCAGAACGTTACTTCGGTAGGGTCTTGTACTGCCAGTTCGTACGAGGTGCATGGACCTCCGACGGCATAAATACGTAGCTTCTTGTCGGTAAAGCGTAGCATATATTCGGGGTAAGATATTAAATGCCCTTTATTTTCGCCATCATCGATCATGCCCTTTGAAATAGAAAGCAGAGGCTTATTTTCGGGCAATTTAGGTATTACGTTTTGGCAAAACCAATCCATACCGAAAGAGGACACTCCGCAAATAATCAAATCCGCATCTTTAATGCACTCATCCATTTCTTCAAAATAGTGGAATGTAACCGTGGACGGCATAATAAGCGGTGCGTCCACGCCGTTAGTATCGTTGTTTTTTCTGTACTGAGATAGAGTTAAATGAGCTCCTGTTTTTATTCCGTGATCAACGATCTCATTGTCTAAGGGGGAGCCGACCAAACGTATCGTGTGACCGTTGTGCGCCGCAGGGAATGTTATGGCAGATCCCATCATTCCACAGCAAATTACTGTAATTATTGCCATAGCTTTATCACCTTTTTTGAATTTTGTCACAATCGTTGTTGACAATTGTAACAATTAATGTTATTATAATATAATCGTTTGATTTGCGCAATACGCGCCACACGAAATGATCAAACGATCAAAATTATGAGTATGTTTATTTTTTTAGGTGATTATATGAGCATTGAGAGAGAAAAACAAATACTGGAGATCTTACTTAAAGAGAAGAGGGTATACGTACCAGATCTCGCCAAAGCATTGTTTATCAGCGAGCCATCTGTAAGGCGTGATTTGCAAAGCCTCGCGAAGCAAAATCTTATAAAGCGTATTCATGGCGGTGCAATTCTTGAAGAAACAGCACTCTCGAATAACAAAATACCTTTTTTGATCAGAGAATATGAGCAGAGTCAAGCGAAGGTTGTTATTGCAAGGAAGGCAATAGAGCTTGTCAATGATAACGACGTTGTTTTTTTGGATGCCTCAACAAGCTGCTATTACCTAATACCTTTCCTTGCCTCAAAAAGAAATCTTACCGTTATAACAAACGGCGTAAAAGCGCTTATAAAGCTTGCCGAATATGACATAAAAACGGTATCTACCGGCGGTGACCTTCTTAATAATTGCTTGGCGCTGGTAGGTGAGGAGGCATACAAAACCATAGAAACCTATAACGCCGATATCGCGTTCTTTTCATGCCGCGGACTTACTGATGACGGGTATATTACAGACATTTCAAATGAAGAAAACAACGTTCGCAAAAAGATGATACAGCACACCAAAAAAGCATATCTTCTTTGCGCAAGCGAAAAACTCGGTAAAAAATATTTCCACAATCTATGCCACAGAGACGATATCAGCGGTGTGATACATGAATAAATTCAAAAGCCTAACGAAAACGTTAGCTTTGCTCAACGCTTGTAGGCTATCATTCTTAAATATTACACTTTGAAACGAAAGAAAAAGCACCCTATAAATTAATACAGAGTGCTTGTTGTTAATGTGTTTTTCCCTTTATTATAAGCGCAACATCCGAGGTCAAAAGATTTTGTCTTTTTTGCTGAGAACGGTGTTGTCTTATAACTGCAAATGAGAAAAAATAAAAGCGCATTCGAGCCGAATGCGCTTTTTGTATCAATTAGTTGGATACGTAGGGAAGAAGTGCCATCTGGCGAGCTCTCTTGATAGCTGTGGTAAGCTGTCTCTGATGAAGAGCGCAAGTGCCGGAAACACGTCTGGGGAGGATCTTAGCGCGCTCGGAAATGAATTTTCTGAGCTTAGCGATATCCTTGTAATCAATCTCGTTTACTTTGTCCTGGCAGAAGATGCAAACTTTCTTTCTTCTGTGCATAGGGCGGAACGAGGGACGCTGTGTATCGTTTCTATCCATTAGAATAGTCCATAACCTTTCCGACTCACGATTTCAATATTACCCGTTGCGCAGTGAGCCTTGCGTACGGGAGGACGGAATATGATCTCTTAGAAAGGGAGATCTCCGTCACTGGGAAGTTCTTCGAAATTAGCACTGCCTGTGCTGTAAGAGGGAGCACCGTATGCATCGGGAGTATAACCCTGTGCACCAACTGCGGGAGCAGCTGCGCCCTGTGCTGCAGAAGTAACGAACGAAACCTCGTCTGCAACTACCTCTGTTGCATATCTCTTCTGACCCTGATTGTCTGTCCAGGTTCTTGTCTGAAGCTGACCGCAAACAAGGATGGGATTACCCTTCTTGAAATAACGGCTGACAAATTCAGCGCTCTGACGCCATGTAACAATGTTAATGAAGTCAACGTTCTGCTGACCCTGCTCGGGTTTTGCAAAACGGCGGTTAACCGCGATAGAGAAGCTACATACAGAGATGCCTGCAGCTGTCTGCTTAAGCTCGGGATCTGCAGTCATGTTACCGATAAGGATAACCTTATTGAAACTTGCCATTTGTTGTGCCTCCGTTAAGATTTAAATTAATTAAGCCTCAGTTGTTTCGGTTACTTCTTCTGCAACCTCTTCAACGGAAACTTCCTCGGCAACAACTGCCGATTCAGCCTTAACTTCCTTAGCGGTAGTCATGTAACGGATAACACCTTCGGTGATACCGAACACACGAGTAAGCTCGCGGGGGAAGTCAGGTTCGCTCTTGAAATTAACGAGAACGTAATATCCTTCAGTGATGTAGTTGATAGGATATGCAAGTCTGCGCTTGCCCCACTCGTTAACAGTAACATCGGAAGCATTCTCGCCGATGAGAGTAACGAACTTGTCCTTAAGAGCAACGTAAGCATCTTCTGCAAGGTTGCCGGAAAGAACAAAGAGGGTCTCGTAAGAACAAATCTTCTTTTCCATTTGAAATTTACCTCCTTATGGTCATTAGGCAATTCAAGTCCGAATTGCAAGGAGTCGAATCACTCTGATTCGCACCAGTAAAGTATTTTACCACAAACATCCTTGTTTGTCAAGTGTTTTTGAGAATTAATTTAATACGATTTTTAAAACTAATTTAATATAATAAAATGATTTAATAAAATAGCCTTGCACACCGCTGACAATTCTTTGGTATGCAAGGCTGATTTTTTAGGTTATATCAATCTCACTTTCGGGAAAAGGAACCTCAGGAAGATCCCAATCCGACGTGCGAATTATATCGCAACCGCCGAGGCTTATGATCTCAAGCGACGGAGAATGGTATTTTGCGTTCGTTTTTTCTGTTGTCACAATCTTTTCGATCATTGCTTCTACCTCCTTAGTTTCTTTCGAAATAAGCGTTAGCAGCATCGCTGTAAAGCTTAAGCGCGTGAACGAGATTAACCATATTTGTATCTGCCGACGTCTTCATAGCGGAAACGTAGCACATTACGCTGATAGATACCGAGTATTCGGAATTGTCGGCTATACGTTTGATCTTTATCGTGTAGTTGTCATCAAGATGTTTAGCCTCGATATTTTCAATATCGATTCTGTATCTTGCGCCATCTGCTATTGCGGTCATTTCAACCTCTTTGCCGTCGGGATCAATTACCGTTATATCATAGCCTGATATTGCGGCATTGGAGAGAGTAAAGTAAACCTTCAGCGTTGTTTTTGAGAGAAGCGATATCTTCCATCCGGAGCACTTGATACCTTCAATGCTGCCGCTTACGGAAACGGATGCATTCTCGCTGAGAGTACCGCTTTGAACGGGGTCGTTAGCGGACGAATAAATACCGCTATTTGCGAGATTGTCGGTATTGTATCCGAAATAATTCTGCGCGTATGCGCCGTAGTTTACCATAGCACGGAGAAGATTGCATACTCCGGGGTAACCGACTTCCATCTCCTCACCGTTAGCAAGAACATAGTCAACGTAATCGCGAACACTCGTCGTATAGGATGCGCCGATAGTATTTTCGTCGTAAACCATATAAAGCGTGATATCATCGGTAAGCTGAGCTGCCGCAACTTCAACAGAGAATATGTATCTTCCTTCGGAATCTATGGGAGCATCCTTGAGATATACCTTGGTGAGCTTGATTCCGGAAGGCGAGGGAACTCTGAATTCAACGTATGCATCGGGGAAGGTGGCAAGCTTGGCTGCATTAACTACCTTGTAACGGAAGTTGAGAGAAATATCACCGCCAAGACTGATATTGTAAGCCGATAGTACTGTCGAGGAAATAGCCTCATAGTAAGCTCCGATATCGTCAACGTAAGCTGCGATCTCATCTGCCGACGGGTTTTCTGCCGCGATATAACCATTGAATTTGTTATAAATATCGTTGTAAAGATATCTGTTGTTGGGGTCAGCAGTCGTATCTGCCACGGGAAGCTTCTCGAGAAGCTCTGCCATAGCACCGAGAGAAACGGGAACGTGACCTGTCGTGCAGGTTACCTCGCTTATCTTAGCGGCTCTGCGCTCACTCTCACCGTCAAAAGTGCGTGTATTATTGAATACAACTCTTACCTTAGAGCATTCGGTGCCGTAAAGATTTATCTCGCTGTAAAGAGCGGTAGGATCAAGTGATATGCCGTCCGCGATTCTTACCCATACGCCGTCGCGGTAAATCTCTACCGAAGTATCATCAGATGCTGTTGCGAGTACACCGTTAACAAGATTGTTCGCTTCAACTAGCTCGTAAATCTTGAGTGAGTAGAGAACTTTGGGCATACCGAGATCAAATGTAAGTGCATATGAAGGAGAGTTCGCCACTTCCGTATAAGTATCAAGGCTTCCGTCATTAGCGAGCGACGGGGATTTGACCTCGGTCGGCTTTCCTTTGGATGACTCTGTACCGCTGCACTCTATTTCATAGAAAGAAACGTAGCCGTTTGACGTAGTGCCGGGAATTGAAATCCTGAGTTTTTCTGCTTTAGCACCGTCAAGATCAAAGACTAGCCATTTGTCATTAGCTTGGCTTCCTTTGAGCGTATAATACTTCATAATATCCGCATTGGAAGCGCATTTTATTACGGAAGTCCATACGCCGTCGGCATAGACCAGTATCTCAAGAGAGCTTCCTACGTAAGCACTGTTACCGTTATAGAAGCTTATTCTGAGAGTTGAAAGATCGTAGGCTTCTCCAAGATCAACTGTAGCGTCAAACATACCGTTCTGCTTGCTTGAAAATCTTCCGCTATTGCCGTTATATGATCTGTCTGTCAGCTTTGCGTATCCAAAGTTCGAGTTATATACCGCAGCAAGAGCCGCACTCGTGGGAACAAAGGTCTTTCCGTCAAGAATATTTTCTTCGGCAGGGAATGCGTTACCGATAGT
This sequence comes from Eubacteriales bacterium, assembly GCA_045654585.1. Taxonomy (GTDB): domain Bacteria; phylum Bacillota; class Clostridia; order Oscillospirales; family CAG-272; genus UBA1740. Next base: position 59,998 of record JAZONS010000062.1, read on the forward strand.
TACGCTTGTATTCTTGAGTGCGTTTGAGCCCGGATTCTCGAGAGTCGCACCGTCTGCCGCGAACGCGGAGCATTCTATTTCGTAGTAAGTGACGTATCCGTTTGTAGCGGAAGCGCCTTTGGCGTAAAATCTTATCTTTTCAGCCTTTATATTGCAGGTATCAAAGGCGAGCCATCCTTGCCCCGCACCATTTGTGCCCGTCTTTACTCGGTGAGCTTGAAGCTCGTCAACGGTTTCGTACTGAGCAATAGTAACCCATACTCCGTCGGAAAGGACCTCAAGCGTGAACTTGTCGCCTGCGTGCGTGGGAGATGATATTGAATAAGAGGTATCTCTTACGAAATCATAGAATCTTATCTCGGATAAGTAATACTCACCGCCGAGATCTACTGTTGCTTCAGCAAAACTGTTAGCTGCCGATGAGAATCTACCGTTACCTTCTGCAAAAATTCCGTCGGTTAAGCAATTGTAACCGTAACTTGAGTTAAATACAGTCGTGTTTTCTGCAGGAACGAACTTTTTGCCGGAAAGGATGTTACTACTGTATTCTCCGAACTTGTATAGAAGAGTTCCCGAGCATTCTATCTCGTAATACGTTATGTATTTACCGTTTGCTGCATCTCCGGTTATTCTGATCTTACTTGCTTCCACTCCTCCAAGATCGAATGCAAACCAGGAACCGCCGACATCTGTGCTTTCCGTTACTCTGTAATTTGCAAAATCGGCATTTGCTTCAACGTAAGCCTTTGTAATCCATTTTCCATTGGATAAAACATCTATTTTTAGATTTTGTCCGGCGTTTTCAATTAACTGATTGAAGTCATATAATCTTAATTCATCCAAGCGGTATATACCACCTAGATCGAGCGTGCAGTTGATTTTACCGTTCTGTACCGATGAATATCTTCCAAGCTTCCAGTCGCTTGAAATTACGCCATCGGTGAGCTTATCGTAGGTGAAAACATCGCCACCTGCGCCTGCGGAATACATGGTAGGCTCTGTTCCTATGAATTCCTTGCCGAGAAGCACGTTATCGGAATATGCGTATTTATCATCGACTAGAATTCCTGCGCACTCTATTTCATAAAGTGTTACAGTTGTACCGCTGAACGCATCTGATGAGAATCTTATCTTGCTTGCTTTAATACAGTTAAGATCAAATCTGAGAGCAAACTGTCCCTTATCGGTTCTGGATGACTCGATATAATTTGCAAGCAATTCTTCGTTAGAAAGATTGCTTACGATAGGCACCCATTTCCCTTCGGAATATACTTCTAGGGTGAAGTTGTAGCCGAAGTGCTTCCACATATAATCGAATACATAGCTATGGAATACGATCTCCGATAAAATGTAAGTTCCGCCAAGATCGACCGTTGCTGCAGCGGATTTTACAACTGTATCCGAGGATTTATTTGAAGAGAATCTTCCGTTGCCGCTGTTGACGGTATCTATTATTCCGTCGGTAAGTTTGTTGTATCCAAAGCCGCCCATAGCATCGTAGCGAGTGCCGCTCTCTTGAACAAAGGTTTTGCCAAGAAGAATATTTTGCGCGTTGAACTGAAGAGGTGCATTGGCGAAGCTCTTTATCTCAACGAGCTCGGATTCTTCAGCGTTATAGTATGATATTACGGAAAGCGCGTATTTGCTAGTAGAATTGTAATTCGCGGTGTAGAGAAGGGGGAATGCGCTCTCGTCGATAAGAGTATATTCGGACTCACCGCTTGCCATTTCATAAAGGCGGTATTTAATAGTGTTACCGTTTGCTTTAACTATAACCTGAAGCTCAAGCTCCTTGGTTATATTAGCGGAAAATTTTTCCACCGACGCCGAGGTATCTTCGGGATTGTAGTAGCAAAGCGTACGCTCGCTTTCGATTCCATCGGCGTTTACAGCGGTAACCGCAAAGGTCGTTCTTGTATTTTCAGTTTCCTTCGTGGGCTGATATTTTGCGCCGTTTGTCGCCGTGGTTGCAACGAGAGTATAATCGGGCGCATTGTCAACAGCAACGTAAACGTTGTATTTTACTGCGTTCTCGGATTTAGACCAGTTAAGCTTGAATTCATCGAATCCGACTCTTGTGTAATTGAGAGCTGCAGGAGCATCGGGCGCTTCAATCGCTTCAAAGCCCGAGATTATGTATGTTTCGCCCGCTGTAGTATCAAAGGTGATAAGATTAGTTCCCGAAACAGTATAATCAACCTTCTTTCCGTCAGATGCGCGGACAACGTTTGCGCCGGTTATCGTAGGATAATAAACGCTTGCGTTCTCGCCTGCGTTTGATTTGATGTTGAACGTTGTTGCAACTCCGTTTTCCCAAGCTGCGGAAACCTCAAAGTTGCCTCTTGCAACGAGTCCTGTGTAAGAGCCTGTTGCCCAGTTATCGGGTAAGGCTGCGAGGGGTTCAATATATCCCTCGTGGCTCTGGAGAAGCATTTCTGCCATACCTGCCGTAACACCAAAGCTTGCATCGATCTGGAATACGCTCCAAAGCTTTGTGAAGAGATTGGGGAAGGTTGCTCTCGTTAGAAGGTTATTAACCTCATTGTGAGCATTTTCACCGTCCTTGGTTCTTGCGTATAGGCCTGCTTTGTGAGCATATACCCAACCGCCGGTTGTATTACCGCCTCTTTTTTCAAGGGTAACCTTAGCTGCATCAAGCCAAGCCGGAGTAGTCGCGTTTATAAGATCACCGGGATAAAGACCGACGAGCTGAGATACGTGTCTGTGGTTAGGATCATCACCTACAGATCCGTAGTAATCTTCCTCGCGGAACTCTTTTATTTGTCCCGAAAGTCCGACGTGGATAGGATCGTACTTATCTATCTGTTCAAGAACGGTCGCAAGAATAGAATATTCTTCGCTTGAGAGAAGCTCGGTATCCGTGATATCTATGCCGAGATCCTTTGCTGCTGCAAGAGCATTGTAGTTGTTAAGATATGCAAACGTCTGAGCGTAAGTTGTTCCGGTAGTATAGTACCAAACACCGTTAACGTGCACCTCGGGAGAGTCGCAGTATGAAACAAGATAATTGCCATCCGCATCAAGCTCGACGCATTTCGTTATATATCTTGCCGCACTTACGAGAACGTCATAAACGTGCTGCAGAATAGCGGGATCTTTTGTAAACTGATAGTAATCCCAGAACATCTGAGTAGTAAATCCAAGGTTACCTGCAGATCTATCGTTTGCAAGAGTGAACATATGTTGACCTACGCCGACTACCCAGCCGTTTCCACCATCCTTATCATATACTGTGGGATTGTACTTGCTGATATTTGCGCTGGCAAAAGTTTCAGCCTGCTTCATATATGCATTGTTATAATCAACGTATGCCTCGAACGTTTCGGCAAGATTCGTCGAGAATGCATGCCAATAGTTCATTTGAACATTAATATTATGCCAGTAACCGGAGCCCCAAGCCGCAGTGTTATAAGTGTTCCATACTCCTTGAAGGTTAGCCGGAAGTGCACCTGTTCTGGATGATGCAATAAGAAGATATCTTCCGTATTGGAAAAGAAGAGTTTCGAGATAATTGCCGTAACCGTTTGCTTTGTAGTTTTCAAGAAGCTCATCTGTAGGGATGGCAAAGTCGCTTTCATCGCAACCAAGATTTGCGCTAACTCTTCCGAAAAGCTCTGCGTGATCTGTAACGTGCGTTTCCCTTAAGAGGGCGTAAGCGTCAACTACAGATTTGCCCGAGATTTTATCTTCGATAGCCTTCATTTCGCTCTCAACCTTTTCTCTGGTATCCTCGAGAGTTTTTGTTTGAGTAGGTTTTGTTGCGGAATTATCAAACGTATCGCTGCATATCTCATAATCCGTACCGAGCGTTACAACGATAAACGCATTTGTCGCTCCGCTGACGTTAATAGTTCCGTCAACGTCACTATGTTCTTTACCGGTAATATCGGTATAATTATTCTCGACTGTCGCGGCGGTGACCTCACCGTCGGTATATACCTTGTAAATACCAAGGAAGTCTATGTCGTAATATCCCATTTTACCGGCAAGCTCGATGTATCCTACACCATCATCGGTGACCGAGGATGTAACAGTACCTGTTTTTGATTTACCATCGGTTTCGGAGTACATATACTCCTGCTCATAAGGAATTGTCGGGCGCAAAGTAAAGGAAAGTGCCCCTTCGGTATCTGCATCAAGGCGGATAACAATAGCCTTATCTGGATAAGAAGTAAAATATTCTCGTGTGTATTTTACGCCGTCATAGGTATACTCAACTCCTGCTATAGCGGTTTTCATATCAAGATAACGAACGTAATCGGAAACCGATGTATGACCGAAATCGATATACGTTTCCGAAAAGTTATTTAGACCGCCGCTGTTGGGGTTATAGCTAAAGGGGTTTGAAAGTGTTTTTTCGGAAATCTGAACGCGCTCTGACTCTGTTCTTCCGAAAACGTTAGCGCCGAAGTATCCGTTGCCGATAGGAAGCGAATACTGCTCCCATGCAACGTCGGAGCCCTTGCCGGCATCCGCATAGGAGGAATTTTCGGAACCTGTGATAGCCGCTTCTTCGTCATACCAAAGCTTCAACGGTATATCACTTCCTTCTATCAAAACTTGATTTTCGCCTGCATCGGCTGCAGAGCAGGCAAAGGGAATCAGTGTCGCCGTGCAACCAAAAAGGATAGCTAGCGTACAGATTAAGCTGATAATTTGTTTTTTCATAACAAATTTCCTTTCTAAATTCTTTTAAGATTTGAGAACTTGCTTCGAAGTATACGATTGGATTTTTTCGATCCACGAGGATACCACATCTTTTTCGGGGAACGAGAGTGTGCCGAGAGGATAATCAATGCCTAGCCCGTCGCATTTTGAGCGTCCGAGCGGATGATAAGGCTCAACGTCAACGCGCGTTATGCAGTCGAGTCTATCGGCAAGAGCGCCTATTGCACGGAAGTGATCGTCCCTGTCATTGTACCCGGGGATTATCGGGCATCTTAAAACGACCTTTGCGCCTGCAGCGTTGAGTTTCTCAAGATTTGCAAGAATAAGCTCGTTTGAAACACCCGTATACTCTTTATGCTTCTCGGGGTTTGTTTCCTTATAATCAAATAAAAATAGGTCAACGTAGGGAAGAATGCATTCTATCTTGTCCCATTTTGCAAAGCCAGAGGTTTCGATAGCCGTGTTAAGTTTTGCACCCTTTGCCGCCTTTAGGAGCTCATAGGTAAAATCGTGGGAAAACAGTGGCTCACCGCCCGAAACGGTCATACCGCCGCCCGAGTTTTCATAGAAGCTTTTATCCCTTATAACTGTTGCTAGAACCTCTTCTGCGGTCATCTCTTTTCCGCACATCGAGATAGCTCCTACGCATTCTGCCTCGCATTTTCCACAGGAAATGCAATTTTCTCTATTAACGACGTGCTTTTTGCTTTCGTCAAAGCTATGTGCACTTTGTGGGCAGACGTTAACGCATTCGCCGCAGCCGATACATTTGCTTTCGGTGAGCATAATCTCGGGATGCTTTGACTTTGATTCGGGATTATGGCACCAAAGGCAATTTAGAGGACAGCCTTTAATAAATACCGTTGTTCTGATGCCGGGACCGTCGTGAACAGAGAAACGCTGCATATCGAAAACTATTGCTTTTTTATTGTCCATTTTTTAATCCTTATGTCTGATTCTTGATATTATTTCGTCCTGAAGCGATGGCTCAAGACGTGTGAATCTTGCGGAGTAACCGCCAACTCTTACCATAAGATGTTCATATTTTTCGGGATGCGCTTTTGCGTCAATAAGTTCTTCGAGAGGAGTAGTATTGCCCTGGAAGATCTGGCCGCCATTCTCCATAAAGGAGAGGAGCACGGCGCGCACGATCTCTTCGTTTGCTATCGAGCTATCGAAGTCCCACATAGTTGATGCCCCACCCGACATCTTTTCGAACGGAATACTTGCGCAGGAATTTACTGCGGCGGTAATACCGCACTTCATAGAGGATGACGCGGGGGTAACGCCTTGAGCAACAGTGCTGTGAGCGGGTCTGCCGTCTGCCGTTGCGCCAAGGATTTTTGCTGCGGTCGGCGCCCATACAAAGGTGAGGATAACGGGTTTTCCCGTTCCGCCCCATCTTGTTCTGTACGAGAGATACATATCCGCAAAATCGGTCATAACTCGGTTTGCCAACTCGTCTGCCTCTTCGTTATCCATGCCGAACTTGGGAATTTGCTTCAATCTTGCCTGTAGCTTTTCATAACCCTCAAAATTAGCTTTCAGTGCAGAGATCAACTCGTCTGCCGTGCATATTTTTTTATCAAAAACTGCGTATTTTATAGCATAAAGACCGTCTGCGACGTTTGGAAGCGCAAGATGATTGCCGCCGTAATCGTGGTATTTAGCGCCGCCTGCGTGCATATTTCGTCCGCGAGAGAGGCAATCGTCTATCATACTTGAAATAAGATATGACGGTCTGTTTCTCTCAGCATGCTCACTGAAAACGTCCTGTTCCTTAAGATATATCGTAGTAAGACGCCTTGCTTCCGCGATGAAATCGTTGTAAAAGCTTTCAAAATCGGAGTAAGCTGCAAGGCTCTTATCTGCGAGAAATGCATTTACCTTATTTCCAGTTGTAAGGCAGATACCGCCGGTTATCATAAGTTCGAGCATTTTGGCAGTATTCTGCCAGCCTATGAATAAGAAGTCGGAGGTCATACCCTGGATACCAACCTCCATACAGCCGCCGCAAGCGTATTCGACCGCATCTCTGTACGGATGACCTTGCTTGACGAGTGAGCCGATAACCGCAGGATCGTAAAGAATCTGCGCTCTGTTATTTCCCGAGATCATAAATCTTGCCGAAAGGTCAAGAAGTTCCTTCGGTGGATTTTCGGGGAGTCTTACGTAGATCGATGGGTGTAAAATATTGAGATCCATAATGGACTCTATCATTATGTAGGTCAGGGGATTGACTGCGGATGAGCCGTTAGGGTAAGTACCGCCAACAACGACAGCTTCAACCCATCTCTCAGCGCGGTAAAGTCTTTCGTCGATTCTTAAGAACAGCTCGTCGATGATCTCCTTTGCTTCTTCGAGAGTACATCTTCCTGCCTTTATATCTCTTTCAAGATACGGCCATAGGTAGTAGTCGAGCCTGCCGGGGCCGTTGCCGCCGAAGGGGTTTTCGCGCATAACTACAATGTGCTGCATATAGAACGCCTGAACGGCTTCTCTGAAGTTTTCGGCGGGGTAACGGGGAACTTTTCTCATTCTTTCCGCAAGCTCGGTGTTGCCAAGCTTTTCGTATACCTCAATATGCTTATCGTTATAAGCCTGAAGTGCGTCAAGCATAATGATTACGCCCTGATAAAAGTCTTTTGCCTCATCATCTTTTGCATATGCTAACGCATCCGAGAATTTCTTCTTAAAGCCCTCTGTACCGTGGGTAAGAATTCTATCGAAGAACCAGGTTATATGTCCTTTAGCCGTTCCGCCGATAAGCTGATATTTCCAAAGCTCTTCAGCTTCGGGGTAAAGCTTTAAAAATTCCGCCTTGGCATCGGTATCGCAATTAAGCTCGGGGCACCATTTCTCAACCTGAGCCTCGTGATTGTAATATATTCTTCCACCGAGTCTGTCGCCATCGTATGCGATAACGTCCATATTTTGGGTAGCGAACGCCATAGCTCTCGCAAGCTTCTCGGCGTGCGGAAGAGAAGAAAACTGCTCGAGAGCCGAGGTGTGATAATCAAGTGAAAAGTGAGTAGGCTTTCCCTCTATGCCCCTTGTCTTGCAAAGCTCTTGCAGCTCCTTTATTCTATCGGTAATCATTATATTTCTCCTTTGTGTGGAATTCTTTTGGCAAAAATAACCTAAAAATATTATCTACAACTTGATTTTATCATAAATATATGTTATTATCAATGTATAAAATACTTTAAAAATTGTATAATCGACTCAAAAAGGTGCATATGAATGAATTAAAAAAAGACGCCAAGTATTATTTTAAAAATGAATTGACCTTCAAAACCCCTTTAGATAACGTGCATTATTTTGTAATGAGAAATTATGAGATAGGAATGCATAAGCAGGATTTTTTTGAGATAAACATAATCGTACGCGGAAGCGGCGTTCATTATATTGAGGGGAATCTCGTTGAAGCGAGCGTTGGCGACGTATTTATAATTCCGCCGGAGGTCGAACACGGATATACGGGCGGCGAGGGCTTTGACGTTTACCATATTCTCCTAAATAATAAGTTTATGCAGAAAAATCTTGCCGACCTTCAGATGATAAACGGTTTTTCTATGCTCTTTAACGTCGAGCCGATAATGAGGGCAAGAACAAATAAATCTCTTCATTTAAAACTAAATGGCATACAATTTAAAAATATCGAAAGCTTGCTTATGGAAAGAATTGATAAGAAGAATTATCTGTCGGCTGAGGATTCTATGATTAGTACGGGTACCGTATATATCCTAATAACGAAGCTCTGCGGTATCTACGTTGAGAACAATTCGCTCGAAAATAGAAATACTGAGGTTAAGGATGAAGCTTTTATGCGCTCGCTTGCTTTGATACATGAGAGATACAGAGAAAAGCTTACACTCGAGGAGCTAGCGAGAGAAGCAAGACTTTCAAAAAGCACGTATGTTCGGAAATTTTTATATATTTGCAAAACGACTCCTGCGGAGTATATAATGAGAAAGCGCATTGAGGTTGCGGAGAATCTATTGAAAAACTCGAATGCATCATTGCTTGAAATAGCGGAAACCGTTGGTTTTTACGATGCGGCTCATTTCTCACGTACGTTCAAAAAAATAAACGGAATATCTCCGTTTGAATACAGAAAAAACAATACATAATATCAAAAATAGCACAAAAACCGAAGCAGAAAACATCCGCTTCGGTTTTTGTTATTAATTGTTTGATCGGTTTGAAATGTCAAGATCCCATATGCCGTCGTTATCATCTTTCGGTGTCGTTTCCGTACCCGGTGACGTCGTAATGATATCCTTTCCGTCTATCTCGATTATCTCAAGCACGGGATTCGTATATTTTTTCATCATTCTGATCTCCTTATTCCGGAACTACCGAATTTTTGTAATCTCTTGCGCTCTGGCAATACTTCCAGAAGCGTGCTACGAGATTTGTAAGATTATCGTTATTCTGAGTCTTAGACCATTCGTAGTATGCATTGATATGGAAGCTACCGGCCTCTTTGCCGTCCACCGTGTAAGTTACGGTTTCACAGAGCGCGTACGCATATACACCTATATCAATGTATTTGCTATCCTTGGACGTTTCCGTCTTAACACGAGTACCGTCTATGAAGAACTCGTACTTACTTGCGTCCGCACCGTCCTCAAGATAGAACCTCATCGTAGGCTCACCGTCAAGCACAAATGTTGCGTTCTTGAGTCCGCTCGTTTCTGCATTGGCATTTCCCTCAATTACGGGGGCGTTATTTGCATCGTAAGCATCGCCGAGAATTGCGTTGATCTTTGCTATAGTATTCGCATCGTTTATGCCAAAGTAAACGTAAGCAACTCTTATGTAAGAAAGCACGTCTTTTACAAGCATCTTTTCAACGTTGCTTCCGTCAGAGAGAATCTTCTCTGCGTACTTGATAATACCGAATGTGAAGGTTCCCGTAGCGGTCTTTTCGCCAAGATTTACATTAGCCGCAAGCACAATTTCTCGTGCGGCTTCTTTTGCATCAAGCGAAATTTTTACAAGATAGTATTCCTTCTCGTCTGCGTTTGCATTTTCGAGTCCCGTAAAATCGGTGTACTCTACGCCGTCAAGTATGAAACTCTCAAGATGTGAAGTTGCGGGTATGTATACGTTAAGAATAAGATTTCTGTCAAGAGTAAGACTCGTTTTCGGAACAAAATTAAGCTCTGCGATTGCTTTCGGTGTAAGTCTGTAGACAGATTCTTTTTCGTTTTCGGAGATTTTTACAAGGACTAAATTTCCGGTGTTGAAGCTTACGCATGGAGTTTCGGTACCTGAGGGCAAGATGAACGATGTATATTTGCCATCATCAGGCCTACCGAATGTCACTTTATCGTCCCCATCCGAGGCTTTCAAAATCGCAGGTGTTCCTATGCTATCGGTTGTCAAAGTACCGCCGTTTATACTGATATCAGCATCAATAAAGTTAGAAATTGAGAGGTCGAATAGTAATGAATTGTCACTGTTAAACGAACAGTTGTTAAATATTGCAGAAACAGACATGTTTTTTGTACCTGTTTCATCAAATCTGCTGACGCTTATCAGGGGTGTATATTTTGATGAGGACGGATTTTTATCGAAAATTACGTTTTCGTATATGAAAGTAAACGGCTTAGTTCCGTCGTAATTGAAGTTTCCGCTTGTTCCCTTAGAGTTGAGAATCATAAGCGGACTCTCGCCTATAAGGATAGTACCGTTTTTGATGATAGCCGAGGTAGTATAAAGCTTGCCGTTAACGGCTTTTCCCACAACGTCAAATAAACCGCCCGTTGTCATTGTAAGGGTATGTTCGCCGAGGTCAAGAACGTATGTACCGTCCTGTTGAGCATAATTGCCGTTAGGAGTATAGGTATGCGTATAATCCTTTTTCATATAAAGAGTCAGTGTTTGACCTATATATATACCTGAAGCATTAGGATAGAGAAGTTCTTTGATCTTAAGCTCCGCCTGTGAATAATTGTTGTGCGAACTGATGTGCAAATTGTTATAGAAGAGCGAGAATGCAGTATCCTTTTGATTTTCGGGAATGTAACCGTAGGGAGTCTTTATATTCGAAAGCCTGTAGAGCGTAGTTCTTGATTTTTCCTCAACGGCATTGTCGATTCCTGCACTTGCAAGATACTTTATGCCTTCGTCGGTGTTAAAGGGAATTGTGGGAGCGATATGAGTATATGATACCGTAAACTCGGTCCGCTTTGCGTTTGTACCTGTTTTGTAGATTATGTAATCTTCTTCAGCAAAGCCCTTGGTAAAAGTAAAATCATCAAAGCTTTTTGCTTTTATTGTACCGCCGTTGATACTTACATTGCAGACAACGCTGCCTTTTACGCAAGCATCGTTTATAAGTGTCATATTGCTGAGAGAAGCGTAGTTGAGATTACAGTCGGTAAATTCCACGTTGAATTCAGCTTTCTGTGTCGATGTGTAAGAGCCTCTTGCGTTGAAGAGCGTGAACGAGCTTCCGTTAGGAGTCAACGTGATATTATTAAAAGCAATATTGACAATTTTTGTTCCTGTATAAATTTCGCTATTACCGAATACCTCAACGAGGGGCTTGGATGCGCAAATAGTACCGTTTTTGAATTCAAAGTTCGTTATGAATTCATATCCGTTGTTACCGGTTTTGCTTTCAAATCCAATAAGTCTCGGAGCGGTTACCGTAAGCTTGTGATCTGCAAGATCTACTATAACGGTTCCGTCTATCTGCGGAGCGGCATTCCAACCGGCACCTGAGGCGGTTCCTGTCGCGGTAGTGTCCTTAAGCAGATATATTACTATCGTTCCGCCTTGATAATATTCAGCACCTGATTTAAGATTTAATCTTGCTTTATCAAATCCGTCAACGATAAACTGCGTTCCCGTTCCAAAGAACTGATATTTTTCAGCATTTTTAGCTTTAGCAAACAGAATAAAGTTTGCGCCGTCAACACGGTCCTTTGTAACGGTTCCGTAAGGAGTTTCAATCACTTCGTCTGAATAAGTATATGCGAGCGATCTCGGACTTTCTCCCTCATTTACAGCTGTAACGGCATAAGTCACTCTTGCGTTTGCTTCTTCCGCGGTGGGTGTGTAGTTGAACGAAGTAGAGCTTGTGCTTCCGATAAGTGTGTAATAAGCTGCATTTTCTACCGCTTTATATACGTTATACGAGCTTGCGCCTGAGGATGCGCTCCAAGTAAGGTTAACAGTGCCGGAGGTGTTCTTTGCGCATGAGAATTGCTCTGGAGAATTCGGTGCTTCTACGGACTTGAATCCGTAAATAATGTATGTTTTTCCGACCTCTGTTTCAAACGAAATAAGATTTGTTCCGCTGATGGTATAGTTGACCGTGTTACCGTTAGAGTCAACTACGTGAGCATCGGTGATTGATGGGTAGTAAACAGAAGCAGTTCCGCCTTTGTTGGATTTAACGTTAAATGTTTTCGCAAGTCCGTTTTCCCAAGCTGCGCTGATCTCAAAGTTGCCTGCTGCTACCAAACCCGTATAGGAGCCTGTTGACCAGCTTTTTGGGATAGCGGGAAGGGGCTCGATGTAGCCCGAATTGCTCTGTAAAAGCATTTCTGCAATTCCTGCTGTAATACCGTATGTCGCATCTGCCTGATAGAAGCCCCAAAGTCTTGTATAGAGGTTTGGGAAGGTATCTCTCGTGAGAAGCTCATCAACTCTTTCGCGTGCCTCTTCACCGTCTTTAACACGTGCGTAAAGACTTGTTTTGTGAGCATAAGCCCAGCTAACGGAGTTGCTTAAGCTTCGTCCGTCAAGAGTAACGGTTGCCGCATCAAGCCAGGCGGGAGTAGTTGAGTTTATAATATTTCCTGGATAAAGACCTACGAGCTGCGAGAGGTGTCTGTGATTCGGATCATCACCGATAGAGCCGTAGAAATCTTCCTCGCGGAATTCCTTTATCTGTCCTGAAAGACCCACGTTGATGGGATCGTATTTGTCGATCTGTTCCATAATAGTGGAAAGTATCGAGTATTCCTCTGTGGAAAGAAGAGTGGAATCGGTAAGATCTATGCCTAGCTTCTTTGCAGCCTCAAGTGCGTGGTAATTGTTTAGATAAGCAAAAGTCTGCGCATAAGTAGTTCCATCGGTATAATACCATACTCCGTTTACGTGAACCTCAGGGGAATCGCAATCCTGAACGAGATATTTGCCGTTTTCGTCGATCTCTACGCATTTTGTTATGTAACGTGCCGCATCAACGAGAATGTCGTAAACCAACTCAAGTGCTGCGAGCTCTCTCGTATAATTGTAGTATTCCCAGTACATCTGAGTGGTAAAACCAAGATTACCAACAGAAGCATCAATCGAAATTCTGTAGGGGAAAGTGCTCGTGCCTACAACCCATCCGTTGCCTCCATCATTACCGTCCGCATCAGGATTGTTTTGGCTTATATAATCGTCCGCTTGTTTTTTCGCCTGAGCTAAAAAAGCTTTGTTGTATTCAACGTATGACTCAAAGGTTTCGGCAATGTTGGTCGAGAATGCCGGCCAGTAGTTCATCTGAACGTTCAGATTGTGCCAGTATCCCGAGCCCCAAGGGGAAGTATTGTAGGGATTCCATGCTCCTTGAAGATGAGCGGGAAGAGCGCCGCTTCTCGACGAAGCTATAAGAGTATATCTTCCGTATTGGAACACAAGAGCCTCAAGATAGGTGCTATCATATCCCGATTTATATTTTTCAAGAAGCTTATCAGTAGTAATCTCAAAGTCGGCAGGATTGCAGTTAAAATCAAGTGAAACTCTGCCGAAAAGCTCGGAATAATCCGCGATATGATTGTTTTTCAGCACATTATAACCGTCAATGAACGATTTGCCAACGAGTTGCGCATCAATTGCATTCATTTCACTCTCGACTTTGATTCTTGTATCGGCAAGAGTGGTGCTATGGGTTGGCTTTTTGTTATCATCTGAGGTGAACACGTCGCTTGAAAGCTCGTAATCCGTTCCCAGCGTAATAACAATATAAGCACTCGTGGCACCGTTAACCACGATAGTTCCGTCGGTATCTGTTACGAAAGTTCCGTCGGTATCCTTGTAGGTATGCTGTGTTGTTGATGCGGTAACTGTGCCACCGTCGGTATATACCTTGTATATTCCAAGAAAGTCAACGTCATAAAATTCAAGAGTTCCTGCAAGTTCAATATAGCCGACACCGTCTTTTACGGACGAAATAACGGTACCGCTCTTAGCGTAGCCGTCGTCCGGAACGGCCATATAGCTTTGTTCATAGGGAATCGTCGGGCGAAGAGTAAACGAAAGTTTTCTGTTCGTATCTGCGCCAAGCTTTATAACAAGAGCTTTGTCGGGATATGACGTGAAGTATTCTCTTGAATATTTAACGCCGTTCGAGGTGTATTCAACGCCCGATATTGCAGTTTTGAGATCAAGATAACGAACGTAATCTGAAACATTCGTGTGTCCGAAATCAATAAAGGTTTCTGAAAAATTATTCATACCACCGTATTTTTTATTTGATCCGGAGATTGACTGATATTTACTGGCGAGAGTCTTTTCGCTTATCTGTATTCTTTCGGTTTCTGTTCTGCCGAAAACGTTAGCTCCGAAATAACCGTTACCAATCGGTAACGAGTATTGTTGCCAGCCGTCGTCATCGGCACCCGAGGTATCATAGTCGCGGTATCCTCCTTCAAATTCGTTTATTTTTGGAGCTTCCTCGGAATACCAAAGCTTGAGTGGAATATTGCTCTCGGGGATAATAACGTTATTTGCTTCTGACGCATAAGTAGAAATTACAAATGCAAATGAAGTGCAAATGAGCGTAAGTAAGCAAATTAGTCCTATAATTTTTCTTTTCATCTTTCTGCAATTCCTTTCAATATTTTTGAACAATAACTTCTTGATTACTGAAGTTTTGTTTAAAATACATATAAAATGTATTTACATCTTGATATTATCATAAAGTTGTGATAATATCTATGTATGATAGTACTTTTAAAATGGTAAAATCGTACAGAGAGGGATACAATGCAAAAGCTTGACAACGATTCTATTTATTGCTATAAGGATAAAAAGACCTTTGAGACGGTGCTTGGTAGCGTTAGAATGTTACTTAAAGCAGATTATTTGATGACAATACATATGCAGGAGTTTTTTGAAATAAACATTATAACTCGCGGAAGAGGTAAGCATTACATAGCCGATAATGTTGTCAATGCCGAGGTGGGAGACGTGTTTATAGTTCCTCCAATGGTTAAGCACGCTTATGAAGGCGGTGAAGGCTTTGACGTTTTTCACATTTTAATAGGCAATAAATTCGTTGAAAAAAATATTGCCGAGCTGCAAAAAATACCGTCGTTTTTTGTTCTCTTTACAGCTGAACCGCTTATGAGAGCGCAAGCGAAATCCCCGCTTCATTTACATCTTGACGAGGAGCAATTCACAAAAATATATAAACTGCTATGCGAATCATTGGAATATCAAGTATTTGAAGATGCATTTGATGCGGTTGTACGAAGTAGCTATTGTATGATGATAATAGCGTTATTATGCGAGATATATACAGACAACTCCAAAAAAGAGAGCAAGATAATCTCAAATTCTGATGAATTGTTTGTGCAGGTTATTTCAATGATACACGAGCGTTATTACGAAAAGCTAACCATTGAAGAGCTCGCAAAGGTTGCCAAGCTTTCGAGAAGCTTATTCATCAAAAGATTTAAGGAAATCTGCGGATTGCCGCCTATTGAATACATAACTAAGCAACGTATTGAGGCTGCCGAGCAGATGCTTAAAAACACGAAGCTTTCAATTTTAGACATAGCTTTCAAATGCGGTTTTTATGATACGTCGCACTTCGCTAAGACTTTCATAAAGAAAAACGGAATTTCTCCTTCTCAATACAGAAAAAATGCAGTTCTTCGGACGTAGTTAAATTAATTTAGATACCTAATGGTAAAAAACTGAGGTGCTTTGTAAAAAAACACCTCAGCTTTTTATTTGATTGAGTTAAATGATATGCTCGCTTGAACGACTGAATATATGTTACGATATCGGTTCTATTTAAGGTTAATGTTTACCACTTGAAGCTGATTTTATCTCCGGTACGTGTAACGATCCCTTTGACCTTACCGTGTTCCCATTCCTTCGGGATTGCGGGGGTGGTAACTACCTTATCTCCGTGGCTTTGAACAAGCGCTTCGATTATCGCCGCCGCAATACCGAAGTTTGCTTCAATTTGGAAGATGTTGCAAACGCTGAACATATTATCGTAAGTGCAATTTCTCCAGAATTTGCGAACTTGATCCATAAAGCTTTCGCCGTCACCAAGACGCGCATAAACACACGCTATCCACGCGCACGACCATCCGATATGACCGCAATGGAACGCCTTGCCGCCGTATTTAACGTGCACTTCGTCTCCGCATTCAACGCGTGCGTCAACACTTTTTCTGACTGCTGCGGCGTATTCCTCACCCTTGAGGACATCAGCGGGGTAAAAGCCGTAAAGATGCGAGATGTGTCTGTGACCTTTATCATCTTCTTCAAACGGCTCGTTCCACTCTAAAATGCGCCCATCCGTACCGATTGAAACAGGCTTGAGCCTTTTAAGCACAGCTCGGTAACGTGTACTGTCCTTGTTCAAAATTTCGCTGATTTTTATCAGCTTGTCGAAAAAGTCAATGCAAATTTCCTGGTCCATCGCGCACCATTCAGCGATTCCGCATTTCTTTCCGTTGAACATAAAGTAGTTTTCGGGGGAAGCTGAGGGGGAAATTATATATTCACCGTCTTTTTCCGTCATATAGTCTTGCAGGAATTCTGCCTGACCCACTAAAACGTCGTAGTTTTCTTGCAAGAATTCTTTATCGCGGGTGTGTGCGTAATGCTCCCAGATATGACGGCAAAGCCAAGCTCCGCCCGTAACCCACCAGCTGCCGGAAGGATAGAAGGATTTTACACTGTTATCACGCCATATATCTGTGTTATGGAAGGGTGCCCAACCGCGAAGACCGAAGTGGTTGCCTTTTTCCTTAAGCTCGCGTATCATTTTGAAAAGCGGCGCGTGCATTTCGGGTAAATCGCAAGCGTTTACCGTCCAATAATTCATTTGAGTGTTTATGTTGATCGTATAATTGCAACGCCAGAGCGGTAAAAGCTCCTCGTTCCAAATCCCTTGTAGGTTTGTGGCTTGCGTTCCTATACCGTTAGAGCAAATCGCCAAAAATCGTGAGAAGTCAAACAAAAGAGTAACGAGCTTATTATCGACTCGACCGTCAGCCGCTTTTTTGATGCGCTCGTCGGTAGGCTCTGCAAAATCCTCACCGTCAAGCGTAAACGAAACGCGGTCAAAGTATTTTTTATATTCTTTTTCGTGACGGTCAAGCAATTCTTGATAGGTGAAAGCGCAAGCGCTGTTCAAGCAGTTAAGGCATTCGTCTTTATATTCTTTTGCTTGGGTGATAGGTTGCTTGTCATATCCGTTAAAACCGGTTTTAAGGGAGAATACGAGCATAAAGTCAGTACCGATTATGCGTATAGACGAACCTCCGTAAACAGTTATATCACCGGTAATGGGAACGGCACGAATCATCGAACAGAAAGGGATGCTTTCGTGCTCATCGTCATATTCGAGCTGGTGATTATATACCGAAACGCGCGTCGGGCAACGCCCCTCGGCAGTAATAAGGCCATCTTTGGTGGTGATAGAGTGTTGAAGCTCGCATGTCGTAGCTACTCTGACGGCTATACTTTTTTCGCTCTTTATTCTGTAAACGATCACGTCGTCGGCAAGGGATACGAAAGCAGATTTTTCGATTTTGTTTCCGTCAAGCGCAAATCGGGTGGTAGTAACTGCGCTTTCAAGGTCAAGCTCTCGACGGTAATCTTTTACGTTGCTTCTTTCCGCAATGATGTCAATGCTTACGTAACCGTACGAAAGATACGCCGCGGTTTCTTCGCCCTTTAGTACAGATCTTATTGCGTCGTAAGCCTCTTCGTATTTACGCCTTTTTACAAGAGCGCGAACGTTGCTCAAAAAAGCAGCGTCGTATACAGTGTCATCGTTTTTCGGATAACCGGACCAAAGCGTTTCTTCGTTGATTTGCACTCTGTCCAAAATAGGCTCACCGAACACCATAGCGCCCAAGCGTCCGTTTCCTATTGGCAACGCCTCGTTCCAGGTTTTTGCGCTTTTTTTGTACCATAGCTTTCTCATAATCGTGATATTAATCTCCCTTTGAGTCTGTCGTTATAATGGATAAAAACAGGTTACTTTATTATAGCATATTCCATAACTTTGGCAAGTAGATTTTGCTGAAATTTTAATATATATTTTAATTATATCACAAAATCCCGTTAATTTCTATGTATAATAATACTTTTAAAGCTGTAAAATTATTGTATCGGCTTTTATTGATACGGTTGACAAAAAAGTAAGGTTATTGTATAATAATAAAAAAGTCACCCGGAGGGAATATGACCGCTGTAAAAGAGAAAGCATACGCAAAAATAAATCTGTATCTCGACGTGCTTGGCATAAGAGAGGACGGATTTCATAGCATAAAAACGGTAATGCACTCGGTGTCCTTATACGATGAAGTAACGGTAACTGTGTCTGCCTCAAAGGTGCTTTCGATAAAGCTTGAGATCGAAGGAAACCGTTTTCTTCCAACAGACTCCAAAAATCTTGTATACCGTGCGGCATTGATGTTTGCGGAACGCTTTGGCATACATGATGAAATAGCTATTAAGCTTAAAAAAAGAATACCCGTAGCGGCAGGGCTTGCGGGCGGATCATCCGATGCCGCGGCAACTCTTCGCGCTCTTAATAAAATTTACAGACGCCCGTTTGCAACTAAGGTTCTTTTGAAAATGGGAGAGGAGCTTGGCTCGGACGTACCGTACTGTATCCTTGGGAAAACTGCGCTTTGCGAAGGCAGAGGAGAGAAAATTACATCGTTGGATACGGACATCAAAATGAATTTCATTATTGCAAACGCAAAGGAGCACGTTTCAACTCCCGAGGCTTACCGTGCTCTTGATGAAAAATATTCGAATTTTGACGGAAGTGTTTCAAATCATGGAGAAAAGGTATTCCCCGCATTGCTTGAAATGCTGAAAACGGGTGTCTTTGATAAGACTGCTTTGTATAATATATTTGAAGCTCCCGTTCTTTCTACTTGCGAGCGTTCATCGCTCCTTAAGCAAAGGTTAACTGAGCTTGGCGCAGAGTGCGTTATGATGAGCGGAAGCGGACCGTCGCTGTTTGCAGTGTTTAACGATAAGGCAGAATCCGAAGCTGCAAGGTGTACTCTTGTTGACGAGGGCTTTTTTGCCTGGTGCGCAGAGAGCGTTTAATATGCCGTTCCCGATAAAAATATTATAGTATAATAAAAGACCGAGTCAACACAAAATCGTGCGACTCGGTCTTTTTTGTTAAAGATTATCATTATATCACGCCGAAACAAAATTGAAAATATTTATTATAAAATAAAAAATATGAGGAAAAATTCAGTAGTATTTTTGTTTTTACTTTTTGAGTGATATAAAATTCGTAAATTAATTGACAATCAACGAAAAATATGATATAATTTATGATTACAGGGTTTTTGATGATTTGGCATATCAAAAATCAATTTTTAAACCGATACAATTTGCGAAAGGAGGTAAAATATGGCAGATATAAGAGATGATATTGATGATTTTTGGGATATATCAAAGCTTATTCCCAAGAAAAAGAGCAATATCCCGAGTTTTTCGACACATACGCCTGTCAGCGATGTTGTTGTAGAAAGCAAAACGGAAGATGAAAGCGGCGCGATTTCCGCAGAAGACAGAAAGCTGGATTTCTCGGCTTACAAACCGTCGGATGCGACAGATGGTAAATCGAAAGAAGAGTATAGCTACGTACCGCGTTCGTCAAGACTTATCCGTAAGGTTATGATAAAGCCCTCGCACGATAGATTTGATTTTTACGATACCTTCAGAAAAGCTGCGCTCATTTATTTTGATTATAAATGCCAGAAATGTGAATTTACCCCCTTTTATTCATATAAACCGCAATATTCGCAGATGACTCCCGAACAGAAAAAATATTATTTCTATTGGAGAGATGAGCTTAGACGAAAGAAGTTTTTAAAAACCGATTATTCATACGTATACTTATATGCTTATGAAATACTTAATCTTCCGGAGAAGATAGGTAAGGAGGAAGGACTCTCTCTTCTTATCGAGGTTTGGCGTGCGTACAGAGCGGAGCTTCCGCGACTTGATACCAATTTTTCTGTGTGGGTGCAGGATTACTGTTTGGTTTACGAGCTTGAATGTCCATTTGATGAAATAAAGGACTTTTTGTTCGATATTATCAACGTATCGTCGTTCAAGGAGTTTTATCTTTCGGATATCAGAACGGGCGGAAATGAAGCCTCCGCTATGCTTGCTTATCTTTCGGATTACGATTGGCGTAAGGGAAAATATGCGGGCGGCGAAAATGCGGAAATGTATAGAATGCACGTGGAAGGTGCGATGCAGCAGGTCTTTGCTCATCTTTTCAGCGATGAGATAGTCGAGAAGAGCGATGTGAATAAAATTACCAGAACCGCATTCCCGGGCTCTCTTTGCACTCATACGGTGAAGTGCATCCTTGAGATTGAGTATTCATCTATTTCAAGCTCTCCCGAACTCAGACGCAGCATTACTGCAGCTTTAAAATATACCGAAAATAAGCTTCGCGCGATACTTGGAATCAAGAGCAGGCTTGCTATAAAGGATCTCCCCGATCTTTTAAGGAAGATCATTGACAGATACTTCGAATATGAGTTTGCTAAGCTTAAGCGCGAGCGCGAGCGCGCAAATATGCCCGAATATGAGAAGCTTTACGATGCTCCCGAGTCAAATGTAAGTTTTGAGGATGCTATAGAGATAGAGAAGGCTTCGTGGCGTATGACTGCAAGACTTGTCGAAGGCACAGAGGATCAGATCGAAGTGTTAGCCGAGGAAGCAGTTTCAAAGATATGTGAGACGGCAGCGGCTGAAATAAGGGAAGAAACGCATGAAGACGCGGATATACATGATGCCGCTTCCGATGAAACAGCAGATTACGATACTTACGGCTTGAGTTTTGATGATATCTCATTCCTTAGAGCCGTTGCATCGTGTGAAAACGATAGAATTACGGCTATAGCAAAGGAGCAGAGAAGAATGCCCGAAGCTATTGCCGAAAAGATAAATGAGGCCTTTGCCGATAACTTCGGGGACGTTATTCTCGAAGAATCTGACGAAGGTATGTTTGTGGTGATAGAGGATTACACCGAGGAGATTATTGAATGGCTTTCGAAAATACCGAAGTAAAAATACCCAGAAGAATATTAAATACACTTATTACGTCGCTTTCCGCAGGCGTTGTTCCAAGAATTGGAGCGCCTTATATTGCAATAGGAAGAGAAGAGGAACTTGGCTCGCTTCTTGATAATCTTGACGACGTTGCAGACGGCGGCGCGGCGTGCAGATTTCTTATCGGACGCTACGGAAGCGGTAAAAGCTTTTTAATACAGCTTATCCGCGGAAGAGCGCTCGAGCGTGGATTTATATGCGCTGATGCGGATCTTTCACCCGAGAGAAGGCTTTCGGGCGGTAACGGCGCAGGACTCGCGACATATAAAGAGCTTATGATCAATATGGCAAGCAAGGCATCGCCCGATGGCGGCGCGCTGCCTACAATACTTTCACGTCATTACGCAAAGCTTCAGTACGAGCTTGCGGAAGATGGAATACTCCCCGATTCCGAGCTCTTTGAGTTAAAGCTCAAAAATAAAGTAATGACAATGCTTTCCGAGCTCGAGTGTGACGTTGGCGGATTCGATTTTGCGAGAATACTCGGCGAGTATTATACCGCAATGATCCGTGATGATTCCGAGAAGAAGAGCGCGTGCCTGAGATGGCTCAGAGGTGAATTTTCAAATAAGACCGAGGCGAATGCCGCGCTTGGGTTCAGAGTAGGATGCGTTATAGATGATGATAATTGGTACGGCTTTATTAAGCTCTTCGCATCACTTTCGGTAAAACTCGGTTATCTTGGATTTATCATATTTATAGACGAATGCGTTAACCTTTACAAAATTCCTAACAGAATATCGAGAGAAGCAAATTACGAAAAGCTTCTCGCTATCTTTAACGATACTCTCCAGGGAAAAGCCAAGAATTTAGGTGTTATCTTTGGCGGAACACCTCAGTTTCTCGAGGATACAAGAAGAGGTCTTTTTAGCTACGATGCATTAAAGAGCAGACTTCAGGATTCAAAATATGCCGCATCCCACGGCTATCAGAATCTCTCATCTCCCGTGATAAGGCTTCGCACGCTTTCGGGCGCTGAGCTTTTGGCACTTGTAAAAAGACTTACCAATCTTTATGCGATGAGAGACGGCACGGAGCCGCTTGTTACGGATAGCGAAATAGAGCAGTTTGTTAATATGGCACGCTCACGCGCGGGAGCCGATGAAATGCTCACTCCGAGAGAAATAATCAGAGATTATCTTTCATTCCTCAACGTTCTTCACGATAATAAGGATGCAAAATTCTCTGAGCTTTTGAAAAATGTCAGATTTACCCCATCGGATGACGACGGTGATTCGGGCAACGGCTCGAGTGATGAGCCGCCATCGGCACCGACGGGCGGCGGAACGGTAAGTTTGTTTGATATCGATATATAAAATAAGGCAGAAACTGTAAAAGGAAGGGGATAGAAATGTCAGAAGCGGATAGAATTTTCTCGCTTTTTCCTGATTTTATCAAGGAATATATATACGGCCACGGCTGGAGCGAACTGAGAGAAATACAGATAGCAGCAGCTCGTGTTATTCTTGAGAGTGAAGATAATCTGCTCCTTTCATCTTCAACTGCGTCGGGAAAGACCGAGGCGGCATTCTTTCCTATAATTGCAGATATAGTTAACGATCCCGATGCAAGCAGCTCGGTATCCGTCCTATATATAGCACCGCTCAAATCTCTTATCAATGACCAGTTTTACAGGCTTGAGGAGCTGCTTGATATGTCGGGAATAACCGTTACTCATTGGCACGGTGACGTCAGTCAGTCGCACAAATCAAAGCTTCTCAAAAATCCCGAGGGCATTTTGCAGATCACCCCTGAGTCGCTTGAGTCGATGCTTATGAACAGAGCTAACGATATACCAAGACTTTTCGGTTCACTAAAATACGTTGTTATAGATGAGATACATGCTATGCTTGGCGAGGATAGAGGTAATCAGGTTATCTGTCAGCTCTCGCGAATAGCAAGGCTTATAGGTTATTCACCGAGAAGAATAGGTCTCAGCGCAACTATCGGTGATATTGAGCTTGCGGCAAAATGGCTCGGCGCGGGAAGCGGAAGAAATACCGCGGCGCCCGTACCGCCTAAAACAAAGCTTCGTTGGAGACTTGGCGCTGAGCACTATTATATTCAAAACCCGAATGAAAATCAGATTCCGGGACTTGACACAGCGCCCCAGGAGGATAGAGGCGGCAGAGCCGTGCTCGACCCCGGTTATGAGTTTCTTTATGATGCAACAAGAGGTAAAAAAGCTCTCGTATTCTCAAACTCACGCGAAGAAACAGAGTACGTGACCGCAACGCTCCGTCAGATTGCTAAGGCTCGCGGAGAAGAGGATATCTTCCTTATTCACCACGGAAACCTTTCCGCATCCTTAAGAGAAGACGCGGAAGAGAAGATGAAGGACGAAAGCGTTACAAAGGCGGTAACCTGCGCTACGGTTACGATGGAGCTTGGAATTGATATAGGCAGACTTGAAAGAGTATGCCAGGTAGGATCGCCGACAACCGTTTCCGGTTTTCTGCAAAGACTCGGACGATCGGGTAGGCGCGGAACTCCGCCTGAGATGATAATGTTATACAGAGAGGAAACGCCTCTCCCAAACGCACCTCTCCCGGAGATAATTCCGTGGGATCTGCTTCGTGGCATCGGTATAGTTGAGCTATATTCCTCGGAACGCTTCATAGAGCCACCGAGATTTAAACAAATGCCGCTGAGCCTCGCGTTCCACCAGACTCTCAGTATTCTTGCTTCGGGCGGTGAGCTTTCAGCAAAGGAGCTTGCCTCAAGGATTTTATCCTTGCCGCCCATGTCAACGATAGAAAAAGAGGATTACCGTATCCTTCTCGTTTCGATGATAAACGATGATTATCTTGAGTTCACTGAGGAGAAAAAGATTATTATCGGACTCAAGGGCGAAAGAATTATCAACAGCTTTAAATTCTATGCCGTTTTCAAGGATAGCGAGGACTTTACCGTCCGTTGCGACAGCGAGGAGATAGGCACTATTACCACTCCGCCCCCCGTTGGTGATAGATTTGCGCTTGCCGGAAGGGTATGGGAGGTAAAGGAGATCGACGTTCCGAGAAAGCTTATATTCGTTAAGCGGGTAGACGGTAAAATGGAGGTTTCCTGGCCGGGTGATAGTGGCGAGATACACACTAAGCTTCTGCTTGCAATGCGAGATATACTCTTTAACAATAAGGAATACGCTTTCCTTGGTGATAACGCTAAGGTAAGACTTGAAAACGCGCGCAGAGTTGCAGATAATGCCAAAATGAACGATAATATGGTTGTTTATCTTGGCGGACAGAGCTACTGTCTTTTCCCTTGGCTCGGAACACGGTCGTTCAGAACTCTTCGCAGATTTCTTCAGAAGTATGCGGGAGAGCTTGGTATCTCCGATATACAGAGTGAGGGCTGCTATTATATAAAGTTCAAGGCTAAGGATGATGCGGGCAAAAATCTTCTGTTCGGCATCCGTTCGATAATCGAGCGCGATGGCATTGATACGCAAACTCTAGTACGTGACGGAGAATGCCCGATATTTGATAAATACGACGAGTACATTCCGCCCGAGCTTCTTCGTATAGCTTATGCGAAGGATAGGCTTCTTGCGGATGAGATACTCGAAAGATTTGAGTAAGGAGGGTGCGGATATCGCACAAAATTAAAATGATATACGATTTGCTTGCACCCTTTTACGATAAGTTTAACGGTGATATAGATTACTCTGCCTGGGCAGATTTTATTGAAAAGATAATTGAAAAAAACTACGGTATGGGAAGACCCGAGCTTGTGCTCGATCTCGGATGCGGTACGGGAAGTATGACTCTTGAGCTTGCAAAAAGAGGCTACGATATGACGGGAATAGATTATTCCTGCGAGATGCTTGATATCGCAAGAAACAGAGCGGCCGCGGCGGGCTTCGGTGATAAAATACTCTGGCTTATGCAGGATATGCGTGAATTTGAGCTTTACGGTACGGTTGACGCAGTAGTTTGCTGCCTTGACGGTATTAATCACTTGACAGGACAAAAAGATCTTGACAGAACGCTTGATCTCGTGCATAATTATCTTATACCTAACGGTCTGTTTATTTTTGATATAAACGGAAAATATAAGTTTGAGAACATCTACGCCGATGAAAGCTACGTTATGGAAAACGAAGGCGCTATGTGCATCTGGCAGAATTATTATAACGAGAAAACGAAGCTCTGCGATTTCTACATTACGCTCTTCTGCGAGGATGAGGATGGCAGATATGAAAGATACGACGAGGTCCAGCGTGAAAGAATGTATACGCTGAGATCAATAAAAAGTGCGCTCTCGCGTAATTCGCTTGAGTTTGTCGGCGCGTACTCTGATTTTGATTTTAACGAAGCAAATGACGGCAACGAAAGAATTTATGTAGTTGCAAGATGTAAAAAGGAAGGGAATATATATGGCGAACAATAAAGCATTGATAACAAGAGGTATGACTCGTGATGGCTCCGCAAGAGTTCTTGTCATAAATTCAACAGCTCTTGTAAACGGAATAATCAAGGTGCATAAAACAGCTTCGACCGCAACTGCGGCACTCGGCAGACTCGTAACTGCCGCTTCGATGATCGGAACTATGCTTCCCGAGGACGGTGACACCTTGACTGTTGGCTTTAATTCCTCTGGCGAGATATCAAAAATGCTTGCCGTCGCGGATTACTACGGAAACGTCAAAAGCTATATAGACAATCCATCTGCTGACCCCAAGAGAAAGCTTAACGGCAAGCTCGACGTTGGTGGCGCTGTCGGAGCGGGAACCTTCTATATGATAAGAGATATCGGCGGTAAGGAGCCGCAGTGCGGAACTATAGAGATCGTATCGGGCGAGGTTGCTGAGGATATCGCAACCTATTTCGCAAAGAGCGAGCAGATACCTACGGTGCTCTCGCTCGGTGTCCTCGTTGATACTGATCTTTCTTGCCGTGCGGCAGGCGGTGTTCTGATTCAGCTTCTACCTTTCCCCGATGACAAGACCGTAGATCTTATAGAAAGAAATGCGGCTGATATCTCGAACGTATCAAAGCTCTTCGATGCAGGGCTTTCCAATGAAGAGATAATCGATATAGCTATGCGTGATATACCCTTTGATAAGTTCGATACAATTGAGGTCGAATATAAGTGCGATTGCTCACGGGAGCGTATGAGAAAGAAGATCAGAGGTCTAGGTGAGAGTGAGATCAAAACGATGTTTGACGAGCAGGAAAAAGAGGGCAAGGCGCGCGTGCTTACAGCCGTTTGCCACTTCTGCAACTCGAATTATGACTTCACAGAAAAAGACCTTATTGGTTAATCTGCCTTAATTTAAATAATGCTTTTGGAAAAAACGGAGGATTTACAATGCTTAAAGGAAATGCTGTTGTTGGACAGTCGGGAGGACCTACATCTGCTATAAATGCAACACTTTCGGGTGTTATCAGAGGTTGCGCAGACGCAAATAAAAACGGTGTTATAAATACACTTTACGGAATGAAAAACGGTATTGAGGGATTGCTTTCCGAAAGACTTGTCGATCTAGGTTCTCACTTCTTTGACGAGGAGTGGCTTAGAACTCTTGAAACCACCCCTGCGGCGGCTCTCGGCTCCTGCAGAAAGAAGCTGAAGAGTCATAAGGATGATGCAGAAACCTATGAAAATCTGCTTTCGATATTCAAAAAATACGATATCCGTTATTTCTTCTACATAGGCGGTAATGACTCAATGGATACCGTGCTTAAGCTCTCCGATTATGCTAAAAACAATAATTACGAGCTTATCGTCGTGGGTGTTCCGAAAACGATCGATAACGATCTTATGGCAACAGATCATACTCCGGGATTCGGCTCTGCGGCAAAATTCGTCGCAACTACCGTAAGTGAGATTTTCCGTGACGTAAACGTATATACGGTTAAGGCAGTCACGATAGTTGAGATAATGGGAAGAGATGCGGGATGGCTTACGGCTTCATCAGCTCTCGCAGGCCTTGCGGGCGCCGGCCCCGATCTTATATACCTTCCCGAACGTACGTTTGATACCGAAGAATTCATAGATGACGTAAAGGCTGCAATGGAGAAGAATCCCGCAGTTCTCGTCTGCGCATCCGAGGGAATAAGATTTGCCGACGGAGAATACGTCGGCAGTGGCGGTCAGTCGGGTGCTGTTGATGCATTCGGTCATAAATATCTCTCTGGCACGGGTAAGATACTTGAAAATATCGTAAAGGAACGCCTTGGATGTAAGGTTCGTTCAATTGAGCTCAGCCTTCCTCAGAGATGTGCCGCCCACGTTTCGTCAAAAACGGATATAGATGAGTCTGTTGGAGTAGGAAAAAGTGCCGTTTCTCTTGCGCTTGCGGGAAACACGGGCGTTATGGCAACTATCGAGAGATGCGGCGGTAAAGAATATTCAGCATCGTTCGGTATGGCGGATATAAGAAATATCGCAAACGAAATAAAAACCGTTCCCGAGCACTATATTAATGCGCGCGGAAACGGTGTAACGGAAGAATGTATGGAATATCTTAAACCGCTTATTATAGGCGAAAACGATGTAAAGTACGAAAACGGACTTCCTCTGCACATAGTAATTTAATTAGTAAAAGCCGACTTGGACCAGGATAAGCTGTCCAAG
>JAZONS010000063.1:0-34009 GCA_045654585.1 Eubacteriales bacterium
GATGCGGATACTGTTTACTATGAGGACTTCGGTGCGAAAGGTAACGGTATCACCGATGACTATCAGGCACTGTACGATACTCATATCTTTGCCAATGCGTGCGGTCAGACCGTATGCGGCAAGGCGGGCGCTCATTATATGGTCGGCGCTGCAAGTCTTGTGAGAACTATTCCCGTAACTACCGACGTTAACTTCAACGGCGCAACCATAACCGTTAACGATGTTGGCTCGGATGCTTATAAGTACAGAAGCGTTAAGCTCTTTACTACACAAAGACAGTATGCCGCGGTTTATCTTACAGGCGATGAGGTATACGCTCTTTATGAGGAATACCGCGCGGCTAATCCCGATGCTCCCGAAAAGCTCGTAATAGACACTGCGACCGAGTCCTTCCCCTGGCTTGCTCCAAAGCTTGAAACGGGAAGTATGATAAGAATCATCAGCGCGAATCACAAAGATTTTGTTCGTTGGGGTGCAAATCAGAGCAGCGGTAGTAACCGTATGGACGTATTTATGGTAGAGGCAAACGGTGACTTCGTAAGAGAGACCGATACCGACCTTGACGGAAACGGCGTTATAGGAAACGTAACTACTCCCGTTGCATATTCCTTCGGATGTACCGATCCCGATGACCCAAGTGTAACTCAGTCGTGTCTTGACAGTGGAAAGTTTAACTCGGATATCACCGAGCTCATTATTTACCGTAACGACGATAACCCTATTACTATCGAGAACGGTACGTTCTACAACAAGTGCTGCCGGGCAGTTGCGGAGACCGAGTTCAAGGTAAAGTATCACGCATACTACCGTGGATTTGAGCTCTTCCGCTCCAACGTTACCATTCAGAATATCAAGCACAGAATGCAGGATGAACCCGAGCTGCATATTATTCAGAATAGCAGCAACCATCTTGAATGCGATGAGCATTGCACGAATTACGGTTCAAGACAGGAAAGCTATCCTTACTACGGCTTCTTCTTCATTCAGTATACCAGCAATCTTCTTATTAAGGACTGCAGCCTTACGGGGCACACCACGTATTACGAGGATAAGCCCGCTACCGGTTCTACCGGAGGTAAGGTGCCCAATCCCGTTGCTGCGGGCTCATACGACTTCGTTGTTGAGCGTAGCTGTAGCGTTACCTTCTATAACGTAACCCAGGGCTTCTCCGAGGATCACGATAATCCCGGTGTAGAGCTTGATACAGGTCTTGGCGATCAGAGATACTGGGGTATCATGTCGAGTAACGGTTCGAAGAATATGAGATTTGAGAACTGCGCTATCAACCGTTTTGACGCTCACCAAAGCTTCTGGAACGCAACTCTTATAAATACCACGATAGGCCACACGTTCAACGTTGTCGGCGGCGGTACTCTTAACGCTATCGGCGTTACCAAGCTCACCGGCAGTTCGTTCATCTCCCTTAGAGGTGACTACGGCGGAACGTTCCGCGGTGATATGAATCTTATTGACTGTAACTTCTTGAATTACTACGTTTACAATTCCAACAGAGGTGAATACAGTAGTACAAACGTAAACAGTACCGGTACGATAATCGATTGCGGCTTCTCCGGAACTAACAGTAACTACCGTACTCCCGAGCAGCGTCAGGCAGCCTATGATGCTCAGTATAAGAAGACCTATGATGAGCAGATGGCAAGTTATGAAGAGGCGATAAAAGGCGGAACTCTGACGCAGGCAGACGCAGAAGAGAAGGCAAAGGCGGCAGCGCATACCGCAGGCGAAAAGATGGCTATGCAGGGCGGATATTGGCTTTGGGACTTCGGTTATGATTGCTATATTCCCACCACTGTGACTATCAAGAACTTTGTGAGCAATGAAACAGGAGCGCTTTCGCTCTTACCGGCGTTCAAGAATGCTGTGTTCAAATACAACTTTGATCCCGAGGACGAGACCGAAAAATCTATCACGAACGTTCTTAATATCACAAAGCAGATAAATATCGTTGAAGAGAGCGCTGATAAGATGCCTACTAAGATATATATTTGCAGTCCTAATGCTGTCGGTTCGGAATACAGTGAAATTCTTAATATTCCGATCACTTACGGATACAATTACGTAAATCCGTTCGAGTAAAACCAAAATAACAGCACTTTTTAGGTAACTAAAAAGCAAAAGAGGTCTGTCTTACCGTTATGCGGTGAGGCAGACCTCTTGTTTTGATTTCTTGAATGTATTATATTATTGCTTTTGCCGTGAAAGTATTAACCAATCTAAACATTACGGCTCCGCAAAGTATTTTTGGCTTTAATTTTGTTTTAAAGTGTATTTGATAGAAATAATAAAAAACCCGTGCTGACCGGGCACGGGTTCTTTTATGCGAGATCGAACCGATTAGTTGATATCGATAGGAGGAACGTCTCCTACTCCTGAATCGTTGTCGGAGAATCCGCTTGTACATATGATATCTACGTTATCAAGGTTAATGATTTCGCAAATCGGGGTTTCATATTTCATAGAAAACCTCCTTCGCATCATTATTGACTAATAATTTGACTGCAGAATAATTTTAACATATCGGTGAGTCAAAAGTCAATAGTTTATCTGAAAAAACATAAAAATTTAAAAAATTAATATTTACAACTTAATATTATTGACCCGAAGACGTATTCGTTGGCGTTGATGCTGAAGTTACTCTCTTTTTGGAACGGTAATTCTTTTTTGTGGACTTACGTCTTATATTGCTCTTTTCAAGGCCGAGACGGTATGCCTCAAGTTTTTCATCTGTCGCCTTATCAAGCGTACGCTTAGCTCGCCAGGTATCGTTGAAATTCCTGTGAAGTTTTAAGGTGAGTATCATATCTCCGTCTTTTTTACAGTTATAAATAAAGGTATATTTTTGTCCTTTTGAATGAAGCGGCTTACCCATTGATTCAAGCTTTGTGCGGCAAAGGGGGCAGGTAGGAGCGGCTACGATATCGTCCTCCAGCAGCTCTCCTATTGTTACGTATCCGTCCTCTCCTGCATCGGCGTCGCCGATCACAGAGGTTTCAAGATGCTCGCCTCTTTCCGAGTCATAGGCGGCAACTCCACCGGGAACGTCGAGTTTTGAGGCAACGAGAGCGGTGAAATATGCATCGTTTAAGGCGTCGTGAGCGGGGAGTCTTTGAGGTATCTCAAAATATTCCATTGCATATTCAAGTGAACGCTGTCTGTTAGAGCCGTCTGTCTGCCTGTTGAATATCACCTGTAGGTCATATACGCGCTCGAGCCACTTTGAGTCGAGGCCGTGTACGTTGAAATTTTCTTTGAGCATAGGAATATCATCGGGACCCCATGTGAGGAAAACAAAATCGCTGCCGCACCATTTTCTGAAGCTGATCTCTGCTTCGGGGAATGGAGTACCGAGATCCATCTGATCCTGTGTTATACCGGTAAGCTCGCTGACGTGTCTATGAAGTTTTTTAAAATATTTCGGCTTGACGATTATCTGATATGAGCCACAGGGCTGCATATTTTCGTCGAGCTTAACCGCGCCTATCTGAATAACCTCTCCGCGCAGACGTGAAGAGAGCTGGCGCTGAACTGCAAGCGCCTTTTGCGCGTATGCCTGGTTCCATTCAAGATCAAGTGTTATATAATACATCTATTATCCTTTATTCCGTAATTTTGCTTATGCGCATAATATCGGATTCTATCATACTAAGATATTATACACTTAAGATATCTAAAAGTCAAGTATAAATAGGAGTTTGAGATAAAGTAATTTGTAAATAAAATATTATCCTATATAGCTTATTTTGAAAAATACAACTTGACAACAAAGGACGAATAATGTATACTATTAGCATATTTTAGCCGAGTGCGATTTTTATTCGTTACCGATGTAAGTAAATTGGAGGTACGGTATATGGAAAAAATGAATATTCCCGAGATATTCGGCTCTCTTGTTTTTGGTGAAAAGGAAATGCGCGCAAGACTCCCCGAGGATGTCTGCAATTCCTTACTCAGTACCATTGAAGAGGGAAAGGAAATAGATCCCGGTATTGCCGACGTAGTTGCTGATGCGATGAAAAATTGGGCAATAGAAAAGGGTGCAACTCATTTTACGCATTGGTTCCAGCCCCTGACGGGTGTTACGGCAGAGAAGCACGATGCGTTCTTGACTCCCGCCGAGCACGGCAAGGCTATAATGGATTTTTCCGGCAAGGTGCTTATCAAAGGTGAACCCGATGCATCGTCATTCCCGACGGGTGGTTTGCGAGCAACGTTTGAGGCAAGAGGTTATACTGCTTGGGATCCGGCATCTTACGCTTTTGTAAAGGACGGCTCACTTTATATTCCAACTGCGTTCTGCTCTTACACGGGCGAGGCGCTTGATACGAAAACTCCGCTTCTACGCTCTATGGATGCGATAAGCCGAGAGGGACTTAGAATAGTTAGACTTTTTGGTGATAAGGATGCAAGGAGAGTAACAGCAACGGTTGGTGCCGAACAGGAATATTTCCTGATCAAGGAGGAGCACTTCAAGGCAAGACGTGATATCTTTTATTGCGGTAGAACGCTCTTTGGCGCACCTGCTGTAAAGGGGCAGGAGCTTGATGATCATTATTTCGGTACGCTTCCCACCAAGGTAAGCGAGTATATGCACGAGCTTGACGTTGAGCTATGGAAGCTCGGTATTTCGGCAAAAACAAAGCATAACGAAACCGCTCCCGCGCAGCACGAGTTGGCACCCGTGTATCATACTACCAATATTGCGACCGATCATAATCTCCTCACTATGGAGTGCATGAAGAGGCTCGCGCCGAAGCATGGTATGGCATGCCTTTTGGCAGAAAAGCCGTTCAGCGGCATCAACGGCTCCGGTAAGCATAATAACTGGTCTATAGGCACGGATACGGGTAAGAATCTTCTTAAGCCCGGCAAAACACCTAAAGATAATAAATTATTCCTACTTATGCTTGCGGCAGTTATAAAGGCTGTTGACGATTATCAGGATATGCTTCGTATTTCTGCGGCAACCGCCGGAAACGATTGTCGTCTTGGCGGTCACGAGGCACCTCCGGCTATCATTTCGATGTTTCTCGGAGATGAGCTTGATACTCTTGTTCAGTCGATAATAACGGGCTCGGAATTTGTAAATCCCGATAAAAAGTACATGTCCTTTGGTAGTAAGACCGTTCCTGCCATCAGGCGTGATAATACGGATAGAAACAGAACGTCGCCCTTTGCTTTCACGGGTAATAAATTTGAGTTTAGAATGGTAGGCTCCTCTCAGAACATCTCTCTTGCGAATACCGTACTCAATACTGCAGTTGCGAAATCCTTCTCCGACTTTGCCGACGTGCTCGAGTCTGCAAAGGACTTCGACAAGGCTCTTGATGAGCTTATACGTAATACGCTCAGCGATCATAGCAGAATACTGTTCAGCGGAAACTCCTATTCGCGCGACTGGGAAATTGAAGCGGAAAAGCGCGGACTTTCCAATTTCAAAACCTCGCCCGAGGCGTATGCTCACTTCGATGACGAGAAGAACGTCGAGCTTTTCGAAAAATTTGGCGTTATGAACCGCGTTGAGCTTCGCTCGAGAAGAGAGATATATTTTGCAAATTACAGAAAAATAAAGAACATAGAGGCCAAAACTATGCTCGAGATGGCGATGAGAGATTATATCCCCGCCGTCACGAAGTATATCGGAGACGTTTCCTCTTCCATAGCGAGCCTTGCATCTGTTCTTCCTAAAGCAAAGCTTGCTAAGGAAAAGACTCACTTGGAGAAGCTTACAAGTCTGCTCTCATCTGTGTATGAGGCTCACGCAGAGCTTTATGAGCTTGAGGAGATGGCAACCAAGATGCTTTCCACCGAGGAAGCTGCGTTCTTCTATTGCAATAACGTCGGCGCTGCTATGGATAAGCTTAGATACTACATTGATGAGCTTGAAGAAATAACCGCCAGAGATTATTGGCCGGTGCCTACATATGGTGATATGACTTACGGAGAGATACTTTAAAGCTGTTTTTGTAAACAATAGATAGCAAATATCAAATAAAAACGCACTGCGATATTATTCGCAGTGCGTTTTTTGACTATAAAAATTAATTCAATATAAATTCATATACGATTTCAACTATAAGAACCGTTGTTGCAGAAGATATCGCGACGCAAATCAGGCTCTTACCAAAATATGCGAGTGCTACCGCAATCAACGTTGCGAGCACTCCGGCGAGAATATTTTCCGATACGTAGAATATTGCGGGCACCGTCATAACGGCAAGAACAGAGTACGGAATATAATAGAGCACAGAACGGATAAATCTGTTCGTTATCTTTTTGCGGATAAACAGCATAGGCAGAAGTCTTAAAAGATAAGTAACGCCTACCATGACCGCAAGGTAGATAAGAAATTTTCCAAAATTAGGTGTAAATTCTCCCATTACGCCACCTTGCCTTCTGCTTCGCGGCTTTCCTCTTCTTCGGGTATCGGGAAGAGAAATGCTAAAGTAATGCTTGCTATCAGCGCAGAGATTATTATCACAAAACCGTCGGGTATTCTGTTAAGATAGGGAATATATTCAAAAGCAAGCGAGAGAATAATGCTGATAAAAATGCATAATGCTACGGTTTTATTCTTTTTTGCTACGGGGACTATTATAGCTATAAACATAGCATACATTGACACGCCAAGGGCGGTAACTATGATAGAGGGTAAAATATTGCCCGCTATAGCGCCTGCCGCTGTGCCGAAAGTCCATCCGAGAAACGGTATGATAAACAGAGCCAGAAGGTATTTTTTTCCGAGCAGCCGATCTTTACCGATACTGACTGCAAACATTTCGTCTGTAAGTGTCAAGGATAGATAAAATCTATCCACCGTGCGAATGCTTTTATCAAAATTCTGAGAAAGGGAGATAGACATTAGCGAATAGCGAAGATTTATAATCAGCTGTGTTAAGGCAAGCTCGATGAGTGAGCCGCCTGTGGCTATTATAGGCAGTGCCGCAAGCTGCCCCGCACTCGTAAGATTAAGGGCTGATATCATTATAGCCTCGGGTACTGTTAGTCCTGCCGACGTTGCCATAATACCAAATGCAAATGATATCGTAAAATAGCCAATGCCAATGGGCATACCGTCGCGTATGCCCATCCGTGTGTTGTTTAGTACTTCAGATTTCATAATTGTTTTGTTTTTCGCTTTAAGCTTCGGACAACTGAGTTCCGCGCTGACTTGTTACGTAAAGCTTGTGATACTCGCCGCCCTTTTCCATGAGCTCGTCGTGAGTACCTTCCTCTACAATGCCGGTTTTATCAAGAACCACTATTCTGTCAGCGTTCTTTACGGTTGAAAGTCTGTGAGCAACCACGATAACGGTTCTTCCGTGTGAGAGTTCCTCGAGTGATTCCTGAATCTGCATTTCTGTAACGTTATCGAGAGCGCTTGTGGCTTCGTCGAGTATAAGCAATGAGGGGTTTTTCAAGAATACTCTTGCGATAGCGACACGCTGCCTTTGACCGCCGGAGAGCTTGAGACCTCTCTCTCCAACCTCTGTGTCGTAGCCATCCTCGAGCGTGGTTATATAATCGTGAATGTTAGCACGCTTTGCCGCAGAAACTATTTCTTCGTCGGTAGCGTCGGTTTTTCCGTAAGCAATATTATCGCGTATAGTACCGTCGAAGAGAAATACGTTCTGCGAAACAACTCCGATATTCGTTCGGAGAGATTCGAGTGTGATATCGCGAACGTCTGTACCGTCGAGAAGTATTCTTCCTTCGTTTACGTCGTAGAGTCTTGGTACAAGGTTGCAAAGTGTTGTCTTTCCGCCGCCCGAAGGACCTACGAGCGCAAGCGTTTCACCCTCGCTTATTCTGAGATTAAGATTTTTGATAACCTTTCTCTCTTCGTTTGATTCATAAGCAAAGGTTACGTTGTCGAATACGAGATCACCCTTGACCTCGTCGATCACGACAGTACCCGTGTTATTTTCTTCACCGAGCTCCATTATTTCTGCAAATCTTGAGAAGCCCGTCATACCTTCTTGGAACGACTCGAAGAGGAATGCTATTTTCTGTATGGGAGTGAGGAACATTCCTATATATAATATAAACGCGGCAAATTCACCTGCGTCTATTTTTCCGTTGAAGAAGAAAAGACCGCCCGCAAGAACTATTGTAAGATAGAGCATATCGGAAATAAATGCCATAACCGTTTCATATCTTGCAAGAGAGAACATAGCGGTTGAGCGGAGCTTTGCGAGAAGCCCGTTAACCTCACCGAATTTCTCCACCTCGTAATGTTCTCTTGCGTAGCATTTCGTTTCTCTGATTCCCGAAAGCGAATTTTCAAGACTTGAGTTTATAACCGCTGTCTGCTTGCGATAGCTTTTCATCGCGGCTTTCATCTTGCTTCTCGAAAGCACGGTAAAGATAACGATGAAGGGAACTATAGCGAGAACTATAAGAGTAAGATATACGTCGATCGTCAAAAGTATGGTAAACGTTCCCGCAAACATAAGTACGGCGAGAATTAGATTCTCGGGACCGTGGTGAGCGAGCTCGGAAACCTCGAAAAGGTCGTTTACAAGACGTGTCAGAAGATCTCCCGTTTTGTTGTTATCGTAAAAGGTTGTAGGAAGACTCTGATACTTCTTGAAAAGATCCCTTCTCATATCTCTTTGTATCTTGATTCCCATGATGTGGCCATGATAGCTCACAATGTACGTGCAGGCTGCCTTGATAAGATATATACCGAGGAGAATAGCGGAGAAGATAAGAAGCATTTTAGGCGTTTCTTCGAACACGTATTTGTTTATAATATCCTTAACGACCGAAGGATAAATAAGGTTGCACGCCGCGATAATAACAGCCGCCGTCATATCGATAGTGAACAGAATTATATACGGCTTATAATAGCTTAAAAATCTTTTTATCATTTTATGTACCCGTATTTGTGAAGAAGCTTTCGCTTTTCTTCATATGACGCATCCTCAGGAAGCTTCGTTGCGAGAAGATGCTTTTTTGTTTTTGTAAAATCGAGCTTTTCCTCTTCCTCGAGAGACCTTATCATTTTTGATATCTGAGATGCGGAATAGCTTCTTGATATCAGCTTTGCCATAATTTTTTTCGGCCCAAGAAGCTCCTCGTGATACTTAAGAATATATCTTTCAAGTTGTCTGTCCTCATCAATATATCCGAGTCTTACGCATTCCTCGACCGCCGCTTTTGCGGCTTCCTTACGGAAGTTATGCGATACGAGCTTCGTATAAAGTCTGCGCTCGTTGTTATCTGCGTAGGAGAGAATGGAAAGTGCCTTTATAAGAGCACGGCGCTCCTCGTCCTCACGTGAGAGAATTTCCAAGGAGTCGCCGTCTATTATTTCACCCGAAAGGGGACAGCCGATTTTTCGGTATGTCCCCTCGCTGACAGTATATTTCGTTTTTTTTTCGTCGGATAAAAGTGTTATCTCAACAAGAGTTTTCACCTTTTCCTTCGTTCGTACAGAAACAATTCTACCGCTCACGGCTTATTATTCCTCTTCGTTAAAATCTTCGATATCGAAATCGTCATCATCATCGCCGCCGATATCGCCGTCTTCCTCGAAGAGCTCGGATTTAGCCTTTTCGCGAACAAGAGCCTCAAGCTTATCCATAAGCTCGGAATCACCCTCGATGAGCTTTCTCACGTTGTCCTTGCCCTGACCGAGTCTGTTTCCGTCATAGTAGAACCAAGCGCCGCTCTTTTCGATAATATCGAGCTGGATAGCCATATCGATGATCTCGGAGGATTTTGAAATACCGGAGCCGTAAAGAATATCGAACTCCGCAACCTTGAAGGGAGGAGCAACCTTGTTCTTAACGACCTTGCACTTCGTGTGAGATCCAACGACCTCGCTACCGTTCTTAAGGGACTCGGAGCGTCTTACATCGATTCTCACGGATGCGTAGAATTTGAGTGCTCGTCCGCCGGGGGTAACCTCGGGGTTGCCGTACATAACTCCAACCTTCTCACGAAGCTGGTTAGTGAAGATAACGATGGTATTGGATTTTGCGATAGTGCCCATAAGCTTTCTCATAGCCTGCGACATAAGTCTTGCCTGAACGCCCACGTGAGATGCGCCCATATCACCCTCGATCTCCTGGCGAGGAACGAGAGCCGCAACCGAGTCGATTACTATAATATCGATAGCGCCGGAGTTTGCAAGGGTCTCCGCAATACCGAGAGCCTGCTCACCGCAGTCGGGCTGGGAAACGAGAAGCTCGTTGATATCAACGCCGAGCTTTTTAGCATAAACGGGGTCAAGCGCATGCTCCGCATCGATGAACGCCGCAACGCCGCCCTGCTTCTGAACCTCTGCGATAACGTGCAGAGCAATAGTGGTCTTACCTGAGGATTCGGGACCGAAGATCTCGGTTATTCTTCCGCGGGG
This sequence comes from Eubacteriales bacterium, assembly GCA_045654585.1. GTDB lineage: Bacteria > Bacillota > Clostridia > Oscillospirales > CAG-272 > UBA1740. The sequence continues at coordinate 10,385 of JAZONS010000063.1, forward strand.
AATACCTCCAACTCCGAGAGCAAAGTCGAGAGCAAGAGATCCGGTAGATACTGCGGAAACGTTGAGAGCGGAGTTCTCGCCGAGTCTCATGATAGAGCCCTTACCGCATTCGCGCTCAATTCGCGCCATTACGGTTTCAAGAGCCGCTTTTTTATCGTTTGCAGGAGCCTTATCCTGCGTTGTTGTCTTTTTTGCTGCCATAGTATAAACACCTTTCATCGTATCGTTTTTTGAAGTTACAAAGACTGTCTCTGCCAAAACGTTCCGCGTGATGCGCAGGGAGGAGCACCACCTGTACGGATGGTGATCGCTACTGTCTTCCGTCTGTCTTTTACGATACCATTATACAATATGCCCTGTCCAATAAATCGGACAGCTCAAATCAGAAAAGTCTGCAAGCTCCAACGGGACGAATCTTGAGATTCATAGTAGCGCCCTCACCGAAAACAGAGTCCATAAGAGCAACGTAACCGTCGATATATTCATTCTTGATAAATACCTGAATAGTGCCTGCGAATCCGCCGCCGTGAACGCGGTAAGCGCAACCTTTGCCGTCAAGATATCCCTCGGTAATGGCGAGAGCAAGAGAAAGACCCTGCTCCTTAACGTTTATGGTAGTGAATACATTCTGCAAATATTTGAAGGAGGATGATCCGGAAGCAAGAATTCCCGAAAGGAAGGCATCAACGTCGGAGTTTTTGAGAGCCTCTCTGATAACGCCGACTCTGTCATTTTCTCTGATGAAGTGAAGCGCGCGGAGAATAGCTCTGTCGCCGAGCTTCTCACGGAGAGCGGGTATCTTAGCGATAACGTCCGCCTCGCTGAATCCTCTGAGAGCATCCTTGCCGAGTTCGCCTGCAACCGCCTTCATCTCGTAGGGAACGGAAGCGTAGTCATCGTTAAGGTCAGCGTGGTTTCCGCCTGTGTTAACGATAGCGAGCGAGTAGCCTGCATCGGTAAGAGAGAACGCGATGGGATCGACGATAGGATTCTTAGGATCCTCGAAATCGATAAATACGAATCCGCCGACAGCGCACGCAACCTGGTCCATAAGTCCGCAGGGTTTGCCGAAATAAACGTTCTCGGAATACTGAGAAAGCTTTGCGATCTCAACGTTGGAAACCTTTCCGTCGTTGTAGAAGTAGTTTAAGATATTGCCTATCATAACCTCGAATGCCGCGGAGGAGGAAATACCGCTTCCCTTAAGCACCTCGGTCGTAGCGTATGCGTTGTAGCCGCCTATGGAGTAGGAAGAATTGACGAAGCCCTTTGCGAGTCCCGCAATAAGAGCGTTGGAGGTGTAATTCTCGAAATTATCGGGATCGTCGATAGCGGAAAGGTCGATATCGGTTTTGGGATATCCCTCGGATTTGAATCTGATTATTCCGTCTGTGTTCTTTGCGGCAACAGCGATAATATCTCTGTCTATCGCTCCCGCGAGAACGCATCCGCGGTTGTGGTCTGTGTGGTTGCCCGAAATCTCGCTTCTGCCGGGAACGGAGAAGATGCCTACGTCCTCGTTTTCGTCGCCGTAAAGCTCGATGTAAGAATCAATAGCTGCCATAAATCTTTCGGTTTGCGCCTTTGTATCGGCATAAAGATGGGAATACTTTTCAAGTGCGCCTTCCGCGAGAAGCTTTTTTAATTCAGATGCTTTCATTGTAAATTCTTCCTTTGATTGTAAATTTTGATTTGCATTTATTGCACTTTTTAATTAATAACTCTTTTAAATTCGGAAATGCATTCCGCAAGTATCTTTTCTGAGGTTTTTATATTTCCGTCACTGTCATCTGCGAAAACATGGAACACCCCGTCCATATTACGGAACCAGGTAAGCTGTCGCTTGGCGTAATTTCTCGTAGCCTGCTTCAATATCTCGACAGCTTCCTCCATCGTGGCAAGCGAACGCAGAACAAGTATCATTTCCTTGTAGCCTATCGCCTGTGATGCCGTAGTGCTTTCTCCGAGAAGTCCGTCTTCGTAAAGAGATCTTACCTCATCGAAAAGACCTTCTTCCAGCATTGCATCAACTCTTTCGTTTATACGTGAGTAAAGATTTTCTCTGTTATGAAAATCGAGTGTTACATGAGTGACTTCAAGCGCGTCGTTCTTCTTTTTTGTCAGTGCGTCGAAATAGCTTTTCGTTTTACCTGTCGCATCAAATATCTCGAGCGCGCGGATAACGCGTCTTGTATTATTATAATGCACCGCATCCGCGGAAATAGGGTCAATCTGTCGAAGCCTTTCCCAGAGCTCTATTCTTTTTTTCTCCGAGGTGAGATTTTCTTCTATCCTGCGTCTGTATTCGGGATCGGACTCGGGCGCCTGCTCGACGTCGGGACGAATGAGAGTAGAAAGATAAAGCCCCGTGCCGCCGACAAAAAGCGGAATTTTACCGCGAGAGGTTATATCTCTTGCGGCTGCCATAGCCATTTCCTTATAGGCTTGCGCGCTGAAGTTTTCGGTAGGGGAGAGAAAGTCGAGCATATGGTGAGGAACAAGGCTCTGCTCTTCTTTCGTAGCCTTAGCCGTTCCTATATCCATTCTCTTGTATATCTGCATTGAGTCAAGGCAGATTATTTCACATCCTAGGGCAGCTGCTACTCCGAGAGAGAGCGAGGTTTTTCCGGATGCAGTAGGTCCTGTTATTGCAAGCGCGCGTATCATTTATATATTCCCGAGAGCCATTCTGCCATATCTGCAAAAACGAGCTCTCTGTTGGTTTCGTTGAAAAGCTCGTGGCGCGCGCCCTCATAAAGCTTAAGCTTAAGATCGGTAACGCCTCTGACGAGCAGATGCTTATAAACGTACCTCGGTCCCTCACCGTAATTGCCGACGGGGTCCATATCGCCGCTCATAATGAGAGTGGGAAGATCTGTCGGATAGGTGTAGAACCATTTCTTTGAATTTGAGTTTCCGACCGCCGTGAAAAGATCGTGGTAAGCCGAAAGGGTGAATATGAAGTTGGTATACTTATCGTCGTCACGGTTGGAAACGGTGGAGAGATCGCGCGTGAGCCACGCATTCTTACCTTCCTCCTTCGGGAACTTGGAGTTGTATCCCGCGAATGCCATTCCCGCAACGAAGGGGGAACGGTGCTTTTTTCCTCGGAAGAGCGCAATGAAGTTAACGAGAGCCTTGCCGAGAGGGAGAATTGCTCCCATAGGACCGCCCGTGCCGTGAATAATGTGTCCCGATACCGTGTGAGGATATTTCTCAACGTAAAGTCTTGACATAAATGAGCCCATGCTGTGTCCCATAATTACGGGTTTTATGCCGGGAAATCTTTCGCGGAGAAGTCTGTTCATTGAGTGAAGGTCGCGGAGAACGAGATCAACACCGCCTTTTTTTGCAAAGAATCCGAAATCTGCATCGTCGGAAACGCTTTTTCCGTGACCGAGATGGTCGTTACCCGCAAAAACGTAACCGCATCCCGTCAAATAATTCGCAAGAGCCTCATATCTTCCGGTATGGTCAACCATTCCGTGAGAAAGCTGAACTATGCCGCGTATCTCACCCGATACGGGGGTATAGATCCTGCCGTAGATCGTATTTTTTTCGTCGCATGACTTATATGTCACGCTTGACATTGTATAATTCATAGTTTGCCTCTGGTTATTAAAATTCGCGTATACTTAAATTTGTCGGGTACGCCCCGAGGGTTAATTTCCTTTTCTTCTGATAAAATCAATAACCTCAGCCTCTGTCGGGACGGACGCGCCCGCGCCCTTTCTCGATACTGCGATAGCCGCAGCGGCAGCTCCGTATCTCATAGCGGATTTGATATTTCCGGATCGGAGATATTCGAGAGTCATTCCGGCTGTGAAAGTATCGCCTGCGGCGGTGGTATCCACTACCGCATCGGGCTTATAAGCCGCAACGAGATCGTAGTGCTTTCCGTCGTAAACGAAAGCGCCTCTTGAGCCGAGCTTGATAACTATATATTTTGCCTTTAATCTCGTAAAGAGTAAATGTGCTGCCTTGAGGCAGCTTTCGGTGCCCCTCGGCATTATTCCTGTGTATTCAAACGTTTCGGTTTCGTTGGGTGAGAATACCTCAAGGTAGGGAAGAGATTCGAGCGGATACTCCTTTGAAGCGGGAGCCGCGTCGATGAAAATGGGAATGTTTTTTGAAGAAGCGATCTTTGCCGCCGCAACTGCAGTAGCGAAGGGAATCTCAAAGCCGAGATATACCGCATCGGGATTGCAAGCAAAAGCTTCGATTATATTCTCGTTTGAGAGGGTAGTATTTGCTCCGGGATAAACAACGATCCTGTTAGAGCCGTCAGCCTCCTTCATTACCAGCGCAAGTCCCGTAGGAGCCTCTGCGTCAACCTTTATGTGAGAGGTATTGATACCGCATTCCTTGTAGTAATTAAAGAGCTTCTGACCGTGAGCATCTCTGCCGAGCTTCGTGCAGAAAACGCAGTCTGCACCGAGCTTTGCGAAAGCAACTGCGGAATTTGCTCCTTTTCCGCCGGGAGTATAAGCTATGCCGCCGTCATCTATAAGAGTTTCGCCGGGCTCGGGAACTCTGAGCATATTCATCGAAAGGTCCATGTTTGCGCTTCCGATGAGCAGTATTTTTTTCATTGGAGTATTCCTTTCAAAAAGTAATGAGGTGTGGAATTATCAGTCACCCGTGACTGAGAGTCTGAATATTGCCGATCTCGGCTGAAGCTCTGTTGCGATAGCCGCCTCTCTCTGACGGCAGGTGAATACGTAGCTCTGATATCCGTCGTCAGCGAGCTTCTTTATCGCCTTCATCATAGATGCGGCGCGTCTGTTATCCTGATTTGCAAAGGTTTCGTCGAAGCATACCGGGGGCTTCTCGGTGTAAAGCATATCTATAAGTGCCATACGCACGGCAATATAGGTGAGGTCGCGTGTTCCGCCCGAGAGGTAATCTACCGACTTTTCCTTACCGTCATTTGTGGTGAAGTTAACCTTGAGTGCAGAATCAACGTCAAGCGCGGTATACTTGCGATCTGTCATTATGGAGAGAAGCTCGGTCGAGTATTCACCGAGTCTCGGAGATATCTCTGCTCTGAGATTATCCGATGCGCCCTTGATCGCTTTAAGCGCAACGAAGTATGCCTTGTGCTTTGCGCTGAGCTCTGCGATCTTTGTTTCGAGAGCCTGGATTTTGGAATAGAGCTCACCCGGGTCTCTTGCGCGCATCTTAAGCTCTGCAAGCTCGTTTTCTACGTTGAAGGAAAGTCTTTGTTGCTCTTCGATAACAGCCTTTGCTTCTTCTATACTGCTGAGTATCTCGTCGTGATCGATCTCGGAAACGACCTTTCTCTTAAGCGGAGAAACCTTTCCTCTGATCTCGATCTCGCTCTTGTCGGAAAGTGAACGGCGTATCTCCTTAACGGCGATATCCATAGCCATCTTTTCCTCGTAGAGTCTATCTTTTTCCTTAAGGAATGCGCGGACTCTTGACTCGAGTGCCGCAAGTGATGCCGCATCTGTGGGAACAGCCTCCTCGCTCCAGCGAGAGGCAACTCTTGCGAGTTCCGCCTTTGCGGCCTCGTACTCGATCTTTGCGGTTTCCATAGCGCATCTTGCGTTTTCGGTGTTGTTTATAAGAGCATCGCGTTTTCCGCGTGCAGCTGCGATAACGTTGATCTTCTCACGAAGCTCGTCGGGATTCGATACACCGAATTCGCGGCAGAGCTTTGCAAGACCCTTTTCTGCGCCGATAAAGAAGTAAGTGAGTGTGCCCGCTCCGCCGAGAGCCGCAACACCGAGTATACTGATAACGATCTTAAGAGCAACGTGAAGCGCGGGTGCCGCAATAAGGGTTACGAGTGCCGCGATAGCCGCGAGCAAAGCTCCGATACCGCCAAAGAGGCACTTTATTTTGTTGATGGTGAATCCTGATACGTCGGATCTGATCTTTTCCTCTCCGCCGAGAGAATCCGATTGCTCTATAGCGCCTTCTATCTCACGTGTGATACCGATAGCGCTTCTTTCCTTTGCGTAATTGACCTGAGCTTCCTCTGCGCGTCTGTAAGCCTCGTCAACTCCTCTGCGCGCAAGAGCGATATCGGTGATATAATCATTCGAGGGAACGAATCCCGCGTGAGTGTTTGCGAGAATAAAGTCGTTATATGCATCTGTTTTCTTGGCAAGCTCAGCCTCGTAGCCGTGAAGCTCGTCGAAGGACTGGATTATCTTAACGTTGCAGTAGCAGGCGTCAAGCTCGCGCAAGCCCTGGCACTGATTTTCGGCTTCCTTTTTGCGCATACGTATCTCATGAAGCTCCGCTTCTTTTGCGAGAATACGCTTGTTATCTTCGTCCGTGCGCTTGAGCTTTTCAACAAGCTCATCCTGTCTTTTTATAAGATCCATGATGGCGCCGCCGGTATTGCCGGGGTGGAGAAGTGTCTCCATTTTCTCGGTTATTTCGTTTGCGGCTCTCTGGGTGTTTATCTGCTCACTTCCGGAGAAGAGAATATTTTCGATAGACTGACGAACCGAATCCTCCTCAATAGAGGTATCTCCGACCTGACCGATAAAGGCGGTGTTTTCAAACAGCTCTCTGTCAACACCGAAGAATACCTCGCCCGCGGGCATCTTACCGAAGGCGGGAGTGCCGATTTCAAGGTCAATGATAGAGGAATCTTCTTTGTAAGAAGTTCTTCCCGCATTGTCGACCTGAACCGTGGAACGGTTGATGAGGTATTTTTTGCCACCTACCACGACGGTCATGCTTCCTTCCGCAACACCTGTGTTCCAGTTGATGCGCTTCTTTCTTTCTCCGACCCGTCCCTCGGTCTCGGTAGCCTCAAAGCCGTAAAGCATATATTTTATAAATGCGGCAATTGTACTTTTACCTGCTTCATTCTGTCCTTCGATGATGTTGATAGCATCGGAGAACTCGAGAGTCATATCCGTAAGCTGACCAAAGCTTTTTATCTCAATTCTTTCGATAATCATACTGATTTTGTCCTTCCTATTCTTCGTCTTCTTCCGAGCCTGTCAAAAATCTGATAGACCTTTGCACGGAATCCTTTGAGTTGTACCAAGGCTCCTCGTCGTATCGGTAGTCGAATTTCTTGCAGAACCAACTTACATCACCCGAGAGGGAGGTAATATATTTTTCTTCAACGCTCTCCGCTACGTCGAACATTTCGCGGAAGAGCTTTTTATTCATCTTTTTTGAAGCGTACGTTATAAGCTCGGTATAATGCGGTAGGCAGAAATAAGGCTGCGCCGCAAACTTCTTTCTGAAATCGTCGTCGTTTTCGTAGAGATAAACCGCCGTCGATATCATACCGTCGAGATTGCGTCTGATACGTGAGCAAACATAGCACTCGCCGTTCAGCTTTGTTATTGCCGCCATGCTTGGTGCCGACGGGTCCTTGAGAAGAGCTTTTTTAGTAATCTTACCCTTTACCTCTGCCAGATGGCTTTCAAGTATAAGTCCCATTCCGAGCATTCGTTTTCTTGAAAGCATATATCCGTAATGCTTATTACAAAATCCAAGCTCGTTGGTTTTCATTCTTATATCCGGCTCCATCATAGATGCGCCGAGGATAATATCAAGCTCATCGCGTTGTAAACGTCTGTATAGCTTGCAGAACGGACAGCCAAGCGATGCATCGTCGCGGCAGGCATCAAACTCTTCGTTGACGGGTATTGTAAAAATCTGTTCCAAAGGGACTCCTCTCCGAGCTTTAGACAAAACTCTTGAAATTTCAGCAAAAATATGCTAAAATAAATAATAAATATAATACTTCAACAATATTATACACTATGGTTTCCGCATTTTCAAGGGGGGGATAAAAAATTGTTTAACAAAAAAATGACAAAAATTGAAAACAGAGATACTATTATCGTGACGGGCCTCGGGGATTATTCTCTCGCTGATACCTTTGAGTGCGGTCAGGCGTTTCGTTTTATCAGAATTTCTCCCGACGGAGAGGGAGAAATAAATTCCATCGGTGAAAGGTATGAGAACTACGTTGAATATATGACCGTCGTGGGTGATAAGCTTATCTTTGTAGGTCAGAGGGAAAGGGGAGAGCTTATCTTCTTTGACATGGACGAAGATACCTTTGATTCGGTCTGCGTTCCTTACTTTGCGCTTAACGTTGATTATGATGAGATAAAGAGAGATATTCTGAAAAATACAGATTCATCATTCCTTGCCGAGGCGGCGGACTCTGCGTCGGGGATTAGAATATTGAAGCAAGAGCCGTGGGAGGCGCTTTTCTCATTCATAATATCTCAAAATAACAATATACCGAGGATCAAGAAGATAATAAGAGCGATATCTGCGGCATACGGCGAGAATCTCGCCGAGAAGAACGGACTGTCCGAGTGCCCATTGAAGTGCCGCGCTTGCATAAAAGATGGCTCTAAACTTAACACGGATGGATGTATCGGCTGCGGAATATGCTATTCCTTCCCAAAGCCGGCGGGCGTTGCTATGGCTCCCGAACTTCTCCTCGACTCGCATCCCGGCTTCAGATATAAATATCTCGTTGACGCGGCAGAAAAGGTTTCTTCCGGAGCTATAAGCTTTGAAAAAATAATTGCCGAAAACTCGTACGAGTATACCGTGTCCGAGCTTGTTAAAATTAAAGGAGTAGGTGAAAAGGTCGCTTCTTGCACATCTTTGTTTGCATTTTCAAACCTTGAAGCTTTTCCTATAGACGTCTGGATGAAGCGAGCTATTGACGAATATTTTGACGGAAGGCTAGATTATAAGGCGCTTGGAAAGTACGCCGGAGTTGCCCAGCAGTATATCTTCCACTACATAAGGCGTCTGTCAAATATTGTGTGAAAACTTGAATATAAAAAAGCTGAGTCATCAACCAAGACTCAGCTTTTTTATTTGAAAGTATTATTTCTTCGAGGATTTCTTTTTATCTTCGGCAGGAAGAGTTGCTTCGATCGCGCTATCCTGCTTTTTCTTTTTTGGCAGAATACCTTTTACCTTTCCTATAATAGAGTCGGTAAATTCTTTTCTTTTTGCCCGCCTTGTTGCTTTCTTTTCTGCCTTTTTTAATATTTTATCAGCATCTATTTTGATTTTTAAGCCATCACCGAGTCCTATGAGTTTGCGTTCTATCTCATCATCTATAGCTTTACTCTCCAGATTAACACCGGGAATCATATTGGCTATTTTCTTATAGGGATGAAGATCCTTCGTTATAGCGGATTCGATAAGCTCATAATATCTTTCAAATACCATTTTTACAAGCTCGAACAGAACGCTGAGCATCCAAGCAATAGCGGTCAGCGCTGCAAGTATGACTGCGGTTGCGGTAACTCGGGTTGTTGCAATATGTATACCGTAAAGAGTAGATCCCAGAGTGAATGCTTTTATGCAGATTTTCGACCATCTGTACGCCCGTCCAACCTTATCGACCGCATCTTTGGAAATATTTTTTTGCTTAATATAATTTGTTACCATAAATATCAAATACGCAGCAGATAATACCAGAAGCGCTATATTGACGTAAATTATTCCTGCGCCGACCGCTATGGCGTAAATAAGATATCCGATATAAAGCGCTTGCATTGAAGAAGAGAAGATAAACAGAAACTTCTTTAAATCGTCGTATATCTTTAAAGTCGCCGCCCGTGTATAGATAAACATTGCCATTTCCTGTGTTTCTCCTTGCTTTTTTATTCAAGTATAGCAAAATCTTTTATTCTTGTCAATCGGATGCAACTGACGGTTGCGTGCGCGCTTTATTTGGGGCTTCTTTTAGGATATACAGGCTCCTCTATAGTTTTGAATACAGTCGTTTCTCTGTAATCCTTAGGCGAAACACCGGATATAGCCTTGAACTGCCTGTAAAAGCTTCTCTCGCTTCCAAAGCCGCATTCAATAGCTATCTCAAGTATTGACTTCTCTGTGTTTTTTAGCATTATTCTTGCATCCTCAATGCGCAGTATCGAGAGCAGGGTGTTGAAGTTGAAATTTGCTGCCTTGTTGATACAAAACGAAAGGTGACTTTTGCTATACCCAATAGCGGTGGCTACATTCTCGACGGAAAGCTTTTCTTGCTTATGCTCACTCATATATGCTATTGCCCGTGTTAAAATATGCGTATCTACACTGGTTTCACGCAAAGCTATCTGAGAAAGAAAATCGTCTATAGCCGAGTAAAGAAAGGCTCGGATATTCCAAATAGAGAGAGCCTTTTTCTCAAGTATACGCTCCTTGAAATGAAATATCGTTGCAGCGTTGACGTCGAATACCGATTTCGCACCCTCCTTACCCGAGTTTGTTCCGAAAAATTCGGGTATAATGGATGATGCAAAATTGCACCTTAAATACTCGGCGTTTGGAGCGGATGTGTATTTGTGAGGCTGGAACGGAAAGATAAGAGCGGCTTGGTTTTCACCTATAGTCTCGAGCGGCTTATCACCCGTCGTTATTTCTATTTTACCCTTTGTAACCAGAAGTATTTCCGCGCTCTGGTGGATATGCACCGGCATTTTGTTTCCGTAAACGTTATTAAGCGTTTTCTTGCTGTGCCATTTGTAATAAAAAGAAGCATCAATTTCGTTCGGCCCTTTAAAGTATTGCATAATAACTCCAATATAATGTATTTTGACATAAATTATAGCATTTTTGGCGTACTTTGTCAATATCAATATGATATAATGAAGACAGCGGTATATATTTATTACATTTAAAAAATTTAAATTAACTATCTTAAACGGAGGAATATCTATGAAAAGATCAAAATTAGTTATCGTGATCAGCTGCATATTTCTTGTTGCGATGATCTCGGCGGCGCTTACTCTTAATACAGGTGCTGTTAATTATAGCTTCTTTGAAAAGGATGATATCGATTCATCAAGCTATGCATATTCCATGGCTGTTGTCGGAGATACCCAGTCGCTTGTGTATAGCGACGTTCAGAATGCCGGTGTTGCCGATTACGAGCCGAGAACGGAAAAAATATACGATTGGCTCATTGCCAATAAGGAATCGAAAAAGATCGAAATGGTACTCGGTCTCGGTGATATAACCGAAACTTGGAACGAAGCGGCTTATCCCGATGATTTCAAGGCAGAGTGGGAGCTTGCCGTAGAGCAGATATCGAAGCTTAACGGAAAAATTCCTTATACTCTTGTGCGTGGTAATCACGATACCGAAAACGGATTCGATACCTATATCGGCGGTATGAAGGGCTATACAGGTCAGTTCACCGAAGGCTCGGGCGCTTTTATGACTGAAGGCTCCTATGAAACGTCATACAGAAAAATTCAGATAAGCGGCACGAAGTGGCTTATCATAACGCTTGACTGGGCGCCTACGGGAGCCGAGCTCGATTGGGCAGCAGAGGTAATAAAGTCAAATCCCGATCATAGCGCGATCGTAACGATGCATAGTTATCTTTTCCACGATATGACGCTTGACGGAGAAGGTGATACGCAGGATACCGCAAAGCATAATCCCGAGTGGGATGATAGTATCGATCCTGCTGATCCCAATAACGATCCGGGTCTTGTGTATAATCCGGACGGCATATGGGAAAGACTTATTTCAAAGCACTCTAATATCAAGCTTGTGCTCTCTGGTCACGTAGTGAACAGTAACGTAGTTTATTCTCAGGTGCTTGGAGATAACGGAAATACCGTAACGCAGATGCTTATAAATCCTCAAAGTATGGATCTTGACGTAAACAATGCGGGCGGCTGCGGCATGGTGTGCATGCTTTACTTCAAGGAAGACGGAACTCTTGCCAATACGAGCGAGTGGGATAACAGTACGGTTAACGTAGAGTGGTATTCCACAATCAAGGATCAGTATTATAAAGACGAAAATCAGTTTGAGCTAAACCTTAATCTCTATGACGGCGGTGAGAAAACGGAAAAGTACGGAGTAATACCCGGGGCTTATCTTGATAGCGAGAAATATCCCTTCGTCACCTTCGGTTATGACGATGATATTGACGAGTTCTTCTTCCACAGTGCTCACGCAAATTGGACTACGGCTGAAGCGGCGGGAGCATACCTTTCTCTTTCGAGATTCTCCGCAAAGGACACGCCTGCATATATTCTCTTAAGACGTGATTTTAATGCGGCAGAAGCAGGCGACGTTCGTTATAAAAACTTCGGTAATATGTCGGTAACTCTGAATATAGACCTTGGCGGAAATACGTTTACTTCATCCGTTTACGTATTTGACGCAAATATGAAGAAGCAAACGGCATCAACTATCAACGTTTACGGTGATGAGGGCTCGGAATTTCTCGTCGGAGGCACGGTACCGCTATTCTGGCTCGGAACAGATGCGGCAGCCGCAAACGGCGCTGAATTTACATATAACTTTGACGGTATAAAATTTGGATATGGCGACGGTGCTACCGCATCGAGCTTGCTTATGGCAACGTACAACAAAGCGGGAAGCAACGCGTATTCCACGACGCAGAACTTTAACTTTACAAATTGTACGTTCGATCTTTCGGCAAAGCCGAGCAAGGCGGTTAAGCTTATTCAGCTTGACGAAACGGTAGGTGCAGGATATTACGTTCAGAAAACCAACGTAACGATAAACGGCGGAACGATCAAGGCGAACGGTACGGACGATTTAACTCTTTATACCGCTAACGCCACCGATAGCGTACTCTTCGGAGAAGGTAAGAACGGTCAGCTCACGATGCAGCTGCCCGCGAATGCAAGCGCTCCCGCATATACCTGCATCGCAGATAACGGAAAGACTCTTGCTTTCGAGCTTAAAGAGGAAGGCGCAGAGGTTGATACATACGTTCTTTCCGAAAAGAAGACTGAAGGTAAGGGAACTATCGACGTTTGGCTTATCGGCGGTCAGTCTAATGCCGCAGGCTTCGGCACGGGCACGCTTGACGCTTCGTTGACAGATTCAAGATACAACGAAGGCTTTAATAACGTTCTTTACTACGGCATAGGTAATAACAACGTATTTACCGATGCCTTCGTGCCTGTAAAGTACGGACTCGGTAAGGATTCGGGCAGCGTTGGAGCTGAGGTTGGTATCGCTTCCGTAGTTGGCAACTTCGACGGTATGAACGCGATAATTAAAGTTGGGGTAGGTTCGGCTTATCTTTATCCCGATACCGCTCACGAGATTTCTCAGACTTACGGTACGTGGACACCCCCGACTTACATAACAGACCATAATATATCCACTACCGATAATAAAATAGGCGACCTTTATGAGACCTTCTTGCAAACCGTCGCGAGCGGTCTTGCTCTTCTCGAGGCAGACGGATATACGCCCGTAATAAGGGGTATATGGTGGATGCAGGGTGAAGCAGAAACCGGAACAGAGCTTCGTTCCTCTTGTTACGAAGAGCTTCTTACCGATCTTATTTCCGATATGAGATGTGATCTCGGTCAGATCTCCGGTGATGATCTCTCGGCTCTTCCGTTCGTTATGGGTGAGATATCGAGAAACCAGGAGAAGGATGCTAACGGAGATTACGTTTATACTCAGCCGGCTTATCTGAGTGCGGTAAACGCCGCTCAGCTGAGTGTCGTAAACAGCGTAGAAAAAACCTTTATAGTTGATACTACAGGACTTCCTCAGTCTGACGGTTGGCATTATACGGCAAATGCTCAGCACTATATCGGTGCGGAATTCGCAAACACCGTAATTTCTGCGGAAGGCAAGTTTAGCGTAACGATTAACGGAGCAAACGCAACTCTTATCGGCGGTGGAGAAAAATCAGCCGGCGAGAGCGTAACCGTTGTTATAACTCCTAACGAAGGCTGTGTTATCAGCTCGGTAAAGTACGTTGAAGGAACGGCAGATGGCGTAGAGCTTGAAATCGCAAGCGACGGAACCATCACTTACACGTTCACTATGCCCGAGGCTTCCGTAGTGTTTGAGGTTGAGGTAACAGATCCTAATGCGGTAACGACCGAATACGGAGTCATTCCTTCTATGTATACTAATGGAGAGAAATACCCCTTCATTATGTTCATGGACGGCAAAATGGTAGGAGCTTATACTGCTTGGTCGAATGCCGTAACGGCGGCTACCTTGCTTATCCAAGGTCCTACGGCGGCTGAAAAGCAGGTAGAGATACTCCTGAGAGCAGATAATTCTACAAATTCAATAAGCGGTACAAACCTTGCTTATGTGGGCGGAACTTTCGTTCTTGACCTTGACGGTCATACCTTGACGAGCGGTGACGCGCAGATATTCAACGCGCTCGGCAAAACTACGAACGGTTATATTCACGATTCAAAATTCGTAATAAAGGACGGTACCGTTCTTACTTACGGCGGTCCTATTGTTTCGTTTAATAACGTGTCAAACGCCGACTATACGTCACCTAAGAATTTCTATTTTGATTTTGAAAATGTTACCTTTGGTTTAGCCTCGGGCTACGAAACCTGGCACGGAATGATCGTCGATTGCTACGATAACGGAACGGTAGGCTGCAACGGTTACATAACTCTTAATAACTGCACCGTAGATCTTGCATCGGTCGAACCTACTAAGGCTCTTAACATATTCGATCTTAAGGATACGAATAATAACAATAATATTTCCGTTACCGTAAAGGGCGGAAGCTTCAAGGTTTCCGATAGCTTTGACACGTACGTATCGCTTTATGCGGCAAACGAGTCGAATGCTCGCGGCGCTGACAGCGTATTGCTCGTAGCTGACAGTAACGGAAAATACAGTACGTTCACGTCGGACGTAGCTCTTGCTCCCAAATTATATAATACTACAGATGGCGGACTTCTTGAATACACTCTCGTAGCAGATTCTGCGTATTCATACGATCTCGCAGTTCTTCCCGAAAAGTGCGTTACAAACTATGGCGGAATTCCTTCCGCTTACGCTACCGAGTCGAAATATCCATTCGTAATATTCCAGAACGGTGAATTCTATAAGGCGTATACTACGTATTATGCTTTCCTAAACGATATAAAGACTAATCCGCTTACCGTGGATTCAGTGCTTTATCTGAGAACTGATTATAAGGTTGATACTTCCTCAGGCGACGTTAAATCTTCAAATAACGATAGAAATCTTAACTGTCTTGGCGCTCATCTTACGATAGATCTTAACGATAAGGTTCTTACAAAAGGTAATCTTCACGTGCTTCAGATAATGGGTAACGGAAAAGACCTTTCAATAACGGTTAAGAACGGAACGCTTCATACGGCAAACGGCACGATGATACCGTTCAATAATACGAGCTCAAGCAGCTATAAGGAAACTGTAAACTACGTATTTGAGAACGTTAACTTCAAAACCGACGCGGGACTTACAAAGCCGTTCGTTGATGCTTATACCGGCGGTACGGATGCAGGAACGACCGTAAATATGACGTTTACGAATTGCGTATTCGATATAACCGGACTCGGTACGGCATCTTCAAGCACTTATCTCTTTGATCTTGATGAGGTTGATACTAACAAAATCGATTTTAACGTTACGATAAACGGCGGTAAGATGATAGCGAAGGCGCTTACGAAAATAGGCTTTGCTACTCACAACGCAGAAAGAGAAGCGGGCATAGGTTCACCTGACGTTATAACCTTTGGAACATATGAGGGAAAAGAGTTTTACCTTGAACTTCCGAGCGGTGTATCGACCATATCCAAAAACGTTAATACAACGGACGGACTTCTTTACTTCGTAGAATATTCCGATGACGGAGAAAAATCTCTCTCATATCTCAGAAGCCTTAATACAAAATACGGAACGATAAGCACCTCGAACATATCCGCGCTTGATTATCCTTTTGTATTATTCCAGGACGGAGCGTTTGTCGGAGCGTATAGCAAATGGTATGATTTCCTTGCTGCCGCAGCTAATATAGATTGGACAAAGGAATCTACACTTGTTCTACGCAGAGATTACAATACTACCGAGTGCGGTAAAAACTCATCTGCTCTTCATACTGTCGGCAAGCTTCTTATCGACCTTGACGGCAATACGTTTACCAGAGGAAGCTATCATATATTCCAGGCTATCAGAATGAACGATGATAACGACCGTACGGATATAACTGTTATAAACGGAACTCTTTGCGTTGAGAAGAATTGGAGTACTATTATAGCCTTTAATACGAATAGCGGAACGGTAGAAAACGATTTCGGATTTGATTTCACGTTTAATAACGTAACTCTCACCTCTACCGAGTCTTACCAGGGACGTATGGTTACCGAAGCGTACAGTAACGGCAACTTCGGAAGCAAAAATACGATAGTTTTCAACGATTGTACCTTTGTTATAGTATCCTCCGGAGTTTTAAAGCTATTCCAGCTTGATGAATCAAACGGTAGTAATAAATTTGATATCAGCATAGAGATCAACGGCGGTAAGATAATTGATTCGAACTCTGAAGCCGTGGAAATCGCTACCCTCAGCGCTGAAAGAAACGGAGCTTTACCGGATACTGTAAAATTTGGAAAATATAATGGAAGCTATACGGTATTTGAGTATTCTGCCGCCGCTACCGCGGTATCGTTCGACTTCGTATCAACAAGCGATAGCAGTATATCGCTTAAGAAGATCGCTTCCGAAGGCAACGACGTATACATTTTAGGAGAAGACGTATACACGAAATACGGATATATACCGTTTGCTTATGCAGACGCAAGTGAATACCCGTTCGCGGTATTCGTTGGCGGAAAGTTTGGCGCCGCATTTGATTGCTGGGCTGATAATACAGGTAAGGAAAACGTGCTTGGCTACGCTAACGGAAAAGTAGCTACCGTGCTTCTCAGACGTGATTATACAGCGGAAAGTGGTTCCGGAAACGATGCGTTTAACAACTTCACTCATATAGAAAATATTACTCTTGACCTCGGCGGAAATACTTACACTGCTAGATCTCGCGCTGTATTCCAGGCGCAGGCAAAAAATACCGGTAGCGCAGGCGTAATTGATACTTACGTTAAAGTTCTTAACGGTAAATTCCTTGTTAAAAACGTAGCGGTCATTCAGTTCAATCACGCGAACTTCGATTCGTATGACAGAGCAGAGAACTTCTACTTCACGTTTATTGACGTTGAGTTCGGCTTTGCCGACGGAGCAACCGCGGACGGACTCGTTTGTACTACAGTTGAATACGATACTACGGGAAAGGTCGGTTGCCTGCCTCACGTCGTTTTAAACAACTGTGTGTTTAACGCAAAATCGGGCACACCGATATTCAATCTCGATGATAGCAAGGATCTTGTCAACGGAAAAGTTCAGATCAACGGCGGTAAGATAATTGCAGATGCATTCACACAAACCGATCTCATTTCGGGCTCAGCGAATGACATCGTAGTATTCGATAAGGCTGAGAGCGAAAACTACACCGCGCTCGCTCTTCCTTCGGGCGTTACCGCTCCTACGGCAGAGTATAACGGACTTGTATTCGTCAAGCTTTCGGACGACGGTACAGTTGCAACCTACAGACTCAGACCTACTGCTGTCGCAGGCGTCGACTTCGTACCTAAGATGAGCCTTACTCTCGACAGAGATCTTATTCTCAACGTATACGTTCCCGCAAAAGACTTCCTTGCAGGATTTACTCTTGACGGTACGGAGTATACAGATTTCACCGGCTTGAAGAAAGTAATCATTGACGGTGAGAACTTCTACCTTGTATCTATTCCGCTTTCAGCTAAAGAAGCGGCGCGTAACGTAACTCTTAATGCAACCGTTACGGTAGGTGAAAATAGCGCAAATGTAACCTTCACCTTTGGTATAATCAAGTATGCCGAAAAGATTCTTGCTGACGGAAGCGCAGTTGAAAAGACTCTCGTTTGCGACGTGCTCTCTTACGTAAGAGCGGCATACGCGTACTTCGATACCGACGCGGCTGATGTGATCGCGAATATAGACGCTATTCTCGGCGAGAATTACGATGAGAATAACGCGCCCTCGGGTGAGGGAAGCACTACCGCTCCGAGCACGGGACTTTCCGAGGCAACCTTTGTGCTTGATGCAACTCCTACTATCAGATTCTATCTTGCAAGCGGCGCTGACGCAAGTGCCTATAAGTTCTATATTAACGGTGTAGAAGTTAACACGGTAACGGGTACGAATGATAAGGGCGTATATATCGACCTTGATACCTATGCATACGCAGTATGCGAAACCGTAACTTATACCGTTGACGGTGTGGAGAGTGGAAACTTCCATATCAACGCATACTACGAATGGTCTAAGACACAGAATAACGCGGAGCTTGAAAATCTCGTAGCGCGCTTCTGGAAATACTCCGAGAGCGCAAGAGAGTACAAGAATTCCGTAGTAACCGAATAAGGAGGTCGGAATAATGAAAAAGTATATAAACCCCGAAATCGAAGTTCTCGAAATCACGGGAGAGGATATTATTACGACCTCTCCCGGTACCGAAACAACTCCGAAGGAAGATAACGACGGTATCTGGGATTTTGATTTAGGCTGATTTAAACGAATATACAATCACCAATTCAATTTCTAACCAAACTAAAAGGCTTACCCGAGTAACAGCGGGTAAGCCTTAATTTTGTGTTTTTGTAAACTAAAGTTATTAAAATTGACATTTAAAGGGCTGGCACGTAGCGTGTCAGCCCTTGATTTGTTGTGAAATTGTGCTTGGTTAATATGAGATTATTTTTTAACCTCTTCCATGATGAACGCTTCGTATATATCGCCTTCCTTGATATCGTTGAACTTATTGAGTCCAACACCGCACTCGTAACCCTCGGCTACGTCGCGAACGTCATCCTTGAATCTCTTAAGAGATGCGATCTCGTCTTCGGCAATAACGATACCGTCACGTACGATACGGATCTGTGCGGAACGGCTGATCTTACCGTCTTTAACGTAGCATCCCGCGATAGTTCCAACGTTGGGAACGCGGATAGTCTGACGAACCTCTGCGTGACCAAGGATAACTTCCTTATAGGTAGGATCAAGCATACCCTTGAGTGCTGCCTCTACCTCGTCGATGATCTCGTAGATGATTCTGTGAGTACGGATATCAACGCCGTTACGTTCAGCGGAATCGATAGCATTCTTGTCGGGACGAACGCTGAATCCTACGATAATAGCATTCGAAGCGGCTGCGAGCATAACGTCGGATTCGGTGATGCCACCGACAGCGCTGTGAATAACGTTAACCTTAACCTCTTCGTTCGAAAGCTTGAGAAGGGAAGCCTTAACTGCCTCAGCCGAGCCTGCAACGTCTGCCTTAACGATGATGTTAAGAGTCTTAGTACCCTCAGCCATCTGATTGAAGATATCATCAAGGCTGACTCTTGCATTTGCATTGAGTATTTCCTGACGCTGCTTTTCGCGACGCTCCTCTGCAAGAGCACGCGCCATTCTTTCATCCTCAACTGCGTTAAGTTCATCGCCTGCCTGAGGAACATCGTCAAGACCTACGATCTCAACGGGAACGGAAGGACCTGCAACCTTGATATTCTTACCCTTATCGTCGATCATTGCACGAACTCTACCAACTGCGTTACCAACGATTACGTAGTCGCCCTGGTGGAGAGTACCGTTCTGAACGAGTACCGTAGCAACGGGACCTCTTCCGCGATCGAGCTTAGACTCGATAACAAGACCGCGAGCTCTCTTCGTGGGGTTAGCCTTGAACTCTTTAACCTCCGCGATAAGAAGTACGCTTTCGAGAAGGGAATCTATACCCATACCCGTGTGAGCTGAAACGGGAACGCAGATAACGTCGCCGCCCCATTCCTCGGGAACGAGCTCGTATTGTGTAAGCTGATTTAAAACGTTGTCGGGATTAGCCTGAGGCTTATCCATCTTGTTTATAGCAACTACAATATCAATACCTGCTGCCTTTGCGTGGCTGATAGCCTCAACCGTCTGAGGCATAACGCCGTCGTCTGCAGCAACAACGAGAATCGCGATATCGGTAGACTTAGCTCCGCGCATACGCATCGCGGTAAATGCCTCGTGACCGGGGGTGTCAAGGAAAGTGATATCCTTATCCTGAGCCTTAACACGGTATGCACCGATAGCCTGGGTAATACCGCCCGCTTCTCCACGGGTTACGTTTGTGTGTCTTATTGCGTCAAGTATAGATGTTTTACCGTGGTCAACGTGACCCATTACGCAAACAACGGGAGCTCTTTCGATAAGATCCTCAACATTGTCTTCAGCCTCGGTAAAGAGCTTTTCTTCTTTGGTAACGATAATTTCTTTAGTAACCTTTGCGCCGAATTCATCTGCGATGATCTCTGCGGTAGCGTAATCTATGGTATCGTTAACCATCTTCATCTCGCCCATGAACATGAGCTTCTTGATAACCTCTGCGGAGGTCTTTTTGAGTCTTATAGCGAGCTCGCCGACCGTGATCTCGTCGGGAACTGTAATCTCAAGCTGCTTCTTTCTTGCCTTTTCAGCCTCAAGTCTTTTGATCTTTTCCTGAGCTGCTCTTTCCTTGTCCTTAGCGCTCTTTGCATTCTGGCCCTTATTGTCTTGCTTCTTGAGTTTCTGCTTCTGAGCCTTTGTATCGGTTCCGTTTGCGATAGCGTAGAACTGATCGTTATAACGGTCATCGTACTTGGAAAGGTTAACGTCGGACGTACGTGTATCAACTACACGGGTCTTGGAAACCGATGCGCTATCATAATCAGCACCGATATTAACGCCGCCCTTGACCTCACCTGTAGTGCTGGGAGCGATGGTCTTGAACTGCTGCTTCTGCGCCTTTTCACGCTTCTGCTCCTTCTGCGCGGACTGAGGTGCGGGCGTCTGCTGCGCTTTTTCGCGCTTCTGCTGCTCTGCCTGCTTCTGCTTTTCAAGTGCCGCAAGCTGAGCGGGACGCGCAGTAGTAGCCGTCTGCGTAGGCTTAACTTCGGGCGCGGGAGTCTGCTGAGGCTTTCTAACTTCCTGTCCTGCCTGGCCGGGCTTGCGAAGACCGCTTGCCTCGCGGTTCATATTCTCGCGCTTCTTTGCAAAGGGATCGAATGTGGAAGAGGAGGAATAGCCTCTATCTCTTCTATCTCTGTTATCGCGATCAAAGTTTCTCTGACCGTTCTTTTCATTATTGTTTCTGTTCGGGTTGTTACCGCCGCGATTGTCCTGGGGAGCGGGACGTCTGTCCTGGGGAAGATCGCGCCTATCCTGCGCCTTCGCCTGGGGTCTTGCAGCTTCGGGCTGAGGCTTTCTGTCAGCGGGCTTCGCTTCAGCGCGGGGAGTTTCGGTAGTCTTATGTACCGACTCGCGCGCGGGCTCCTTTGCTACGGGCTTTGCTTCTGCCTGGGGCTTTTCCTCAGCAGGCTTCGCTGCGGGCTTAGCTTCTGCCTTGGGCTTTTCCTCAGCAGGCTTTGCTGCGGGTTTAGCTTCTGCCTTGGGCTTTTCCTCTGCAGGCTTTGCTACGGGTTTAGCTTCGGCTGCGGGCTTAACCTCGACGGGCTTAGCTTCAGCCTTTACCGACTCGCGTTTGATAGTGATCTTTGTTTCACCGCCAAGATAAGCGTCAAGATTCTTTATCTGATGCGCGAGAGTTATTTTTTGCAAAAAGAGCTCGAATTCGCCGGCATCAACCGTAGCGCCGCTCTTCTTTTCTATTCCAAGCTCTGTCGAAAACGTGTCTATGACGTCCTTTGACTTGAGGTTGAAATCCTTTGTTATCTGTGAAATCTTAATAGATGCTTGAGCCATTTAAATCACCGATTTCCGTAAAGGAAACTTCCTTTCGTATTTGCTTAAAATCTCTGTTGCTTTGCCTAAACCGGTTTTTGCTGACCGCTTATTCAAAGCTTACGGATATCCGATCGAAAGCTTTTCTATCTCATTTGCAAATCCCTCGTCCATAATGCCTATAACGGCGGGAGTGTAGGTTTTGCCAAGTAAACGTCCAAGCTCATCGGTACTCATATTTATCTGTACCATTTTTATTTTGTAGAACTCACATTTGTAAGATATCTTCTTTTTAGTTCCGTCTGATGCTCCTTCCGAAACAACGACGATCTTTGGAGCTTTTTTTGAGGACATCGCGGAGCAGACCAGGTCTGTTCCAATTATCAGCTTGCCCGCTCGCATAGCGAAGCCAAGCATTCCGCGAAGTCTTTGCATACCGTCCGTCATTCGGACTTAAGCTCCTCTGTAATAACTGCATAGATATCATCGGGTATCTCGCATGAGAGCGAACGCTCTATCCTTGAAGCCTTGCGCGCTTTGTTTAAACATGATATACTTTTGCAGATATATGCACCTCTTCCGGAAAGCTTTCCCGTTTTATCAAGCAGGATATTTCCGTCGGGAGTTCTTAAAATTCTTACAAGTGTTTTTTTAGGGAAATGCTCGCCACAGCCGGTACATCTTCTTGTGGGGAGCTTCTTTGTTTCGGGAGTGCTCATAACTTAAGCTTTGATATCTATCTTGCAGCCGGTAAGTCTTGCAACGAGCTTTGCGTTCTGACCTTCCTTACCGATAGCAAGAGAAAGCTGGTCGGGAGTAACGGTGATTTTGCAGGAGCGTTCGCCTTCCATTTCGACGGAAACGACCTTAGCGGGGGAGAGAGCCTCCGCAACGTATTCCGCAAGATCATCACTATATTTAATTATATCCACTTTTTCCTGTCCGAGTTCATCGAGTATAGCGGAAATTCTCATTCCGTTCTTACCGATACAGGAGCCTACTGCGTCAACGTTCTCATCTCTTGAATAAACCGCAACCTTTGAACGGCTGCCTGCTTCTCTGGAAACACCCTTGATGATAATCGTTCCGTCCTGGATCTCGGGGATCTCAAGCTCAAAAAGACGCTTGATGAAGTTGGGATGTACTCTCGAAAGAGTAACGATAGGACCTCTTGTTTCTCCGCTCTTTACCTCGGAAATGAATACCTTGATTCTGTCGCCAACGTCGTGAACCTCGCCGGGGATCTGCTCGCTCTTGAGAAGTGTTGCATATCCTGTTCCGGTATCGAGGATAAGGTTTCCGTTTGTCGTATCAACCTTGTCAACGATCGCTGTGATGATCTCTTCCTTCTTGTCCTCATATTCACGTGTCTGTCTTTCACGCTCTGCATCGCGGATAGCCTGAATGATCATCTGCTTACCTGCCTGCGCGGAAAGACGGCGGAAGTTCTTTGTTTTAAGCTCTGTTTCAACAACACCGCCGAGCTTATGACGGCGGCTGAGTGCCTTTGCCTCGGAGAGTGAGATCTGATTGTAACGGTCATATACTTCTCCGTCGGGAACTACTGTGCGCTGTTGGAATACTCTGAAGTCATTTTTTACAGGATCAAGCTGAACTCTGATTATGGTCGAAAGTCCAACCTCCTTCTGGCAAGCCTTTGCGAGAGCTGCCTCAATTTTTGCTATCATATATTCCTTAGGAATGCCCTTTTCTTTTTCGATGAGGTCAAGGGCAGCGTAGAATTCTGCATTCATTTTGTTCTGTACCTCGTAATTATCCCTTACGATTCCTTTCTTTATACAAATTTTTATGTTTCAAAGTAAATTGTTTTCAGTTTTGAGATGTCACTCTTTTTAATTTCGTAATCTGCCGCATCGGTAGTGATTTTAACAATACCGTCGTCAAAAGAGGACATAACACCGACAATGGATTTTACTCCGTCAATCGGAGCAAAGAGCTTTGCCTCCACCTTGCTTCCGACAGAGAGGGAAATATGCTCGTCTGTTCGAAGCTCACGTTCAACTCCGGGAGATGAAACGTCGAGAT
>JAZONS010000064.1:0-18676 GCA_045654585.1 Eubacteriales bacterium
TCCCGAAAGTGTGACGAGAATAGATGATTCAGCCTTCTATAATTGTACGTCGCTTGAGAGCGTAGAGCTCCCCGAAGGATTGAAGAGCATATATTATAGCGCATTCAATGGCTGCTCGAGCCTTAAGATGGTAATAGTCCCTGAGAGCGTAAATTTAATGTATAATAGCTCTTTCCCAACCTCAACGGTTCTTGCGGTATACGAGGACTCTTACGCGCATACCTTCGCGGATACGAATAATATTCTCTACGTAATCTACACAGGCACCGACTTCATCGAAGTTTATAAGGTTGACGGCGTAACCTATTACATTATCGACGGTGAAGCAGTTGCGGTTTCCTGCGCCGAGGACGTTACCGAGGTTACTATCCCCGCGACGGTTGAGGGCTATCCCGTAGTCGAGCTCCGCGAAACCTTCAACGAGCATAAGGGCATCAAGAAGGTAACACTTCCCGAGGGACTTAAGCTCATCGGCGAGCACGCCTTCTATTTCGCAACTAATCTTATAAACGTTAATATTCCTTCAACTGTAACCGAGATTGGAGATAGCGCATTTGCAGGCTGCTCAAAGCTCAGCGGAGTTGTTCTTCCCGAGGGCTTGGCAAAGCTTGGCTCACTCGCTTTCCATAGCTGCTCCGCCATCACCGAGCTCAAGCTCCCCGAATCTCTTAGCAGTATAGGCTCTTACGCCTTTGCATACTGCAGCAAGCTTATTTCCGTTGAGATAGGCTCAGGCATAACCGCTATCCCGAGTAACGCATTCTACGATTGCGTAAATCTCGAGGACCTTATCCTTCCCGCAAACGTAAAATCTATTGCTTCGGGTGCGTTCGTAGGTTGCGCAAAGCTTAAGATGGTTACGATCCCCGAAACTATAACCTCAATGCGTACCGATTCCTTTACTACGTCTGTAATTCTTCTTGTCACCAAGGATTCCTACGCGCACACTTACGCAAAGAACAACAATCTCCTTTACTTCGTTCTCCACAATGCAGAGAACCCCGAGATCGCATACGGCGCATCAATAGAGGGAACTGTAATCACGGCGAACGGCGCGGCTGCTGCAGGCGCAACCGTTGACATCTATTATGCAGACGGAACTCTCAAGGAGAGCGTTATCGCGGATGCGAACGGCGTATATAGCTTCACCTACGCTGAGGTAGGCGAATACACGGTAAAGGCAACTCTTGCAAACGGCACTGGCTCGACCGCAATCAAGGTAACGAGAATGAACGTCTTTGACGTATTCGTTGCAGGAGATACCGCAATAACCCTTAAGAACAGCTATACGGTAAGCGGAACTGTTGACGCATATCCCGCAACCGTAACGATAACCGATGCAAACGGCAACGTTATAGCAACGGTAACAACGACCGACGGAAACTACACCTTCACCAATATCCCCAACGGTACGTATAATATCACCGCAACTACCGAAAACGGCTTCGTAACCACCGAGGTGACCGTATTTGACGGAAACGTTTCGGACGTAGTGCTTGAAACCGTCGAAGCAACCGTAACCCTCTATGGCTACGTTGAGGTAGAGGACAGAAAGGGTGATAAGCACCGCAGAAATTGGATAGAGGTAACTCTTTACAATGCAGAAGGTCAGGTAATAAGCAGCGTTAAGTCCGATAGGGACGGAAGATACGAATTTGATAATCTTCCCGTTGGCGACTACTCGGTAGTAGCCGAGGTTGAGGAAATGCGCCCCGATAAGGAGCACGGCTATGATAGAAACCATAAGCTCCATGGCTACGCATATATTTCCGTCACCGAAGCAGGCACGTACGAGGTAGACACTATAACGCTCGTCGAAGATAACGGCAAGCGCGCAGATATCTCCGGTAAGGTGACCGCAAACGGTGAAACTCAGGTATGCGAGATAGTTCTTCGTGATGAGTACGGCAGCGAGGTAGCAAAGTATACAACGAAGAAGAACGGTAAGTATACCTTCCTTAAGGTTGCAGACGGACTTTACTTCATCACCGCAACCACCGAATCCGACGGTATGGGCTACGCGGTAGTAACCGTTCGTGACGGCGAGGTTTACGGAGATACCGATATCAAGGTCCTTAAATCGGATAAAGTTAAGGACAGAGAGAATAAGTTCAATAGCGAAGTTCCAATGACTCTCGGCAGAAATGACGTAGAGGCATACAGATCACGCATAGCGGAAGAAAAATCCGCGTACGACGGACTTTCCGAAAAGGAAAAGAAGCAGCTCTCGAAGAGCTATATCGAGCGCCTTAACCTCTACGTAGAATGGCTTGCAAACTGCGAGTACAATACCGACGAGGGCGTTAAGATAGAGCAGGGCGGACTTGTAGTATCGGGTGACGAGCTTGCAAATTCCGATGATATCTCCTTCACCATAACTGTTGAAAAGCAGGATAAGTGGGAGAATAACGGAAACGGTGTCAAGAACGAAAAAGACCACGTTCATCATTCGATGAAGGACGAGGCAGGCAACAGAGAGATAGTTGAATACTATGAGATCTCGATGTTCAAGACGGGCGCAGACGGCGAGCGTGAAATTACCAGCGTATATAAGGATACAGACGCAATGGGTAAATTCCGCATCACTCTCACTATCCCCGAGGAATACAGAGGTCATAAGCACTATTCACTCGTTCACGTTCACTGCGGTGAGGTAGTAACGCTTACCGACCTTGACGATGACCCCGACACAATAACAGTTGAGGTAGACAGATTCTCGACCTTCGCGCTTACAACAACCGACGATGAGCTCATCGCAGAGGATAACACATCCGACGTAGTAGTAAGCCCGAACTTCAAGATCAAGAGCGCAAGACTTTCGCTCTCCGAGGATATTAACGTTATCTATACGGCATCTATCCCCGAGGGATATCTTAACCACTATATGGTATTTACCTTCCTTGGAAACGATTATACCGTATACGGCACGGCAAACGGCGACGGAACCTATGCCTTCGCGTTCACTCATATGATTCCTCAGTGCCTTGGAGATAACATCAAGGCAACCCTTTACGCAACGGTAGAGGGAACGGAAGTGTCTGTATGTATCGAATCCTATAGCGTACGTAAGTACTGCGAGAACCAGTTCGCGAAATCCACAGATGAAAAGCTTCTCACGATGCTCTCCGACCTTCTTGTATACGGAGCAAAGGCTCAGCTTTACGACGGATACAACGTAGATAACCTTGTAACCGAAGGACTTGAGCTTACGCCCAGCACGTATGAGAAGCTTGATGTAAGCGTAAATAAGAAGGCTCTTACCGGCACGGCGGATGCTGACGCAAAGTGGAAGAGCGCAGGTCTCAGATTTGAGAACACTATGGTAATGTACGCAAAGTTTGCGGCAACCGACGTAGAAGCTCTTATCGTAAACGTAAATATTAACGGCAGAACAGAGAGCTACAACGTAAGCGAGCTCGAAATTGCTGCAGACGGATATTACTATATCTACTTCCGCGGCATACTTGCAACTGAGTTTGACAGCGAGATAACCGCAAACTTCGTCAGAAACGGAGAGATCGTAGGTCAGACGATGCACTATTCTGTAAACTCGTACGTATACAGTCAGCAGACAACGGGTACAGATGCAAGCCTCAAAGCCCTTAT
This sequence comes from Eubacteriales bacterium, assembly GCA_045654585.1. Lineage (GTDB taxonomy): Bacteria > Bacillota > Clostridia > Oscillospirales > CAG-272 > UBA1740. Next base: position 3,607 of record JAZONS010000064.1, read on the forward strand.
GGAAGCAACCTATAACTACGGCGCATCCGCATACGCATATGCGCTGTCTAAGCAGTAATCAGAATACAAAGGAGTAAAAATTATGAAAAAAATATATAAGGCACCCGAGCTTGAGGTAGTCCTCGTTGAGGCGAGTGACGTCCTTACCGCAAGTGTACCGGGCATAATCGAAACACCTGAGGATGAATTCTGATCCTACGGCTAAATGTAAATAATAATATACAAAAATGGGGCTTTTCGCTGCGTGTCAGCGAAAAGCCCTGCTTTTTTTGCTTCGAATATCTATTATGCTTATTGTAGTGATCGGCGCTGCGACAAACCGCAAAGTAACGCCCAAAGCACGATAGTGATCGTCACTCTGACGACCGTGTTTTGTTATAAATAATACTCTTTGATATTTATTACAATCTCGCAAGCTGCTCCACTGCGTTTCCGCGCGTCAGCTTACTGCAATGCTCGGTTATGTAGGGGAATAGCTCCTTCGGAACGGCAACAGAAAACTCAAGCAGTATCGCAAAATCGCAGATTGAACCGTGCCTTGATGTTCCTCGTTCTGTTATTTCAAGATAGTATCCGTCCTCGCCGTCGTAAAATAGCTCGCTCGCCTTTATACACTTTGAATTTTTTATGATTTTTGATACTCGTATAAGATCATCAAACGAAACGAAGCTGTAGATCATATGTTTTGTATCAAGCATAGTCACGTTTGATGAGCGCGATATAGAGCGTTCATTTTTGTGTGATAGCTTTTCTAGCTTTGTGACAAATAGCTCTGCGCCTCCGTCGCGGGAAGGATAGAACTGTATCAGCAGCTTTTCTTCTTCGTGATCGAATCCGTGATGTTTTTTCACGTAATCGAGAATTTCCCAAACCTTGTTTCTTGTCTTTATATCGTTATAGTCAACGTTGTCGGTATCAAGCTTATATTTTTTTACGTCGGATTTAGTCAGCATTATTTTTAACTTACTTTCGCTTATCTTAAGAATATCCAATAAAATACCTCCTTTCGGCATCTGTTCACAGTTATATATAATTCTTTTAAAGATAATATCTTCACATTGATATTTTATCATTATACTCAAAAAAATGCTACAAGCAAAATCTGCAAATTATGTAAAAACAAAGTAAAAAAGCAGGTTTTATATATAAAAATACTTTATCCTCCAAGAGTTTCCGGAATAAAAAAACAAAATATCATCGAACTCTTGATATTTTGAAAAAAATATGGTAAAATACTTTTCGTTGTCCGCAAAACGGATATCGCCGGTGAGTTCGAGACCTTCCTCACCGAAGGGCAGTTGCCCTGAAAAAAACAAAACTAAAGGAGAAAATTTAAAATGAAAAAAGGCTTTTCAACCAAGTCTCTCGTAAGAGGGGCGCTTATTGCCGCGGCTTATGCCGTATTGTCCTACCTTTCTGCACCGCTGACGTTTATGTTCTTTCAGTTCAGACTTTCCGAGGCGCTGTGCGTTTTGCCGATATTCTTCCCCGAGGCTATCCCGGGATTGTTTATCGGATGCCTAATTGCGAATTATCTTTCGGGATGCGTAATTTGGGACATCATTTTCGGCAGTTTAGCAACGCTGATAGGAGCTATACTCGCAAGAGCTTTAGCAAAGCTTCCAAGAAAGCTCATGTTCCTCTCGACTTTACCGACAGTTCTTGCGAATGCATTTATAGTGCCGTTCGTAATAATCTATGCATACGGTAGTCCCGAGTCCTATCTCTTTCTTTTCTTTACTGTCCTTGCCGGTGAGCTTGTAACCGCAACGGGCGTTGGAACTATCCTTTATTACCAGCTTGAAAAGCGCAAGTTTTTGCTTAGTTAATAAAATAAAAACCGACAGAAGCGTAGCGTTTCTGTCGGTTTTTTATGAGTGCTTTCTTTGTTGTCACAAATACAAATCGTTCATTTTTTTGACACGTTGAAATCAGGCTTGAAATCAGCGTCATCATGCGCATAATCGTATATATATTCCGACGGGGATACTCCCATATTTTTCTTGAATTCCACCGAAAAATATTTATAGTCGTTATACCCGGACATATAGGCGATCTCCTTTAGTGAATAATATCCCGCCGAGATCAGGCCCACCGCATTTTGTATACGCAGATTGATGATATACTTTTGAGGAGAAATACCGTATTCCTTTTTGAAAAGCCTTCTGAAATAGACCTCGCTCATAAACGAGCGGTCCGCGATCTCTTTTACCGAGAGGTCGCTTTTTTTATAGTTCTTTAATATGTAATCTACCGAGTTTTGAATTTTGGGATTTTGAGTTTTTGAGACGTAATTTTGAGTATAACATTCTGCAAATATTCCGCACAAAATAGCAGAGCATTTAAATTTATAACCAAGCTCTTTTTTATTCCAAACGTCAAGTATCTCCCTAAAGTATTCTGATAATAAGGTGGGATCATCGGGGATGAAATATTCAATATTTTTCGTATTGTAGTTTATTGTGTCAAAATGAATAACGATCATTTCGTCAACTGTTGCCGTTCTGTTGTAATCTAATCTTGCGGGAAAATAGGATACGCAGTTATTTTTCATATAGTGTTTTTGTTTTTTTGTCGTTAAAACGGCATCGGAACGAAAGCGAAACGATAGGGCGTTAAAGTTTCTACCACTATTGAACATATTGACATTCTGTTGCTTAAGCTCAAGAACGTCTATTAAATTAAATGACAATAGATCATTTTCGAAAAACACAAATCTCACCACCATTTTTGTTTTTATTATATCAAACGTGTTTCGAAAAGTCAACCAATTGTGTTGATTTATAGGTGTATTATATAGTTTGAAAATGCTATAATAAAATAAAAAAGTTGAGGAACTCAAATGAGCGATAGAAGAAAAGTTTTGGATTTATTCGACGAGCAAGAAGATTTTTGGAAGCAAAAAGTTGCCGATGGAATAGAACGCTACCGAAAAGGTGACGGAAGGATAACCGTTACCGATGAAAACGGAAATCCAATACCTAACGCTAAGCTGAAGGTAAAGCAAAAAAGTCACGAATTCCGTTTCGGCGCTAATATTTTTATGCTCGATGAGCTTGAGACCGAGGAAAAAAACGAGCAGTATAAGAAGCTTTTTGCCGAAACCTTCAATATGGCTACGCTCCCTTTTTATTGGGACACTCTTGAACCGGAGCAGGGAAAGCCCCGTTACGCAAAGGACAGTCCCAAAGTATACCGCCGCCCGGCACCCGACCTTTGCATCGAATTTTGCGAAAAGCACGGTATTGAACCGCGTGAGCACGCATTGGCATACGAACAGTTCTTCCCAAAATGGCTTTCGGATAAAAGTGTAGATGAGGTAAAGTCAGCTCTTGAACGCCGTTATTCCGAGATATCCGAACGATATGCAGTCAAAATTCCTACCATCGAGGTAACCAACGAGATGGAGTGGTTAAGTGGTAAAACCAAATTTTACGACGAGCCCGATTATGTTGAATGGTGCTTTAAGCTTGCGGAAAAATATTTTCCCAATAATCAGCTATGCATAAATGAGCACACCGGTCTGGCATGGGAGGATAGGTGCAGAGCGACCGATAAATATTATTCGTATATAGAATCTAATATATTAAAAGGCGCAAGAGTAGACGCTATCGGTATGCAATATCATCTATTCAATAGTGCAGAACTTGAATATGAAAAAACCAGACTAACCCTTAATCCGAAAAGTCTTTATAATCATATGGACCTTTATTCGAATTTCGGCAAGCCGCTTCAGGTAACCGAGGTTACCGTTCCCGCATATTCATGGGAAGCTGAGGACGAGGAAATACAGGCAGAGATCCTTGAAAAGCTGTATTCCATATGGTTCTCTCATCCAAGCGTTGAGCAGATAGTTTATTGGAATCTTGTTGACGGATACGCGCACTTGTGGGATCCGAATCCCGAAAAAATAAAAGCGTCACAAGGAGATATGACACTTGGTGAGAACTACTATCACGGCGGACTTCTCAGATTTGATATGACGCCAAAGCCTGCGTTTTATAAGCTTCGTGAGCTGTTAGAGGAAAGATGGCACACCGAGTGTGAGCTTGTTACCGATAAAAACGGAAATGCCGAGTTCAGAGGCTTCTTTGGTGATTATGACGTTGAAATTGAAAATGAAATAAAAGAGATTACGCTTTCAAAGAAGGGTAATGATGCTTTTGCCTTGACGGTAAACAGGAGGTAAATTATGAATTATTGTTCGAATCCCACTGATCTTAAAATAACAGATATGCGCTTTGTTGATATTGACGGAGCGCCCAAGCGTTGCACTATTCTCCGAATAGATACAAACCAAGGTATCAGCGGCTTCGGTGAGGTGCGCGATGCGTCTTCTAAAACATACGCGCTTATGCTGAAAAGCCGTATACTCGGTGAAAATCCCTGCAACGTAGACAAGATATTCAGAAAGATAAAGCAGTTCGGCGGACCGTCCCGTCAGGGCGGCGGCGTATCGGGCATTGAGATCGCGCTTTGGGACCTTGCGGGTAAGGCTTACGGCGTGCCTCTTTATCAGCTTCTTGGCGGTAAATTCCGCGATGAAATAAGAGTATATTGCGACACCGACGTTGACGGTAAGCACAGCGGATACGATATGGGGCTTGCCCTCAAAAAGAGAATGGATATGGGCTTTACATTCCTCAAAATGGATCTTGGTATAGGTCTGCTTCTTGATGAGCCGGGAACTCTTAACGCGCCTCTCGGTTTTATCGACGATATGAAAAAATACGCCTCTCATATTCTCAACGTTCAAGGCGGAAGCGTTACCGCTGATATGGTAAGACATCAGAAGAGCTATTCCATTGTTACCACAGCTCACCCGCATACGGGAATTCATCTTACCGAGAAGGGACTTGATTATCTTGAGAATTACGTCAGAGAGGTACGTGAGGTAATAGGCTACGAGGTACCGCTTGCAGTTGACCATTTTGGACACATCTGCGTTGAGGACTGTATCCGTTTCGCGAGAAGAATGGAAAAGTACAACATCGCTTGGATAGAGGATATGGTTCCGTGGATGTATACCGACCAGTACGTAAGACTCAGAAACAGTACCACGATTCCCGTATGTACGGGAGAGGATATCTACCTTAAAGAGGGCTTTGAAACACTTATCAAAGCGGGCGGCGTGTCGGTTATTCATCCCGACATTCTTACCTGCGGCGGCGCGCTTGAGCTTAAAAAGATTGCTGATATTGCCGATGAGCACGGTGTAGCTACGGCAGTACATATGGCGGAAAGCCCCGTAGCTTGTCTTGCGGCGGTTCAGACCGCGGCGGCAATGCATAACGTGCTTGCGCTTGAATTCCACTCGGTAGACGTTCCGTGGTGGGCTGATATGGTAACGGGTATCGACAATCCCATCTTCAAGAACGGATTTATCAAGGTTCCCGAAAAACCCGGGCTTGGCTTTGACGACCTCAACGAAGAGGTTCTTCGTCAGCATATCAATCCTAATATCCCCGGATATTTTGAGCCTACCGATGAATGGAATAAAGAATTCTCAAACGATAGAATATGGAGTTAAAAAGTATGAATTTTAATGATAGAGAAAAAATTATTGCGCTGACTCCGCTTTGGAAGGGAGAACGCTTTCCCGACGGACGTCCAAAGGTTCCCGATAAATATCTTGACGCCCTTTACGGTATGACGCTTGAGGAGGTTTGGAAGCCGATATTCGTTCTCGGCTATGAGCATCAGTTTGTCGGCGGCGGAGTTGCGCCTATGCACACGCTTCATGATGATGGCAGAAAGCTTGTAGGCCGTGCGGTCACCTGTACGTACGCACCGACACGTCCCGATCTGCATGAGGTCCAGTTCAACCGCGGTGCTGAGGACGGACTCAAGGGAAACTATAACCAATGGGTCATCGACTCACTTGTTGAGAGGGACGTAGTCGTTTGCGATATGTATGACAAGATATACAAGGGAACGTTCCTTGGCGGAAATCTCACAACAGCGTTACATAACCGCACAAAAACGGGCGGAGCTGTGATCTGGGGCGGTATCCGCGACGTAGAGCAGATGAAAAAGGTTCCGGACGTTCAGGTATATTACAGAGGAATAGACCCAACACCTATCCGTGAATTCGTTATGAAGGATTGGAACGATATCACCAATTTCGGCGGTGCTGTTTGTTTGCCGGGTGATGTTGTATTCGGTGCGGGCGGCGGTGTGCTGTTTATACCATCGCATCTTGTCGCGGATGTTGTTGAGGGCGCGGCAAAAACTCACGTCAAGGATGATTTTGGCTTTGAAATGATATGCCAGGGCAAATTCACCACCGCTCAGATAGATAAAAACACTTGGTCCGTGGAAATGCTCGATATGCTGCTTGAGTGGATAAAGACCGATCCCAGAGGTGAGGAATACCGTGACCTCGATTGGTCAAAGGAATATGACCTCGCCCGCAACGGCGATCCAAACGACACACAAACGGCGCTATAAGGAGAGAAAAAATGCTTAACGCGACAAAGGCTATTGTAGCTGATTTAATAAACGAAAACGAGATATCAAATATTGCTATACGCGTCGGCAGAGGTGAAACTGTTCTTGATGAGCTGTATTTCAACAGTGTAAACGAGGATACCTTATTTGACATTGCATCAATGACCAAAATTTTGTCAACTACCATGCTGATGCTTATGGCTGTTGACCGCAAATTAATAACCTTAAATACGAAGGTCGGAAATTATTTTAATGTTTCGACACACTATAGCAACCTCAGAATTATCGATCTGCTTACGCATACGATGGGAATAGGTCATAAAAATTTGACGCAACAAGGCAACAGTTACGATAATATTGCGGAATATATACTATCGCTCAAAGATATTGCTCCGGCAACTGACGTGCTTTATTCCTGCCCGGCATTTATTCTTCTTGGAAAAATTGTAGAAAAGATATACGGAAAAAGGATTGATTGTTTATTTAACGAGATGGTTGCCAAACCGCTTAATATGAGGCGTACGTCATATCTGCCTAACAGGAATGATTCGAACATTGTGAACTCGAATATATCAGTGCAAGATATTGGAATTGTAAACGACTACAACTCCAGATTTTTAGGCGGTATCTCGGGAAATGCCGGAATTTTTTCCTGCATCTCGGATCTTACCGTTTTTGTTAAAACGATGTTGCGCTCGGGTTCTCCGTTGTTGTCCGAAGATACAATGGATATTGCGTCAAAAAACTTTACAGAGAATATGAGTGCGGCAAGAGGACTTGGTTTCAGATACGTGGACAACCGTTATAAACAGACAGGCGATCTGTTTCCTGTTGGATCAATAGGCCATGTCGGACATACCGGTACATCCGTATTTTTTAACAGAGAAAGCGGACTGTACGTAATAATTTTATCCGATGCAACGATATCTATAACAAAAAAATACGGTAAAGAGATCTACGATAAGGTTAAGTTGATAAGACAACAGATACATAATGCCATAAAAAAGGACTTGAACTTATGAAAACAGCATTTATTACAGGCTCGTCACGCGGAATCGGCAAAGCAATTGCTTTGCGTTTGGCATCAGACGGCTATCGTGTGATCCTTCACGGAGTAAATGAAAGCAATCATATAAAAAATTTAAAGACCGAAATTGAGCAAAACGGTGGAAAAGCGGATATCGTTTGCGCCGATCTGTGCGATTTAGAGGCTACGAGTGTGCTTTGCGAAAAACTCGAAAACGTTGACGTTCTCGTTCTTAACGCGTCAACGCAGTACCGCATACCGTGGCAGGAAATAACGGTAAAGGACTGCTATGAACAGCTTAACTGCAATTTTGTTTCCTCTATGCTGCTTATTCAGGCTGCAGTACCGCATATGAAGAAGTCGGGCTGGGGAAGGATAATCACCATAGGCTCGGTCCAGGAAGCAAAGCCTCATCCGGATATGCTCGTCTATTCTGCCTCGAAAGCTGCGCAGACTAATATGATGCAGTCTCTTTCGTTGCAATTGGCGAAAGACGGTATAACGGTCAACAACGTTGCCCCCGGTGTGATATATACCGACAGAAATATTGAAGCGCTTTCAGATCCCGAATACGCAAAAAAAGTGACTGACAGTATCCCCGTAGGCTTTTACGGAGAGCCTGAGGACTGTGCGGGGATTGTTTCCTTGCTTTGCTCCGATGAGGGAAGATATATCACCGGGCAGAGCATATACGTGGACGGAGGAAAGAGTGTACAATGATCGTCAGTTCTTTAGGTCAAAGCGGATTAATTATGAAATTTGATAGATAATATCAGATGTGAATACTTTTACGTGGTACATATTATACTCAAAAGTGAGGCTGTTTCAAATGCTCTTAAAAATGCATTTGAAACAGCCTCACTTTTTATATTGTCCTGTTATAAACTGCGCTTAACGGTATTGCTAAGGCACAGCTGATTTTTATTATTTATCTCAAATATTTTCTATGTCCATCATCATATCGACTCTTGTTGCGTGTCTGCCACCCTCGAAACCGTTCGTGAGGAACTGATCGAGAATATCCATAGCAAGGCAGCTTCCGATAACTCTCGCGCCCATGCAAAGAACGTTTGCATCATTGTGCTGTCTTGTCATTCTCGCGGAGAACGTGTCGGAGCAGAGCGCTGCTCTGATGCCCTTATGCTTGTTAGCACACATACTCATACCGATTCCCGTACCGCAGATAAGTATACCGAAGCTTCCGTCAAGGTCAGCCTTAACGTTTTCGCAAACCGCGTTCGCGAAGATAGGGTAGTGGCAGGAAGCGGCGGAGTCTGTACCGCAATCGGTAACGTCGTAGCCCTTTTCTATAAGATATGCCTTGACCTCTTCCTTAAGTGTGAATCCCGCGCTGTCTGCGCCAATGAAAATTTTTCTCATTTCTGTTCTCCTATATCAGTTGTTTTCATTTTTTAATCGTTCGAGTCTTTCGCGCTCAGCCTGGGGAACTCTCAAATAAGTCGGGAGATGCGCGATATCATTAGTTGTTTTGCCCTCGCGGTGAAGCTTGACGGCAACCTTTGCCACCGAATAAGCATTTTCCTCGCGGAGTAGCTCGGGTGTTTCGGCGAGTCTGATGCCGAGCTTTTCAAGCTCATACTTGGCAACGCAGTATCCGTCACCAACGATATATATATTCTTGCCATCGTATGCTTTGAGTCTTTCGGCAAGCTCGGAGATCGAGATAGCCATATCCTCGGTATGGCGTACCATTTCACCGTCTTTATACTCGAATATAGCCGTATAAAGCTGTGAACGTCTTGCATCCATAGCGGGAACTATGATTCCCGAAAGTCCCGAAAGATTTTCCGCAAGAGCCTCAAGCGTCGAGACCGAAGCGCAGGGGATATTCTTACCGAATGCAATGCCCTTAACGAGAGCCGTTCCGATTCTGACACCCGTAAACGAGCCCGGACCTACCGATGCCGCGAGAAGCTCAATATCCGAGAAGTCAAGCTGCAGGGATTTAAGCATACTCTCAGCCATAGGCATAAGCAATTCGCTTTGTGTAAGTCCGTTATTGATACTGTAAAGAGCAAGAAGCTTCTCATCATCCGTAACGGCTACGGAAGCTATCTTTGCCGTACTGTCAAAAGAAAGTGTTATCATTTTTCTATCCCGGATTAAAATGTTTTTTTCGATTCTATCTTAACTTTGCGTAGCATAGAGTCCTCTTCGGATACATCTCCCGTAAAAACTCTTGAAATAGTGACCTTTATAGCATCCTCGGGTAAAAAGTCAACAATATTCTCAGACCATTCGCCGAGAGAATACCCGTCATCCTCAATGATATCGTCGTAGCCTATTGAATAAAGATCGTCACCGTCTGTTATTCTGTAAAAATCAAAGTGGTGTATTTTTGCGCGTCCGCGGTACTCGTTAAGCACCGTATAAGTCGGACTTTTCACGCAGTTTATGTTAAAATACGATGCAAACCCTCTGGTAAATGCCGTCTTACCGACGCCCATTTCTCCGAAAAGCGCAATAAATGCCTTTTTTATACCGCCAAGCTCGAGTCTTTTCGCAAGCTCATAGCCAACCTTTTCGGTTTCGGCGGCGCATGTCACCTGTATAATTTCTTTCATCAAAAACCTCAGATCTTGCCAATATAATCCTTTGCTTTATTGCCGAGCAAGAATTCGATCAGCTTATTGTAGTTTTCAGCCGCCGCCTTCGAAGGCTTACCGCGAAGGACCGCGCGTATGAGCGTATTTTTCGGCGTATCTTCGGGATCAACAAGCTCGGTGGCATTCACTTCGTAGCCGAATGCTTCAAGTCTTGCAAGGCGAAGCGCATCAGTCAGCGAATCGCAAATGCTCCTTTTGAGCTTCGGATATTTTGTAACAAATTTAAGCTCGGGCGCGCATATTTTTGTAGAAAGCTCTCTATGGCAACAGGGGGTTGAAAGTATGACCTTTGCCGAAAGCCTTACAGCAGTATCGAGAACGATGTCCGTCGCGATATCGCAGGCGTGAAGCGATATAACCATATCGGGCTTGATATCGGCGGGAGTATTAGTTATATCGTCCGTAATAAATCGCATCCCCGAAAAACCGAGCTCCGCCGCTTTCTCATTGCAGAAGATCATAACGTCATCCTTCAGGTCTATACCCAGCATTTTGACCGTTCGGTGCTTGATAGCGGTAAGATAATGGTAAACCGCAAAGCTTAAATAGCTCTTTCCGCAACAGAGGTCATAAACCGTAAGTTCACCCGCGGTTGGAAGCTCGCAATAAAGCTCGTCAAGATACTCGAGAAACTTGTTGATCTGTCTGAACTTTGCCTGCTTTTTATCGTGGACTCTGCCTCCCTTATCGCTGATACCGAGAGAAATAAGGAAGGGCTCGCTTCCTTCAAGCATTCTGTTCTTCTCGTGCTCAAGCGACTCGATCGAGGATACAAACGAGGGTACCTCACCCGAAAGCTTTCTTTCAAGCTTGTCCCCTCCGAGCAGAACGTGACCCGATTTTCCGAGCTTCAGCTCCGCGTCACCGAGTGCGGTAAGGAGATTTATCTGCTTATATCTTGATACGTTTTCGTTGATAAACGCGGGAATGTCATCCTCGCGGAGATTTTTTTGGGAAACAGTATTTCCCTTGAGTGAAAACTCGACGGCGAGTATTTTCTGCCCCCTGTGTGCGCAGAGCCTTGCCGAAATCTTTTCGGGGGCGTCTCCGATAGGCCGTGAAAAGATAATTTTTTTTAATGCTTCTTTCTTAAAGGAGAGAAGCGTAAGTTCCAATAGATCAGCCATCGTTTATTTATTGCTATCTCCGTCATTCTTTTTCTTTCCGCCGATAGAGAGCTTGCGCTCCGTGCCCTCGGAGATTCTTTGGAGATTTCCCCTGTGGCAATACACTACGGTTATCGCAATGATTATTGTAACAAGCATTACCATAGCGGGGGACTGAGCGCCCTTAATTGCAAAATGTCCGTGAACGACGATAGGGTAGAGCACGGCTACGGTAACCGAGCCGAGAGATACGTATTTGCTCCAAGCAACAATGCCTACGAATACAAGGAGGAGTACAGCGAATTCGATAGGAGTCAGCACGAGAGCAAGAGTCGCGGTGCAGAGCACGCCCTTACCGCCCTTAAACTTATAGTATATAGGTAAAATATGTCCCATAATAGCAGCAAGACCCGCCATGTAGTTTAAAGGAAGGATAAATGCCGCCTCAGCGCTTATCGGAAGCATGCAGGATCCGCCGATGCTTATACCGGCAATGTAGCCGAAACCGCCGAGAATAGAGCCGATAACAACTGCGAAAACAGTTTTACCGAGGTCGCCTGCAAGAGTCAGCAAAGCAGCTTTTTTTCCGTAGGTGCGGAGCATATTGGTCATACCCGCATTTCCGCTTCCGTGACGTCTGATATCGTCACCGTATAGAAGCTTTGAAACGATAATAGCGGAATTAATGCTGCCGAGAAGATATCCCGCGGCAACTGCGATAAGCGTAAACGAAACGGTAAGAAGAGTTATCTCCCAGCCCTCAGCGCCCGCGCCCATCCGCGTAACTATATAGCTCCATAAGCCTTCATTGAGATTGAACATATCATAAACCTCCTGATTAAAATGTTGGATATCGAATTTAAACAATAATAATACATTTTAATTATAAACCAAAAATATATAAAAGTCAATAAAAACCTTGAAAAATGCCTTGGAAAGCGGTATAATAAAATCGGAAAATATGAGGTAAACTATGAATAAAAGAATAACCGATTTTTTTAAAGAACAAGAAATTGAATATTTTGCCGCGCTTGACTATAAAGACGTGAGGGAAATAAACGCAGGGCTTATGGAGCGCTCGGGAATAAAAGCGAAGAGCCTTTTGATATTTCTTTTGCCTTACTATGTGGGCGGCGCGAAGAATCTCTCGGAATACAGTGCCTCGAAGGATTATCATTTGATAATAAGAGAAATTACCTCGGGGCTCATATCGGTGCTGAGAGAGCTTTATCCCGAAAATCAATTCGTGGGCTTTGGGGATCACTCTCCGATAGACGAGCGTGGAGCGGCGCTTTCCGCGGGGCTTGGAATTATCGGTGATAACGGTCTTCTGATCAATGAAAAATACGGAACTTACGTATTCCTCGCGGACGTGATAACAGACCTTTCTCCCGAGGTGCTCGATGCCGTAAAACCCCGCCCCGTGTCAAAATGCGAGGGGTGCGGAGCTTGCAAAATGGCATGTCCTACGGGTATTCTCAGGGGGGAGGGGTGCGATTGCCTCTCGGCTATTACCCAGCGCAAGGGTATTCTTACGGAACCCCAGATCGCGCTTATGCAGAAATACAATACCGTTTGGGGATGCGATATATGCCAGTCTGTATGTCCGCATAATAGGGGGGCGTGTATAACTCCGATAACCTTTTTCCACGAGGAACGCATAGAGCTGCTGACGTCTGAAATACTCGATTCGCTTGATGACGATGAATTTGAAAAGCGAGCCTTCGCATGGAGAAAGAGAAAAACCGTAGAAAGAAATTTAAAACTATTAAACTATTAAAATGTAAATAATTGTGCTCATATATAACAGAAAAGAGGTAAAAATGAAACCAAAAGTAACTTTAAATCCCGATAAAGAGGTTGTAGCGGCTATCAAGCAAGGATTAAAAGAAAAGGGCGGATACTGCCCCTGCCGTCTTGGTAAGGAAGAGAAAAATAAATGCATCTGCGAGGAATTCCGCGAGCAAATAAATGATCCGGAATTCGAAGGCTTCTGCCACTGTATGCTGTACTACAAATCAAAGGGATAACTAAAAAACAAAAACGGAAGTAAGAATGAAACAAATCATCTTACTTCCGTTTTTTGTGCATATTAAAAAATTAAGAATACATATTATTACAATTCATAAATGCGTATAGCATTTCACCGTGCTGCTGTTCTTCTGCCTGGATATGAGAGAGCATTTTTCTCGCGGCAGGAGATTTGAATTCAAAAACGCTTGTGTTGTAAAGAGAGGATACGTGTTTTTCGGTGGAGAGAAGGTCGGAGAGAAGAAACTTGTCATTCTTCTTATCCTCGGGGTTTTGATAAACGGAAGCGCACGGGCAGCACATATCGTTATTTGCGCTGATTGCTCCGGGGGCAGCGGGCTCGTTTCCGGCCATCATTTCGTTTACGGTTTTAAGATGCTCGCGCTCGGTGTCGGCAATGGAGTTTAAAAGTGTCGAAAGCTCAGGGCATTTTGCTAAAGATGCGTATCTTGTGTATTTTTCAATACATAGCTCTTCCTGATCCTTCATATCCTTAAGTAGATCGCTTTCTTTGCTTGTGAGTATCATAGTTCTCATCCTTTCTTTTTTTGCAAATTATTATTTTTCCCAAGTCGAAGCTTTTCGCTTGATATGAAAGGGAAATATTTGCATCTGCTATTATTTTTGGCATGAAAAAAATATTTATGCAATCCGATATAGTCTTTAAACGATTATTTTCTGAGGAAAAATGAAGAAAAATCTCTACTCAAAGAAATGAATGTAAAACTTTATCGAAAACTGATTAATCGTTTTTTGCAAAACAACTGCAATTTGTACAAAATATATAAAAAACTTTAGCACTTTAGAGCATTTACAATGAATTTTTATAGTGGTATAATGTATTATATAAACATATAAACTTCGAAAAGGTTTTCGAAGATAGACCGACGGGAGAATATCATGTACATCAGCGTTGATACGTATGAGGAATTGTATCTAAAGGGTAAGGACATAGAAACGTTAGAGCGAGAGGTTGAAAAGCTGCGAAATGAGATCTCGAGGATAAAAAGAAAAATGGAGATGCCTTACTATATACGAGCAAATACCGCATTTCCTACCGATGAGCAAGTGATAGAGATCTGCCGCGGTTATTTTGAGAAGGCAACCGCTTATTTAAAGGAAGTTGCAGATAATGCGGATATTCTTACGGAAGAGGAACGCGTAGCAGTGCTTGTTGACTCTATGACAGAGAATATATCCTGCGTCACTCTTACGGTAGGCAGATATCTTGAAGACAAATACGAGCTTGATATAAGCGAAAGCTATGCGAAATTGACGCGTATTCGTTTAGGCGGAGATTCTGTGACGGAAGAAAATGAAAAAGAGCCATTGATCGGGGCGCTCTATGCGCTTCACCTCGGTGAATGGCGGCAGAACTATCTTCCCGAGGATTACGGCTGTACCCTCAGTGAGCCTGTAAGGTGGCAGCTTCGTATAGATTACTTTGGTAAAGCCGCGCCGAGATTTTATGACGGACTCGGTATTTTTCCGTATAATTTCAATTCCTTGTGTAAGCTTCTCGGAGCGGACTTGATTTGAAAACCGTTCTTGTCGCCTTTGGAACAAGACCCGAGGCTATCAAGATGTGCGAGCTTATCAGAGAACTTAAAAGCAGGGAATGCTTTCGGGTAAAAGTACTTGTAACGGGTCAGCATAGAGGGATGTTAAAGCAAGCTCTTGAGAATGAGAACGTTTTGCCCGACTATGACCTTGAAATAATGAAGATCGGGCAAACGCTATCATATATTACGGCTGAGGTGCTTCGCGGCGCTGACGCTGTAATTAACGAGCTTTTGCCCGATATTGTGTTGGTCCACGGTGATACAAGT
>JAZONS010000065.1:0-22896 GCA_045654585.1 Eubacteriales bacterium
CTAACATATGCGAAATACTTAAGCTGTATTTTGAAAATGAGGGTTATAACGTAAAATGCGCAAACGATGGCATCGAAGGGATTAATTTATTTAAGATCTACGAGCCTAATCTCGTTCTTCTTGATATCATGATGCCTAAAAAAGACGGTTGGCAGGTTTGCCGCGAAATCAGAGAGATATCCTCCAAGCCTGTAATTATGATTACCGCGAAGGGCGAAGTTTTCGATAAAGTGCTTGGTCTTGAGCTTGGCGCTGACGATTTCATTGTTAAGCCCTTTGATATGAAGGAGCTTTCCGCAAGAGTTAAAGCAGTTCTCCGCCGTTACAATGCGCAGGTCAGCGTGAGTGACGAGGAAGTTGTTAAATACGAGAATATTGAAATAAGTCTTCAGAAGTACGAGTTGAAAATCAACGGTAAGGCAATTGATATTCCCCCGAAGGAGCTCGAGCTTCTCTATTTCCTTGCTTCAAATTGCAACAGAGTGTTTACCAGAGATCAGCTTCTTGATAAGGTATGGGGCTTTGACTATCTCGGTGACTCGAGAACTGTTGACGTTCACGTTAAAAGACTTCGTGAAAAGCTTGAGGGCGTTTCCGATAAGTGGTCGCTTAAGACTGTTTGGGGCGTCGGTTACAAGTTTGATACCGTAGGATAACAAAAAACAAGGTAGAGGTATTGTTTTAATCAATACCTCTACCTGTTTTTATTGAATTCAGAATTTAAAGGTTATCTGATTAATGATAGTACCTGTTGAAGGAATAACGGTTTTCTTGCACTTGCTTACGTCAGCTCCAAGAGAGGAGATTCTATCTGTTGCAAGCTCGATAATTCCCTTCTTCTTCGGGAATTGCATTATCTGAACACCGCTTGAGGTACGCGTTGTTTTAATAGGAATAAGATCGCTCTTTATCAACAGTCCCCTTCCCATATCACTACGTAAGAAGATCTGAATGGGCTTATCTTTTACGTAGAATACACCAACAAGTGGGGATGCGGATGAGCAAGCACCGGTGATCTTCTTTCTTCTGGATTTTGATTCGTATGCGGACATAGGTATTCTGACACCTTTTCCGTTTTCAAAAATATAAACAACGTGATGCTCGGGCACAATATCATAAATCATCTGGCAGGCAACAACGTGTTCATCCGATTCCATTCCAAGCTTTGAAGGGATATATTCACCCATTTGAGAAGCCTTGGTGAGATCAAAGTCGGCAACGCGTGCTCTGTATATCTGTGCTTTATCCGTAAAGAACAGAACGTCACCGCGGTTATCGGTATCTTCCTCGTAAATGATATAATCGCCTTCCTTAAGCTTCTGTTCATCTGCAGAACGAATCGCCTGAACAGACAGCTTCTTGAAATAACCGCCGTGTGAGAGAATGAGTCTGCAGTTATAGTTTTCGAAGAATATATCTTCTTTATTAACTACCGCAACGGTGCTCTTCTCGATTATTTCTGTCATTCTGGGCTTGCCGTACTTCTTTTTAATTTCACGGAGCTGCTCGATTATAACGTTTTTCAGCTTAAGCTCATCACGAAGCTTCTCTTTGATATCGTCAATCTCGGCTCTGAGCGTTTCGATCTCTTTGACGCGATTGAGAATATATTGGCTGTTAAGATTACGGAGCTTGATCTCGGCAACGTACTCGGCCTGAACGTTTGATATATTAAATGCCGCTGCAAGGTTAGGAACAACGTCTTTTTCTTCCGTGGTGTTTCTGATGATCTTAATCGCTTTATCAATATCAAGCAATATAGCCGCAAGACCGAGGAGAAGATGAAGCTTCTCTTCTTTTTTATTCAAATCGAAATTAAGCTCACGGGTCAAGCATTTTGTTCTGAACTTGATCCATTCAAGAAGAATCTCGCGGACACCTAGAAGCATCGGTTTTCCTTCAACCAGAATATTGAAGTTGCAATCGAAGTTGTTTTCAAGCTCTGTTGCAGCCATAAGCTTTTTAATAACCGTATCAGGATCAGCATCCTTTTTAAGTTCAAACGTCAGAAGTCTTGTACTGCTGATATCTACAGAGTCTCTTACGTCCGCAACCTCACGAAGCTTACCGCTTTTGATCATATCGACGGATTTTTTTATTATAGCTTCGATGCATGAAGAATAAGGTATTTCAAGAATATCAATGGAGTTATTCTTTTTATCATAAGCCCATTTAGCCTGCATTTTAAAGCTTCCAAGACCTGTAAGATAAATCTTTTTCATCTGCTCGGCATCATAAAGTATTGTAGCGCCACCTGAAAAGTCAGGAGCTTTTATTATCTCCATAATGCGTTCAATGGTAGTTTTTGGATTCTTCAACAGTGCTATGGTTCCGTCGCAGATCTCGGCAAGGTTAAACGAACATATCGAGCAAGCCATACCTACGGCAATACCGAGGTTCGGTGATACAAGTATATTTGGGAAGGTAGTAGGTAAAAGAGTGGGCTCCTCCGAGGTGTTATCGTAGTTGGGAACAAAGTCAACAGCATCCTTGTCTATACCTGAAAAGAGCTCGGAGCAAAAGCTATCGAGTTTTGCTTCGGTATATCTTGATGCCGCATACGCCATATCTCTTGAATACTGCTTACCGAACGATCCCTTAGAATCGACAAAGGGGTGCAAAAGCGCGCCGTTACCGCGTGTCAGACGTACCATTGTTTCATATATGGAAGCATCACCGTGAGGGTTAAGACGCATCGTTTGTCCTACAATATTAGCACTTTTGGTCCTCTGGCCGTTCATAAGGCCCATCTTGTACATTGTGTAAAGAAGTTTTCTATGAGAAGGCTTAAAACCGTCGATTTCCGGAATAGCTCTCGATACTATAACGCTCATCGCGTAAGGCATATAGTTTTTTTCCAGAGTTTCGGTTATCGGTTGCTCAGTAGCCGGAGCCTCGTTTTGTTTTAAATCTTCAACAGAGATCTTTTTCTTTTTTGCCATTTTTTATACCGTCACATTCTAATAATATGATATGCCGCAGCTCTTATCATTCTATTGTAAAGAGCAAGGCCGACCCCTTCTTTTCTGGGCAAAGGGGCATAAATTTCGTCAAAATTATGCTTGTCCGCATCGCGAAGTATATCGAACAGCAGATGAGCCTGCAAAAGCTCATCGTTCTCTGCTCCGAATTCGTAGATATGTACGTTTGGAGCTTTGTTTTTTAAAAGCTCAATATCTTCCTTGTAGCAAAGAACCGCGACGCGAGAAGACTTCGAGCGTTCTGAAATGTAATTAAAAGCGTTTTCTGATTCAGCATCAATAAGATATACGGGAGATTTCGGTGCATAATGCCTATATTTCATGCCCGGTGAAAGGACAACCTCATCTTCTCTCAGCTGATCGGTTACAGCGTTTGCGATTTTTACAACGGGACATACGGTAAGTAAGTCATCAATCGTAATTTTTCCGGGTCTGAGAAGTGTCAAGGTAGCGTTATCTTCAATCTTCACAATTGTAGATTCCAGACCGAATTCCGAATCCCCGCCATCTATGATCATGTCAACTCTTCCGTCCATATCGTCAATAACGTGAGAAGCCTTTGTTGGAGATGGACTTCCGGAAAGGTTTGCAGATGGGGCAGCTATCGGAATCCCCGCAAGTCTAATAAGCGTGTTTGCAATAGGATTCGAGGGGCAACGTACAGCAACCGTAGGAAGCGAGGCTCTGGTTTGTTCAGGTACGTTATCTTTTGCAAAAAGCACAACAGTAAGCGGTCCGGGCATAAATTTTTCAGCTAAACGAAAATAGGTTTCGTTTGTATAGGTGTATTTTGACGCATCTGCGGGATCCGCAATATGAATTATCAGCGGATTGTCTGATGGTCTTCCTTTTGCAGAATAAATTTTTGATGCCGCCTCGGCTGAGGTTCCGTCAGCACCTAGACCGTAAACAGTTTCTGTCGGAAAAATGACAAGTCCACCGTTTTTTATGATCTTGGCAGCTTCGCTCAAGTTGCTCTCGCATACATTGTCAGGATCTATTTTGATTATTTTTGTTTTCATTCGATATCGCCTCTTAAGCGTTCTGCAGTATCAAATGCAATAAGTTCATCAACAAGCTCGCCTATATCGCCGTTAAGGAAGGAGTCAAACGTATAAATCGTTTTGTTGATTCTATGATCGGTGATACGGGATTGAGGATAGTTATAAGTTCTTATTTTCTCACTTCTATCTCCCGAACCAACCTGAGTCTTTCTCGTCGATGCGATCGCATCGTTTTGCTCTTTTTGCTTGATATCGTAAAGCTTTGTGTACAAAATGCGTAAAGCTTTCTCTTTGTTCTGGAGCTGACTTCTTTCCTGATCGCACTCAATAACAATACCTGTGGGCTTATGCGTTAAGCGTACTGCAGATTCTGTTTTATTAATATGCTGACCACCTGCACCGCTAGATTTGCAGGATTCAAATTTTAAATCAGAAGGATTAACCTCAACCTCAACGTCCTCAGCTTCGGGCAAAACGGCAACAGTTACGGTAGAAGTTTGTATCCTACCGTTTGACTCGGTTACGGGGATGCGCTGAACTCTATGAACTCCGCTTTCGAATTTAAATCTGGAATATGCACCGTCACCGATAACATTAAAGGTAATTTCTTTATAACCGCCAAGCTCTGTTTCGTTTACATTAACAAGTTCGAGCTTTAACCTTTCTTTCGTTGAAAACATAGAATACATACGGAAAAGGTCTGCGGCAAATAAAGCTGCCTCTTCTCCGCCGGCGCCCGCTCTGATCTCAACAACAACGTTTCTGGAGTCATTAGGATCTTTAGGGATAAGAAGAATCTTAAGCTCTTCCTCGAGTTTTTTACATAGCTCGGAATACTCTTTGCATTCTTCTTCGGCGAGTTCACGCAATTCCTTTTCAACTGAGGAATCATCCCTGAGCTCGATTGCTTCAGCTAAATCTTTTTCCGCTTTTTTATATTCTCTGTATTTTTCAACGATAGGAGTAAGTCCATTATATTCTTTGACAAGAGCGGTGTATTTTTTTCCATCTGATGTTATCTCGGGTAAAGTCATCAGCTGCTCTATTTCGCGGTATCTGTTTTCCGCGGGAACCAATTTTTCTAAAAACATAAGTTACCTATAAATTATTTGATGAAAGCTGCACAAGCTTTGTATGTAGAATATACATCCGCCTTAGAAACAACCTCGTAAGGCGCGTGCATTGAGATTACGGGAACGCCAAGGTCAACCGTTTCGATATTATGGTTAGCTATGAACATAGCAACGGTTCCGCCGCCACCCGCGTCAACCTTTCCAAGCTCAGCAGACTGCCAGATTACACCGTTTTCATCAAAGAGTCTTCTTACGAAGCCAACGAATTCTGCAGAAGCATCACTTGTTCCCGATTTTCCTCTTGCGCCGGTGTATTTACTGATAACAGCACCGCAAGAAAGAAGCGCACTGTTGCGTTTTTCGTAAACATCAGCAAAGTTAGGGTCGTATGCGGCATTAACGTCTGCGCTAAGGCATTTCGAATTATGTCTGACAACCTTGGGATTCTTTTTAAGCGCGATAGCAATCTCATCCATAATATCAACGAGAGCATCGCTCTGCATACCGCTGAGACCCATAGAGCCTACCTCTTCCTTGTCTGCAAGAATAACCATAGCAGTACGCTCGTTAGATTCACAGTTAAGAAGCGCAGTGAGAGCGGGATAAGAGCAAACTCTGTCATCGTGACCGTAAGCTCCGATAAGAGCTCCGTCAAAACCTATATTACGAGCTTTATAAGCGGGAACGAGAGAAAGCTCGGCACTGAGAAAGTCCTCTTCGGTTACACCGTACTTCTCATAAAGATATGAAAGCGCCGTAAGCTTAATTTTTTCGGTTACTTCTTCATCATTATAAGGAAGTCCGCCAATGAGAATATTAAGAGTTTCGCCTGAAATTGCCGTACCGAGAGGCTCTGAAACCTGTCTTGAAGCAAGGTGAGGAAGAAGATCGTTGATATAGAATACGGGATCCTTGTCGTCCTCGCCGATAACTATTTCAACGGACTCACCGTTCTTTTTGATCATAACACCGTGAAGAGCCAACGGGATAGCGGTCCACTGATACTTTTTGATACCGCCGTAATAGTGAGTCTTGAGGAATCCCATTCCCGCTTCCTCATACATAGGAACCTGCTTTAAATCGAGTCTGGGTGAATCAATATGTGAAGCGAGAATTCTAATTCCCTCTTTTTCGATATCGTTTTCACCTACTTTGAAAAGGATAAGAGATTTTCCGTGATTATTAAAATACTTTTTATCTCCGACTTTAATCTTATCACCGAGTTTATATTCGGTATAACCGCAGTCAGCAGCAAGCTTTATTGAAGCAACAACAGCCTCTCTTTCGGTTTTAGCATCGTCAAGATACTTCATATACCCAAGAGAGTAGTCATAAATAGCCTTGATCTCGTCGGAATTTGCCTCTTCGTATACATTTCTTTTCTTGTATGAAAGCTTTTCAAGCATTTCTTTTCCGATTGATTTTTCACTCATTGTTATATCCTCATTTCAAAATTATTTTTACAAGTTTATCAATTTCACCCGAGAGCGATTCTATATCACCTTTGTTTTCCAATACATAATCAGAATTTGATATAAGGAATTCATCGGGTAACTGCGCAGCTAATCTCTCAAGTATAGCCGCCTTTGCTTTATTATCTCTTTTCATAAGACGTTCAATTCTTAAATCGAGAGGTGCGGTAACAGCAATAATAATATCGCATTTTTTATCAAAACCGGATTCAAAAAGCTGCGGAGCGTCAAAAATGACCGCAGGGTGGCCGAGCTTTTTATAGTCCGCAAATCTTTTTTCGGTTTCTTCAATTATTGCGCCGTGCGTAATTTTGTTTAACAATAACAATTTTTCTCTATTTGAGAAGACTATTGAAGAAAGCATTTTCCTATCTAAAGTACCGTCCTGCGAAATAACACATTCGCCAAACGCGTCGCCGATCTGCTTAAGTAAAGGAGAGCCTGCATAAACCAAATCGCGGTATACTGCATCAGCATCAATAGAAGGTATGCCGTGAGAAGCAAACAGTTTGGCAGCAACTCCTTTACCTGCACCGCTGCTGCCGCAGAGTCCGATAATAATCATATTAACCTCTTATTCGGAATAACAGCCCGTATTTTGGGCAAACTTTTGCATATTAATTATATTATATAACAAAATAATGTTAAATGTCAAGTTTTTTGTAAATAACAATTTGCAAATTTATTCAAGCAGTAATTTTACAAGGAGAAAGTTATGAAGGAAAATTTTTACACGTATAACGAGTATTATGCTTCAGCAAACGGTTATCACAGATTTAAATCGTATTTTGACGAAATATTTAATTCGTCGGAATTTGAAAAAATATTCGTTCTAAAGGGTGGTCCGGGAACGGGAAAAAGTTCGATAATCAAAAGACTTTGCGTCTTTTGCAAAATTAATAAAATTTATTACGAAATATTCAGATGCTCATCCGATCCCGATTCTCTTGACGGAATTATAATTGATAACGGAACAGCAAAGGTTGCCGTCCTTGACGGAACTGCTCCGCATTTGAGAGATGCCGAGATTCCCGGAGCTATAGATGAGATTATTAATTTGGGTGAAGCCTGGGATTCTAAAATATTAAATAAACACAGAGAAACAATCTTAAAATTAAATACCCAAAAAAATAAATGCTACAAAAAAGCATACGAGTATTTGTACTATTCTTCAATATTTGACACAAATATTAGGTCAGAAATCGTTTCTTCTTTTGATTTCAAAAAATGTTTAAATGAATGCGAAGAAATAATTGAGAAACTGAAAATAATTAATAAAGGCAAATCCAAAGTAAGACTTATAAGTTCATTTTCAAAGTTCGGATACAGAACACTGACAGGACCCTTTAGCAATTCAAAAAAGAACTATTCTGTTTTCGGTAGGTTTGGGAGTGAGAATATTTTTATCGGACTTCTTGTCGCTAATTTAATAAAAATCAATGCTGAATTTTGCAAAATTCCCTCCCCATTTGACACTCACGTTAGCGAAGGAATAATACTTAATCACGGTGAAACAATTTTATTCGGTATGGGCGACGGTGAAATATTAACTGATACAACTAAATTTATTAAAATCGATAACTTAAGAGAATTTGAAGAGAAAATGCATTCTCTTGAAAACAGTAAAAATTATTATTTGAATTTGGCTTCGGAGGAATTAAAAATGGCTTCCGATTATCATTTTAAACTCGAGGATATTTATACGCCAACTATGAATTTCGTGATTATTGATGAAATGTATAATAAAATGCTTTCGGAAATCAAAAATATTTATTCTATAAACGTTTAAATCCCGATACTTTCTTGACAATATATAATTTTTATGGTAATATAATAAAAGTGAAAGCACCCGTGGGATGTTCACCACGGGTGCTAATAATTAAAGGGCTTTGACGATTGCTTCGGTATCCTGAGCGATAACAAGCTCTTCGTTGGTAGGAATCATATAGATCGCTACTGCGGAATCGTCCGTTGAAAGCTTCACGGGAGTAGATGAGTGCTTGAAAGTATTTCTTTCCTTGTCAAGCTTTATACCGAGATATTCAAGACCAGAAAGTGCGTTTTCACGAATGTAGGGAGCATGCTCGCCGATACCTGCGGTGAATACAATTGCATTCACTCCGCCCATAGCTGCGCTATAAGAGCCGATGAATTTTTTGATCTGATAGCAAAGCATATCATAAACAAGCTTCGCTCTTTCGTTACCTTCCATCATTGCCTTTTCAACGTCTCTGGAGTCGGAGCCTACGCCACTGATACCCTCAAAGCCGCATTTCTTATTCATATAAGAATCCATTTCTGCAGGAGTGTAGCCCTTCTTTTCCATAATGAACGGGACGATGGCGGGGTCAATAGCACCGCAACGAGTACCCATAAGGATACCGTCGAGGGGTGTGAAGCCCATCGAAGTATCAATGCACTTTCCGTCCTTTACAGCAGTGATAGAAGAGCCGTTTCCTATATGGCAGGTAACGATCTTAGTTCCCTCGGCGTTTCCTCCGAGAAGCTTGATCATTTCACCGCTTACGTATCTGTGAGAGGTACCGTGAGCGCCGTAACGGCGGATCTGATAATCCTCATACATATCGTAGGAAATACCGTACATAAATGCTTCCTTAGGCATCGTCTGATGGAAAGCGGTATCAAATACAAGAACTTCGGGAGTATCAGGCATTACGGACTTGCATCCCTTGATACCCATTATATGCGCGGGAGTGTGTAAAGGAGCGTATGCAGTGCACTTTTCGAGAACCTGCATAACTTCATCTGTAACAAGAACAGACTGAGTGAAGTACGGTCCGCCGTGAACGACTCTGTGTCCTATAGCCTTAATCTCATCAACGGACTTAAGGCATCCGTATTCTTCACTGAGAAGCGTAGAAACAACGAGTTTCATAGCTTCGGAATGATCCTTAAGCTCTGCTTCCTTTATATAGTCTTCCTTTCCGGAGATTTTGTGAATAAGTCTCGAGCCATCAATACCGATTCTTTCGCAATTTCCTTTAGCTAAAACGTCGCCGGAATTTGTTTCAAAGAGCTGATATTTCAATGAGCTTGAGCCTGCGTTAACAACAAGTACTTTCATTTTTAGTGTCCTTTCTCTTTTTTGTAACGCTATAATTATACAACAAATTTTTGAAATTATCAACACCTAAAGTGAAAAAAACATAAATTTTAAGAAAGGGGTTTAAATATGGTTACCGTTGCAATAATTTCCGAATATAATCCCTTTCATTCCGGTCACGCATATCAGATAAATTGTATCAGAAAAGAATTTGGAGAAGATACAGCTATTGTATCTATTATGAGCGGAAATTATACTCAGCGAGGCGAGATTGCGCTTATGCCCAAGGGAGAGCGCGCAAAATGCGCTATTCTCGGCGGATCCAATCTTGTACTCGAGCTTCCCTTTCCCTTCTCATCATCAAGCGCGGAGTTCTTTGCTAAAAGCGGCGTTGCGATTGCAAATGCTTTAGGCGTTGTTGATTATCTTTCTTTTGGCTCCGAATGCGGTGATGTTGATTTGATTTATAAAGCTGCAGAAATTTATTTGAGTGCTGAATTTAAAAAAGAATTTGAAAAGCTTTCCAACAATAAATCGTTAGGCTTCCCTGCACGCCTTGAGCTCGCATATAAAGCGGTTGCAGGCTCATGCGATATCTCATTCACTCCCAATAATATTCTTGGGATTGAATATATTAAAGCTTTAATTGATTCAAAAAGCACAATTAAGCCTCACACCGTAAAACGCTGTGGAGCTAATTATAACGATACGGATTTTGTTGACGGTGCTTATCAGAGCGCATCTGCGATAAGAAATGCTCTCAATTTATCCGATCCGAGTGCATTAAATTATGTTCCGAGAGAATGCATAAGTATAATTGAAGATGCTCAAAAAAACGGAGATCTGCCCTGTGATATTTCAAAAATATCCTCTGCTTTTATTTCCAAATTACGTTTAAATTCGTCTGTACAGCGTGAGGATTATCACGATGCGCATGACGGTTTATATAATCGCCTTTATAACTTAAGCTTTGAGGCGAACGATATTATTTCTTTACTTAAAATTTCCGAAACTAAAAACTATACCAAAGCCAGAATTAGACGCGCGTTGCTGAATATTTTCTTCGGCGTTACCTCCTCCGATGTTAAAATGTTACCGCGTTTTACCCAGGTTTTAGGTATGGACAGTGTTGGAATGAAGATCTTAAAACGAGTAAAAGAAACAGAGTTCAAAATTTTAACTAAGCCATCGGCTTATGAGTGTTTTGATGATATTGCAATGAATCAAAAGCTCAAATCAGATAAGGCTGATTCTATATTTGAACTCACAAAACCCATCCCCAAGAATGGAAGAAGTGCTCTTACCTTCACTCCGTTTATAAAAAAATAGCGTATTTTGCGTTATCTTTATAATATCCACTTTTGTCGAATATATTTACAAGACGATGATTGTTTGATATCATATTTACGGAGTAGACAAGCAGTCGCTATTTCCAAATAAAATGAAAGGAGATAACAATGTTAGAAGTAAAAGGCATTGATTGCACCGAATTTCTTGAATACAAGGGTAGACCTCTTGTTCGCAAAGATGATGATCTTTATTACGGAGATCTTAGTCAGTATTACGTTAAAATGATGATTATGACCGAGAAGCCTTCAAAGAAAGATGGAGAAAATATTCCCGACAATATTGCAGTTCAGCTTTTCGCTCCCGGAAAACCTTTCCCCGAAAAGCAGATCTCCGCTAAAGGACTTTTAGATGCTTTTGAGACTGCTGCGGCATGGCTTGACCGCTATAATAAATAAGCAGACTTGTTTAAAACGTGCACACCTTTAATTGGTTTGCAAGGAGGTAAAAAATGAAAAACGCATCAGGGAGCAGTATTGCAAAACTGCTCGCAGCCACGATAATAGGAGTGGTATTTATTTTTCTTATTGGCACCGCAGCAAGCGGATGGCAGAAAAAAACCAATGGAGATAATAGCGGCGAAATCGGAGATTCAACCGATAATGCCGATGAACCAAACGGCGATACCGACGAAAATGGCGGTACCGCCGATAATAATAATCAAGATACAATTGTTGAACCCGAAGAACCGAAGCCGCCCGAGTTTATAAATTATTTAACCGGACTTGAAACAACACCGGAATTAACGGGTAAGCTTCCTTATGTAATTACCGTTGAACCCGGCGCGCCGCTATACGGAATATCGGGCTCGGAGATTACCGTCGAAATACCTACTGAAAACGGTGAAACCAGATTTCTCGTATACAGAACCGATATAAGTCAACTTGGCAAAATCGGTGCAATTGCAGAAACCCGTAATTACATTTCGCAAATAGTTAAATTTTTTGGTGGTATCCTTGTTGCGAATGGTAATGAAGATATTGTTTCGTATTCTTCTCTTCCTTCAACGTTGCATATCGATCTCAGTAAAAACACAGAGTATATTTATCGAGAAAATGGTAAGAACATTTATACAGACTATCAGAATCTATCGACTGTTGCAAAAAAACAAGGAATCGACACTACTACATATGTAATGCAGCAATTACCATATGATTTTTGTGATTATTTTGAAAGTGTTGAAGGTAAAGCTGCTGCTAATAGCATTATTCTTCCCTACGAAAATAATGAAACAAAGCTCCTACTAAACACTAATGATGGCAAATATTCTCTTTCGAAGAATGGCCGTGATAAGGTCGATATGTTAGACGGTAAAACTGCGTCCTACAAAAACGTTTTTATACTTTTTGCAGATATGATCACCTACGAAATGTCATCAGGAACAGAAACCGTAGTTAATACAGGCAGTCGCGGAACGGGATATTACATTTCGAACGGTACTCTTACCGAGATCAGATGGAGTGTTGAAGCTAATGGGCAGCTTATATTTAAAAATCTCGACGGAGAAAAGCTTATAATCAACAGAGGTAATTCTTATATAGGATATTATAAAGCATCGGAATCAAATTCTGTTGTTTTTGATTGAACAAATTTGATATTTTCTAATAAATATAAACGGTAGAAGTGCCAAGTCGGGCTTCTACCGTTTTATTTACGTTTGATTATAAATAAAAATAATTAATTTTGAAATTGTTTTAATTTTCCATCTGTTTTCCCAGAAAAATTCCTGCAGTTTGAATTAATTTAGCCTCAATATCCAGTGAGATCTTTTCGCTAATGTTATTTGAATTTTGCCATCCCGAAATTACGCATCCAATAACGTCACCTTCGGATAAAATAGGCATTGCGCAACTGATATAATGTTCCTTTCCAAAATCGCTTATATATTTTTGTTCGGATTGCAAATTATATTGATAAAGAATTCTGTTTTCCATTATTTCCTCAAGCTCATGGGATATTTTTTTATCAAGATATTCACGCTTTGATGCTCCTGAAACTGCAATGATTTCATCTCTGTCGCAAACAAATATTGGCATTCCTGAAGTTTTTTGCAGTGTATCGGCATATTCACTCGCAAAATTCTGCAACTCTCCGATTGGTGAATATTTTTTAAATATAACTTCCCCTTCACGGTCGGTAAAGATCTCAAGCGGGTCTCCCTCGCGAATACGCATAGTTCGTCTTATTTCTTTGGGAATAACGACTCTTCCGAGGTCGTCGATTCTTCTGACAATTCCTGTTGCTTTCATATATATAAAAATCTCCTTAATTTACAGATTTGTACTGTTAGTATCTGCAAAACAAGGAGATTTATACTTTGATTTCGTTTGTACAACTTGTTTATTAATTCATTATAATTAAGATTCAATATATTTTACGGACTCTTGCATTATAAAATTAAATCTTCCCTTTAACTTTATTCTAGCCTTGTTAAAGTTCTTATATGACTTTTTATTCAACATATGAATATCGCTTCCGAGCGCAACTACGACTCCCCATTCGAGCCATTTTTTGACATATTTTTTCATAAAGAATTTAGCGATCGCAGAAACATTAAGTTGAAGAACTGCCCCGACCTCAAGAAGCTTATTTATACTTTCCTTCGGATATCTGTCAGCATGAGCTATAACAACGTCATAACCCCGATCAATCAAAGCTTCGACGGAATTCTTATAAGAATCTCTGAAGGTGGAAAAAGGCAGCTCAATAAGTAAAGTTTTTGTTCCTTCAATACATAGCGCATCTATATTTTCAAGATTTTCAAGCTTGTCGCAAAGAAGTACTTCCGCCCCTAATAAAATTTTTGTTGAAGTATTATCGATAAGCGTTGAATAAGCGCAGCATCTTCTCTCAAGAAATTTATCTAGTCTGTGCATATGAGGATAAAAATGCGGTGTAGCAACAATTATATCAACGCCTGCAGTCCGAGATAACTCCAACTGCTTCAGCGACGTTTCGAGCGAGTCGGAACCATGATCTGCGCCCGGCAAAATGTGTGTATGGAAATCAATGATCTTCATAGTATAACACTGTCCCCCGGAATAACTTAAATCAAAAGAGCGAAGATGCTGTTACAAAGTATCCTCGCTCTTGTTGTTCGGTTATGCCTTATACGACAGCCCCTTATTAAATTATTTTTAATGTGAAAAAACTTAAGGCGTGAAAACAGATGCATCATTCTGCATCTTCGAAGGCACGACTTTATCTTCCGTCCATTTGAGTTCTTCGCAATAAAGAAGACCGAAAATGTCACCTGTATAACGAGGATTCATATAATACTTACTTGTCTGCTCGGTAGAACGCTCAATTATTCTGTTATCTTTATCAATGATGTCATAATTCGTTTCAGCGATACCGTATTGCAGATAGTTATGAAGCGTATCATCGTTGTTGATAGCATAAATAACTTCCATGGCTCTTTCAACGTTTGCAACATTAGCATTGATTGCAAAAGCTCCTTCAAAGGCATCGCTTCTGGTAGCAGCGGGAAGGGCGGGAATGTTACAAATCAAGCCTTCAGCTTCATATTTAGCTTTATCAGTGATCGAGCCTTCTTCAATCTTGATAAACTTATAAGGATCTGCTACACCGTCTTCTGCCATAGCGTTCCATAAGCGGATGATATCATTTTCATCGGTAGGAACACAGTTCTTGAAATAGCTGTTATTATCAAGACCGAATTTATCGGCTTTTTCCTTGTCGAAGCAAACATAGGTATAAATGGGAGCAGCGTCGGGATCTTCCGCATTTTTTTCAATTATCTGATTGAAATAGAAAGTGGGGTCACTCGAGATTAATTCATAATCAGCATCAGTATACTTAACGGTAGATTTTACTTCCTTGAAAATCTCGTCGAACCTGGACTGAGTAAGCTTACTTCCCTCATTGTTAAGGAAAAGCTCTCTTGCCGTTGCGATATCTTTAACGCCCTCAACATCTTTCTTTTGAATGCCGTACTTCTCTGCCGCGTCAGGTGAGAAGAAAAGATAAGTATAGTTACTGTCTTTTTCGGTAGGTTCCGTCTCGGAAAGACACTCGTATTTTGTAAGAAGAAGACTGGAATCGGTTATATATGTATCGAAACTAAAAATGTATTTATCCGGCTCGAATGCTGTGTTGTTTTCCTTAGCTTCTTTAGCCAAAAGCAACCAGAAATACTCGGTTCCTACAAAACCTGCCTGATTTTGCTGAAGATCAAGCTCACTGTAATTATAGAGAGCAGCGTTCTTAATATCAATCGTAATATAGGTGTAATGACCTACAACATAGTTGTTAGGAACGCAATAGTTAACTTTTGATCCATCTTGTTCGGTAAACAAAGATGCCTGCATAAGAGAGTTTGCAATCTGAGCATTAAATTTAGCATACTCATAATCACCGTTGATATATTCCGTAATATCAGCAAGACGCTTGTCTGCAACAAGCTGGTCCATTAAGGATTCAGAATTAATTAGAAGTATATCTGCCTGATCTTTCGTACCGTCAAGCTTTTTATTTAAAACTATGCTATTGTACTCGGATGCTGTGCAATAAACTACGTTAACGGTAGTTTGCATCTCCGAGCTACCGGTATAATCGGCAATTCTCTGCTGAACGGTCTTTTTTGCATTATCAGAAGTACCGTCTTCGCAAATAATATAAAGATTATAAGTAAGTTTTTCTTTAACTTCCGGCTTATCATATTCATCTAAATATTCGCCGATAATATCTTCGCCGCAGCTTACAAGCATAAACATAGCAAGCATAAGGCATAAGATCATGCTGAGAATTTTTTTCATTATGTAAATAACCTCCAAGGTAACTTTTTACCAATATATTTTACAATAAATAAATAAAAAAGTCAAGCATAAAAAATATTAAAATATTAAAACATAATTTAAAGAGCAAAATAGACAATGTTCAAAACACAATTTTGTTCACTTTGCCCATTAAATCAGTTCGCAAGATAATCTTTAAGAGTTTTGGATCTTGAAGGATGTCTGAGCTTACGCAAAGCCTTTGCCTCTATCTGGCGGATTCTTTCTCTTGTAATCTGGAACTGGCGTCCAACTTCTTCAAGTGTTCTCGGACGGCCGTCCTCGAGACCGAAGCGAAGCTTAATAACCTGCTCTTCTCTGGGGGTAAGGGTGCGTAAAACGTTGCAAAGCTGCTCACGCAAGAGTGCGTACGATGCACTGTCCGAAGGTGCGGGAGAATCGCTATCCTCAACGAAATCACCAAGATGGCTATCTTCTTCCTCACCGATGGGAGTTTCAAGTGAAACGGGGTCCTGAGCTATCTTCATGATCTCTCTTACCTTATCGGGAGTCATATCGAGTTTTTTTGCGATCTCATCGGTAGTAGGCTCTCTTCCAAGGTCCTGGAGAAGCTGACGGGAGGTTCTGGAAACTTTATGAATGGTTTCTACCATATGAACAGGAATACGGATCGTTCTTGCCTGATCAGCAATAGCTCTCGTAATAGCCTGACGGATCCACCACGTTGCATAAGTTGAGAATTTAAAGCCCTTGCTATAATCGAACTTTTCAACCGCCTTCATAAGACCGAGGTTACCTTCCTGGATAAGATCAAGGAAGTACATACCCTTACCTACATGACGCTTTGCGATATTAACAACAAGTCGAAGGTTAGCTTCGGTAAGCTCGTCCTTTGCGGCTTTATCACCAAGAGAAATTCTCTCTGCCAGATAAGCTTCTCTTTCAGGGGTAAGAAGCGGAATCTTACCGATATCCTTTAAGTACATACGTACGGGGTCATCTATGGCAAGACCTTCCTGTGAAAGAAGCTTCTCCATTTTCTCGCCTGTTTCGTAATTTTTTACGTCACGCTCGATTTCTTTAAAATGATCGTTCTCGATGTCCTCGGGATTTGCGGAATCGATATCAACCTGAGTAATATCAAAATCGATATCCTCGAGTGCTTTCATTATTCCGGATTCAACTATACCGCTGGAGCTTTTCGAATCAATATAGTCGTTTACGTCAATTTTTTCTCTGCTCATTTTTTATATCCTTTCTCGTTCCTTTGAAAAATCAAACTAGGAATCGCCACTGTCGCTTCGCATTTTTTTAATTAGCTCAGCAAGCTGGTCGAAGGTAGTCGCGGCTTCTGCATTTTTCTTTTCCATAGAACTTTTAAGTGCATTTATACTTTCAAAAAGAACATCGTCGCCGTTATTTGCAAGCGCCATTCTTTTGTTCTTTATATTTGTAATTCTTCCGATCTCCTCGGGGGTAAATATCTCGTTGAGATTCGGGAAAACATCTCCGCACGCATAAGCGTCTTTAATATAATTAAAAATTTTTTTATTAAATTCGGTGAAGAAGTTATCCTCAGTAAGAATAGCTTTTTCAAAAACGGTTTTTCTATGCTCTGCAAAAAGTAGCAACAAAGCCAAAATAGTTTCCTCATGCCTTGCAATAGCAGGCGCTTTTGCAAAATCGGGATTAACCTTATCTGCATATCCTGCTGCCGATTGCCTTGCTTTGAGTCCTTCCGACGCTTTGAAGCTTTTCTTGTTTTTCTGAAGAATTCTTTCAACGTCAGATTTTATACTTTTTGCCTCTATACCTATTGTTTTAGAAACAAGTTGTATATAAACTTCTCTTTCTGCCTCGGAATAAACCTTAGAAATCTCATTTTCGAGCATTGCAACAACTTTAACTCGATCTTGCGGCAGATTCAAGTCGAACCTTGCAAGAATATTATCCATCTTGTACTCAAATTCGATTTTTGCACCTTCGAGTACTTCGGCAAACTTTTCTTTTCCAAACGTTTTGATATATTCGTCCGGATCTTTCGAGCCGGGTACAACTATAACGCCAACGTCAAGCCCTGTGTCCCCTATTACCTTGAGCGCTTTATTTGCCGCTTTTTGTCCCGCTTCGTCCGAGTCATAGCAAATAACGACTTTTTTTGTATATCGGCTCATAAGTCTCGCCTGATCGGAAGTAATTGCGGTTCCGAGAGTTGCAATTGCATTAGTAAAACCTGCAGTGTGTAACGCAATGACGTCCATATATCCTTCGCAAAGAATAAGCTTTTCCGAGCAAGTATGCCTTGCAAAATTCAAAGCATAAACATGGCGCGTCTTTTTATAAACGGGCGTATCCGAAGAGTTTTTATATTTGGGCTTGGTTTCGTTATCCATAGCTCTTCCGCCGAAAGCAATAACATTTCCCGAAACGTCGATAATCGGAAACATTACTCTGTTACGGAATGCGTCATAATATTTTCCTTTTTCGCTTTTTCCGCAAAGGAAACCTGCTACAAGCTCGTCGTAATTATATCCCTTTGAGCGCATATAGTTCAGTAGCGAATCAAAGCTATCGGGAGCATATCCAAGGCCGAAGTGCCTTATTGTCGAGAGCGAAAGTCCTCGTTTTTCGGTGAAATAAGCAAGCGCAGCTTTTGCATCTTCAGTATTTGCCATTAGACATTTATGGAAAAAGTTTGCGGCATCGGCGTTCATTTTGAACATTCTTTCCCTATTAAACTTTTTCTCTTCTCTTATAGGCTTATCATTGTCAACAATTGTAATACCGGCGCGCTTCGCCAAAAAATCAAGCGCATCAGGATAATCAAGATGCTCCATTTGCTTTATAAATGTTACCGCATCTCCACCGATACCGCATCCGAAGCAATAAAAACTTGATGTTCTGGGATATACTGTAAAGGAAGGACTTTTTTCGCTGTGAAACGGGCAAAGACCCTTATATGTATCACCGGCACGCTTTAAATTAACGTAGCTTGATATTAGCGGTTCAATATCAGTTCTTGCAAGAATCTCTTCAATTGTTTCTTTGCTTATCATAAATGTCCCCCTTTCTTACGTTTTTATTTATTTCAATATACGACATCAAATGCAAAAAACACTTTTAATTTTTTAAATTATTCTCTAAAATCGTATTTTTTATCCAGAAAATTTATTTTACACCTACCTGAAGTCGTTTCCGCAAGTTTGCAGCTTAACTCTTCGTATGAATCGGCAATAACAGTTCCCAAGATAACTACGTTTTCCGAATAGTCGGTATCATCGGTGCAAAAATCGAAATCGGAAAGTACGGTAGCTATCTTTTGATAGTCTGAATAACTCACTTCAATACTCAAAACGGTATAAGTGTCATATTTAACTATTTTAGCATTTTTTAATGCCCCAAGCGCGGCTTCGGTATATGCATGAACAAGTCCGCCTGTACCCAGAAGAATTCCTCCGAAATAACGGACAACTACAATAACTGCATCCGTCACGCCGTTTTTTCTTATAACATCAAGAACAGGCATTCCCGCGGTTCCCTGCGGCTCTCTATCATCTGTAAAACGCATTGTAGAGTTTTCTCTCAAAACATATGCATATACCCAATGCCTTGCATCCGGATATCTTTTTTTGATCGCCTGTATAAAATCGAGAGCCTCGTGCTCAGCTTCGACAGGTTTAGCAAAACCGAAAAACTGAGATTTCCTATCTTCAAAATAATATTCGCCCAGTTCTTTTAAAGTTATATACGAATCCATAAAACTCATTCCTCGAAAATGTATTTATGAAGCATTCCACGCTCGGGAGCGCCGAGTATAGCTCGAACGTATATCCCTTCTGCACGATAATCGACCTCAAGTACGGTCGCATTGTCATATAAGTTGCTGAGAACGGACTGCTCGGAGTAAGGTAATAGGATGGTACATTCACGTTTTCCTTCGTGGACTACCTCTTCAATCATAGAAAGAAGCTTGTCAATACCACGGTTTTCTTTTGCTGATACTATAACGGTTTTCTCGCGCGGCACAGCATAAGATGCTCCGTCTATCTTATCGGACTTATTATAAACGTATATTCTCGGTTTATCAGCGGCAGAAAGATCGCTGATTATACCTTCTGTTACTTCAAGATGCTCTCCAACCTCGGGGTCGGTGATATCGGAAACGATAAGAAGCGCATCTGCGTACGTTACTTCGTCAAGCGTTGATTTAAATGCTTCTACGAGATGATGAGGAAGCTTTCTGATAAATCCTACGGTATCTGTAAGCAGCACAGTTTCTCCGCAAGGAAGCAGAAGTTTTCTCGTAGTAGGATCGAGCGTTGCAAATAGCTTGTCCTCTGTTAAAACGTCTGCACCTGTCAAAAGATTCAGTAAGGTTGATTTTCCTGCGTTGGTATAGCCAACTACCGCTATCTTCGGAAGACCGCTTCTATCTCTTTGAGCACGCATTACCCCACGGTTGTGCTCAAGAAGCTTTAACTTTGCTTCGAGCGCGGTAATTTTCGAGTGGAGATGACGTCTGTCACTCTCAAGCTGAGTTTCTCCCGGACCGCGAGTACCGATACCGCCGCCCTGCCTTGAAAGCTTTGCGCCTTTGCCTACAAGTCTTGGAGCCGTATATTTTAGCTGCGCTAATTCAACCTGAAGCTTTCCTTCTCCCGTCGTAGCATGAAGCGCAAATATATCAAGTATAAGCATACTTCTGTCGATAACGTCAACGTTACCTATGTCATCTTCGAGGTTTCGTATCTGCATAGGGGATAATTCAAGATCGAATACAACAAGTTCTATGGCGTTTGCATCACATATTTCTTTAATTTCAAGAACCTTGCCGCTTCCGATAATCGTTCTCGGTTCAAACGTCGGCTTTACCTGAATCACTCTTGCATAAGATTCTCCGCCTGCAGTTTTGAGAAGACGCTCAAGCTCATCGAGGCTTCTTTCGCATTCTTCCAGCTCTGCCGTTGTTTTTACAACCGAAACAAGAACGGCTTTTTTAGTAATATTCTCTTCCATAAAGCCTCCTAATTGAAAATAAAAGAGCGTGGATAACTTTTTATAGTCTATCCAACGCTCTTCGATAGGCAATGATAACCAAAATAAATTACTTGGTCATTGCAAGACGCTTCTTAAACTTATCAACGCGTCCGCCTGCATCTACAAATTTCTGCTTACCTGTATAGAAAGGATGGCACTTGGAGCAAATTTCAACGTTAAGATCGCCCTTTACAGAGTGGGTCTTAACAGTTTCACCGCAAGCACATCTGATGGTAGCTTCTTTGCATTCGGGATGTATTCCAGCCTTCATTTTAACACCTCTTTACATAATTATTCATTTTAATTGCTATTCATTATAACATATATTTTTTTAATTTGCAATAGTTTTTTTAAAAAAATATTGAAATATTGATATTAGAAAACAAACTTGGCGAATATTATATTTTTTCTTCGATTTTCTTGCGTAATCTATGCATTATTTTTTTCTCAAGTCTTGAGATGTAGCTTTGAGAGATACCAAGCTCATCTGCGACCTCCTTTTGCGTTAATTCCTGCCTCCCGAATAATCCAAACCGCATTTCAATAATAATTCTTTCTCGTTCGGAAAGCCCGGAAACCGCCTCTCTGACTATCCGTCTTTCCTCGTCCTCTTCCATTTCTTTAAATACGCAGTCCGCATCACTGCCGAGTATATCGGACAAAAGCAGCTCGTTACCGTCATAATCAACACTGAGCGGTTCATCGATCGAGATCTCCTTTTTTCTTTGAGAACTCTTTCTGATGAACATTAGTATTTCATTTTCGATACATCTTGATGCATAAGTAGCAATTTTTATATTCTTATCCGCATTATAAGTCTGTACCGCTTTCATAAGACCAACTGTTCCTATTGATATCAGCTCCTCAAGACCTACTCCTGTATTTTCAAAACGTTTTGCTATATAAACGACTAATCTTAGATTATGCTCGATCAGAGTTTGCCTTGCATGATCATCATGCAGCTCCAAAATTAGCTTTTCTTCTATCTCTGTTTTTAAAGGGGGCGGTAAAGTTTCGCTTCCGTTAATATAATATACATTTTGTTTTCCAAGTAGTTTATGTATTAATCTTTTTATACTTATTAAAAATTTCATTCTAATATTGACAGCGGAACCAATGCCGAATAACCGCTGTAGCTTCCCTCCTCTTCATCAAGTGCAATTACTACATTTTCATATTTTTCTTTTCTTCCTTTTATTTTTATATAATCTGTTCTGATCCCTATCAGAATCTTTTCCGAGCCGAACGACCGTATGGGTATAACTCTTATTCTTCTTTTTATATTACTATCCTCAGAACAAGATATGTCATAAATCCCCTTTACCATTTCTAAACAATTCTTTTTAACTATTATAACCGGTCGCGCGTCAAGGGGATCACAAACTAAGCATCCGCTGTCAACAAGTCCTGTAATCCGTTCCTCTTTATCATTTAATCCTATCGTTATCTCAATATTTTTCTCAGCTGATGTATTATTAAATGCTGTATATAACAATTTTAATACTCCGTAAGCTATAAGTATTATCAACGATAGAATAAGTAAATTTCTATTCTCAGCTCCGAATTTCTGATTTGATATTATCGGATATATATACATATCAAGCAAATTATATATTAAATTTACAAAACCTCCGATCAATGTTTCGAAAACAAGAAAAGCTAAATACAATTTAAATTTTCGTAAGAAAGTTGATTTGCTAACAAAAATCTCAATAGTCAACCATGTTCCGATAAGCAAAATTGCGAGAAAGACAAAACCGACGGGCGCAACCAAAGCAACAACCGAGGCTAATAACGCACCCAATGCGCTTGATAAAATTAATCTTTTGACCGTGCTTTCGACCTTTGCAAAAAGCGCAGAAAAATACAAAGCAAGAATGTCTACCGTAAAATTTATCAAAAAATAAATATCAATGTAAAACGTCTGCATCCGTAACCTCATTATTTTTATAAATTAATTTTATCATTTAACAAACAATTATTTTGTCAGAATAAGTATGCTTTGAAATTAAATATTTATAATAAAAATCCCCCGGTCAAACCGGGGGTATTTCATTTTCGGGTAAAACCCTAAATGTTACTGGCTACGCACAAGTGCGTTTAAGATTGGCCTGCCAGCCATGCATCTGTTACTTACTACCCATAAATGGGTCCCGTGGGT
>JAZONS010000066.1:0-101926 GCA_045654585.1 Eubacteriales bacterium
TTTTTTCATAGATAAATCCTCCAA
Source organism: Eubacteriales bacterium (assembly GCA_045654585.1). Taxonomy (GTDB): domain Bacteria; phylum Bacillota; class Clostridia; order Oscillospirales; family CAG-272; genus UBA1740. Next base: position 25 of record JAZONS010000066.1, read on the forward strand.
TATGTTTTTTTATTTTGACTGGCAGGTCACTTTATTATAACATATTGGAGGATTTCTTTTCACCGGTTAACCTTTATTGAACCACGCGACTATCGCGTGGTTTTCGTTATACAAAAACTGCCCGAGAGCAAAAGTCTCGGGCAGTTTTTTTATTTGTTAGTTATTGAATATTCAGTCTAAATAACCTTCGATAAACAGATTCCAATCAACACAGCAATCGTATATACCAAACCCATCTTCGTCGGCTTCAAAGGCGTATTGTTGCATACCTTGCGAGATTATATCGTAATCGCCGTTGTCATAGGTTATTTTGGCGAGGTAGTCGTAAAAGCCATACGATGGGTCCATAGCAGCCAAAGCAAATACGAACGTAACCGAAAAAGGCATATGTGCTACACCATCATAAAATTCCTTTGCCACATCCCCCTCAAGCGTTTTAATAGCAACCGAAGCGGAGTCACGTTCCTTATATGCCTTATCATATCTGTATATTCCGACGCATCCCGTGAAGACAACTAGGAGAGAAAGTATTACAAAAAGAGTTAAAAATCTTTTTATTTTTCAGAACTCACGGACATTATTAAAGCAAATATGTTACCCTTTGTTTACATTTTTGCGCGCCACATCTGTACTTTTTTCTCCGTAGGAATAATAGTATTTGTATTTTTTATTAGACTTGGGATTGATACCGTTGACAATAACGCCGAGGATAGCACCGTTTACAGACTCGATTCTCTCGGTTGCAGTTTTGACATCATTGATATTGGAGTGGTTCACTCTTACGGTCATAATATAGCCGTTTACGATATTGGCAACAACGCCTGCATCGTACACCTCACCGATAGGAGGCATATCAAGAATGATATAATCGTATACCGACTTCCATTCCTCGGCAAGCTCCGACATACGGTAACCAGAAAGAAGCTCCGAGGGGTTAGGAGGTATCTGGCCGCAAACAAGAACATCGAGGGTTGAGTCTTCATAAGAAGTTACAACATCAGAGGTCTTATTAGCCATTCCCGCAAGAAGCTCGGATAGACCGTGTTCCTTCTTTATCTTGAAGAGCTTCGAGAATGTCGGACATCTCATATCGCACTCTACCAGAAGAACTCTCTTATCAAGGTTAGAAAGAGCTATCGCAAGATTTGCCGCAACAACAGTTTTACCTACTGCTGCAACATCACTTGTAACCGCAAAAATAGGATTCTTTGCGGCAGCAGCGGAATAAATAACGTTTGTTCTGAGCGTATTGAAGGACTCGGTCATAAAGAATGGAGCGTTTTCATTAAGAAGCTTATTCTTATAATTACGCTTTATTATGCCGTTACGATTCTTGACATATTTATTCTTCCTGTTCTCCGCTTCCTCTTCTGCCGATGCAAAGCTGGGAATATTTCCAACGATGGGATATGGAAGGTTTTCCTTTACGGTGTTCTCATCATATATATTTGTATCAAAGATGGAAAGCACGAAGAATATCGCGTATGCAATAACAGCTGCAATAAAGCCGAGTATTACTGCGGTTGTTATAGGTGAGGATTTTACCGTTTTGATACTGTTTATATTGCTCACTCCGCCTATTACCGTGATCATAGATACGGTTTCATTCTGAATACTGCAAAGCGAACGAAGCACATCGGGCATTACCTTCTCTATAGCCTTAACTACGTCGTATGCATCTTCTCTTGAATCTGCGCTTACGGTAACGTAGAATACCACGGAATTTTCTTCTACCTTGCGCGCACTTATCATACTGCGCACAGCGGCAACGCAGGCATCCTCACTTTCATAACCCAGCTTCTCTGTAAGATTATATTCTGTTACAGCTTTTCTGACCGGCATCTCCTGCTTTACAAGCTCGATACAGCTTGAAGCGATCGCAGCAGCGGCGTATACAAGCGACTGAGAGGTATAATCCGCTCCGGGTGAATTGTTTGCAACCCAGAAGGTTACGGTTCCCTCATACTTAGGCTTTTCAATAGCTACGGAATAAGCTATACCGATAGCTCCGAAGAAGATCGCCGCAACTATCATAAAGACTATTGCCTTTTTAAAGACTTTGAAGAGAAATGCCAAAGAGATTTCTCTTTCGTTTTTCTGATTTTCCATCTTGGAAATTCCTTTCGTGCGAAAAATTTATGCTTTTTTATTATTTTTAAATGCTTCGTGCGAAACGTGCGCAGAACGCACATCCATATTCGCGCGTATTTCATAAAGAGCGACAGAATTAATAATGCGGTCAAGTACACCGAGCGCAAGCGATGCGGCTTTAGGGGTACTCGGTATATATATCTGAGATGCAAACATAACCGACACACTGTCCGCAGTGATTCTTTCCGCCGACGGCTCTTCGGCTCTCTTCAAAAATCCTACTGCAGCAAGAGGAAGCATTCCGGGTACACCGTAACCCTCTTTTCCGCGCCATGGTGTTCCCGATGCATACACCACGCCGTCAATTATACGAAGAACGGGTTTATCACCGTTTAAGATATATACCTTTTCTCCAAAGGCTTCGCGCCAAAGAGAAAGATGCGTTGTTTTTCCGACTCCGCTTCTGGCGGTTACGGCATAAGCCTCGCCTCCCTCAGCTATCACAGCGCCGTGAAACACAACGGCACCGTACTCCGGAAGCCTTTCGGCAATTTTTCTGTAAACAGCTATGGATTCAAGATATCCCCTGCTGAATTCATATTCGGACATTTCTCTTTCAAATTCGATATCCTCATCGGTTGCTTCGACGGAGAAGTCTATAATATCGGAGTCCGATAAATATTCTGCGGCAAGCTTTTCGATATAAGAATATCTGTTTTTTATCTCAATAGCGACGCCTGCTATAGATATTACCATATTCAACCTCCGTTTTTGTATGCCGCAAGGAGCTTTTCATTACCCGGCTCAATAACGGTAGAATAGAAGGCACCTTCACTAGAGCACAATACTTTATCCAATGCAGTACATCCCAAGAATGCATTTACGCGTATTACTTCAAGCGAATCGGGCAGAGCCACACTTTCAAGGGAAACGCAATCCAGGAAAGCGCAAGTCTTGATCTCCGTGATCCCCTCGTGAAGTTCAACGCTTCCGAGCTTCGGACAATCAGCAAACGCATAATCGGAAATCACAGTCAATGCCTTGGATAGATAAACGGTTTCCAAGGAGTGGCAGGTGCCGAAAGCGTAGTTTCCGAGAGTTTCAACCGAATCACCCATCGTGACAAACATAAGATTTACGCATCCCTCGAACGCATTATTACCTATAGACGTAAGACTATCGGGTAAATCAATCTCTTTGAGGTTCTCACAAGAGCTGAACGCCTTATTGCCTATTGAAATAAGATTTTCACCAAACTCTATTTCTTCAAGCTCCGTGCATCCGTAGAATGCATCGTTATCTATATATTTTAATGCGTTAGGAAAAACAAGCTTTTCAAACGAACAGGTTCCGAACGCACCCTTTCCTATTCTTTCAAGAGAATCTGACAGCTTGAGCTTCGACAGATTGTAGCATCCGTAAAAAGCGTAATCGGGGATAGAATATAGTGATTTGAGATTAACCTTCTTTAAGCTATCACAATAATCAAACGCCCTTTCGCCAAGCAGCTCCACACCGGAAATATTGGCTTTTTCAAGAAGAATGCATCGCTCAAACGCATATGGATATATTTCTTTTATACGTGAGTTGAAATTAAATTTTGAAAGCTTGACACAGCCCTGAAAAGCACCGTAGCCTATACTTTCAACTCGCTTTGACGAAACCTTTTCAAGCTTCTCACATTTTGCAAAGGCGGAATCACCTATTATCGTAAGCTTTCGCGGAAGCTTTAGCTCTTCAAGTGACTTGCATCCGCCGAACGCATCCGCGCCTATCGAGGTATAACATCTCGGTATCTTTACCTCGGTAAGCTTTTCAGCACCAAGACAAATAGCAACGGGAACCGCTGTTAAGCCTTTACCAAGCTTAAGGGATACAAGATTTGGAGCAGAGCCCAATAATGATTCTCCAACGTATGTCACGCTGTTCGGAATCGTGAAGCTCTTAAACGCGCTGTAGGAAAATACGTTGTTACCTATACTAGTCAGTGTTTTTGGTAGGTCAATCTCCTTAAGCGATGTGTTTTTGTAAAAGGCATTATCATGTATCGCGGTTATGCCATTTAAAATTTGGACTTTCTCTAAAGAAACGCAATCGGAAAACGTTTTTCTCTGCACTTCCCCGATACTTCCCGGAACGGTAACTTCGGTGAGGCTTTGACAGGAGTTAAATGCCGATGCGCCAAGATAAGTAAGCGAACTTGGCAGCTTGATGCTCTCAAGTCCCGTACAATGCTCAAAAGCAGATTCACCGATACAGCTTATGCTTTCGGGAAGTACAACAGCTCGCATATAGCTTGCATAGTAAAATGCGTAATCGCTAATCTCGGTTACAGTACTCGGCAATTCAACCGATATCACGTCGATATTCGAATCAAATGCTGAGCTGATTTTTTTGATTCCCGATGGAACAGTTACTGCAAATCCTATCGGTACTTTGGTATTTACACCCGAGACGACCTTTTCTTCATAGACAGTTTTACTGCTCTCGGTGTCGCTCGACGCGGTGTTATACTTGATAAGTATTCCATCGCCCGCGATTACGAACTCATTTGAAAGTGCCTTATAGTACGCAGTGCCGAAAAATGCTCTGCCGCCGATATCCGTAACACTATCGGGTATATTTATGCTCTCGAGCATCTGCGAACCGTAAAAGGCATAAGTGCCTATTCTGCGAACACCCTGCGGTAAAGATACGGATTTTAAGCTAAGATTTTCGGAAAGCGCATTATCAGCAATTTCGGTAACGTAATCAGGAATAATGAGGTTATCGGCTTTATAATGAATCGGAAGCTTAATAGCTATGCCCTGCTTCTTATCCGTAAGAACACCCGAGTTTACCTCAAACGTACCGTTTTCACTGTCAACGGTTATCTCTTCAAGCGAAGAGCAATTATCAAAGACGTGAGCGCCTATTTGCGCAAGATTTTTGCCAAAAGCCACGCGCGAAAGTTTCTCACAATTATCAAAAACAAGATTGCCGATAGATTTAACACCGCCAAGATCCGCAAACGACGTCAAACTATCACAATATTCAAAAGCATAGTCGGCTATAGAAACAGAGTCCGACGGAATCGACAGCGCCTCGACATTAATACAGTTAGAAAACGCTCTCGTGCCTATCGACTGAAGAGCTTTAGGAAATTCTATATCCGACAGCATTTTACATCCCGCAAATGAATAGTTACCTATTTTCCTTGTAGTTTCGGGAAGTATGAGCTCCTTTATTTCCGAGCATTCCTGGAATGCTCCGTTGCCTATTTCCTTAAGGTCTTCGGAAAATAGTATCTCGGTCAGATTAGTGCAGCCCGCAAATGCGTAATCCCCTACGTATTCGATAAAATCACCGAAATCTACCGATTTTATATCCGACGATGCAAAGGCATAGTCACCGATGGACAAGACTATCTTACCTTGAAGCGCCGTCGGTATGGACACGTTTTTACTATCACCGACGTAACCGACGATCTCGACATTGTATTCATCAATTAAGGAATATTCAAAATCTCCTCTGATAAACACTTCGCGCTCCATAGGCTCGTCATTGACAAGAATCAAGCATAAAGCGACAGAAACAGCGGCAATAATTATTACCGCTACGCCCGCAATAAGCAGAGTTCTTTTATTCAAAAATTTTTTCATATTTTACCTTTAGTAATAATTTTACCTATATAGTATATAATATTTAAAAGTCAAAGTCAATGCTTTTTCGATGAATTTGTGTTTTTTTACGTTTACACCAAAAATCAAAGGTGTTTTGTGTATATAAAGCTTATTTTTGGAAAAAACTAGAGAGGAAGAAAACGGGGAGAACGGTAACGTTAATAAAAACTGCACCGCTATTCCTCATTGGAAAGGATGGTTAAAATGAAAAAATTTCTACTATTACTTCTGCTCATCTCACTTTCTGTTGGAATGGGTACTGTCAGTGCAAATGCTGCTTTATTCGGCACGGGTGCCGAGGTTATTGCAAATGATGTTACAATGATTAAAACAGGTCTTATCGGTGAGCCTCTGGGTTTTTCCGATACCGATTTCAAAAGTGCGCTCGCTTTGGCGGAGTTCAAAAAAATTATAATTTCGGAAATCCCATCATCTGCTGACGGCAGACTTACTTTAGACGGTAAGCGCGTTTATATCGGGCAAGAGATAAAAAGAAAAAATCTTTCCTCTCTAATCTTTACGCCCGAGAGCGATGAAGTTTGCGAAGCTTCATTTAAATTCAAGGTAGACAGCAAGGACAACACTGAACACGTATGCACGGTAAGATTCGCAAAAAAGGTTAATTACGCACCCAAGCTTAACACAAATACCGCCGAAACACTTTCGGTTACAACGCAAAAGGGCATTTCGGTATACGGTAAAATAAGCGCATCCGATCCCGAAGGTGACAAGCTTTCAGTCATTGTTGTATGTTATCCTAAAAACGGCACTTTAGCTCTCACGGGTGAGAGCTTCGGGGAGTTTTGCTACACGCCAAAACGTGACTTCGACGGAAAGGACTCTTTTGTATTCGTCGTTCGCGATGAGTACGGAAATTACACGAAGCCCGAAAAGGTTTCCCTCAATGTAACCGAGAGAATGAGCGAGGTCGTTTACGTCGATATGACCGAGTCAAAATCCTATAATGCAGCAGTAGCAATGACCGCTATGGGTATTATGTCCGGCAGTCGCATAGGCGACGATATGTACTTCTCTCCCGAGGGAACGGTTAGCCGCGCCGAATTCGTTGCTATGGCAATGAAGGCTCTTGGAATCAGACAGGACAGCACTCTGACAAAAACTTATTTTGACGATAATGACAAAATACCGAAGTCCCTCGTCGGTTACGTTGCGACAGCGGCAAGAATAGGTGCTGTTAACGGATCCTTCGATACCGATGGGCTTTATTTCAGACCTACCGATAACATCACAAGATGCGAAGCCGCCATCATTATGTCAAACCTTCTTGAGCTCAAGAGCGACAGCTCCGTTTTCTCGGAGATCGAAGGTATAACCGACGTTCCGGTTTGGGCGCGTTCCTCCGTTGGAGCAATGTATTCAATAGGCGTTTTCGATAGCGAGGAATCCGGCGATATGAACGAGGCACTTTCAAGAGAAGCTGCCGCAGAGTATTTATACCGTATAGCGCAGAGATAACAAAAAAGGAGAAGCGTTTTATTCGCTTCTCCTTTTTTATTCACGGTTATTGTAAACTTTTGTTCACTTTATTGCCGTTATTCTTCCATAAGCTTCTCTGCGCAACGAGCTATGAGCTCTGCAGTTCCCTGGATACCAAGTGTGGAAGAATTGATAGCCATATCGTAGTTATCGTACTTGCCCCACTTATTTCCCGTATAGAAATTATAGTAAGAAGCTCTGCGGCGATCGGTCTTATTGATAACGTCCATTATCTGCGAGCTCTTTATCTCGGGATGACGCTCTGCCACTCTTGCTTTTCTATGATCGAGATCTCCGTAAATGAAGAGTCTGAAAACATTTTCTTCTTCTCTGAGAACATAATCCGAGCATCTGCCTATAATAACACAGCTTCCTTCTTTTGCATACTCCTTAATGACCTCTGCCTGAAGAATAAAGAGCTTATCGTTTATCGGCATTTTATAGCCGAAGTGCATAGTCGTTCCAACAACGTTGGAGCCCATCGCAAGGGTATAAAGAAGCGAGTTAGCCGCAGTTTCATCGGTTCTCTTGAGCACTTCTTCGTTGAGATTTCCCTTAGATGCCGCATCCGTTATCAGTTGCTTATCATAAAGCGGTATTCCAAGAAGCTCAGCTACCTTCTCACCTATTTCTCTTCCTCCGCTACCGTACTGACGCGCAATCGTTATGATAATCTTTTTAGCCATAGTGAAATCTCCTTTACTTTTTCTTATGTTTTATTTTAACATAAAATTCTCGATTTGTAAAGGGATTATCATAAAAAAGACCTAAATCGACATATATTTATTGAATTTTTTTGTTATTTGTGCTATATTAATATAAAGGTTTAATTTGCCTTATATTCTGAGGTGCATTTATGGATCATATTAAAATAACACAAACAGTAGCTAAAGCTCTTTTGCCAAAACGTGACGAAAACGGGCACAAGGGTACGTTTGGAAGAGCTTTCGCATATATTGGAAGCGGAAGATATCCCGGAGCCGCGCATCTTGCCACAGAGGCTATGCTCCGCGGCGGATGCGGTTATACTGAGGTTGCGGCTGAAGCTGACGTCATATCGGGGTTGCTTGCGAAATTTCCGGAGGTTATTTACACCCCCCTTTCGGTGACCGAAGCTTTAACAGAGAGCGAACTTTACCTTATAGCAGAAAAATCTTCTGCCGCTAACGTGACGCTCATCGGCTCGGGCTCGGGCTGTTCCGAAGCTCTTGCAAAGCTTACTAAAAGACTCACCTTGATTGATACAAATAAGCCTATTATACTTGATGCCGACGCGCTGAATGCTATAGCGCGATACAGTGATACCAAGAAGACTCTGAATCAATCAAAAAGACCTGTTATTATAACTCCTCACGAAATGGAGTTTTCAAGGCTCTCGGGACTCTCGATCGACGAGATAAAGGCTAACAGGATCGGTGCTGCCCTGGATTTTGCAAAAAGAAACAATTGCACCGTTGTACTCAAGGGGCACGGCACTGTTATAACCGACGGTGTCAAGACTTTCGTTAATCCGACAGGCACTACGGCGCTCTCAAAGGGCGGAAGCGGAGATACTCTTGCAGGGCTTATGACATCACTTATCGCTTCAACGGATAAAACCGCCGTTGACCTCGCTGCACTTGCCTGCTATATTCACGGTCTGGCAGGTGACAGGCTTTCCGAAATTTATTCAGATTTTGGCGTAACGCCGTCCGATCTTCCGTCCGAGATGGCAAAAATCATCCGCTCACTTCAAAATTAAAATACCTTTTGATATTTAAACAAAAATGCATAGCAGACAAATTCTCTGCTATGCATTTTTTAGTGGGCAATCATTTTCGGACAAGAGCAGTCAAAATTGACTGAATTTTATTACAACTTGAAATGCTAATTCTCTTTCTTTCCTTTCATTTCCTCTATCATTCCGACAAAGACTTTGCAGGTATCTGCCATAAAGTTCGTAACTGTCTGATAGTGGGATTTCGGGAATCCGAGATAGAAGTTATCAGCTTCAAGGTTAAAGCTACCCTCGTATCCGATCTCTGCGAGAGCTGCGCAAACGTTAGTCCAATTGATCTTTGAGATACCGGGGAGCGTATGAAGGTCAGCGAGATAATCTACGTCGTGAACGTGGAGCGTGCCGAGTCTTTCTTTACCGATGATTCTGATAGCATCATCGGGCTCTCTACCGCAAAGAGCAACGTGGCCAAGGTCAAGACAAACAGTAAATGCTTCGGGATCTGCGAGAGTATCATACATTCTCGCAAGCTCGTTAGGATCGGCAAGAATATCGTCGCAGATTTTTCTGCTTATCGGATGAGTTTGCCACATATTTTCAATAGCGATCTTCACTCCATATTTCTTTGCCACAGGAGCAAGCGATTTATAGAATTCAACATTAAGTTCAAACAACTCCTGCTCTCTTCCGTAAAATCTTCCGTTCTGAATAGGGTGAACTACGATATATTTAACTCCGAGTAGCGAACAAAACTCAAAGACTCTCGGAAGAAGCGGGATGATCTCGCCCGTATATACCTCGTATTTCCAGTAGAAAGGAGCATGCGCCTGAATGAATTTTACGCCAAGCGAATCTGCCTTAGCGCGAAGCTTTTCCGCTACCTCAATATAGTCATCTGTAAACGGTACTGCATTTCTGTCAAAAAGGGATATATCCAGTGCGGGATAACCTGCTTTAGCGAACATTTCAACCGCGGTTTCAAGTCCAAAATTCTTTGTTAAAACATCAGTCTGCGTTGAAAATAACATTTTTATCTCCTTCTCTTTGCTGTTTTTTTGAATACATTTATTTACATTTTAGAAGTTTTCCGGATATTTTCCTTCAGATTTAAGACGCTTGAATGCTTCAACAACTTTTGGCTTATCCTCTTTATATGTTACGCCGTACCACTTATCTCGGTTTGATAAAACCTTCACGTCTGCTTTGCCCTCCGAGATAAGCTCGGATATAACAGTAGGCATATAAAACTCGCACTTTTCGGGATTGGTATCATAGTTGTTTTTAAGGAAGGTTTCAAATCTGTTTCCACACTCGTCGATATAATCCGCGGAGAAGCCCCAGAGATTCATCGAAACGATGGTTTCACCGTCGATGGGGAATCTTTCCTCGCCTTCGATATAATAAATCTCACCGTCATCAATACCGATCTTCGTTCTCTCTACAACGCTTGTAAGATATCCGTTTTCGTCTTTCTCGCAAACGCCACGGCTGACAGTACCCTCTTCGGTTACGGTGTTTTTAATTTTATAACCAACCATAGTATAATGCGCTTTACCGTCATTCTCTGTATTTTTTAAGAACTGATAAATCTCGGTAAATGCATTTTCTCCGTAGTAGTCATCGGCATTGATTACCGCAAAAGGACCTTCTACGACACCTTTACAGCATGCAATTGCGTGCGCTGTTCCCCACGGCTTTTTTCTTCCCTCGGGAACGGAAAAGCCCTCGGGAAGCTTGGAAAGCTCCTGGTAAACGTATTTTACGTTTACACCTTTGCCGCAAAGATGCGCATCCATTACTTCGCGAAAATCCTTTTCAATCTCGGCTTTGATAATGAAGGTTATATCCTTGAATCCTGCCTTGATAGCGTCGTATATAGAAAAATCAATGATGATGTGACCCGCGTCATCAACCTTATCTATCTGCTTAAGTCCGCCGTAGCGCGATCCCATTCCCGCCGCAAGTACGACGAGCTCCGGATTCTTATTGTTCATATGAGTTTCCTTTCGGCATTGAAATATTTAAAGCACTTGCATTTGATAAAATGCTCACTATGCCTAGTTTAAGTATACGATAATCTTAATCTTTTTTCAAGTGTAAAAGAACTTTTTTATAAAATTATTTTCCTTTTTTAAATCCATGCGCTTTTCGACAACTTTTTTCTTGTTTGTTTATTGACATTTTCAGCACACTGTGATATATTTAATTTGTAGATTTATTATTATGAGGTTGCATTATGAAGTTTTACAGCAGACTCTGGATAATACTCATTGGATTATGGTATTATATAGAATCCGTAATTGTAGGCATTGTTTTTATTGTAAGTATTATTGGAATTCCTTTTTCAAAGATATGGTTTGGATTTGCGAAGCTCGCATTTAATCCGTTTAATAAGGAGATCTATCTCGATTATTCATCTCACAAGTTTTTAAATACACTTTGGTTGTTTACTTTCGGATGGATTTATACGCTTTTTTTCGCACTTTCCGGAATTATTTTCTTTATTACGCTTATCTTACTCCCCTTCGGCAAGCAATGTTTTAAGTTTGCGAAGTATTTTGCAGCACCGTTTGGCGCCGACATCAGTTAAATATAGAGACCTGTTAATTATATAATGAAAGAGCTTTGGACGTCCGGATTGGATATCCAAAGCTTTTTCTTTTAAAACTGTGAAATTACGCTGTTATATTACGGAAAATTTAAAAATAGTCCTTAGTGAAGTAAATATCGCGCTTTGGAATCGAAAATTCTTTTCCATTAAGGTAATTAAGCTCTTCTGCATCTGTCTCAAAGCAGAAGATAAGCTTATAGGAGCACAATGCCTGATATTTGTATCCTCTCTCTCTGTCGGCACGGTTAATTCCGTACTTTCCGTCGCCTATAAGTGAGTGCCCTATATGCGCCATATGCGCGCGTATCTGATGCGTTCTTCCCGTAAGAAGCTCGACCTCAACAAGAGCAGAATCAGATTTTTTTGCTATTACACGATATTTTGTTATTATATCCTTTGCGCCCTTTGGCGGGTTCTTATCATAGACACGCACGGTGTTCGTTTTCGAATCCTTAATAAGATATCCGTAGAGTGTAGCTTCTTTTTTTTCGGGAACTCCGTGTACTGCCGCAAGATAGAACTTCTTTATCTCGCGGATTTTGATTTTTTCGTTCATAATGCGGAGAGCTGCAGCGTTTTTTGCGGCAATAACGATGCCCGACGTATTTTTATCTATACGGTTGCAGAGCGCGGGAGCAAAGCTTAGCTCCTCATCGGGATCGTATTCCCCTTTGGAATAAAGATAGCTCTGAATATAGGATATCAGAGTATTTGATTTTGAATCCTCGTCCTCGTGAACGGAAAGTCCCTGCGGCTTATTTACAAGAATAATATTCTCATCCTCGTATATAACATTGAGCTTGAAATTCATTTTCGAGAGCTGGTCTTTCGTATGCTCGGGAGTTTCCGAGAATCCGACTTTTTTACCCTTTTCAAAGAATTCATCCGCAAGGAAGCACTGAACAGTATCACCCTCGCAAAGCTTCTGCGATACCTCGGCGCGTTGCCTGTTTACCTTGATCTTTTTGAGCCTTATTGACTTATACAAAAGGCTCATCGGGATATTCAATGCTTTGGTTATGAACTTATCCAGACGCTGCCCCGCATCGTTTTTGCCAATTTTAAGTTCGCGCATTACTTGATACCGAAGATTCTGTCTCCCGCGTCACCAAGTCCGGGTACGATATATGCATGCTCGTTGAGCTTTTCGTCAAGAGCCGCAACGTATATATCAACATCGGGATGATCTGCCTGAACCTTCGCAACGCCCTCGGGAGCAGCAACAAGACACATAAGTATAATATTCTTTGCTCCGTGTCCTTTAACGAGCTTCAATGCGTCGGATGCAGATCCACCTGTCGCAAGCATGGGGTCGACTACTATCGCAAGTCTTTCCTCGATATCCTTGGGCATCTTGCAATAGTATTCATGGGGCTCGTGAGTTTCCGGATCGCGGTAAAGCCCGATATGTCCGACTCTCGCTACGGGAACAAGCTTAAGAAGTCCGTCAACCATTCCAAGGCCTGCTCTGAGGATAGGAATTATTGCAAGCTTTTTACCCGCGATTCTCTTCTGCGTTGTCTTGCAGATCGGGGTTTCTATCTCCACGTCCTCAAGAGGAAGATTTCTCGTTACCTCATAACCCATAAGCATTGCTATCTCGTCAAGAAGAGTTCTGAAATCCTTTGAGGGAGTGTTCTTTCTTCTCATAATGGTCAGCTTGTGCTGAATCAAGGGATGGTCAATTACGTGTAATGTGCTCATTTTGTTACTCCTTAAGCTTAATGTCATTTATTTATTATTAGTTTTTTCGTATGCAATAGCGAACGGCAACTCACCGTTCGTTTGATCCTATATATGGGTATATTTTGTCGTGTATGTAACAGATTCACCCGGGGAAAGAATGCGGCATCCACCGTCAATATTAAGTCCGTTGACAAGTCCCGCCTGCGGCTCGATACAGGTATATCCCGCAAGTCCGCGGGCATTGTAGGTTATCCAGCAGTCAAAGTTATCCGACACGGTATATAGTATATCGTCGATTCTGGCAGTATTTCCCGCAGATACGTAATAACCGCATACGGATATATTTTTTGATGGAGAGCCCGTATTGTACTTCTCCTCCTGCTCGGTCAAGGTAACAAATCTTCCCGTAGGAATATCTGTACTGTCGTGCTCCTGACGGCATTTTACCGGCATAACGAACTCTTCGGGCTCAACAAAGGTTGAGTGAAGACAAAACGTATAAGGCATATTCTTCGAGTCGGTATTCGTTATGACGTACTTCTGAGATACTCCATCCTCCGTTGCGGAATAGGTCACCGTCATATCGAATTTAAACGGATAGACCTCGCCTTGGTTTGAATAGCGAACGGTAGCCTCCGTAGCGCTTACGGATACAAGTTCAAACTCGGCTCTGTGCACAAGTCCGTGAAGATGAGAATTCGTTCTCGGCTCTGTTATCGGAAGCTCGTAATCCACACCTTCGAAGCTGAACTTTCCGAGGTAGGTTCTGTTAGCGGGTAAGAGTATCGGTGAGCCTTGTATGTAAGGATTTTTTGCGATAAGCTCCTCGTCAGTCAAGGGACGGAAAACATCTCTTCCGTCATAGCGAAGATATATCATATTACCGCCAAATTGGGCGCAAACGCCCGCTTCCCATTTACCGCACGCGATTTGAACGTAGTTTTCAATATTTATCTTTTCAGCCATATAAACCTCGTCTATTGCAAATAATTATTTACTTTTATACGTGTTTTTTGTTTAAGTTTTTACTTTTTTCCGGTAGAGCCAAATCCACCTTCGCCTCTTACGGTATCCGAAAGCTCGTCGGTAACCGAGAATTCAGCTTTAAGAAAAGGCACTATTACAAGCTGAGCTACACGCTCTCCGCCCTCAACAGTTCTCTCCTCATCTGTATGGTTATGAAGAGCAACCATAAACTCGCCTCTGTAGTCGGGATCGACAACACCGACCTTATTTGCCGGAGCAAGTCCGCGCTTAGAGGCAAGGCCGCTTCTCGCAAAGATAAGACCTGCATAACCCTCGGGTATCTCCATCGCAAGCCCCGTATGTATCATAACGGTTTTATGAGGCGCGATAGCAACGCTCTCTCCCGGGAGAGCATAGAGGTCTGCGCCTGCGGAAAACTCTGTTCCGTAGGTAGGAATTATAGCATTTTCGTTAAGCTTTTTTATTCTGATCGGTGTCATTTATTTATTCCTTTCGGGTTGTATTTACTTTAGGCTTTACACCTCGGCAGGCGCAAAGCTCTTATCAAGCTTGCAGCCTTCCCAGATAATTATTTTCCCGCTCTCACGGGTTTTGTTCATATCAATGATTCTTTGGTTTGTCGAGCCTCTAAACCGTATTCCAAGACTCTTTTTTTCTTCATCAAAGCGACCGTCAACAAGGATATCGATATACGATAGAAGCTCTTCGGTATGCTCGGTGCACTTGAAATGATTACCTACTCCCGAGGTCAACTCCTCGTATAGATTTCCGGTATATACCCACAGCGTTTTTTCCGGATATTTCGTCTTAAATTCACGTATAAGCGGCAAAAGCTCTCTTTGATTTTCCGGCTCCATTGGCTCACCGCCAAGCAAGGTGAGTCCCGCAACGAAGGGGGAACGGAAGGTCGAAAGAAGCTCTTCCTTCGTTTCTTCCGTGAACGGATTACCATAGGTAAAGCTCCAGGTTTCGGGGTTGAAGCAGTTTTTGCATTTGTTTCTGCATCCCGAAACGAAGAGCGTTGTTCTTATCCCCTCTCCGTTCGCGATATCGTTCTTTTTTATTGCTCCGTAATACATAGCTTCTCCTTAAGGAACTGACCTGTATACGATCTCTCGCACGCGGCAACCTCTTCGGGCGTTCCCGTTACAACTATCGTTCCGCCGCCATCTCCCCCCTCGGGACCGAGGTCAATGATATGATCCGCAGTTTTTATGAGATCGAGGTTATGTTCTATGGTTATAACGGTATTTCCTGCGTCAACAAGGCGCTGAAGGATACCGATAAGCTTCGATACGTCTTCGGTGTGAAGTCCTGTTGTAGGCTCGTCTAGAATGTATATCGTTTTACCCGTAGAGCGCTTTGCAAGCTCGGTCGCAAGCTTCACTCTCTGCGCTTCACCGCCCGAAAGCGTTGTTGATGACTGACCTATTTTTATATAACCGAGACCGACATCGAACAGAGTTTTCAGCTTACGTTGAAGCTGCGGAAGATCCTCGAAGAAGTACATTCCCTCTTCGACCGACATTTCGAGAACATCATATATGTTCTTGCCCTTATATTTAACGTCAAGGGTATCTCTGTTGTATCTCTTTCCCTGACAAACGTCACACTTGACGTATACGTCTGGAAGGAAATTCATTTCTATGCATTTTACTCCGTCACCCTCGCAGGCTTCGCAACGTCCCCCCTTGACGTTGAAGGAGAATCTGCCCGCATCAAAGCCCTTTGCCTTCGCATCCTTGGTCTTGGCAAAGAGGTTTCTTATATCGGTGAAAAGTCCCGTATATGTTGCGGGATTTGAACGCGGTGTTCTGCCGATGGGGCTCTGATCTATCGCTATTACCTTATCAAGATGCTCGAGTCCCTCGATCCTATCGACCTTACCCGGATAGGTTATCGCTCGGTTGAGATCCCTTGCGAGCGTTTTATACAACACCGAATTGATAAGCGAGGATTTTCCGCTTCCCGATACTCCCGTCACGGCAATGAATTGACCTAGAGGAATATCGACGTTGACTTTTTTGAGATTGTTTTCCTCGGCTCCTATAATTCTGAGATAATTTCCGTTGCCTTCTCTTCTTTCTGTCGGCACTTTTATGCTACGCCTGCCGGAAAGATAAGCTCCCGTTATGGATGCTTCGCACTTCGCTACCTCCTCGGGCGCTCCGGTTGCAACTACCTCACCGCCGTGAATTCCCGCTCCGGGACCGATATCCACTATGAAGTCCGACTCCCGCATCGTATCCTCATCGTGCTCGACTACGACAACGGTATTGCCGAGATCGCGAAGATTCTTGAGCGTTCCGATAAGCTTGCCGTTATCACGCTGATGAAGACCGATACTCGGCTCATCAAGGATATACAACACACCCGTCAAGGACGAGCCTATCTGCGTCGCAAGTCTTATTCTCTGCGCCTCTCCACCCGAAAGCGTTCCTGCCTGACGAGCAAGATTGAGATATTCAAGACCGACGCTCTTCAAGAAGTTAAGCCTTGATTTTATTTCTTTGATAACTTCCTTTGATATTTTAGCTTCGGATTCGGTAAATTCGAGAGATTCGACGAAATCTATCGCTCCCGATACCGAAAGACG
The DNA here is from genome assembly GCA_045654585.1 of Eubacteriales bacterium. GTDB lineage: Bacteria > Bacillota > Clostridia > Oscillospirales > CAG-272 > UBA1740. The sequence goes on from JAZONS010000066.1 coordinate 16,872, forward strand.
GCAAAATTCGTCAATATTGAGTCCGCCGACGGTAACTCCAAGAACAAGATCCGAAAGTCTTCTTCCGCGGCATTTCGGGCAGGCTACCTCCTCAACGAACTGCTGATAATAATCTCCGCCCATCATACGCATACGCTTCTCGATTATGCGGACCACACCGTCAAACGATACCATCTGACGGCGACCGTCACCGCCAAAATAGCGCATAACGTCGTATTTTTTACCCGTACCGTCACCGTACATTAAAACGTTTATAGCCTCCTCCGAGAACTCGGAAATTGGCGTATCGAGCGTAAAGCCGTAATCCTTACCGACCTCGACGAGCAAGGGCCCCGTCCAGGAATCCTCGGTCATAGTCTTGAAGCCGTTTGCGGCTATCGCGCCCTCGCGAAGCGAGAGATGCTTATGAGGCAGAAGTTTTCTTACAGATATTCTCTGCATATTTCCGATACCCGAGCATTCGGGGCACGCACCGATAGGGTTATTGAACGAGAACATTCTCGGCTCGAGATCGGGGAAGCTTATACCGTGCTCCTCGCAGGCATACTTTTCCGAAAACTCAAGCTCACGTCCCTCTCCCTCTCGCGGTACAGTCACCACCGTTACAAGTCCGCCGCTTGCCTTAAGCGCAACCTCGACAGAGTCGGAGAGTCTTGATCTTATATCGTCCTTTATTACAAGACGGTCAACCACGATATCTATAGTGTGCTTTTTATTTTTATCGAGAGCTATCTCTTCATCAAGAGAGTACATATTTCCGTCAACTCTGACTCTCGCATAACCCGATTTTCTCGCATCGGAAAAAACCTTTTCGTGCATTCCCTTCTCCCGTCTGACAATGGGAGAGAGCACCATTATGCGCTCGCCTGCATCAATTGAGAGTATCTTATCTACTATCTGGTCCTGCGACTGCTGGGAAATTTCCTTATTGCATATCGGGCAGTGCGGCTTTCCCACTCTTGCGTAAAGAAGCCTGAGATAGTCGTATATTTCGGTAACCGTTCCAACGGTTGATCTCGGGTTTTTAGACGTTGTTTTCTGATCTATGGATATAGAGGGCGAAAGTCCTTCTATAAGGTCAACATCGGGCTTATCCATCTGACCAAGGAACATTCTGGCATATGTCGATAAGCTCTCAACAAAGCGTCTGTGTCCCTCCGCGTAAAGCGTATCAAACGCAAGCGATGATTTTCCGCTTCCGGAAAGTCCTGTCAAAACAACGAGCTTATCTCTCGGTATCTCGACGTCGATATTTTTCAGGTTATTTACTCTCGCACCTTTAATTACTATTTTTCTTGCCATTTCTTTTTTTCCTGTTTACAGTTACGACCGTTTTTACGGCAGGTATGCTCGCAAAAATCACTTCGTCGTTTTTAGATCCTTTATTCTATCGCGTAAGAACGCAGCCTTTTCAAATTCTAGCATTCTTGCCGCTTCCTTCATTTCCGCGGTAAGCTTTTCTATAAGCTTTTCGCGCTCAAGCTTCGTAAGCTTCTTCGCCTGAAGCTTGGTATCATCCTCGGGCTTCTTGCCGATCTCGATGATATCCATTATCTTTTTCTTAACGCTCTCGGGGGTTATTCCGTGCTCCTCGTTATAAGCCATCTGGATAGAGCGCCTTCTGTTTGTTTCATCTATCGCGCCCTTCATTGATCTTGTAATACTGTCCGCATACATAATAACGTGACCATTAATATTACGCGCCGAGCGCCCTATGGTCTGTATCAAAGAGGTTTCGCTTCGCAGGAAGCCTTCCTTGTCCGCATCGAGTATCGCAACCAAAGACACCTCGGGAATATCGAGGCCTTCGCGAAGCAGATTTATTCCGACGAGAACGTCAAACTCACCAAGTCGCAGATCTCTGATGATCTGCATTCTCTCGATGGTTTCAACTCTGTGGTGAATGTATTTAACCTTTATAGAGTGCGTTGTAAGATACTCGGTAAGGTCCTCTGCCATTTTTGTAGTCATAGTGGTAACGAGCACCTTTTCACCGCGCTCGGTCGTTTTTCGAATCTCTCCTATGAGATCGTCAATCTGCCCCTCTATCGGGCGGACTATTACCTCGGGATCTATAAGTCCCGTAGGTCTTATGAGTTGCTCGACCATACTCGAGCTTTCTTCTTTTTCAAAATCTCCCGGCGTCGCGCTGACATATATAACCTGACCTATCTTCTCCTGAAATTCATCAAAAAAGAGCGGTCTGTTATCAAACGCTGACGGAAGTCGGAATCCAAAGTCGATCAAGTTCTTCTTTCTCGCATAGTCGCCGCCGCTCATTCCGCGTACCTGGGGAAGAGTTACGTGAGATTCGTCGACGAAAAGAATATAATCGTCGGGAAGATAGTCGAGAAGCGTATACGGGGTGGAGCCCGCAGGTCTGCCTGCAAGAACTCTCGAATAGTTCTCAACTCCAGAGCAGAATCCGACCTCACGAAGCATCTCAAGATCGTACTTCGTTCTCTGCTCTATTCTTTCAGCCTCAAGCAGCTGATTGTTTGCCTTGAAATATTCAACGCGCTCCACCATTTCCTGCTCGATCTCGCGGAGTGCCGCCTCGCGCCTGTCATCCGACACGGCATAGTGCGTAGCCGGGAAAACCGCGGCATAGGACAACCTTTCGGTCACCTCTCCCGTTACGGTATTTATCTTCGATACTCTGTCTATCTCATCGCCGAAGAACTCAACTCTGAGAGCCTCTTCCTTTGCGCTTGCGGGATATATCTCTACAACGTCACCGCGAACACGAAATTTTCCACGAATAAAGTTTACGTCGTTTCTTTCATAGCTTATAGATACAAGACGGGAAAGAAGCTCGTCACGCGACATTTCAAGTCCGGGTCTTACAGAAACTAAAAGCTCCTGATACTCAAGGGGATCACCGAGCGAATATATGCAGGAAACAGACGCGACTATAATAACGTCTCGCCTTTCAAAAAGAGCCGAGGTGGCGCTATGCCTGAGCATATCTATCTCATCGTTGATCATTGCGTCCTTCTCGATATACATATCACGCCCCGGGATATATGCCTCCGGCTGATAATAGTCATAGTAGGATACGAAGTATTCTACCGCATTCTCGGGGAAAAAAGATCTGAACTCCGTGCAAAGCTGAGCTGCAAGAGTTTTATTATGCGCAAGAACGAGCGCAGGTCGTCCCGCGCGTGCGATAACGTTCGCCATAGTAAAGGTCTTACCCGAGCCCGTTACACCGATAAGAGTTTGCGCACGCTCTCCCGCTTCAAGTCCCGAAACAAGCGCTTCTATCGCCTGAGGCTGATCGCCCGTCGGCAAATATTCGCTGACAAGCTTGAAATTTGCTTTTGATCTGTCACGCATATTAGCGCTCCTTTCGTTCTTTTAATAATTAACGTCCGCCGCGTCTGCCGCCGCCACCGCCGGATCTTCCACCGCCCGACCTGCCGTTACCGCCATTCGACGTATTGATGCGGACACGCGTTACAAATTTAGTTACAAAGCTATCTCTTTCGATCTTAAGATCAAGAGAAGCAAATCTATTGAGCGGATAGCTTTCCGCATGAAGTTTTTTCTTATATGCAAGGTATATCGACAAGCACACGATAAAAGCAACGATTACCGCTATTATAAGTGAGATGATCAGCACTTTTAAAAAATCGGGACGCAAATCTCCCTCGACCGCCCTTGCCGCAAGCGGAGCAAATGCTATTATACCTTCCTTTAGGTTTCCCGATTTGATATTGTCGTATACTTCCCTGTTATCAAGAATCCTGTCAACCTCTTTGTCTTTAATGCTGTAATGCGCATCACCGTACGTATCGAGGTAATAATAATATTCGTCAAAATCATTGTCGTACTGAATCACAAGTAAGACCAGAGAATCAAAGCTTTCCTCGGATTCGTCTATGTAATCAAGGTAATCATAGTCATACGGTCCGCAATACGCGAAGACTCGGATTTTAGTATCCAATGTAGCCTCAGCCTCGGCAATTGCCGCAATTATTTCGTCCTCGTCAGCATCAGGGATAACGTCTCCCCTGTCTGTCAAAAGCTCTCCCGAAGGAATAATAAAACCTCCGTATGCAGATACAGTGAGTCCGATAACCGTCAGTAACAAAGTGACAATTATCACAAATATGACAACTTTAGTTTTCATTTCCGTACCCCCTTACATCAAAAAGTATCCGATCAGGGTACAAATTAGCGCTACGGCAGAAAACAGCGAGCCAAAGAGAATTCCAAGCTTTGGGAAGCTTATGGGAAGCTCACCGTAAACCTTTCCCGTATGACCGTTCATAGCATAAGTATAGTTCTTTCCTTTATGCTTATAGTTGAGTATCCAAACAGGCATAAGAGTATATTCCCAATGGCTTTTTGATATTCTTATACCCGTCAACTCATCGGTCACCGTTGCATAACCATGCACTGTTCCTTGAAGAAGAGATGACGCATAGCCGTGCATTCTTTCTCTTACCTCACCCGAAAGAGCTTCTCTTTCGATATTTCTTTTTTTTGCGACGAATCCCTGAAGATACGGCATTGAGAAATCACGGTGAACATCCGACGGATACGGCAAAATACCCTCAAGCATAGCCTTATCCTCTTCGGTTATTGCCGAGGTGGTTATATCCTCAAAGTGAATATCACCGCTTCGCATAATGTTATAATGCGAGGTTTCCGTATACCTATAATTTCCCATACGCCAGGTGCGTACCTTCGTTCCTCTTGCGTCAAAGTCCGCTTCGGTATCCGCATCGGTTACCCAGAATGGATAATATACGCCCGAGATATTCTCGGCGTTTTCGGGAGCGGCATACGATTTAGGAACAAACTTTTTCCTTTTCGCAAAGCGAAGGAATCTCGCTTTCGCTTCTTCCTTATCGAATGCAAAAGGAATTATCTTCGACGGCTTTAAGTTACCGGATACCTTATCCGATAAAACTATTGGATTATGACAATAGAAGCAGGTGCCCGCAACGGTATTTTCATCTGCGATAACCTCAGCTCCGCACGACGGACAGCAGTATTCCTTGATATGCTCGGAAAACTCCGCCTGCTCGCGCTCTGCTTGCTCCGTTCTGTCAAAAGCTCCTTTTTCGCGGAGGTCATCCTCGGTAAAATCGGATATGCAGAACTCACATACGAATTTTCCCTTTTCGGGATCAAATATTAAACCCGCATCGCAGTTTGGACATTTATATGTTACAGTTGAGTCCATATTACTCCTTAACGTTTTATCGTTTTATGAGAGATTACAAATTACTTTTTCTTTCCGCACTCCGAGCAGAATTTCGATGAAGCGGGATTCACGGTTCCGCACTCGCAGGTCCATTCCGAAGCAGGCTTCGGAGAGCCGCACTCAGAGCAGAATTTGCCCGTATTCTCGGTTCCGCAAGCGCAGACCCAAGCGCCTCTCGCGATAGGCTTTGGGGAGCCGCATTCCGAGCAGAATTTACCCGAATTTGATGCTCCGCACGAACAAGTCCAGCTATCTCTTGCGGCAGCGGCTGCATCAGCTGCCGCTCTTCTCTCAGCATCAGCTTCCATAGCGCGTCTGTTAGTTTCCGTTGCGGCGCCCATAAATCCGCCGCCCGAACTCATACCCATTCCAACTCCCATAAAAGCTGCCGCAGAGCCTGCGCTGTTTGATCCCGCAGCCTCAATACCTCTTGCAACAGAACCTTGAACATAGCCTTCTCTTATACTCGCATCTGAAAGCATTGCGCCCTTATTGCGCATATTGATGAGCTCTTTAGACTCTTCATCATAAGAAACGCTCGCTATACCTACGGACTGAACCTCCATACCGCGCATCTCGCGCCACGAAGCGTCAAGCTCGTTTGCCATATACTCGGAAAGCTCGCGCGATTTGCTCGCTACGAAGGATATACGGATACCGTCGGCAGACATTTTATTGATAGCCGCGGTAAGCGCCTCAAGGAACTCGGAAAGATACTGCTCGTTAATCTCGGAGATATCTACTCTGTCCGCGTTCTTAGGAATTACCTCAGTATAGAATTTCAAAGGGTCTGTGATCTTTATCGAATAGTTACCGTGGGCTCTGAGAAAAAGCTCGGAATTATAAAAGCTGTCAAAATAATTGACGGGGGTTCTCGTTCCGAATCTGATACCCTTTATTTCCTGAAGATTGATGAAATATGCTTTCTGCGCATACGAGGGGGTTCCTCCGAATTTGATTCTTGCAAAAGCATCCTTAAGCGATTTGCCAAACTGACCTGCAAAAAGCGATGGAGCGGAGCTGTTATCTACTTTGTAGTAACCCTCCTCCGCGGTGAAGTCAACCACCTTACCACCGTCAACAAGTATCATAAACTGACCGGGATATACGTGGATAACAGAACCGTTTGATATAACGTCCTCTTCACCCTTTTTATTGTTGTTTCTTTTACCTGTGCGTACCTTCACGCCCTTAGTAAATACGGTAGTTCCGCTCATTTCTCCCGCCTCAACGACCTCGAGCCATGAATCCGCAAGATTACCGCCTATAGCATTAATCGTAGCTTTAATAATTCCCATTTTGTTTCTCCTTATATGTGGATATTCGTAAACTTAAAACATGCGCAGACGCGCTCGCAAAAATATTCGCGTATATATTTTAACATAAATAGCAAAGCTTTGTCAAGAAAAAAGCGCCAATTAATCATTTCCGGTTTTGGCAATCAAAAGCTGCTGCAACAAAAGATGGTGGAACACGAACAAGTGCTTGCTGTTTCAAAAAACACAGGCGTACCCGTGTTAAATTTTCACAGATACGCCTATATCTTTATTTACTTTCGCAAATTCTTCTGATATCATCTTCAATGACCGCAAAAAATCTATCCGCAAGCATTGCCATACCCTCATCGTTCGGGTGATTGAACAAGCCATGGGATTCGGGAAGGCATCTTATATCATCGATATTAATGAACACGTCCCCATACTTCTCGGCTACCGCGAGCTTTTCTGCATCGAGCTTTTCTCTTATGTAAAATCCCTGCGAATGAAAAACTACCGTTCCATCCTTCATAAGGTAATTGCGCATCTCTTCATACGCTTTACCAAAGGTCTTTTTTTGTTTTTCATTCTCATCATAAGTTTTTTGAACGTTAGCGCCGTAGAACATAAGTATAATATCCGCGCCAAATGCCTTTGCCTCGGAGTAATCATGCTCAGGGCCGTATTCCGTAAACGTTCTTGCATACTGTGCCGCCTGAGCTATGCCGTAAGAAACATTTTTATCGTATTTTTCCATAATCTTTTTTACAATAAGATGAACGTAATCGCATTCGGCAGAGGATGCCGCCATCCCACAATCTCTGTTCCACCCTATCGATGGCTTTGGAGCGTGCTTTGCTATTGAATTACCAACGAAAAGAATCTTAATTTTTGATTTATCATTTTCGTATAAAAATACGTTTTCATCATTCTGCCCAAGCGCGGGTACGATATTCTCCTGATAGTCAACCATAAGCACCTCTATATAGCATTCTGTTTTATTTTTCTATTAAAATAGTATCACGTATTACTTATTTTGTCAACAATTAATAACATATTTATTATACAAACAATAAAATGCACAGCGCTAAAAGTCAGGCTGTGCATTTTAATTTACAATCAGAATCTGATGTTTTTTGAATTATAAAGCTAAAAGTTATAAGTTGTTTTTCAGCATTTAAATCCCGTGGACTTTGCGGCACCCGGTACTCTGCCGACTGAGGTATTATCCTCTTTTCTGTTTCGAAGAGCCTCGATAGGATTTGCCGCGACCTCATATCGGTAATCTGTTCTGTGACGGCGAAGATACGCTTCTATCACATTATGAGAAGGAACAATATCAGTAGTTGGCGCTATTATATTCTGATAACGGAAGAAATCCGCATCACACGGAAGATCATCAACGTTCGTGTATTCATCTCTGTTCGTTGTATACTGAACCGTAGTATCAAGTATATCTCTGACATACTCGATATTCTCGTGAAGCGAGATAGGAGTCGGAAATTCACCGCACTTAATAACCTCGTTCCATTCCTTCTTCTCGTATTTTTCAAGCAGCTCTTTTGCTTTATGCAAATGAGATATTTCTGTGATTAAATTATTCTCCCAGTAATTCTTAATATAAGGATCTGTTTCCGTCACATAGCAAGACCAATAAAGATAGCATTCGCAGTATTCGTGCCAGAGCATCATCTCAAACCACGTAGCATTCGGGTCCATTAATGATTCATAATGAGTTACATGCTCCTCCTCTACCAAAGCTATTTCCTGATAAAGACGTCTGCTTATGTCCGAGCAAGCAAAGGGCGTTACGTTCATATAGTAATTCATCGTCTGCTGCTCTGCGGCGGTAATTATCATCGTATCAAGTACTGTTTGCACATCTGCGGTCTTTGAGTTAATATTTCTTCTTACATTATCCTTTGGAAATCTGTGATGCGCTATAGTAGGTCTGCCCGGCATGATCTCGGTATATCTTCCGACAAGATATTCCGCGGCAATTCCCTGCTCCATATCCAATAGATTCGCGTATCTGTAAAGATGGTCAAAGTCCTCGAGGAGAGCAAAGTCAAGCGCTCGCTTTACCGAGCAATCGGACTCGCGCTTTGCCAGCTCCGCGGTAAGATCGACCGCGAGCTGCTCGTAGCCTATAGTATGCTCTAAGATAGACTCGGATGCAGGCTTTAAAAGTGAGGTCTTTAATTGCTGCTGCTTTTCAACCGCTCGTGTCAGCGCTATATCTCTTTTGAGATCAACGTTATCCGTATGCCTTGCGAACTGATGCGAAAACCAGTTAGCCTCAAACTCGGTTCCGTTCATTAGTATGATTCGGGTTTTGGTATAAGGATCTACCTCTCTTTTGTTATAAGGCTTAGGATAGAGCTCACAAAAATTTTCAAGTGATTTTTCCACAGGTATGGCTTTTTCTAAAAACGGATTCATAATGTACTCCTTTTTCTTTTCAATTATTTTCACCTGTATTTCTTATTTTATACAATTTTTAGAAAAATGTGTCTTTTTTGCTATTGATTTTAATTCCAACATATTATATAATATATTCACTCGAGCTAGTAGTGCTTACTTGAGTAATGAAAATTATGTATTTTGTATAGTGCTACAATTCACGAGTGGGCGGATAGCTAGCAGTATTTACTTGAAGCGCTGTTTAAAAGCCGGAAATGAGGGTTCGAGTCCCTCCTTGCATTCGTGCAGGTGGCGAAATTGGGAACGCGCCGGAGTGTGTTAATACTGCAATATCATCCGCCCTTTGTTTTTTCTACAAAATAAGTCAAATTCTCTTATTTTTATTTGTTTTTTACCATAACGGTACCATTTTATCAATTGAACTATTATTATATTAAAGGAGGCAAAAAAATGGACGCTATATTTAAAAACTATCTCTTTGATAAGCATATTCTTGTTTGCGATACGCCCAAAGAAGAAGACAAGGCTTTCTCTGTTATCTTCGCGTTTGCAAATAAGCTCGGCATCAGAATCACCGGTGGCTATGACCTTGCCAATACCGACGTATTTGAGTTTGCCTCTTTGGCGCTTGGATACTATATCCCTGAACCCTTTTATAAAGGATTCCCCGATACGGTTAAAAAGCTTACTTCCGAGGAATTGCTTTTCGATCAGCTTTACCACTACTTCAATACCTATTATCTCGGAAACTTTGAAAAGCCCGGCCACTCAGTTCTTGAGGATGAGTTTGAAAGAATCGCATTCAAGGAAGGCTACACCATCAAGGAGTTTGAAATAGTTGATGAGAAAACTGCTGTCCTTAAGATATTCGAGATCTGCGACGACCTTGTTAAAAGCAGCCGTCCTTTAGCCGAATATCAGTACGAGTTTCTTCTCGCAGCTATTAATCACTTTTCCTATAAACCCGAAAAATTCGAATCCAAGGATACTCTTATAAGGGTTATTATCGATACTAAGAATATGAGCTATGCGAGCTTGCTTTCTCTTTCCGATGTGCCTAAGGTTATCGAACGTATTCTCTACGACTACGACTATGATTACGACCTCGATTATCTTAATCTTAAGAATTCCGACCGTAAGTTTGTAGCAGCACTTTTAGACAGCATTTTTGAGATCGGTTATCTTAACGTTCGGGAATGCTATGAGAAGCGCAAAATCTGGGTTGGACTTCTCCATCATATCCACTATAAGCCAAAGAGCGAGGCGGGCGAAAAGTTTGTTTCCGAGATGCGTGGCAAGGGCAAAAACAAATCCGTTTATGCCGAATTTGAAGCCGCTATTGCTTCGGGCGAGATCAAACGCGCTACCGACGTTCTTCTCCGCGGTAAGGGCTCAGGCGCTTTACTCAGAAATCTTAACTATCTTCTTTCGAGAGCAAAGACTGATGAGGATATCGAATACATTATCAGCAAAATCGATACTAAAAATTCAATAATGCTTATTCAGCTCCTTATGAGCTACGCAAATTACAAGGCAAAAGAAGCCCGTACCTTCAAATTTATAAAGTACGGAATGCTCGTTCACCACAACGAGACCGAAGAGGAGCAGGCTAAGAGATTATCTGTCATTGATGAAGCAATCATTATACGAATCAAAAAGATAATCAGACGAAAGCTTGAGGAGCTTCTCTCCTGCAAGCTCGGTAAGGTTTATATCGACCCCGATATGAAGAATATTGCACTTCCCTTACAGGAAAGCACTTCAATGGGCGGCTTCGGATGCCTTCCTCGCGGCTCAAGGATCAAGATTCCTAAAACAAAGAAGATACGCGCCTTTACCTATTGGGAAAAGGTTAACGATATCGACCTTGCGATGATAGGACTTGATGATGAGGGTAAGCAGACCGAATTTTCCTGGAGAACAATGTTCCTCGAGGATAAACAGGATGCTATCGTATTCTCAGGTGACCAGACCTCAGGCTATGAGGGCGGCTCTGAATACTATGACGTTGATCTTGCACTCTTCAAGAAAAGACATCCTTCTATCAAATATCTTATCTGCACAAACAACGTATATTCGTCGATCCCATTCTCGGAAATAGTATGCACCGCCGGATATATGACTCGTGACATCGAAGATTCCGGTGAAGTATTTGAGCCTAAAACCGTTAAGTCCTCGTTCAAGGTAACCGCCGAATCCACCATGGCTTACCTCTTCGCAATAGATATTAAGGCTAACGAGTTCGTCTGGCTCAATATTGCGGATGAAAGTATGCGAATCGTCGCGGGAACCGAAGATATTTCCTTTATTGAAGAATATATCCACGCAACCGACGTTATCAATATGAGTGACTTCTTCTCTATGCTCGCGACCGAGCTCGTTGAATCCCCCGAGGATGCAGACGTTATCGTTAGCGACAAAGAGTCTGATAACGTTGAAGAAAAAGAGATTGTCAGAAGCTATGATTTTGAGAAGGTTATGGCTTTAATGAATATCTAATCTCATATTTGTAAATCATTATTTACATTTTTCGCAAAAAACGCCATATAGAGTTCTGTGAATTTACGCAGAAAATCTATATGGCGTTTTTATTTTTAATTAGTTATAACTTCCCCTGACTTCTTTTTTTGCAATCTCTTTGCCCCATCCAAAAGTAAAATCCAAAACCTATATATACCCGCAAAAACAGATACGGCAAATACTATTTCAAGGGCAAGCCAGAGCGCGGACGTTTCTTTCCCCGCAGAAATAAAAAGCAGTTTCACAAGAAGACCCGATATAAGAGCTGCAGCCGCAGGAAAAACCGCGGATTCCATAAGTGATATTTTAAATTTGATCCTTTTCAAAAGGCGCACAAGTGAAAGAAGAAAATTATATGCTTCCATTGCAATAATACACACGGCATAACCCATAATTCCCATTTTAGGCAACAGTAGCCACACAAGAATTATCGAGAGAAACGAGTCTGTTATATTGACCCACATAGAATACACCTGCTCACCTATTCCCTTAAGAACTGAGTCGGTCACATGGTCGAGGTACATTATCGGAACGACCGGAGCCAAGGCTGCTATATATTTCCCTGCCGACGGTGAGTTATATATTACGTATCCCAGCTCTTCCGAGAAAACAAATAGTACGGATGCGGATAGTACCGCATATACCAACGTTGTTCCGAATGCTCTCTCGGCAAGTCTTTTCATTCCTGCCTTATCCTTTGCGGATTCCCTTTCCGCAAATTCGGGCACAAGAAGCCCCGAAAACGAGCTAAGCGTTACCATAGGGTATAGTATCATAGGAAGCGCCATACCGTGCAGAGTTCCGTACGAAGCCAACGCTTCTGCCTGAGATGCTCCGCTAGCTCTCAATCGCTTCGGTATCAGTATATGCTCTAACGTGAGCAGCGCCTGCCTTATATATGCGGATATTCCGAGAGGTACTGCCATTTTGGATACGGCACCGATATCCGCGCCTCTCTTTTTTTCCTTTCCCCGACGTTCAGCAAGATATTCAATAAATATTATAAAAAAGCATAATATTTCCGTCATGGTTGTGCCAAGAGATAGCATTCGCGCAGACGCTTCAACGCCAAGACTCGACACCCTAGAGCAAAGGAATACGGTGCACGATATTTTAAAAAGCTGACCAAGCACTTGCGTTACCGCATTGCAGGCTACCTTTCTTATTCCAACAAAATACCCCGAAAAGACCGATATCAGAGAAAGAGGAACGAGCGATGGAGCAAGTATCTTCAGCGAGCTTGCAGCTCTTATATCTCCCAAGGCGCGGTTTGCAAACAAGTCGCTTCCAAAAAAAAGCACAAGCGTTGCGGCTGTACTGAACAAAAGCGCGTATGCTACAGCGCCGTTAAGTATCCTCGAAGCGCCCTCTTCCTTTCCCTCACCTCTTGCCGCCGCAACAAGTCTTGTTACAGTAAGGCTTATTCCGGATGTTGCAAATGTTACTGCAAATCCGTAAACGGTATTCACAAGAGTATACAGTCCTATGCCTTCCGCCCCAACAGTTCTAGAAACGAATGCGTTGAAAAACAGCGCTACGGTACGCATCGTTATGCCGAGCGCTGTCAATAATATTCCATTATAAAAGAATCTCTGCTTTGAGCTCAGCTCGCCCTCAGGTCTTACTCGCTCACAAATCTTTTTCATATTATCACCATTTTAATTCGGGTTAAGGTATATTTTCTTTACCGTTAATAGAATATATGAAAAAATGCATAATAAAATGCCTGACTCGGCAAACCGCGTCAGGCATTAATCATTTGTTCTTAAGCTTTACGAGTAAGAATTTTAAAAAAGTAAGGATCTATGCGGCCTCAGACGGCCTCCATCCCTAAGCATTGTACTCGAACAATGCGTTTGCATACGCAAGATAGAGGGTTAAAAGCATTCTCGTATCGCTTCCCTCTTCCGCAAAATCACAAAGCTCGTAAAGATTGATATTAAGAGCCTTAATACTTCCGTTATCGGACATAAACGTCATGCTGAATTCACTTATTATACCAAACCTGAAAACGGGAACAGCAAACGCTCCGTCCTTTGAATCAAAGGCGTAAGAAAGTGTTTTATCTCCGTATTTATAGCTGATATTCAAGGTATAGTCACAAGACGTCCAAGGAGTAAATCTAAGCTCGTTTGAAAATGGCTCGTAACGAATAGATCTGAAATAATCAAACAGGAGCTCCGATTCTTCTTCACTGTAAATTTTAATCTGCTTCACGTAAGGCAAGAGGGGTGAATCCTCCGCAAGCTTTATCCCTGAGCATTCGGATAAAAATCTTGCATAGCTTGCTATAACCGTTTTCTGCTTTTCATTATCGGATGATGCAAATGCTTTATCGAAATAATCGGACAAGACAATGCTCTCATTTCCCGAGAAGCCTCCCGATACCAAGGTAATATCGGCCGACTCGCCGTAATACGTGGGATATACGTAAGGATAAGTGAATCTTACGTAAGACTTACCTTCTACGACAAGAGTCTTTCCGTCTTTCGCACCGCCTTCGTAAAGAAGTCCTGCGAGCATAATTCTTATTTTAAAGTCGGGGTCGCTTCCAACTACCGACGCAGGCACGTAAACGTTTAACGTTGCAAATGACGAAAGCGAAAGAGATGCTTTCAGTCCTGCCGTTATATTAACGGTTTTGTAGGATAAAGTCATTCTCGACGAGGAAGAGGTTATCTGCCCGTTTGTAAGCGTTTTTAAAGTAACAACGCTGTTAGACCTTTCCTGAACTATAAGCATATTCGAAAATCCGACTTCGGGTTTGAAAGAGAAGCTTACAGCTCCCGCAGAGTAAAACTCTTTGGCAGATGCTTTTCCGTAAATATTCACTCCGTCAGCTACCATAAGTCTTTCCCTCGCGCTGATAACCGTCCCACCGATTGGCGAGATAAGCGAAACGTCCGAATTAACCGTTATATCACCGTCAGAATACAGGAGTGATGCGCCCGAGGGGGCATAAGCAGTAAGTGATCCAACCTCGACCGTGCTTTCCTCGGCGCAAAACGCGCCGTCTGTTACGGAATAATATCCGCCCTCTGCTTTAATGGGAACACCTTTTGTAATCACTACTGTTTTTGCAAACACAAATCCGTCGCCGCCGTTAAGCTTAATTTCTTTAAGCTCCTCGGCATAGAGGAATACTGTATCCGACAAATCAATAGCAGAGCCTGCGAAGCTCAAGGTCAGAACACCTGCTCCAAAAGCTTCAAAAAGACTGCCTTCCTTATCAAAACTTTGAGATAAAGAAATGTTGTTTTCGCCGAGGTCAATTGCTACGTCACCCGTAAGATTAAGCTTAATGCTTTTCTCAAAAACGGCATCTTTAAGTAAAGTGAAGTTTACAATTTCGCCAATTTCTATAAATGGAGTATAGATATGATTAGTATATTTTATTGCTCCGTCGCTTGACTCAAGCTTCCATACGGAATCAGCCTGCTGCGTATCGGAAAGTATGTATTCTTCTGTATAGAAAGCAAACGTAACGCTGATAGAACCAGCCTCAATTTTACCGTTTTCATTCAGTGTTAGAACGCTCAGGTCCGCCTGATAATCCGCCCCCATAAGAACGATAGTTATTTCGGAATATACGGGAAGACGTTCAAAATAATTAAAATTCTCCGCCTCGATAACATCTGCTTTTACTTTACCGACAAAGTGGTTATTACTTGAAAGTTTAAGCGTTTTTTCCGCTGAAACGGCATATGAATTCGAATAGCCTGCAATAGTAGATTCTATAATCGATATATTGCTCTGTGAGAAAACAAGATTACCAGCAGCGAGGGATACGGCGGAAATTTTTTCAAGCGTCATATCACCGAAGGATAAAAAGCCTGAGCCAAGCCTCGAGAGATAATTACCGCCTTTTACGTAAAGGATATGCTCTGATGAGGTATGCTCAACGATAGTATCTGCCGCAAGCTTGCCCAATGAGGTTATCGATACGTTGCCTTCGTTGGTAGCAAAAAGAAATCCGCAGCCGACAAGGTTTACCTCAGATGAACCCAAGGTTACCGTAAGATTTCCATTACCACCAAAGTTAAATGCAAATCCAATATCCGCACCGTCTGCCAATGTTAGATTTTTTCCGTTAAAATCAAGCTCTAAATCCGAGGTAATTTCGATAACTTCAGCTTCCGTGAGCGCAAGATCGCAAAGCAATGTCGCTTTAGTGAATAAGCCCTTGTTTGCATTGAGCGCCGATAGCGTTTTTGCATATTTTGTACCGCTCTGCCCCTCGAGCATCCATACACTCTCACTGCTTTTTTCATCATCTAGCGCAATGTCGCCGACAACAGCATAAGAATAGCTAAAGCTTATTTCTTCGAAGCTATCTACACCAACCTCGGTAGAAGAATATATAACGTGGTCTATAGTATTCGCCTTTTCCTTAAGAGTAGAATTTTCAGGAATATTCGTAGAATACGCTTGACCGAGAATCGTATCCGAAAGAATCCTCATCATCAAAGGATCGCTCAGATCCTTAATATTTCCATAAAGCGTGCTTCCTTTGCCAAGGGTAAACTTCGTTTCTTCGGTTACTTCTACAAACTGCAATACGTTTCCGCCATCAAGCGATATACCGTGAGAGTTTTCAAGTATCATTTCGCCCGAATTTCTGACGTACAACGGAACACCGCTATTCTTGGTTGAGACTGCGTAGCAATCAATAAGCTTAAGCTTTGAGGTGTTTCTCGCGCATATCATTCCCGCCATATTGACGGTAGGCTTGAATGAATATATATTCTTCATAACCGAATACGTATCGGGATCCGAATAATTAGAAGTAAGATTTAAGACACCGCCTGCGTATATTATTCCGCCTGCCTCGCCGCCGTCAATATTTACAATCGAGGTATTTGCCACAGAAAATGCGCATCTTCCGCCGTGAGCAGCATAAATCTTGGCATTTTCCATCAATACGGTGTATCTCGAACTATACTTATCACTTATATTGAATATCTGACCGTCAACATTGCCCGATTCGGGAGCAATTATAGTTGTACCTCTTATATCTATCGTTATATTAACCTTAGAGGAAGGAACTATTCTCGCATAATCAAGGAGGTAAACGTTATATTCGGTAGGCAAAAGCTTAAAGTAATCTCCATCGGATATCTTTTTAAATGCTTCGCTGAAGCTGTAAGAATACGTTACACTTCCGTCACTGTGAGTAATTTCCCATACTGCATTTTCGGCACTGCCATCCGCCTCACCTTCCTCGGCTGACGAGGTCAATATTAAGCTAACGGATACCGCGATACTCAGTATCAAGACCGCGAGCAAAGCCCAAAGTTGCTTCATTTTCATTATATCTATGTTCCTTTCGGGAATATTTTATTATATACCACTTTAATTTTACCACAAACTAAGCAAAAACTCAATATTATATAATATTAAAAATAATATGTTTATTTTAGGCAAATTGACGAAAATATATCAAAACAACTCTTTTTAGAATACAATGCTCAAATAAAAAACTGCCGCAAACGAGCTTATCCGTCTGCGACAGTTTTTTTATAAAGTTTTCGATTAATTATAAATTAGCCGTTAACCATCTTTGCAATCTCTGCTGCAAAGTCTTCTTCTCTCTTCTGGATGCCTTCGCCCTTATCGAAACGAGTGAAGCCGGTTACGATGATAGTGCCACCGAGCTCCTTAGCAACAGAAGCTACGTACTTACCAACAGTAAGGGAATCATCCTTAACGTATGCCTGCTCAAGAAGGCAGTTGGTCTCGTAGTACTTACCGATTCTACCGTCAACGATCTTTGCAAGAACTGCCTCGGGCTTATTAGCCATCTTGGGATCCTGCTTCATCTGATTAACAAGAATCTCCTTCTCTGCCTCGATAACGGAAGCGGGAACGCTCTCCTTGTTGAGGTAAAGAACGGGCATAGCTGCTACCTGAAGCGCAACGTTCTTGCCGCACTCAGAGAACTCAGCCTTATCAGCAACATCGGTGTTGAAGGTTACAACAACGCCGGTCTCGCCCTTATTGTGAATGTAGGTTGCAACAGCACCCTCAAAGATAGTAAATCTACGGATAGAAAGCTTCTCGCCGATAGTACCGGTCTTGGATGCAAGAGCATCGGAAACAGTACCATCATCCTCACCCTCAATGTTGCAGTTCATAAGAGCATCAACATCAGCGGGCTTGTTTACGATTACGGTCTTGAGAAGATCTTTAACAAACTGCTGGAACACTGCGTTCTTAGCAACGAAGTCTGTCTCAGAGTTAACCTCGATCATAGCGGTGGTGTTATCAATAGTAAGAATATCAACGATACCCTCTGCAGCAATTCTGTCAGCCTTCTTAGCTACTGCTGCCATACCCTTCTCACGAAGGATCTTTATAGCTGCCTCAAAGTCACCGTTTGCATCGGTAAGAGCCTTTTTGCAGTCCATCATACCGCAGCCGGTCTGCTTTCTGAGCTCGGCTACGTCTTTAGCTGTAAATGCCATTTTTGTATTCTCCTTTTATTTTTTGTTTTACCGATTCCAAATCGGAATCGGTAACGTGCTCTCGATTCAGTTACGAAAGCTTATTGCTGATAATTACTCAGCGTCTGCTACCTCTTCAGTAGCCTCTTCGGTAGCAACTTCCTCAGGAAGAGTTTCCTGAAGTCCGCCGCGAGCCTCGATAACAGCATCAGCAAGAGCTGCGCCGATAAGCTTGATAGCACGGATAGCGTCATCGTTACCGGGAATGATGTAGTCAGCATCGTCGGGATCGCAGTTGGTATCAACGATTGCGATTACGGGAATGCCAAGCTTCTTAGCCTCAAGAACTGCGTTTCTCTCCTTGCGAGTATCTACAATGAATACTGCGGAAGGAAGTCTATCCATCTCCTTGATACCGCCGTAAGAACGCTCGAGATCCTCGATCTCCTTGAGCTTCTTAGCAACTTCCTTCTTAGGAAGAAGATCGAAGGTACCGTCTGCCTGCATCTTCTCGAGATCCTTAAGTCTCTTGATGGACTTACGGATAGTGCCGAAGTTGGTAAGCATACCGCCGGGCCAACGTGCGTTTACATAGTAAAGACCGCATCTTTCTGCCTCTTCCTTAATGGTGTCAGCAGCCTGCTTCTTGGTTCCTACGAAAAGAACTGTGCCGCCTTCCTGAGCAAGCTCAGAAACATAGTTGTAAGCCTCCTCAAACTTCTTGAGAGACTTCTGAAGGTCAACGATATGAATACCGTTTCTCTGAGTAAAGATGTACTCAGCCATCTTGGGGTTCCACTTCTTGGTAGGGTGACCGAAGTGAACACCTGCTTCAAGCAACTGCTTGATTGTAATTTCGAACATTTTATGTTCCTCCTTGGTTTTTTCCTCCACGGCGGCATAACTCTGCGACTTTGCTATGCAAAGCACCGGCAAATTTCTACCCGTCGTGTGCGTTCTTTATGCTGTACGCCTGTCGCACAGCCTTAATATAATAACACATCGCGCACGCATACGCAAGAGGAAAATAAAAAGTTTACAATTTGTTAACATTATTTGTCTGTGATATAACCACTTTTCACTTAAGGAATTAAAAATACTAACAAAACGCGTATAATTTCAATACACTGCCTCGTTAAATTACAGCTTAACTGTTGCAATTAAAAATATTTACTTTTACGTTATTGCAAAAGCAAGTAAAATGTGCTAAAATCTATAAAGGAGTTTTCTTTTATTAAAAGGACGAATAAAATGGCTATAAAAACACAGGGACTTACAAAAAGAGGCTCAATCCTCTTACTTCTCGGATATATCGGGACGTTTATTCTTTACTACCTCTCAAATCAGATTTTTTATGAGGTCGAACCGCTCGCTTACATATGGATATTTGCGCAAAGGCTTATCTATCTCCTTATGCTCTTCATCTCGGCTACGTTAACATTAATTCTTTATTATTCGGATAAGGGCAAGCGCGCTTTTATATCACTTATTGCTTTTTCAGCCGTCAGAACGGTTTATTTCATTCCGTATTTCTACCTTATTTATATATATGACGGCTTTGACAGTGTTGAAGCTATTCTTTTCGGAATTCTGACTGCGGTGGGAGAATCCGCCGTTGCTTACGGATTAACTCTTCTCGCGCTTGGATTGATGCTACTTGTTATCAAAAGGGCAAATAAAACCTCTCTCTCTCCGTCAGAGCTTGTCCTTCAGCAGACAAAACTTGATTTTTCAAATCCCATCTCGCTAAGTTTTGCTCTTCTATCACTTATCGGATTCTCGTATTTCTTTATAAAGGAAATAATCGATACTTCGATTTTTCTGCTAGATTATTCCGGCAGTATTATGATAGGTGAGATTTTTTACATTGTTTTTTCCTTTATTTTTGATTTAGCGCTTATTTTCATATATTATTTTGTTCTCTCATACGTGAAGAACAGAATAGTTGCAACAGGTGATTGATTTATTTAAAAAAATTTCAAAAAACTCTTGCATTTTGAAAAAGTATATGATATAATAAGGAACGTTGATTTATGATTTTTAATAAATTGAGATAAATCGCGCTGTTTTTTCAGCGTAGTTTTTCAGGAGGTGTCAAAATGGCTAAGTGCAGTATCTGCGGTAAGGGCGTTACCTTTGGACATAACGTTTCACACTCTAACCGTAAAACAAACAGAACCTGGAAGCCTAACATCCGTAAGGTTAAGGCTGTTGTAAACGGAACAAATCAGACTATTTCGGTTTGCTCTCGTTGCCTTCGCTCCGGTAAGGTTGAGCGCGCTTAATTCCAAAAAGACTTCCGCTAGTGAGTGCGGAAGTCTTTTTGCTTTGGTGGACGAAAGAATACCGTATAGCTGCGAGAGGTCGCTTGCAGAGCGCGGATTTAAAGTAATAAAGCTGCCTCGGGACGATAGACTTTCCGCTCCGGTAGCTTCGCATACCGATATGCTAATCTTCCGTCATAATAATACTTTAATAACCTCACAGGACTATTTTGACAAAAATCGGAATCTCATAAACAATATCAGCGATATTTCCGGAATCAGAATTTTGCTTACAGACGATGTGCCCGAGCGCGAGTATCCAAAAGACAGAATTTTTAACGCTCTTATACTCGGCGAGAGGCTCTTCGCAAAGACCGAATATCTATCAAAGAAAATAACAGAGTATGCAAAGAGCGCAGGACTCAAGATAATTCCCGTATCACAAGGGTATCCCGCGTGCGTTACGCTCGGTATTGGCGATAAGATTGCTATTACCGCAGATTCGGGTATGGCGCGCGCTCTCAAATCCGAAAACGTAGAGGTCATCGACATATCCGACAGTGAAGCGATAAAGCTTCCGCCTTATAAATTCGGTTTTATAGGCGGCACTGCCGGTGTTTTCCGCAACACAGTGTACTTTATCGGAAATCTTGCGGCGCATCCCTTCGGTACCAAGATTGAAGATGCACTAAAAAAAGCAGGCTACGAATGCGTTTCGCTTGACGAAAAATCCGACTCGCTTTTTGATATGGGCGGAATATGCTTCTTTGAAAACCCGGAAATAAATACGGCAACAAGTGGCAAGAAAATAAGTCCGAACAAGCCGAAAAGCGAATAACCTACGTACATAAAAACAAGAGTTAGAAGCGGATGTATACCCAGGCTTTTACCGACGATCTTCGGCTCCGCTATCTGCCTTATTACAGTTCCTATCGCATATAACACCAAAAGTCCTATTCCGAGTTTTACGTTTCCGAAGAGAAGCATAAACGCTCCCCAAGGAACAAGCACGATACCGATACCCAATACGGGCAGAAGATCAAGAAGCGCAATGATAAACGCAAGCAAAACCGCGTATCTCACACCAAGCACGGTGAGTCCGAAAAGCATCATCGCAAACGTCAGAAGCATAATCAGAAAATAGGATTTTACATATTTTCCCAGCATCTTCGCAGTATTTTCTTTAAAAGAATCAGCCTTATTTCTTAAGGGCTTTGGTAAAGCGGAGATCAGCGCTGACTCTATCCCCTCAAAATCTATTGCGAAATAAACGGTCGAAATCGCCGAAACAAGAACGAAAAGCAATATTTTGGGTACTGCAGATGCGACCGAGCTTACTATTCCCGCAGCACCTGCCACAAGGCTTGATACAAGTCCTAACAAGGCATCCTCAATTCCCGTTTCAAGATCGCTCGAAAGACCGAGCTTTCCCATTCCGTTACCGAGAATTTCCTTCACCGAATCCAATAGCTTTTCGAGCTCCCCGCTCTCGGTTATCGCACGGAGAAGCTCCCATGCCTCGGACGCAAGACGGACAATGCCGAAAACAAAGCCTCCAACGGCGCCGAGCATTATTAGGACAGACAGTACGGGTCTTACGATTTTTTTACTTATCTTGAGCTTCTTTGCGATAGCATCGGAGGGCTTTCGCATAAGAGCGGCAATACCAAAGCTTATCGCAAACGGAAGTATTACGGGCAATAAGAATTTTGCTCCAACGTACAAAAAAATTGCCGAAAGTATTATTACAAACAAAATATCTCTTGTTTTTTCTATTATTTCTTTATTCATAAAAACCCCATTCAGTTTAATATGATCTATGTGCTGTTGATTTTGCCCAACACAAAATCAATCGTACCGCCTTACGGCATCACATCGAAAATTATGGATTTTCGCACATTTCTTGAAATATAGTCGTTCGAGCTTGCCGGCAAGCTGACAGACTCGAACTTCGTATATTATCGGATATTACTTTATTTTATGTAAAAAATATAAAAATAAACCAATAAAGGAGAAAATATTATGATAGTTATCGAAATGGAAAACGGCGGCAAGATCGAGCTTGAGCTCTACCCCGAATTCGCTCCCGAAACAGTTAAAAACTTTGAAACTCTCGTTTCTCAGGGTTTCTATGACGGACTTACGTTCCACAGAGTTATCCCCGGATTTATGATCCAGGGCGGAGATCCTCTGGGAAACGGAATGGGCGGTTCCGAAAAGAAGATCAAGGGTGAGTTCAGAGCAAACGGCTTTGGCAAAAACACCCTTAAACACGAGCGCGGTGTTATCTCAATGGCAAGAGCATTCGATCCTAACTCCGCATCGTCTCAGTTCTTTATTATGCATGCTGATGCGCCTCACCTTGACGGTTCTTATGCGGCATTCGGTAAGGTTATTTCCGGAATCGAGGTCGTTGACGAGATCGCTTCTATCCCCACGGATTACAGTGACAGACCAAAGATCGCCGTAAGAATAAAGAAGGCTTCTATTGTATAAACAAAAATGCAGAACGGTACACTGTTCTGCATTTTTTATATCTTATTTCTATTTGTAGATATATATTGACTATTTCGATACAGCCACCTCTCATACCAATAATTAGTCAAAACAATAAAATTATAATAAAACATCAGAATATTATAAATGTTGCCGATAGAACAAATATAATAAATTTTAGTGGTCTGCTTCATTCAGGCGGGAGCATTATTTTTGTTCAGTGTATTATGAAACAAATCGGACTTTTTTTAACATTTGAAAAAACTATTGCATTTTTCTTATTTATATGTTAGACTATTTAGGTATTTTTTGTAAATTCCGGTATTGGAGATCGTATGCTGAAGATATATCGTAAAAATACTGAAATTAATAGAGTTTTTTTATCTGCTACTCTTATCAACTTTTTGATAATAGTATGCTGGATAATAATATTTAAAGTAAACCGATTATGGGTCCCCGAAATAAAAGAATTTTCTCGGGCGCTATCTATAAAGCAGCGCATCGGGAAAAATATAATCCCGGGGTATTCAGTGTTAAATTCATTGAGGAATAACGGCTTTTCGTTTTCTTCAGATCACTTCCTTAATGTTCTCGTTTTTCTTCCATATGGAATTTTGCTCCCGTTTTTCTTTAAAAAGAAAAAATACTTCTATACCATTTTGACAATCATAGGTTCAACGCTGTTTTTCGAGCTGTTTCAGCTTTTTACATACATTGGATATTTTGATACCAGTGATTTTATCACAAATATACTTGGTGGCTGCCTGGGGATTCTATTATATAAATATGTTTTCTTAAAAGTGAAAGGCAATGTTATAAATATTATAAGCTCAACCATAACCCTTGTAGCTTCTCCAATTTCTGTATATGCAATAGTTAATACTATCATCCACATTGATTATTATATTTAGGAGGAATTATGCTCAAACCTTTAAAAAAATACAGAGATCTCAGCAAATTATATCTTGGCGTAACCTTTACTTTGTTTATTCTTATCTTGCTATGGATAGTAGTATTCAAAGCCAATATTCCAATTACACCGGTACGTATAGCGATAACTAAAGCAATGACAATCCCGGAAAGATTTGAGCTTGGTAATTATCCATTCAAAAACCTCTTCGTTGATGCAGAGGGCCATTTCGTTTCACGCCTAAGAGAGCACTTCCTTAACATTCTGGTTTTCCTACCGTTCGGTTTCTTACTTCCGTTCTTTATAAAAAAAAGAAAAGCTCTTATCACTTCAATAGTATTTATTGTATTTACAATCGGATTCGAGATGTTCCAGTTACTTACAGGTCTCGGCGGTTTCGACGTAACAGATCTTATGACAAATACTCTCGGCGGCTTCTTCGGACTTTGGCTTTACAAAGTCGCTTTTTCGAAAATGCCCGACCACGTAATAAACAGAATAAGCTTCATCGTCAATATAATCTTCGTTCCTGTCGCAGTATTTGCTATTATTAATACCGTAAACCATTTTGATTATTATATATAGGAGGTATTATGATCAAACCACTTAAACCCCTAAAAAAATATTCGGATATCAGCAAAGCATACATGATCATAACTTTATCATTATTTATATTGCTACTTATTTGGATAGTTGTTTTTAAAGCAAATATTGATAACATTGACAAAAAAATTGCGGCTATTAAAGCTAAAACAATAGCTGAGAGATTCAGAGGCGGTCTTATTCCGTTTAGCAATCTTATGAATCGCAAAACAAGTGTTTTTTTGCGAAAATTAAGAGAGCACGTTCTAAACGTTTTTGTATTTGTACCATTCGGCGTGCTCCTGCCGTTCTTCATAAAAAAAAGGAAATCGCTTATCACTGCGATCATATTTACAATCACAACTTTCGCGTTTGAGATACAACAGCTCCTTACCGGTCTTGGCGGCTTTGACGTTACCGATCTTATGACAAATATTCTCGGCGGATTTATCGGACTCTGGCTTTACAAAGTCGCTTTTTCGAAAATTCCCGACCACGTAATAAACAGAATAAGCTTCGTCGTCAATATAATCTTTGCCCCTGTCTTGGTATTCGCTATTCTGAACACGATAAAGCATTTCGATTATTACATATAATTAAACATAATAAAAACATCCTCCGCATAAAATATTGCGGAGGATGTTTTTTTATGTCTTTGCTTACTTTATTGCCTTTAATGATTATTGTTGTCGGCGGATATATACTTATTAAACTCCGTTTCTTTTATATTTTACACCCAATAAGAACACTAAAATTTACATTTGACGGTCAAAACACAAAAAAATCTATCTTCTCACTGTTGCTAGCCTTGGCCGGAACACTTGGTGTCGGAAATATAGTCGGAGTTGCGTTCGGTATCTATGCCGGCGGTGCAGGAAGTGTTTTCTGGCTTTGCATTTCCGCCTTCTTTTCCTCCGCTATAAAATACTCTGAGGTTGGTCTTTCATCCCGATACACTAACGGGAAAGGCTTTATAAGTGTCGTAGAAGATTCAGGTGAGTTCCGAGGATTACTCTCAAAGCTATACGCAGCTCTCGCGCTTATACTTTCGTTTGCGATGGGTTCACTTTTGCAAGCGGGGGCAATTTCGGATGCTATAAAATCTTTTGACGTAAAAATCCACATTCCTTTACTTGCTGTAATATTTATCTTTACGTGTGCTGTTTGCCTGCTGGGAAAGAATAGAATCAAAAATGCGGTTGCCGCTGTCATTCCCACAGCTACCGCTGTTTACTCGTTTTGCTGCCTATTTATTGTTTTTGCTGAAGCCCACAAAATTCCCGAGGTTATTAAAAGTATTCTCTCCTCCGCATTTAGTTTCTCTTCTTTGGCGGGAGGTTTTTCTGCATTTCTGATCTCAAGCGGTATTAAAGAGGGCTTTGCGCGAGGTCTGCTTTCAAACGAGGCGGGCGCGGGTACGTCATCCTTTTCTCACACGTCGCATATGGAAAACGAAAAGACTGATACGGCATCAAATCTATACGATGAGAATTACCCCAAAAGGGCTGCCGTATATGGAGTATTAGAGGTTATATTTGATACACTTATTCTCTGCCCTCTTACAGCATTTGCTATTCTTTTAGGTAAAGGAAACCACAATTTACTTGGAACACTTGGTGAGCTATCCGATATTTTTGAAAGCTATATCGGAACGAGAGCACCTGTTTTACTTTTATTCTCAATTACATCCTTTGCAGTATCAACAACTCTTTGCTGGTATTATTACGGGCGTGTATCATTTTCCTATCTGACACACGGTAAAGCTTTAAGCGTTTTCTCGGTTTTATTTATTTTTTCATTTGCAATCGGACTTATTTTTAACATACCGTCCTTAATCTTCGTAAATGATACTGTTTTATTTTTACTCTCTGTCATTACGCTATATACGTTGATAAGACAGCGGAAGAAAATCGCAAATCTGATAATTAGCGATAATAAAAAGGATAGCTGAAAATTCGGCTATCCTTTTTTAAAATCATTCTTAAAGAATTCTTATATGCGATTTAGGCGTGATATCTAATTCTGCGAGAATTCTCTCAAGCTCCACCTCTGAAATCTCAGGAGTTATAACGGCATACTCATCACCGTTCTCGATAACGGTGCAGCTCTGAATTCTCTCGATAACCTTACCGTAGCATCCCTTGCAAAGCGCAAGATAATGCTTTGATGTGAATTCGTCAAACGAAAGCATATCTTCACACTTTTCAAAAACAGGAGCGCTGCAGCTCGTTCCGCTTATCATTACCTGCATAAGATCTCCGACTACTGCCGACGCGGTTGCACCCGCACCTGCTCCCTGACCGTAGAACATTACGTTTCCGAGAGGGTCTGCTATGACCTCAATCGCATTATAAACACCGCTTACACCCGAAAGAGGCATTCCGCTTGAAACAATAAACGGAGCGACCATTGCAAACAGCTCGCCATTTTTGTTTATTCCTCTGCCGACAAGCTTTATGGTTGCGCCCATCTTTGATGCCGCGCTGACGTCGTTATCGCGGATATTGGTTATTCCCTCGGTATGAATTTTTGAGGTGGGTAAAAGCTTGCCCGATATAAGCGCTGTAAGAATGGCGGTCTTTCTGCAAGCATCGGTGCCGAGAATATCAGCATCGGGATTGCTCTCGGCATATCCCTTTTTCTGCGCATCGCGTAGCGCAGACTCGAAGCTCTGACCGTAAGTGAACATCTGAGTTAAAATATAGTTGGTTGTTCCGTTAAGTATACCTCTTACCTCGGTTATCTTATTCTGGCCTATGCAACAGATCATTGGAGAGATAACGGGGATACCTCCTCCGACAGCTGCCTCAAACCTATAGCAAACTCCGTTTTCCTTCGCAAGAGTTAAGAACTCATCGCCATAGTTCGCAACTACCTCTTTGTTGGAGGTGATGACGCTCTTACCCGCTTTAAGTGCCGCTACGGTATATTCATATGCGGGGTGGCTGCCACCCATTACCTCAATCACTACCGATACCTCGGGATCGTTTACTATTACCGAATAATCGTGGATAACGCGATCCGCAAAGGGAGATTCCGGAAAATCACGGAGGTCGAGCACGTATTTGATATTTATATCATCGCCGCCAAGCTTTGTTACTTCATTTTTATTATCAGTTATGAGCTTTGCGACGCCGCTTCCGACTACGCCAAAGCCAAGAATAGCTATATTTGTCATTCCTATTTCCTCTTTTAAAAATAATATCACAATTCTACCATATATTACGTCAAAAATCAAGATTATTCGAAGAATTTACTTAAGTTTTGTATTCAACTCGCTTTCACCTAACGGTATACTCGAATAACCGAAAAATATTTTTTCTTTCAATGAATAACTTCCCTTCTTTATGTGGAAAATACAAACAGCATTTCATATGAAAGGAAAGTTTAATTCAAAATGGAAAAGAAAATCAAGTTCAGCGACAAAAATGCGGTTTCCAAGATCGTTTACCTCACAGTTATTGCTATTTTATGCGTAAGCGCAATCGTTATCGGCATCGTTGCGTCAAACAACAGAAAAAGACCCTCCGACACCGATACAAAACCTCCTGTATCGGACGGTACAACTCCGGATGGAGATAATGAAAACAACGGCACAAACGGCGGTAACGATAATGAAAACGAGAACGTGAAGCCGACTCTTACTTTCGTTTGCCCGACAAGCGGTACTGTTTATAAGTCCCACAGCACCACAACGCCTGTTTTCTCAAATACGCTCGATGAATGGCGTATTCACACCGGTATCGATATTTCAACAGAGGACGGTGCTTCTGTCTTTGCGGTTTGCGATGGAGAGGTAACCGGAGTTTATAACGATCCAATGCTAGGTCAGACTATCGAGATCACCCACAGTGATACTCATAAGAGCTATTACTCCAATCTCGCTAAGGATACGATCACCAATAAAGTAGGCGATACCGTGAAGCAGGGTGATACTATAGGTTACGTCGGAGATACCACAATTTCCGAGCTTGCAGACGAGCCTCATCTTCACTTTGAAATGGAGGTCAGCGGAGAGAGCGTCAATCCCCTCGATTACTTCACCGAGGAATCAAAGCTTACGTCACTTGGTATTGTTACGGGTGACCCCGAGAGCGATAACTAAGATTTACGCTTTACCACTATTTTGACTAAAACAAAAAAATTTTATTTAATCATAGAAGAAAAGCCATCGCAAAACACGTTTAAGTGAATTGCGATGGCTCGTTTTTTGTATTAAATTCTGTGTTATCCGGCCTAAATATCGTACTTAGCAAGTATCTCACTTGGAGTCTTACGAAGAAGCGAAATAACCGGGAGAGTTCCAAAGAAGATGCTTATTGTGTAAAGAATTACAAGCACTGCGCCCGCAAGCCAAAGAGGATAATAAAATACGTCTGCTACAAGCGACGACATACCGAGGCAAAGCGCGATAAACGTGCTCGTAAGCAAATATCCAAACAAAACCGTCAAGGTTGCAAACACTGCCGATTCAACGAAGAATCTGAATACTATATTTTTCTTTGAGACTCCGATTGCGCGGTATATGCCGATTTCTTTTATACGAATCATAAGCGAAGACCGCATAATGAAATACATACAAACACTCATAAGAACGAGCATCAGAGAAAGAGCAACAAGTTTTTTTACAATATCAGCCGTCTTTTCTCTCATAAGCTCGTCATATACATCATCCGGCGTGAGGATTGCCACGCTGTATGCATCCGGAGCTGCAAGGGTTGCAAATTCGCTTGATAGCCACGCTTCCGTTTTCGCCGTATTGTTTGAATGAATTACCGTGTAATAGTATACGGAGCCGTAATACCCCTTATCTCTTTCCACAACTACTTCTCTTTCTACAGAAAGGGTTTCGACTGCGCTGCCGTCTTCTGCAGAATAAGCAGAGTCGTTTCTTCGGGGATCAAGAGCACTGCTGTGAGTTTCACCAAGCTGCTTTGAGAAAGCAACATAGTCTTCTTTATCGACCAAGTAAGTATTAATATTGAATTCCTTCGAATAATCGTTGTTCATATAGAGTTCTTCTTCGTAAAGGGCTCTGTACTCATCTACCGCATTTATGTATAAAGGAATACTGTCAATCGCAGCTGCAAGCTCTGCATTGGTAGGATATTTACCGTACATCTCCCTGTATACGTTAGCCTGGTAGTATACCTCGGGTAAGAGCGTGAATTTTGCCACGTCAACCCCCTTTTCCACGTAGAGAAATACCTCTATATGATTCGGCTCAAAGAAATAATAATCACGGTAGAAGCTATCTACCTCGGAATAGTAATAGTCAAAATATTCAAAATTACGCTTTGTCGAAAGCTCCTCGACAGCAGCTTTGAATTCATCCGACCCCTCAGCTAATTCGGGGTTTTCGGTTTTGACTATATCAGAAAAATATGTTTCCGAATCACATTTCTCGATGTAATTGCCGTTAAGCCAAAGTTCGTAAGTCGGATAGTAATATTTGATATCCTTCACTTTAACGTCTCTGCCCTGAATTTTTATAGTTTCGCCAATTTCGGGCAGATCGCTACGTTCTGTTTTTACAGCGAGAACCGTCTCTCCGCTTGCAACATCTATACCGAAATCCGAATCTAGCGAAGTAAGAGATGGTGAGCCCATATTTCGAACGTATTTTGCCATATCCGTATCGGTCATATAGATTGCAGGTTCATTTGCTTCAACTATGCCTACTATACGGGGACTAGTGCCATCTACCGTAAACATATCGGACGTAAGACCTACAAGATCTCTATACTCTGTGATATATCCAAGCGTTGATTTTTCAAGCAACTCATCCGCTACTTTTGTGGAAATAAGAATTTCACCGCCGGATAAATTATCCTTTCTTCCCTCCGCAAGCTTCATATCCTTCGCCAGATCTATACCGAGATAAACAGCGTTGGTTCTGAAGTTGTTAACGTAATCGTACGCTTCAAAGGATTCAAAGCTTCCCGTTCTGAAATAAACGTAATCATCTCCCGTAGGATAACGCCCCGTCAAACGAATATAATCTATACCCGTTTCATCTTTTCCCAAAGAATCTTTTAATTTTGAGGATATCTCACCGTTCTTCGTATATACGTAAAACACGTTATGATTATACGATTTCTGCACGTTTATAAGGTCCCTGAAAGCCGTTCCGAAAACTGCGCTCATCAAAACTACAACAGCTGCAAAAAGACTCATACATACTCGGAGAACAGCCTTACCGTATTTCCTTTTATTGAAGTTTAACGAATATCCGCTTTTAATTGACGATTTTAAGGTAAATAGCTTTCCAAATCCGCTTCCCTTAACAGCAGGCAGCTTTGACATATCGATTCCACCGCTCTTGGCTTCTTCGTTCGTTCTTTCTCGATAAACTCCATCTCTCAACCTGACCTCGCCGGAGCTGTCTATTATATGAACCTTTGACGTACCGAAATATACGTATATTTTTCCACCGTTATTGATGATTTTAAGCTTTATCGGTTGCTCGGGCATATCGCCGTAATACTCTATTTCGGCAGACGTACCCTTTATTTCGCTTTTCTCAAATTCACCGAGGTAAATATCGTTTTTATCGCGTACGGTAAATCCGTTTGCGGAATCATTATCTTTAGTGCTGATAACCTTTCCGTCCTGAAGCTCTATTACTCTGTCGCAATAATAATCAACAAGATTTGCCTCGTGAGTTACAAGCAGCACAAGATGATTTTTGGCGACTGCTTTAAGCAAATCCATAATCATCACGGTATTAGCTTCATCCAGGTTTCCCGTAGGCTCATCAGCGAGGATAATTCGAGGATTTTTAACTATCGCGCGAGCAATAGCTATACGCTGCTGCTGGCCGCCCGAAAGTGTATCGGGCGTGCGTTTTGCGTATTTTTCCATACCAACGTTTTCAAGCGCGGCATTAACACGCAGTTCTATTTCGGCAGCGTCCGTCATTCCGCAAAGTCTTAACGCATCGGCTACATTGTCAAAGCAGGATTCTGATTTGTTAAGATTGTAATTCTGAAATATGTATCCAATATATTGGTTGCGTATATCATCGGTATTACCCGTTATGTCCTCGCCGTCAACTGTCAGAGTACCCTCTGAGAATTTATCAAGACCGCCTATAACGTTAAGAAGTGTTGTCTTTCCACACCCGCTTTTACCAAAAATAGCAACCATACCTCTTTCGGGAAGCTCAAGACTTACATCGTCGATTACGTGAATTTCGTTCTGTCGTCCCTTATTATAAAATTTATGCAGACCCTGAATACGAATCATTATACGTCGCCTCCTCTCAAGGATTTCTTGACACTCTTAGCAAAAAGTCGACGTATCTGATTATGCGTCGTTTTAAGAGTAAGAGCTATCATACCGATAATAATAACGGCATACTGCCAAGCGTACAAATAGGTGAAGTACTCATTGAATCCGGGCGAGGTAAAGATAAGAATCGCCGTAATTGCCACAATTATGAATGCGGGTATTAATGCGAGAAGCATCCTTACGTACATACCTATGCGAATAACCTTAACCTGAATGCCCATAGAGCGCATAATAGCTATATCTTCCCTAAAGGCTTCGAGCGCGCGAGAGGAACAAAGAGTGATAAAGAACGCAAGGAAAACAACAGCAGCAATAAATGCTACTATCATAAGTATGCATCCCAGCATCGATGATATAACATCATCCGAATCAACCTCATACGTCGTGTTCGAAACAACTGCAATATATCCTCTATCCTGAAGCGCGGGAACTGCTTTTTTTGCCGCATTATCGTTCTTAAAGAAGATAGATGCCTGGACGTAGGAATTCTTCAATACGTTTTCTGCTATTTCGCAAATAAGCTCATCACTAATAATGATCGCTTCGTCCGGAAGCCAGAATTCATATCCCTTAATATCAGGCTTTTCGTTGGTTATTTCCCTGTTTTCGAAATCTCTTTCAAACGAATAATATTTAGTTATGCCATCAATGTAATTATACCTGTAATAATTTGCAACAAAGGACGCTTCGGCAGAATATTCTGTTCCGGAATCTATATTGTTGTTAACCGCCATAATATAGTTCGTTAAGCCTACGTAAATTTTATCCGCAGGCATGTCAAATGACGGAATCACCGTGTGCGAATTAAAGATTTTTTCGGGTTCATCTCCCTCCGATTTCAGCGATACCTTAAATCTCGAATCGGAATAACCCACAAGAAAGTAAATAGCCGTAGCAAATCGAAAACCCTCATCGGTAAACAGACACTCGGGATCAATATTGTTGTCGTAATAATATTTTACTCCGACAAGCTTATATACAGTCCTTCCTATAATTATATTTGATACCTTAAGACTGTCCTCGCCCAGCTCCGGCTGATAGGAAATCGGTAAATGCAAAAGCACCTCGTCCTTTGACTCCGGATATCTGCCTATAACTTTATCGCCGTAGCTTTTTCCGTATGTAGAGTGTGCCATAAGGAAGGAATCCCCATACTCCGAATCTGCGCCGGGAATAATCACCTGCTGATTCATACTTTCATCAAGCAGCTTGTCGTAATGCAAAAAGCTTTCCGCACCTAAATCGGTTACCAGCTTCGCAAGCTCATCATCTGTAATAATTTCTCCGCTCTGCTTGGTGAGAACAACTCTGCCGTCAATATGATTAAACATATAAGACGGATCCAGCTCTGCCGTTGCTTCACCCGAAAGCGCGGTCACGAGAAATATACCCATAGTTCCTATGAGCATGAGCAAGCATAAGAAGAGCGAAAGCTTAGGCTTTGCGGTAAAAATAGCTCTGCCGAGCGCAAGACCGTTTTTGATCTGACGCTTTTTACGGTTTTTCGAGTTTTCTTTATCTTTTTGTACGTCCTCAGAGTACTCGGAAAAAATTTCAGGAGCTTTTAAAGTATGGTCAAACTCTACCGCACCGTCAAAAATTCTTATATGCCTCGTTGCGTATTCTTCAACCTGCTCAAAATTATGTGTAACAACTATTACAAGCTTATCGCGGGACACCTCGTAAAGAAGCTCCAATATCTCCTTTGACGTAGCAGAATCGAGGTTTCCCGTCGGCTCATCAGCAAGAATTATAGGGCTATCCTTTGCAAGAGCGCGCGCAATAACCGTTCTTTGCTTCTGACCGCCGGAAAGCTTGCTGCCCTTATGCTTCATATGCGACGAAAGACCTACTCGGTCAATAAGCTCCATAGCTCTTTTACGGCGCTCATTTTTATCCTCAATATGCATAAGCGCAAGCTCTACGTTCTGCAAAACCGTAAAGCTTTCTATTATGTTGTAATCCTGAAAAATAAACGATATGTACTTTTCTCTGTACTCCTCAAGATCAGACTCAAGATAATGAGAGGTTGGCTGACCTTCAATATAAAGCTCGCCTTCCTCGTACGAGTCCATTCCGCTGATTACGTTCAGAAGCGTTGATTTACCCGAGCCGGATTTACCCGTTATTGCCACGAACTCGCCACGGTCAAACGATAAATTGACACCGCGTATTCCAACGGCAACGTTCCCGTCGGAGACGTAAATCTTACCTATGTCTTTTAACGTCAGTTGCGCCATAGTCTTTCCTTTCTGTTGTGCAAGCTTATGAAAGCTATAAATACAGTGTGTATTTGCTAAAAAACTAAGCGGTATTCAATTTCATAAAGAATTCGAAATACCGCTTTAAATCAAAAAGCAATTATTCGTCAGCTGATACAATATGAGGCAGATAGCCCATAAGATAATTCCAGCCCGATGCAATTGTCGTAAACGCCATGATACCCATACAGATGTAGGACATTACGTGATTGTTTCCAAAAAGAAGTGGCTCTATGATGATAAGTACGGTACCTACCATTTGAGATACAGTCTTAAGCTTACCCATCATATTTGCGGCAAGATCTACCTTGACCTTCTTACCTGCAACAACAAGACGAAGACTCGTTACGGCAAGCTCACGGAAAAGAAGAATTAAAACGAGCCAAACAAATACAAGGCCCTGAACTCTCTGTCCTCTCTCAAACATCCACGCAAGGATAGCAAGCATAGAACCGAGCACCATAAATTTATCTGCAAGCGGATCGATGAACTTACCAAAGTCGGTAACAAGACCGTACTTTCTTGCAATCTTACCGTCAAGCATATCGGTGAGCGCTGTGAGCGCGTAAACTACTGCCGGTACGATAAAGCCCCATACCTCAATATTCTTCATCAAGAGGATTGAAGCAACGAATGCGGGAACGAGAAGAACTCTGACAAACGAGAGAATATTCGGTACATTAAAAATGTGTGATTTTTTCATCATATTTCTCCTTTAATAATTAAAAATGCTTTATTTGAACATAATTGTTTACAATTCGGAACATATCAATTAAAAACTGCTTCACCAACAAGATCGTAATCAAGAGCCTCCAGAACTTCTACTTCTACGAAATCTCCGGATTTTACCTTCTTCTTCGACTTGAAGTATACCCTTCCGTCAACATCCGGTGCATCGGCATAGGTTCTGCCATAATAGATATCAGCTATGGTATCAAATCCGTCGCAAAGAACGGTAACCGTTTCACCTATCTTTTTGGATATTATATCTTCATTTACAGTAAGCCCGGTTTGCATTAAGATATCGTATCTGTCCTGCTTTGTCTGCTCATCTGCGGTTTCCTCAAATTCAGCCGCGGCAGTTTCCTCCTCCTTTGAGAATGTGAAAGCGCCGAAATGCTCAAACTTAGCTTCCTTGATAAACTCGCAAAGCTCGGCGAAGTCCTCCTCAGTCTCTCCCGGGAAGCCGACCATAACCGTTGTTCTGAGCACGATCCCCGGAACTCTTTCTCTAAGCTTCTTCACGGTTTCGCGTATAAGAGCCGAGCCGCCGTGGCGGTTCATTCTTGTAAGCACATTATCCGAAATATGCTGTATCGGAATATCCATATACTTCAAGAGGCGTGGATTTGTTCGCATTTCTTCAATGAGCTCGTCCGTTATTTTATCAGGATAGCAGTAAAGAAGTCTTATCCACTGTATGTTCGTTTCTTCCGTCAGAGCGCGGACAAGCTTTGCAAGACTGTATTCCCCGTAAAGGTCAAGTCCGTAACGCGACGTATCCTGAGCTATAAGATTAAGCTCCTTCACGCCAAGCTCCTCAAGATCCTTCGCTTCCTTGACAAGCTCCTCAATGGATCTCGAACGCATCTTTCCTCTTATCATGGGTATAGCGCAGTAGGTACATCTGTTATCACAGCCCTCCGCTATTTTCATATATGCGATATGCTCTTCGGTAGTTAAAATTCTGTCACCTCCGAGCTTTGAGGTTTCCTTATCGTCAAATGATATATATTTCTCACCGCGCATAACTGCCGCCGCAGCCTCAGCTATATGCGAAAGGCTGCCGACACCGAGCAACGCATCAATCTCGGGAAGCTCACGCATAACCTCCTCACGGTAGCGCTCAACAAGGCACCCCGTGGCAATTATGTAACGGCATTTACCCTCTTCCTTAAGTCTTGCGACGTCAAGAATATTATCAATAGACTCCTGCTTTGCACTTTCTATAAAGCCGCAGGTGTTCACTACAATTATTTCTGCCTCAGCTTCATCGGGAGTCAGCTCAAAGCCTGCTTCGTGAAGCGTTCGCAGCATTACCTCGGTGTCCACAAGATTCTTAGAGCATCCGAGAGATATAAATCCTATCTTTGTCATATAAATCCTTTTTAAATGGTTTTTGCACTGTCAAAACTTAACACGGTGTTATTTCAAAAGACTTTGTATTCTTTTTCTGATGTTTGTAAAATAGAGTCTGATCATCACCGTCATAAATATATCATATATATAGAGAGCGGCAACAAGGAAGATATACACGAGCAGCTTGAAGATCCACGTATTCTCTTCGAACAGGGGTATATTTAAGGTATCCCCGAAGAAAGGTATGCCGAGAAGAAGCTCGGATATGAGGATCATAAGAGCTGCGCTTGCGGCAAAGAAAACAAGCTTCAAGGGAATCCAAAACGGTCTTTTTGTTTTCTCGATATATGCCTTAAGTATCGGGAATATACCAAAAATCAAAAGGAAGGTTACCCATACCAGGCTATGCGGGAAGAACACGAAACCTAGGATCGATGTTCCAAGCCAAACCGCTATTGCATATTTTGCGCCTATTTCTATAAATACGAACGCCATAAGACAGGAGCATAATGCTGAGGCGGTCAGATCAAGCACCTCGACAAACGCTCCAAGCGTCATAAACAAAACTCCAAGCGCTATGGACATTGCGCTGAACGTTATTTTCTTAGTTTGTTTCATTGTTTTAGCAACAAGCTATAAGGTCGCCGCCCATACATTCACATAGGCAGTCAAGACAGATGAGGTTTGCGCAGCAATCGCACGCATCATCCGTACTGCTTCTTCTGCGGTAGGTAGTGTTCCCTGCTGAACCGTAATAGGTACTTCCGTATCCGTTAGCATTGGTATTAAACATTTCCTTTGCCTTCTGATATTCGGGGTTGGAGGGCTCCATATTGCAGGCTATTTCAAGCTCGCGCATAGCATCGCCGACGTTATTTCTGCTCATAAGCACAAGGCTCATAAGATAATGCCACTCCGCAACTCTTGAAGCAAAGTCAATATCAAGAAGCTTTCTTTCCGCATCACCGAATTTACGGCGGTTAATATCGTTCCTTACTTCTGTGTATATCGGATCCTTTGCGCCCGAGCTGCTTCCGCTATAGCTCTCATAATACGTTCCGCCACCGCGGTATGCGTCCTTATTCTCCGCACGCATTTGCTGGATCTGATCATACGCCTGGTTGATCTCCTGCATTTTTTCGTTTGCAAGATCCTTTAAGGGATTATCGTTTTCATAATTATCGGGATGATACTTTCTCGCAAGAGCGCGGTAAGCGTTCTTTATTTCCTCATCGGAAGCTCCTCTCGATACTCCAAGCACCTCAAAGGGGTCTTTATTCAATCTATCACTCATAGTTCTGCCTTTCTCTCGCATTTGCTGCCGTCGCATTCCGACTTATCAAGAAATTCTATTCTCTTTGGCAATCCGAGATATATAGTATTATTAATTATGTTCTCTATTATTGCGTGAGTTCCGAACGGCAAGAGATTCACCGCGCCCTCTATCTTCCTGCATTCAAGAAGCAGAGCACATTTTATCGTTGCTCGGTTCTCATCCGTCAGCTCCGCGCCGCCGTATATTTCAACGTAAGGGTTATAGCTACCCGATGCTCTATCCTTTTCATAGTCCTCCGCTGCATCCGCGGCGTATATAAATTTACCGAGGTGGAAGCCTAACGTATAAAGAATAGTCTTATCGTCACCGTCTATTCCTTCAGCAAAGATACCGCCGAGAATCTCACCGAATAGCTTTGCGGGCTCATCAACGCTCTTGCACTTTGCTTTTTCAAGCACTGTGATCGCCGAAAGCTTTTCTTCGCACAGCTTTGCGATATCCTTCATTGCCGCTTTGTTTTTAGCGGATGCGAATATCGGACGAAGAAATGCGGTAGCCATTCTCTTTGCAAGCCTTTCATCCGAGATATCGTCACGTACCTTATAGTACGTGAGGATAGCAAATGCCTTTGCCGTGTAATCGGTTGCATCATTTGTATTAAGCATAGTTTTCCGCTTGAGGGGATGCGCTATGCATCTATGCTTACTCGCTCCGATCTGAGAATCCGGAATATAGAGCATGCGAACGAGCGCTAAAAACACACTGTCATAGCTATGCAAAACGTTAGACAGCTTTCCCGTATGCTTCTTCATAGAACGGCAAACACCGCAGTATACCGCGCGGTAAAACTCGTACTCCTTGACGAGCAGCTCCGCAGGTATAGGCTTTACATACCCGAACATACTCTACCTCACACATAATTGTTATAACCGAAGAAATCTTTGCTTCGGGCAATCTCTTTTAGGCTATACATACTTAGTATAACATATTTTTTCGCGTTTGTGTTAACTTTTATAAAATTTTTTATTTATTTTTTTATAAAAAGCAATTAAACAAATTTAAAGCACATAAAGCGGCTTAAATAATAGCTACGATATGTGCTTATTTGTGTTTTTCTATAAATTTTTTCACATCAGATAAAAGTTTAATATCATCAGCCGAAATAGACTCAAATTCTCCGAGATCAAGTAAATATTTGGGATCAAGCTTTAATATCTGACATATTCTTCTTAATTGCTCCATGCTCGGTTCTTGTACGCCTCGCTCTATTTTTGAATAATTAGATTGATTCATAGGAATCAACTTTGCAATCTCACTTTGAGAGATATCCATATCCTCACGGGCATTTCTGATTTTTTCTCCTATGTTCATTTCATCACCTCATTACAATTATAACATTTTTAACTAAAAACATTGACAATTAGTTAAAATTGTATTATAATAATTATTGTAGTTATTTTTTAACTAATATATTATTTTGGAGGTTAAAATGAAAAATTTTATTTCTATATTTTTCTGCATACTATCTATATGTTTTTTGTTTACGCACTTAACATCGTGTAACCGAAACGTTGATTATGGAAACGATATTCACTTACTATCCGACAACAGTGCTTCTTCAGACGAAGAAAAAGCAAAAGATGGCGAAAATGCAAAACCCAGTGACGGATTGCAATATTCCTTATTCAGCGAATCAAGATTCTATACTGTTACAGGTATTGGAAGCTTTAACGGAGATTCGCTGATCATTCCGGAAACATATAATGGGCTTCCTGTTGAAGTGATCGGTAAAAATGCTTTCAAGGATTGTATAGAGTTAAAAACTATATCAATTCCAAAAAGCATCAAAACGATCGAAAAAGGGGCTTTTTCCGGATGCACTCAAATTGAAAGAATTTACTTTAATTCGAAAAAAACGAATGATCTTGTAGAAAACAACAGAGTTTTTTACAATGCAGGAACAAATTCTAACGGAATTGAGGTCATAATCGGCAATTCTGTTACGGCTATTCCCTCTTATTTATTCAATCCATTCGGCGGTGCCTATGCTCCAAATATAATGTCAATGAGCTTTAATGATGAAAGTGCATGTAAGTCCATAGGCGAATTCTCTTTTTATGGATGCAGTAATTTAAAAAACGTATATATTCCTGAAAAAGTCGAAAATATTGGCATCTCCGCATTTGCCAACTGCCCTTCTATCGAATTAATTAATTACAAATCCGAAGCATTTAATTCAAAAAAATTGTCGCCCGATCTAAATTTTGAAAGTATTTTTTATAATTCCGCAAATGGAGCTAAAGTTTTAATAGCAAAGAACGTCAAGGAGATACCTTCTATTTTTGGGTATAGCAACATTTCATATCTGGAGTTTGAAAAAGACAGTCTGTGCGAGATTATAAATGAGTTTGCCTTCACTAATTGCTTCGATTTACTCAAAGTGGAAATTCCCCCAAAAATGAAGGAAATCAAAGACTGCGCCTTCAGCGGTTGCCCGAGGCTCATAGAAATTGGCAATTATTCGGAGCTGAACATCAAATCATACAACGCAGACCATGGCTTCATTGGATTATATGCCTTAAACATCTATTCGGGAAACGAAGGCTCTAGTCAAATCAGCAAGACTGATGAAGGATTTGTTTTTTACGATGACGGAACACAATGCGTACTCTTGGCATACTATGGCGCGAAATCCGATATTATTCTTCCGGAAAATTACAACGGTAAAGCGTACGATATATACGAATATGCTTTTTATGAAAACTTAAGCATTAAATCGGTAATCATCAGTGATAACGCATCATCAATTGGTATGCTGGCATTTTATGGATGCAAAAATCTCAACTCGATATCGCTTGGAAGTTCTGTTAAATCTATCGGTTACTCTGCTTTCGAAAGTTGCACTGCTCTCGAAACAATAACTATGGGAAAAAGCATCGAAACTATTAACCGTTTTGCTTTTGAAGGATGCCATAAAGTAAAAACTATTATCTACGACGGAACAAACAACGAATGGAATCAAATTATAATCGATCCTATCGGTAACGATTGTTTGAAATAAAATATTGCGATAAATTCAATCGAGATAACAAACAATATCAAAGGGATATCTCATTAACAATTCAGGCATAATAAAAGTATAGTGAGAATTGCAATTTTAGCGAATCCTTAATAAGAACGGAAGCTCGGATCAAACGAATTCAGCGCAAAAATCGTCACTTGAAGAGCGAGAAGCGTACAAAGGTACGCTGAGCAAGGCAGCAAGGATAGAATGAAAAACTTTAATAAAAACGAGGAAAACCGTAAGTTTTCAACCTTTGTTCCTTTAAATTTACACTTAATATTAAAGTGGTACTGTGTGTTTGCACAATACCACTTGTTTTTTATTCGGTTCTGCCTAAATGCGAATGCCGGGGCGAACGGATTTAGAGCAGAAATGCTTGGCTAACGAGCGAGAAGCGTACAATAGTACGCTGAGCGAGGCAACAAGGATAGAATGAAAAACTTTAATAAAAACGAGGAAAACCGTAAGTTTTCAACCTTTGTTCCTTTAAATTTACACTTAATATAAAAGTGGTACTGTGTGTTTGCACAATACCACTTGTTTTTTATTCGGTTCTGCCTAAATGCGAATGCCCCTATTATGACTTAGTTGTATTCATACCTTTTCTGGTAAGAGAGATTCTGTGCTTCTCAACGTTTACGTCCTTGATGCGAACTTCGATAATATCGCCCGTCTTGAAGAGCTCGGAGGGGTGCTTGATGAACTTATCCGACATCTCGGAGATGTGAAGAAGTCCGTCGTGATGCACGCCGATATC
Source organism: Eubacteriales bacterium (assembly GCA_045654585.1). Taxonomy (GTDB): domain Bacteria; phylum Bacillota; class Clostridia; order Oscillospirales; family CAG-272; genus UBA1740. The sequence continues at coordinate 57,715 of JAZONS010000066.1, forward strand.
AACGAAGCAACCAAAGTCAACAACGTTACGAACCGTACCCTTAAGCTGCATATCGGGCTTAAGGTCATTTATATCGAGAACGTCGGTCGAAAGAACGGGAGCGGGAGCATCGTCACGAATATCTCTGCCGGGCTTCTCAAACTCTGAGATGATATCCTCGAGAGTAGGCTCACCGCAACCAAGCTCACGCGCGAGCTTGGCAAGGCCGTACTGAGTTACCTTGAATCTGAGGAGAGCAAGATTGTTGCTTCTTACGTCCTCGGGAGTAAAGTCAAAGCGTTTGAGAAGGTCATCCGCGATAGCATATGACTCGGGGTGAACGCCCGTAGAATCGAATACGTCTGCGGCACCGGGAATACGAAGGAATCCTGCGCACTGAGTGAACGCCTTTTCTCCGATCTTAGGAACCTTGAGGATCTGGCGGCGGTTCTTGAACTCACCGTTTGCCTCACGGTATGCAACGATATTCTTTGCTGCGGTCATATTGATGCCCGCAACGTATGAAAGAAGCGAATAGGATGCAGTGTTGATATCAACACCTACCGCGTTAACGCAGTCCTCAACTACGCCACCGAGCGCCTCTGTAAGTCTTGCCTGCTTCATATCGTGCTGATACTGACCTACACCGATAGCCTTAGGCTCGATCTTAACAAGCTCTGCCAAGGGATCCTGAAGTCTTCTTGCAATCGAGATCGCACTTCTCTGCATTACGTCATAGTCCGGGAACTCCTCGGTAGCAACCTTGGATGCGGAGTAAACCGAAGCGCCTGCCTCGGATACAATGGTGTACTTAACGCCCTTGGGGCAAGCGGGATCACGGATAGTATCGGCAATGAACTTCTCGGACTCACGCGATGCGGTACCGTTACCGATTGCAACTACGTCTACATTATATCTTGAAATAAGACGGATAACGTTTGCCTTAGAGCGCTCGATATCCTCTCTGGGCTTTACAGGGTAAATAACTGCGGTATCAAGAACCTTACCGGTTTTATCAACTACCGCAAGCTTACAGCCGTGGGCATAACCGGGGTCATATCCAAGAACTGTCTTGCCCTTGATGGGGGATGCAAGAAGAAGGTTACGAAGGTTTTCTGCGAATACCTTAAGCGCGCCCTCTGCGGCATCGTCGAAGAGCGTTGTTCTTACTTCTCGCTCGATCGCGGGGAACAGAAGACGCTCGTAAGCATCCTCAAGAGTCTTCATTATATAAGGAAGCGCGGGAGACTGCTTATTAGTTACGACCTTGGATACAAGCTGAGCAATTCCATCCTCCTCAAGAAGAGTAACCGATACCTTAAGGAATTCCTCGTTCTCACCTCTGTTTATAGCGAGAACTCTATGTCCCTTAAGCTTCTTGATAGGCTCGGAGAACTCGTAGTAATTCTCATATACGGAGGGCTCGTCTTTTGCAGCCTTGGTAGTGATAGAGCCGTGATTCATAGTGAACTCGCGGAGAAGCTTTCTTATCTCGGCATTGTTTGAAACATCCTCTGCGATAATATCGGACGCTCCCTGAAGCGCAGCGGCAACATCGGGAACCTCTTTGCCCTCTTCCTCGGAGATGAACTCTTCTGCATAAACGTCGATCGCAGGATCGTAGGAATCTCTCTGCTCCATAATGTAGTTTGCGAGAGGCTCGAGTCCCTTTGCTCTCGCGATAGAAGCTCTCGTTGTTCTCTTCGGTTTGAAGGGACGATATATATCCTCAAGCTCGACAAGCGTTGTTGCGAGCGAAAGCGCCATTTCGATTTCCGGAGTAAGCTTTTCCTGAGCATCAATAAGATTCTTTATCTCCTCTCTTCTCTCCTCAAGCTTACGAAGATAGTTAAGACGGTCGAAGAGGTCACGAAGCACAGTGTCATCAAGACTTCCCGTTACTTCCTTACGGTAACGCGAAATAAAGGGAATGGTATTACCCTCGTCAATAAGCGCGACCGTTGCAGCTACCTGCTCCTCCGTGATGTTAAATTCTTTTGCCAGTACCTTGTTAATTTCCATTACAATTCTCCAATACATTTGGGATGGCTTTTATTTACTTTCATGAAAGATAAAAACAACCGTCCCGATTTTTTCACCATTCTCTATTTTATCATATTTTTTCTGATTTGTAAAGACTTTTTATTACATTATTTTGCAAAGGATCTGAGAATCTCAATTTCTTCATCAGTTAGATAACGCCACTGTCCTTCTGCGAGCGATGTGTCAAGCGGAATGGTTGCAAAGCTTATGCGCTTAAGATAAATCACGGCGTTATCAAATGAAGCCACCATTCTTTTGATCTGGTGATATTTTCCTTCGGTCAAGGTTATAATGCCGCTCGCCCTTCCTTCGTCAAGAACGATTTTAGCTTCCTTACACTCGTATCCGTCAGCCAGCGTGATTCCGTCCTTAAACTTTTCCTCGGTACCCATCGGGAGCGGCTCGTCTGCCTTGAAATAATAATCCTTTGCGACGTGGTGCTTAGGTGAAAGAAGAGTATGAGAAAGCTGACCGTCATTCGTCAAAATCATAAGACCTACCGTATCTCTGTCAAGCCTGCCTACAGGAAAAAGATCTCTTTTTCGCAGCTCTGCGGGGAGAAGCTCGGTGACTACGGGAAGCTTTGAATCCTCGGTTGCGCTGACGTAACCCGCAGGCTTATTTAACATCACGTACGTGAATTTTGAATAGGAAAGCTCCCTTCCCTGGAACGTGACGCGCTGCCGCTCGGGATCAATATGCACAGACAGGTCGCGTACCGGTGCACCGTCAACAAGTACGCCTCCGCTCTTCGCGATTTTTGCAGCTTCTTTTCTTGATGCTACACCAAGTTCGGAAATATATTTATCAATTCTCATAAGAAAAAAACTCCTGTGTTAGTAAATATTTGTTTGCATATTTGCCGCTTATGCATTATAAGACTCTCTGTATTCCGACATATTCATACCGTATTGCTTTGCAAAAAGCGCTGTGGCATAGCTTACTGTATTGAAGCCCGAATCAAGTATGATATCAAGTATTTTATGGTTTGAATTTCTAAGCATATTAGCTATATAATTCAGCCTGAGCTCATTGATAAACTCACTCGAGCTCTTGCCGAGATGCTTTTTCAAAGAGCGCGCAAGATGCTCTCTGCTCTTTCCCGAAACCTCGGACATTTTCCTTATTCCTTCTCTGAAAAGCATCTCACTTTTCATCTTTTCGATAAGCGCGATCAGCCACTCCGGAGCTTCTGTTCCGTTCGGCTTATATCCGTAGAAAACGTCAGAAAACAGTTTTATAAGCAAGGTACGGATAGCCGTTTTCCGCCTTTTAGTGTCCTCGGGAGATATCGCTCGTATTCTCTCCATCTCATGCTCCATCACGGAATATTGCTCGATAGAAAGACTGACAGTCGGCGACATGGTAGAATTCATTAATGCGCGTTTCGGATAACCTTCCGCAAGATAATCAAATATCGCATCAAGCGTCGCCTTCGTAAAAGTCAGATTAAGAAAAGAAAACTGCGAATCATTTATCTTCTCATAGTTATGAGTATCCGACGCCCGTATAAACACCGCATCCATTGGATTAAGCTTGAACCTCTCTCCGTTTACGGAATGCATTGCTTCACCGTCAATCATGATAAAGATCTCATAATAATCGTGGCTGTGCTCACGGAAATATTCGGTTTTACTGTTAACATATCTATACGAGCATTCGGTCTTCATATCAACAAACCGCGCAGCCTCAAGAATTTTAGCCATTTTTACTCCATATCACAATAGTAGTAGTTCTGATTATATTGTTATTGTCATGAATTCTCTTTGATTATATTTGAATATTTACTTTCATAAAAAAATTATAGTCGAATAATATTTTATCACAATAAAGATAGAAAATCAAGTCATATTATTATAAAATTAAAGCAAGATATTCTTTTATAAGGAGAACCACCATGGCAGATGCAATGAATAAAATCAGAATGGCTCTTGAAAATCTAAAGATGGCAACAAGCGTCGCGCTATACAATGTCGACGGTCTTACAGCTATCGAAAGCGGTTTCAAGAACTCAAATACTCCTCCCGAGGGTGAATATAAGCCTTTTACCGCTTGCAGAAAAAAATACTGTCATTATTGGATAAAGGGTACATTCGAAACCCCCGCCGCCGAGCCGGATACAGAATACTGCTTAAGAGTTGATACAGGCCTTTCGGGCTGGGATGCTCTCAATCCTCAGGCGCTTCTCTTTCTGAACGGAAATATAGTCCAAGGTATAGATCTTAATCACAAGGAAAACGTAATTGAGCCCTCAACGCATTACGATATGCTTTCATATTGGTATACGGCAGAAAGGGAGTATTTCGGAATCAGCTATACCGTCGTTAAGATCTACACAAAGGTAGAAAAACTTTATTACGATCTCGTGGTTCCGTTCGAAGCATGCACCAAGGTTTACGACGTGCATTCCGCGGAATACCACAAGACTCTCGGCCTTCTTGAGATGGCAATCAATATCCTTGATCTCAGAAGTATTCATTCAAAAGAATTCTTTGAAAGTGTTGAACGCGCGATCGACTTCTTCGAAAATGAATACTACAAGAAGCTCTGCTCAACTAAAGGAAAGCCCGAAGTTATCTGCCTCGGTCACACGCATATTGACGTTGAATGGCGTTGGTCAAGATACGTTACAAAGGAAAAGATCCAGTGCAGCTTCTCAACCGCAAAGGCGCTTATGGATAAATATCCCGAGTACAAATTCATGCTCTCGCAACCGAATCTTTATCAGTATCTCAAGGATGAAGCTCCCGAAAAATACGATGAACTTAAATCACTCGTAAAAGAAGGAAGATGGGAGCCTGAAGGCTCAATGTACGTTGAATGCGACTGCAATCTTACTTCGGGTGAAAGCCTTGTTCGTCAGCTTCTTTACGGTAAAAAATTCTTCAAGGATGAATTCGGTAAAGAATCGAAGGTGCTCTTCCTCCCCGACGTTTTCGGATACAGCGCTGCTTTGCCCCAGATACTCAAAAAATCAGGAGTTGACTATTTCGTAACATCAAAGATTAGCTGGAACGATACAAACACAGTTCCTCATGATACATTTATATGGCAAGGTATTGACGGCACGGAAATATTTACGACCTTCATTTCCGGTCAAAGATATTCAAAAGGAAAGGCACCGTTTAGAGGCACTACTTACGTCGGAAACTGCGATCCCGATTTTATTTACGGAACATGGCATAGGCAAACAGATAAAGGATACGTTTCCTCGTCATTCAATACTTACGGTTACGGCGACGGAGGCGGAGGTCCTACCAAGGATATGCTCGAAAAATTAAAGCGCCTTATGAGAGGTCTGCCCGCTTTTCCTGTGGCAAAGAGCGAATTTCTTCTTCCCTACCTTAAAAATCTCGAAGCAGAATTTAAAGAAAACACAGAAAAATTACGTAAAGTTCCTAAGTGGATCGGCGAGTTATACCTCGAATTTCACAGAGGTACTTACACAACAATGGCAAACAACAAACGAGGAAACAGAAGATCAGAGTTTGGACTTGCTAAAGTAGAGGCGCTTTCTTACACAGATATGCTCTTTGGCGGTTCATACGATAAAGCGCGAATTGATGAAAATTGGATAGAGGTGCTTCACGATCAGTTCCACGATATACTCCCCGGCTCATCAATCGAAGAGGTTTACATAGACAGCGCAAAGGATTACGAAAGAATTCTATCCTTCATTTCGTCCGAGAGTGAAAGCAAACTCAAATCAATAACTCAAAAACTTAACACGGATGGCGGTATTTTCGTTTATAACGCACTTGGATTCCCACGTCGCGCTGAAATCAGAACAGACGGAAAATTCTATATCACAGATGAGATGATTCCCGCTTTCGGTTGGAAAGTTGTGAAGCCAATCTCACACGCCCCCACACTTAAAGCAGAAAATCTACGCCTTGAAAATGATTTTTACGTAGTATCATTCGATGCTGCCGGACGTATTTCTTCTCTTTTCGATAAGAGAGTTTCGCGGAACGTTTTATCCGCTCCTGCTAACGAGATAAGACTTTACGAGGACTTCCCGCACCAATACGATGCTTGGGAGCTTGAGCACGATTATGCAACCAAGACATACACCCAGGATTCTCCTGCAACCTCGGAAATAATCTCCGACGGTGACAGAGTAGGTATTCGTTTCTCAAGAAGCTATATGAATTCCACATTCATTCAAACGGTTTGGATCTATTCGGGAAGCCCGCGAATTGATATAGAGAATGATTTCGATTGGCACGAAAAGCACCAAATACTAAAGCTTGCCTTCCCGTTTGACGTTCATTCAAATTCTGCTACCTTTGAAATACAGTACGGTCACACCGACAGGCCTACGCATCGTAACACCAGTTGGGATCAGGCAAAATTCGAGGTCTGCGCTCACAAATGGGTAGATATTTCCGAGTCAGGTTACGGAATTTCAGTGCTTAACGATTCAAAATACGGCTTCTCTGCCGAGGAGAGCACAATAACAGTCAGCTGCCTTCGCGGACCTACTTTCCCAAACCAAAACGCTGATATGGGTAAACATAAGTTTACAATTTCTCTTCTTCCTCACATAGGAGATATAAAAGAAGGTAAAGTTATCGAGGAGGCTTACTCTCTCAATCAACCTGTAGATTTTATCGAAATCAGCAAGCAATCCGGATTTCTTTCGGAAGAGTACTCTCTCCTGTCTTGTGACAGTGATTCGGTTATAGTTGAGGGTATAAAGCGTGCAGAAGATAGCGATGACCTTATCGTTAGACTTTATGAGGCGTATAATGCTCACTCCTCTGCTACGCTGACGCTTGGAGAAAAATTCTCAAAGGCTTATCTTTGCGATCTCATGGAGAATCCAATCAGGGAGATTTTGATTACAGACAATAGCGTTACTCTTCCTATGAATAACTTCGAGATCGAAACTTTAAGATTCGTAAAGTAATTACATTTAGATTTTTAACCGTTCCGTTGGTTTTTCCGCGGAGCGGTTTTTTAAAAATGTGCTTTTTTATCTTTACTTTTTTTATTTTTAGAGTTATAATTGATATGACAAATAAAAAAGGAGATTTCACCATGAAATTTTTAAAAGCTCTACTATGTTCAACTCTTTTGATTTCGCTTATGATTCTCACGCTTACGGCATGCGGCCCTGTAAGCCCCGGGGCTCTTGAAGAATGGCTTACCGAGATGCTCGGCGAAGACAATCCTATCGTAAACTTCTTTGATAAGATTACGGGCGGAGAAAACACCGATGAGCCTTCAGATGATGACGGTGACGGAACAACTAACGTACCCGACGACGAAAACGGAAATCAAAACAACAATCCCGATAACGGCAACACCGACGATACGCCCGGAAATAACGATAACGAAAACACCGATAACAACGACGAAGAAACCATAACGTACATAACCATCGCGGAAGCTCTCGAGCTTTGCGGCGAGCCCGGCAACATTACCGAGGAAAGATACTATATAAGAGCAACTATCAAGTCTATAAGCAACCCGACCTACGGAGCAATGATGATCCACGACTCCACAGGCGAGATATACGTATACGGTACGTATTCCGAGGACGGCTCGATTGGTTATGCGGATTTCGAATACAGACCTGTTAAGGGCGACGAGGTAGTTCTCTACTGCATACTTCAGAATTATGACGGAACAAAGGAAATCAAAAACGCCCGCCTTATTGAGTATAAAAAAGGTGAGCTTGACCTCAACGAAGCTGATTATACCGATATGACCATAGATTCCGCAAGAGCTGCCAAGAAGGGAGATAAAATCAAGCTTGACGGCGTTGTTGCGGCAATGACGTATGCAAACGGCTTTATTCCAAGCGGATTCATACTTGTCGATGATACATCTTCTATTTACATTTATGACAGAGACGTTGCGGCTCAGGTTTCGGTTGGAAACACCGTGACAGTTATAGGAACCAAAGATTATTGGATTCTTGACACCGAGCAGACAAGCGCAGAAAAATTCGGTTACGAAGGATGCAGTCAGCTCGCAGAGGCAAGACTTCTTGCAAACGATAATGGCAATACAGCCTACAATACGTCTTGGATCGAAGAAACAACAATCAAGGATATCATGGAATATCCTTTATCCGATAATATTACCACAAAAATATTCAAGGTAAACGCTCTCGTCAAGAAAGCTGACGGCACCGGATTTACCAATTATTATTTTGACGATCTTGACGGAGTTACCGGTTCTTACACTTACACTCAGTGCAACGGAAATGATTTTGCATGGCTTGATGAGTTTGATGGCAAAATTTGTACCGTTTATCTCACGGTAATCAACGCTAAGTCGACCGCGTCCGATTGCATTTACCGTTTCCTTCCCATAACCGTAATTGACGAAAACTACGTTTTCGATACAACTAAAGCTCCCGAATTTGCTGTTGAATACTACGGATTAAAGAACTTCTTTGATAAATATACGGGCGATCCCGCGTCGGAGATAACTACAAGCGTTTCCTCGGAGCTTCTTGGATTCGAAAACGTTATTCTCACGTATAGTTCCGATAATACAAATTCCGTTTACTTCACCGAAGAAAACGGTACAACCGTATTCCACTGCGGTAAATCAGGTACTGCAAACGTAACGATCAGCGCAACGCTTGGTGATAACACTTACTCAACAACTATCAGCATCACAGTCGAAACAGCTACCGAAGAGCTTAATTACATCTCGGTAAAGGAAGCTATCGCGGCAAACGTTGGTGACAAGGTAACAGTTAAAGGCATAGTTGGTCCCTCGCTCGTTAACAAGATAGGATTCTATCTCTTCAACGGATCGGACATGATCGCGGTACTTACAACCGAGGCTGTCATGGAAACACTCGAGATAGGATACGAGATCGTTATCGAAGCAGACAGAGACAGATTCTATAAAGATACAACAAAGCAATACGGTCAGACTTGCCTAAACAACGCAACCGTAATCGCAAATTATTACGGAAGCCACGAGTACAGCACCGAAGGCTTTGTTACCGATAAGACTATGGCGGATTATTACAATCTCGATGTAATGACAGATTACTCAACCACAGTTTTTGTACTTACAGGAAAAGTAATCTTCGAGCAAACGCCCCACTACACTTCAGTTAAGTTCAAAAGCGAAGACGGTGAAACCACACTCACTCTTTACTGCTCCGGAGCAGGACAGTATTCATGGCTCAACGACTATTCGGATCAGGTAATGACGTTCGAGGTCGCTGCTTGCAACTGGAACGGAAAAACTTTCTATGCAGGATGCATCATAGCTGCATATACAGACAACGGAAAGATTTACAACGAGCTCAATTTTAAGTAATATGTAAATAGTTGTTGTCAAAATTACAAAGGAGAACACAATGACTATCAACGAATATCAAAAACTCGCAATGAAAACTCTCAATCCGGAGCTTGAAGAAAAAGATATTCTGATCAACGGAGTTATGGGACTCTGCGGAGAATCCGGTGAGGTTATTGACATAGTTAAAAAATGGCTTTCTCAAGGGCACGATCTTGATCGCGATAAAATCATTAAAGAGCTCGGAGATGTTGCGTGGTACATTGCCGAAATTGCACACGTGCTTGGGGTACCGCTTGAAGAAGTGCTTAAGAAGAACATCGATAAGCTCAAAGCTCGTTACCCTGAAGGTTTCTCTGTTGATAACTCGCTCAACAGAAAAGACGATTGATAATTAATACAGCATTATATTTGACCGCCTCAGGCAAAAGCTTGAGGCGGTTTTTCTGTCATTTATTGAAAATGCTCAAAATTCGACAGGATAATTGTATAAAATGTTTAATTAATTATTTTAAATATTAATTTATAATTATTTGTTCTTGAAATTTGCATTTCCCCATGTTATACTATCAGTTGGTTTATTATTAAATATTTTAACTATATGCGGGAGCATTTTATGAAAAAGTTTTACGTCAGATGGCAGCTTATAGTCTACGACATTTTAATATTCATTGCGGCAGAATTCTTCTTGCTCTATCTTTACAGGGGCAACGAGGCATTAACGCCAATTGAGGCTTTGATACAGGGCGCGATTTCCCTTGCCTGCATCTTTACTGCGAGATTTATCGGCAGTATATATCAACAGATCTGGCGCTACGGCGGAGTTCAGTGCTATCTGAGACTTCTTATCGTTGACGCGATAGCCTTTATCGCAAACTGGATAATACAAAGCATTTTACCAATAGCCGAGGTTACGTTCGCAAGACTTCTCTCTATTGCCAGTGTTTACCTTCTTGCATCTCTGGCTATCAGAATGCTGTACAGATACGCATATAACTTCAGAAATTCAAGAACGGCTTACGGTAAGTTATTGGGATCCTTGCTTCATATCTTCGCAGGGGCTGACGTTGAGCATGAGATCAAAGAGGAATCTAAAAAAATAAAGGTCGCTATTATAGGAGCAGGACACGTTGGCGTATCTCTTGCGGAAGAGCTCATTAACGCAAAGAATTCTCCTTATGCGCCGAGATGCTTTATAGATGTAAGAAACGACAAGGTGAACAGAAAAATATTAGGACTTCCCGTCTTTCTCGAAAGTGAAGCAACCCTCGGATATCTTAAGAGTCATGCTATCGGAGAGGTGCTCTTTGCGCTCCCGAATCTCGACGAGGAAAACAAGCAAAGACTTTACAAATATTACACCCATGCCGGCTATAAAGTAAAGGTCTACGACTACCCCTTTATGAATGCTTCATCCAAAAAGCGCCAGATCAGAGAATTTGACATTGAGGAGTTGCTTTTCAGAAAGCCTATCGTTATCCACGATGAAAAGACGACGGCGTATTACAAAGATAAGGTTATCCTCATCACGGGCGGCGGTGGATCTATCGGATCAGAGCTTTGCAGACAGCTTGCAAGGATGCATCCCAAGATGATCATTATTCTCGACATCTATGAAAACGGCGCGTACGACGTTCAGCAGGAGCTGAACATTCTCTACAAAAAAAGTATTGATATAAGAATTGAGATCGCTTCGATCACGAACATAAGGGCTATGGACAGACTCTTTGCCGCCTACCGCCCGAACATCGTTATTAATGCCGCGGCGCACAAGCACGTACCGCTTATGGAGCATAACTGCATCGAAGCGGTTGAAAATAACGTCTTCGGAACGAAGAATCTCGTCGAGCTTTGCGAAAAATACTCGACTGACCGCTTTATGATGGTATCCACGGACAAGGCGGTCAACCCGACGAACGTTATGGGCGCTACCAAGAGGATGTGCGAGATCATCGTGAAGAACGCAAGTGTTAACGGCAACGTTAAGTACAGCGCTACACGCTTCGGAAACGTGCTTGGCTCTGCGGGATCGGTAATTCCCCTCTTCAAGCGCCAGATCGCAAGCGGCGGTCCTATCACGATTACGGACAAGCGCATAATCCGATACTTTATGACTATTCCCGAGGCAGCCGAGCTCGTGCTCGAGTCGGGAGCGTTGGCGAACAACGGTGAGCTATTCGTTCTTGATATGGGCGAGCCCGTCAGAATTCTTGATCTTGCGGAAAATATGATTCGCCTTTCGGGCGCATTCGACGTTGAAATAATCGAAACCGGTTTGCGTCCCGGTGAAAAGCTCTACGAGGAGCTTCTCGTCAAAACCGAAGAGCTTGGCAAAACCGAAAACAGCCTTATTTTCATCGAAAGGGATACTCCCATTTCCGACGATGACCTCGCCGAAAGGCTCGACGCGCTCCGCGCGGCTTGCGACTCCGGCGACGACGAGGCAGTGCGCGCAGCGCTTATGAAAGCAGTTCCAACCTTCAAGACTCCCGAAGAGGTTAATGCCACTGCGGAAGAGGCTGAGGAGATGAAATGCAAAAATGTTGTCGTTGTATAATATAAAAACACCACACTATCAATCGTCTATCGAGAAACAACAGGAGACCATTTAATATGTACAAGCATTTTATAAAAAGACTTTCCGATATTTTGATTTCTGCTATCGCAATTATTGTGCTTTCAATACCTATGGCAATAATTGCAATTATAATCAAAATCGATTCTAAGGGACCTGTTCTCTTCAAGCAAAAAAGAATCGGTATACATAAAAAGACTTTTATGATACTCAAATTCAGAAGTATGCCAACTACAGTTCCTAATGATATGCCGACTCATCAATTCAATGCTAAAGATCAGCTCAGCAAGTGGCAACGCTTTATCAGAAAAACTTCAATTGACGAGCTTCCGCAATTATTCAATATTTTCTTGGGACAGATGAGCATCTGCGGACCTCGTCCTGCGCTTTGGAATCAGGATGACCTAGTTGCAGAAAGAGATAATTACGGCGCAAATGACGTAAGACCCGGACTCACCGGCTGGGCGCAGATCAACGGACGCGACGAGCTTGAAATTCCCGTAAAAGCAAAGCTCGACGGCGAATATGCGGCAGCTCTGAACGCAGGCAAGTTCAAGGGCTTCGCTATGGACGTAAAATGCTTCTTTGGAACTATACTCAGCGTTCTTAAATCCGATGGCGTCGTTGAGGGCGGTACGGGTGAGATAAAGAAACAGGAAGAAGAATCAACAAATAACAAACAAGAGGTAACAAAATGAATCCTACTGTTAGTGTTGTAGTTGCTACTTATAAAAGAGATATCGCATTAAAAAACGCACTTGACTCTTTAGGCAAACAAACTTATAAAGATTTTGAAATTATTTTGGTAGATGACAATGCGAACGAAGAATGGAACGGCAATGTCAATAAAATAGTAGAAGAATTTATTGCAGCCTATCCAAAAATACACCTGACATACATAGTAAATAATCCTAACCAAGGTTCTGCAAAAACAAGAAATATCGGAATAGATGCTTCTTGCGGAGAATACGTAACGTTTCTTGATGATGATGATTTATATCTTCCTGAAAAGATTGAAAAGCAAATAAAATTCATGCAGAAACACGATTACGATTATTCCGTTACAGACCTTGATTTATACAATGAAAATGACAAGCTTATCGACAAAAGAGTAAGAAGTTTTATAACTGAGACGACGAAAGATGCTCTTCTCAAGTATCATTTAAAATATCATATCACCGGTACGGATACGATGATGTTCAAAAAGGAATATCTGATTAAGATAGGCAAATTTGCACCTATTGATGTGGGAGACGAATTTTATCTTATTCAAAGAGCTATCGACCACGAAGGAAAATTTGGCTACCTTCCCGGAAGCGACATAAAAGCTTATGTTCACACAGGTGAAGGCGGTCTTTCAAGCGGTGAAGGAAAAATAAAGGGCGAAAATTTACTTTACGAGCATAAGAAAAAGTATTTCCATATGCTTAGTGCAAAAGATCGCAGATATATAAGAATGAGGCATTATGCAGTTTTAGGATATGCATACTTCCGTACGAAAAAGCTTTTTCAAACTTTTAAGTATATGATCTGCAGTTTCTTCGCTTCACCTGTTAGTTTTACTAAACTTTTGTTGGGGTTGGAAAAATGAGAATTCAAGTTTTGATCTCTACTATGCATCAAAAAGATTACTCGCTTCTTGAAAAAATGAATATTCAAACTGATGCAATCGTAATAAATCAGTGCGACAAAAACGAAATATGCGAGTTTGAGTATAATGGGCATTCTATAAAGTGGTTTTCTATGAAAGAACGAGGCGTAGGTTTAAGTCGTAATACTGCGTTAATGCGAGCAGATGCCGACATTGTTCTTTTTGCTGATGATGACGTTGTTTACGATGACGGTTATGAAAAAATAATTTTAGACGAGTTTCAAAAAAAAGAAAAAGCTTCATTGATGGTATTTAATATAATATCACAGAATGTAAATCGGCCCGAATACATTGATACAAAAACTCATAAACTTCGTTTAACAAATTGCCTGAGATATGGCGCTTTTCGTATAGCAGTCAGGCTAGATCATATAAAAAAAGCAAATATTTTCTATTCATTACTATTCGGTGGCGGAGCTAAGTATCAAGCTGGTGAAGATAATCTTTTTATTACCAATTGTTTGCAAAAAAAGTTACTCTGCATTGCATCTTGCGAAACCATCGGAAAAGTCAAGCAAGCGGAATCGACGTGGTTCAAGGGATACGATGAAAAATATTATTTGGATCGTGGAGCTTTGTTTTCAGCAATGTATGGAAATTTATCAAATTTTATGCTTATTCTCTTTGAAGCAAAAAGTATATTTAAGAAAAAAGAAATTTCTTTTATAAAAAGATACTCAATAGAAAAAAAAGGGGCGAAAGAATATTCGGATAGGTAAATTGTGATATGAATGATTATAGAAAATTACAATTGGTACAAGTTTCTATTGTAGAAGATATAGATAGAATATGTCGTGAGAATGGATTGACATATTATATGATAGGCGGAACATTATTAGGTGCAGTAAGACACAAAGGATTTATTCCTTGGGATGATGATATTGATCTTGTGATGTATCGAGAAGATTATGATGCTTTGATATCTATATTGCAAAAAAAGCATTCTGAAAAATACTTTGTACAGACATTTAATACGGATAAACATTACACAAGATATATTGCAAAGATCAGACTTAACGGAACGAAAATGGTTGAGTCCTACCTCGAAAACACCAAAGCTCATTCGGGTATCTATGTTGATATTTTTCCTTTGGATCAAACAAAAAAAGATGATGGCTTAGGTTTAAAGCTCAGAGGAAAAATTGTGCGATGCCTATTTGCATATAAATCCGTAAAGCATGATGCTGTTGTAAAAAAATCGGGTATCAAATACCTTTTCAGCCGAATATTAAAGTGGACAACATATATAATACCGGATTCGTTTATCAATAAATTATTTGATTATGTATGCTCAAAAGATAATTCGAAAAATTGCAAGTATACAACTAATTTTGCCAGTCATTTCAAATGGAAAAAACAAATGTTTAAAAACGAAGTGTTTGGCGAAGGCTGTAAATTGGAATTTGAAGGACATATGTTTAACGCTCCAAATGAATATTTGACAATATTGGAAAGATTGTATGGCAAGAATTATATGGACATTCCTTCTGAAGAAAAAAGAGAGACCCATAACATTATAGAACTCGATTTTGGCAACTATTATTCGTAATAATGGTAAAGTGAGGTTATAGCCATGAAAATTGGATATACGTCGGGGGTTTACGATATGTTTCATATCGGACATTTGAATATTCTAAAATTGGCAAGGAAAAAGTGCGATTATCTGATCGTCGGGGTTACGACCGATGCGCTTTGCTTGAAACGAAAGAATAAATTTCCAATTATTTGCGAAAAAGACAGAGTAGAAATAATAAAGTCAATTAGATATGTTGATAAAGTGATATTGCAAGAAGATATGAACAAGCTTAATGTTATAAAAAAATATAACGTTGATGTTGTTTTTGTTGGATCTGATTGGAAAGGAACTCCAGCATGGATACAATATGAACGCGATTTTTTAAAGGAAGGGTGTACAGTAGAGTATTTACCTCATACAGACGGAGTATCTTCAACAATTTTACGGGATAAATTGCTCGATAATAAAAATAGTTAATTAGGAATTAATATGAATACAATAGTTGATGCTAGTAACAAAGCGCATATTTATAAAAACCGAGGCAAATTTTTACACATTGTGTTTTTCATATATTGGGCTGTTTTGGTAATTTGGCAAAACATTGGTGAATATACCGCTGGAACAACTATGGACACCATGTTAAAAATGGTGCTTCTTTTAGGTCTTGCTGCGAGTTATTTTCTTAATGTCCAAAATGCGAAAATAGATTGGATACACTTTTTATTGCTTCTAATATTTATCGTTACGCAGATAGTTACATTATATATGGAATTGAGCCTCAGTTTGAGCCTTATAGTTTCTTACGTTTTCCCATCTTTATTAATATTTCTTTCATGCGTTTATGGTAATAATTATAAAGTAATCAAAAAAGAGTATCTTGTCTTTCTAAACTGCGTGATAGCTGTGGTTGCATATACTGCTATCTATGCCGTGATTTTTAAAACCGAACAATTTTTGTCCGCTTTTTCTATTTCAAGCGCATATGGTAACGAATTATCATCTTTTTTTGTAAGTAATCACGAATACGGTATGTATCTGATTGCCGGAATAATTGGTTGCATCGTTTGTCTTGAATTAAAAAAGGATGAACAATTAAAACACAAAATTGTATATTTATTATGCATTTTGCTCTTTATTCCTAACTTAATTCTTACTTACTCTCGTACTTCTATTTTTGCAATGGTTGGCTTTTTGATTATATATGTTATGTTTAGAGGGAAAAGTAAGACTAAAATGCTTTTTATCATCGGTGCTGTTATGGTTATTATAGCCTTTGTACTTTTGGACACATTCAGGGAATTTGTTTTAAAAATTGTTTTAAAGGAAAACAATCTTGCAGGACGCGACGATTTATACAAAATCGCAATAGAGTATTTTAAAGACGGTAATTTGGTACAGCAACTTTTTGGAAGAGGTATACAAGCTACGCGTGAACATTTAGAAGCAGAAGCAGCTCACGAAAGCGCGCATAACGCATATCTTCAAATCTTATTGTATTACGGAATTGTAGGACTCACTTTTATGTTAGGGTTCTTGGCAATGCGTGTTATTTCTGCACTCAGATTGATTAGTAAAGATCGTTTTTGGGGAGTTTTATCACTCGGTCTTATAGCGGTTTGTTCGTTAGTAATGTTTTCAAATACTGCTTTTATCTTCAATTCTCCAATAGATTCCTTTTTCTTAACTATGTTTATGATTATAATGCCAAAATATTTGGAAAACAGCATTCGGAGCAATTAATTAGTCTTGGAGGAATTTTTCTTGAATAAAAAAATCAAACTTTTGATTATTTCTAATGAACCGCTGTCTAATACATCCTCAAACGGAAGAACTCTTCGTAATTTCCTACTTGAAATTCCCAAGGATCAAAAAGCGCAGTTCTATATTCATGGTGATCCCGATAAAGAAGCGTGTTCAAACTTTTATAGGATTTCCGACAAAGATGCACTCAATGCTTTTTTCTTCAAGCAAAAAAGAGTTGAAAGTCCATCAAATAATTCGTCAGAAAATAACAAAAAGCAAGTAAATAAAAATTGCTTTACTATGGTCATACGTGATATTGTCTGGAGAAGCTACCGATGGTGGAAAAAAGATTTTGATAGATTTATCGAAGATTTTTCTCCTAACGTAGTTTTACTTCAAGCAGGTGATTCTCCATTTATGTTTTCTATTGCATTAAAAATAGCAAAAAAATATAAACTTCCTCTTATAATGTACAACAGCGAAGAATACGTATTGAAAAAAAAGATATATAGCAGTGCTTCAAAATTTTCAATATGGAGACAAATATTACAAAACCGATTAAAACGAGTATATAATCAATTTGTAGAAAATGCAAGTTGCTGTATATATAACACAGATTATTTAGCTGAAAAGTATAAAAAACAATACCCTCATCATAAAAAAATTTCTGTTTTATACACGGTTAGTGAGTTAACCAAGATAAGAGATAATTCTATTAACGATAGATTCAGTTTGCTTTATTGCGGAAATCTTGGTGTTGGTCGTGTATTCTCCTTAGATGAGCTTGCAAAAATTTTATACCATATAGACGAAAACGCAGTTTTAGATGTTTACGGTACTTTTCCCGACGATGAATCTAAGCAAATTTTATGCTCAAATCCCAACGTGCATTACGGCGGTGTAGTGCCTTATGAGAAAATTCCCTGCCTTATGAGCAATGCATCAATGCTACTTCATTGCGAGAATTCCGAACGCCTCGAAGATCTTCGCGGAGCCTTTTCCACAAAGATAGCAGATAGCCTCGCATCTGGAAGGCCATTTATCGTGTATGCCACGCGAAAATACCCTTTTGTTCAATATCTTGAAAGATACGACTGCGCACATATTGCTGATAATTCAGACGAATTAGAACTTTCACTTAAAAAATGCATTTCGGATGTGAATTATCGTAACAAATACATTCAAAACGCACTTAAAGTTGCAGAATCAAATCATAGTGTAAAACAGAATTGTTTAATCATGGAAAAGATATTAAAGGATATTTTATGAAACTTGATAAGGTTAAACAAAGCATTCCAACATTAATGCTAGTAATTATAGTTTCAAAAATCGTTGGAATGCTTAGAGAGATCGTTCTTGCCAATTATTTTGGAACATCATACATAAGCGATGCTTATCTTATTGCAAGCTCTGTACCAACTTTATTGTTTTATTTTATAGGTCATTCTATTTCAACCGCATACATACCGTTATATAATAAAACCAAGAACTCTGGCGGAGAATCCAAAGGATTAAAATATACCAATTCTATCCTTAATATCTCTTTTATTGTTGGTACTGCATTAGTAGTTTTAATACTGTCTTTTCCTGTGGCTGTAATAAAACTGTTTGCGTTTGGATTTGACGGAGAGGAAGTTAAACTAACAGTAAGTTTTATTCGTATCAGTGCGGTAAGTATTTACCTTATGATAATAATTAACGTATTGAGCGGATATTTACAAGCAAATAAAAATTTTCTTATGCCCGCAGCTGTTAGCCTCCCCAGAAACGCAGTAATCATAGTTTCAATTGTTATTGCCGCAATATTCGGTGTTCAATGGCTTGGTATAGGACTCTTGCTTGCATATATTGCAGAATTTATATTTCTTTTACCATTTGCTTTTGCTAAGGGATACAGATATAGACCTATTTTTGACTTTAAAAATGACTATGTTAAAGAAACATGGTATATGATTGTTCCTATCCTTGTAGGAATGTTTGTCAGCCAAATAAATAAAATGGTAGATAGGTCACTCGCCTCATCGGTATGCGAAGGCGGAGTATCTGCATTGACGTATGCATCAGTCATTAACAACGCCGTTCAAGAGATACTTGTTACGGGAATTATTACCGTACTCTTTTCGCACTGCGCTGAATGGGTGGTGAAAAACGAACACGAAAAAGTAAAACAGAAATTAACTTCAACATTAAATACGTTAATAATGCTTTTACTTCCTGCCACAGTAGGTGTTATATTGCTCTCAAAACCAATCGTTGAATTAGTTTTGGGAAGAGGCGAATTTGGCGAAATATCGACAAATATGACTGTAGGTGCACTTTGTTGTTATACTGCAGGGTTAACATTTTTAGCAATCAGAGATACCTTAGTAAAAGTGTTTTATGCTTATAAAAAAACAAAATCAACTACGATAGTTGCAATTATCGCAATTCTAATTAATATTATACTCAATCTTTCATTGTATAAGATTATAGGCCTAAACGGACTTGCCCTTGCAACTACTGTTTCAGCTGTTTTTCACAGCATAGTATTGTATCTTATTTTAAGAAAGCAAATTGGAGATTTTGGATTTAAAAGCACCGTAATAGTTACCGTAAAATCCGCTATTTCAAGCGCAGCAATGTTTACCGTTGTTTATGGTCTTAAACATATTACGTCTTCACTTTATAGCTGGATTTCTCTAGTGCTTTGTATAGTTGTGGGAATGGTGGTTTATTTTGCAATCACATTGCTATTAAAAACGGAACCTATAATGGTATTTATAAAAAAATTAAAAATACATTGATTGTTGGATATTTTTAAATTATAATTTATCAAACCGATCAATCAATTGATAGAGTATTAAATCGAACTTGGAGGAAACAATTGTGGGACTCTTTACCAATAAAACACTTTTAATTACCGGCGGTACCGGTTCATTCGGTAATGCCGTGCTGAACCGATTCCTTCGCACAGATATTGGAGAAATCCGTATCTTTTCTCGTGACGAAAAGAAACAGGATGATATGCGCCATGAGTTTCAGGCTAAAATGCCTGAGGTGGCAGATAAGATCAGTTTCTATATCGGTGACGTGCGTGATCTTGCATCCGTCAAAAACGCTATGCATGGGGTAGACTATATATTCCATGCGGCTGCACTGAAGCAAGTTCCCTCTTGTGAGTTCTTCCCTATTGAAGCTGTTAAGACAAACGTGCTCGGCACGGAAAACGTGCTGACCGCCGCTATTGAGGCAGGCGTCAAGAACGTAGTTTGCCTTTCTACGGATAAGGCTGCTTATCCCGTTAATGCTATGGGAACCTCTAAGGCAATGATGGAAAAGGTTATCGTTGCTAAAGCGCGTACGACAAAAACCACAAAAATCTGCTGCACACGTTACGGAAACGTTATGTGCTCTCGCGGTTCTGTTATTCCGCTTTGGATAGATCAGATCAGAAACGGAAATCCAATTACTTTGACCGAGCCCACAATGACTCGATTTATTATGTCGCTCGACGAAGCTGTTGACCTAGTGCTCTTCGCTTTTGAGCACGGTGAGCCCGGTGATATTCTCGTTCAAAAGGCTCCCGCCTGCACGATTCAGACTCAGGCTGAGGCTGTTTGCGATCTATTTGGCGGAAATAAAGAGGATATTAAGATCATCGGAATCCGTCACGGCGAAAAGATGTATGAAACACTCTTAACAAACGAAGAGTGCGCTCACGCCATTGATATGGGCAACTTCTACCGTGTTCCCTGCGATAAACGCGGTTTAAACTACGATAAGTATTTTAGTAAAGGTGATACCGAGCGAAACACGTTAACAGAATTCAATTCAAATAATACTCAGCTCTTAACAGTAGAAGAGACAAAAGCTAAAATCGCCGCTCTTGCTTATATTAAAGAAGAGCTCGCAAAGGATGCAAAATAATGATGAATATTCTTGTAACGGGAGCAAAAGGATTTGTAGGTAAAAATCTTTGCGCTGCTCTCAGAAACATACGGGATAGTAAAGACAGAACACGTCCAAATCTTGAGATTGAAGAAATCTTTGAATACGACGTTGACAGTGATCCTGCTCTGCTTAATGAGTTTTGTGAAAAATCGGATTTTGTATTCCATCTTGCAGGTGTTAACCGTCCAAAAAATCCCGAAGAGTTTATGCAAGGTAATTTTGGTTTTACATCAACTTTACTTAATCTCTTAAAAAAACACAAAAGCACTTGCCCTGTTATGATTTCTTCATCAATTCAGGCAACTTGCATCGGGCGATACGACAGCGAATACGGCCGTTCAAAAAAAGCAGGAGAAGATCTCATTTTTGAGTATGCAAAAGAAACGGGCACGAAGGCGTTGGTTTATCGCTTCCCGAATTTGTTTGGAAAATGGTGCAAGCCTAACTATAACAGTGTTGTTGCTACGTTCTGCAATAACATCGCTAATGATTTACCTATACAAGTCAATGATAAGAGCATTCAACTGGAGCTTTTATATATTGACGATCTTGTTACCGAAATGCTTGATGCATTGGAAGGCAATGAGCACCGTTGCAATTTTGACGGAATTAACACCGTATTATGTGATAACGGAAGCTTTTGCGCCGCACCGATAACGCATAAGGTAACCCTCGGCGAGATCGTTGAGCTTCTTGACGTTTTTAAGGCGCAGTCAAGTACTCTGATTATGCCGGAAATACCGCAAGGCTCATTCGCTAAAAAACTGTATAGTACATATCTTTCTTATCTTCCTCGGGAAAAGGTTTCATTCCCTTTAAAGATGAACGAGGATGCGAGAGGAAGATTTACCGAGCTTTTGAAAACGGATAAGTGCGGACAGTTCTCGGTCAATGTTTCAAAGCCCGGTATAACTAAAGGTCAGCATTGGCACAACACAAAGTGGGAATTCTTTATAGTAGTAAGCGGAAAAGGATTGATTCAACAGAGGAAAATCGGAACGGATGAAGTATTGAATTTTGAAGTTTCGGGAGATAAAATTGTAGCTGTTCATATGCTTCCCGGTTATACTCATAATATAATTAATCTTTCCAAAACAGAAAATCTTGTTACGTTGATGTGGGCAAATGAACAGTTTGACCCAAATCATCCCGACACATTCTTTGAGGTGGTAGAATAAATGGAAATGAATATTAAACTCGATTACAGCGACGTTAAATTTAAAGACAACGGAAAGCTTAAATTGTTGATTATAATAGGAACTCGTCCCGAGATAATCCGGCTTGCAGCTGTAATCAATAAATGCCGCCGGTATTTTGATACAATTCTTGCTCATACAGGTCAAAATTACGACTATAACCTCAATGGCGTATTCTTCAAGGACCTTTCACTTGATGCTCCGGAAGTTTATATGGATGCCGTTGGAGACGACCTCGGTGCAACGGTCGGAAATATTATCAACTGTTCTTATAAATTAATGAATCAAATCAAACCCGATGCACTTCTGATTCTCGGCGATACCAATTCGTGCTTAAGCGCCATTTCCGCTAAAAGACTTCATATTCCGATTTTCCATATGGAAGCCGGAAACCGATGCAAGGACGAATGCCTGCCGGAAGAGACTAACCGCCGTATTGTTGATATTATTTCTGACGTTAATTTAGCTTATAGCGAGCACGCAAGACGTTATCTTCACGAGTGCGGTCTCCCGAAAGAGCGTACATACGTAACAGGATCTCCTATGGCCGAAGTTCTTCATCAAAATCTCGATAAAATAGAGGCAAGCGACGTGCTTGATCGCCTCGGTCTAAAAGAAAAAAAGTACATTTTACTTTCTGCTCACAGAGAAGAAAATATTGATACCGAAAAAAACTTTACAAGTCTTTTCAACGCAATTAATAAACTTGCTGAAAAGTACGATATGCCTATACTCTACTCCTGCCATCCAAGAAGCAGAAACAGGCTGGAGAAAAGCGGATTCATTCTCGATAAAAGAGTAATTCGTAACGAGCCGTTAGGATTCCACGATTACAACAAGCTTCAGATGAACGCTTATGCTGTTGTTTCCGATAGCGGTACGCTTCCCGAAGAATCAAGCTTCTTTACCAGCATAGGTCATCCATTCCCCGCAGTTTGCATCAGAACTTCAACAGAACGCCCCGAAGCTCTCGACAAAGCTTGTTTTGTTCTGGCGGGAATTGATGAAAACAGCTTACTTCAGGCAGTAGAAACCGCTGTAACTATGAACGACAACGGCGATTATGGAACCCCCGTGCCTTATTATACTGAAGAAAACGTATCTACAAAGGTCGTAAAAATCATTCAGTCTTATACGGGCGTAGTTAACAAAATGGTTTGGAGAAAGTTCTAATATAAATCAAGGAGGTTGCTATGAACCAAGGAACAAAGCAATTGCTCTTTGCCATTTTGCGTTCTGCAGTTTGTGGCAATGAGCTTACCGATAGCGAAAAAGAGCTTTTTGAAACCGCTTCGATTTCTGAGCTGTTTAAACTTGCTAAACATCACGATGTTGCTCACATAGTGGCGGTAGCAATAAAAAAAGCTCATATTGAACTTTCTGACGAAATTTCGGCACTATTCAAAAAAGAGCAGGCGCTCGTTTTGTATCGCTATTTACAGTTAACAAACGAAGCAAAAGCACTTTATGCAGCGCTGGATGCCGCAGAAGTGCCGTATATGGTGCTGAAAGGCTCCGAAATTCGTAAGCACTATCCTTCCCCTGAAATGCGAGTCAGCTCGGATATTGATATACTTGTTGCGCCCGAAGACCTCGACAAAACCCTTCAGGTACTTCAGAACGAGCTTGAATATACTCTGGGTATCAAAACAGCATATGACGTATCAACATTTTCTCTTGCAAACGTGCACGTTGAGGTGCATTATAAGCTGACGAGCGAGGACGAACGTTATGATGCGGCTCTTGCTGACGTCCGGAAGACTTCTCTACCCGATGGCGACTCAAAATACAGACGCGTTATGAGCCCCGAGCTTCTGCTCGCTTACAACGTTATGCATACCGCAAAACACTTTCATAACGGTGGATGCGGTATCCGCTTCCTTATGGATCTTTTCGTTTTGGAAAACAAATTACAATACGACAGATCCGAAGTCGATAAAATACTTGCAAAATGCAACCTGACAAAGTTTTACGAAGAAATACACAGGCTTACCTCTGTTTGCTTTGCGGACGGAGAGCACAACGACCTTACCGTCAAAATGCTGGACTATATACTCGGCTCAGGACTTTACGGTAATATCGAAAACAAGGTAGCAGTTTTTCAATCGGAAAGCGGCGGAAGATTGAAATATGCACTTATGAGAATCTTCCCAAAAAGAAGCACTCTTATGCTTACTTATCCTCGCCTGGAAAAATGCGCACTTCTTTATCCTTATTACATGGTCAAAAGATGGTTCCGTATATTATTCACAAGGCGCAAAGAGGCTCTCACAGAGCTTAAAAACAATGCTACGTTAGATGAAAAAAGAATCAGCCATTTACGCACTATGCTGGACGAATTAAATTTATAATTCAAGGAGATACATATTATGACTAATACGAAAAAGCTTAAGAACTACGGACATACAAAAATGGTTGCGCATATGGGCGCAAAGGGACTCGAGACCGAGAATACCATAGCGGCGTATATCGCTTCGGGAAATCGCTCATATTGGGGCATCGAAACCGACGTGCACGTGACTAAGGATAAGAAAATTATCGCAACGCATGACGATAACGCAAATCGCGTAAGCGGTGTTGATATACTTGTGGAAGAAACAGATTTCGATACGCTTCGCAAAATCCCACTATACGATATGGCAACAGGTAAGACTCGAGTTGACCTCCATATGCCGAGCCTTGCAGAATATATCGGCATATGCAAGAAGTATGGTAAGATTGCCGTTCTTGAGCTAAAAAACAGAATGGATGACGAGGACGTTTACGCTATCTATGACGAAATATCTGAACTCGGTTATATCGAAGAAACGATCTTTATCTCCTTCTCTATCGAGAATCTTCACGCAATAAGACAAAAGAATCCCGAACAGACCGTTCAGTACCTTATTGGCGGTAAGGTGCCCGAGGATCTCGTTGATACGCTTGCAAAATATAAGTACGATCTCGATATATACTACAAGGCTGTTACCAAGGAGCTTCTTGATAAGTGCCACGAGATCGGCGCCACCGTCAACGTTTGGACCGTTGACGAAGTCGAGGATGCCGAAAAACTTGTTGATATGGGTATCGATTATATTACGACGAATATAATAGAATAGAATTCGGATTAAACCTTAAAATATATAAAAAGCATTCAAAATGCGCACAGTAGTTGTCATTTTGAATGCTTTTCTTTGTTTTATTATTCTTAGTTTTCTCTTTAGTTGATTATTGGATATTGCTTGATATTACAATAAACGGTCAAAGCGTTACACCGTCATGGAAAATAGCGATCTCCGAATAACCGTTGATCTCGTTTTTTGTTTCCTTCCCCGATGCTATTTCGATAATAAGATCAAACAGACCGTCAGCGCAGTCAGCCATACTCACAAGCGCCGAAGATGCATCAAAGTCGATCCACGAGGGCTTATGTTCGGCAAGGGCGCGATTCGTTGCTATCTTTACTGTTGGTATAGGAGCGCCAAGAGGAGTTCCTCTACCCGTTGTAAATAGGATCATGTGCGCGCCTGCCGCTGCGAGATTCGTTATGGCGCAGATATCGTTACCAGGACCGTCAAGAAGGTTAAGTCCGTTTTTAGTTGCAGTGTCACCGTTAAATAGCACGTCAACTACGGGACCATGACCGCCCTTTTGCACGCAACCGAGGGATTTTTCCTCAAGAGTTGTGATACCTCCCGCTTTGTTTCCGGGTGAGGGATTTTCATACACGGGTTGACCGTAGCTCTCGAAATAACGCTTGAAACCGTTGACCATTCGCACAAGCTTATCAAACACCTCGCGGCTCGCACATCTTTCCATAAGAAGAGTTTCGGCGCCGAACATCTCGGGTACCTCGGTCATTATCGAAGTGCCTCCATTAGAGATAAGAATATCACTTACAGCTCCTACCGCAGGATTTGCAGTGATACCGCTATAACCGTCACTTCCACCGCATTTAAGACCTATTTTGAGTTTGGATAACGGGATCGCTCGCCTTTCATAACGCTTACTGTATTCTATCAGCTCACTGATGATGGCTACACCCTTTTCTATCTCGTTATCAAAGTCTTGACACTGCAAAAACTTAACACGACTCGGGTCGTATTTTCCAAGCTGATTTTTAAATTCGGCAATATTGTTATTCTCGCATCCGAGTCCGAGAACGAGTACGCCCGCCGCATTCGGGTGGTTTACAAGTCCGCGCAGGATATTCTGAGTATATCTATGGTCGCCGCCAAGCTGAGAGCAGCCAAAAGGATGAGTTATTGCTTTAGCACCCGTTTCCTTTGCTATTTTTTCAGCAATCTTATTAACGCAACCGACGGTCGGTATTATCCACACCTCGTTACGTATACCAACCTCTCCGCTCTCCCTCTCGTAGCCTAGAAAGAAAAGCTCTTTTTCTGCCTTTTTAACTTCACACGGTATTGGGTTATATTCATATTCAAGTGTACTGTTCAGCCTCGTTTTCATATTGTGGCTATGAACGTGCGCACCCTGAGGTATATCCTCGGTAGCGGTGCCTATCGGCATTCCGTATTTTATTACGGCTTCGCCCTTTTTTATCTTTTGGCAGGCGTACTTATGCCCGTTTTCAAGATTGATATCGACATTATCACTTTTATGTATTAACATTTTCTTAACCTGCAATATATTTTGAAATATCTTCTCCGAATACTACTCCCGATGAAAGAATTTCTTCTCTTGTATGAGATTTAACATAATCTATAAGCTCATTATCGTCACACGGTGTGCCGTTTTTATAGAATTCTATCAGCTTATCGCACGCAACCGACAAGTGCTTTGCAGGCTTATTATAAATTTCAAAATAAGCCTTTACAGACGGCAAACAGCGTACCTTAAATTTGCTTATGGAATTAAGCGCTATTGACTGACACTTATGCCTTATATAAGGATTAGCGAAACGCTCTATAACCTCGTTCGTATAAGTCTTAAGCTCGTCCTCTGTATAAAGCTCCGAAAGCGTTGGCAAGACCTCGGAAAGGCAACCTTCAATGTGCGCTTTAAGCTTAGGATTGCTGATAGCATCAAGAACAGTTTCCTCACCCTCAAGCAGAGCATACGGAATAAGGGAGGTGTGCGCGCCGTTTAGAATTCTGACCTTACGAGTTCTATACTTCTCAAGATCGTCGGTATACACTACGTTGAGCCCCGCTTCGCAGAACGGGATTCCTACGTCTTCGCCCTCGATTACCCAGAGATGATAAAGCTCGCACGTATTCGTGAGCGGATTACTGTCCCCCATACCTTCATCATAACCCGTAACTATTCTGTCTACCAATGTATTATAAAACTTATTCTTCTCTTCTACCCATTTAGCAAATTCTCCGCCAAGATCCCATTCTTCAGTATAGCGCAGAACTATTTTCTTAAGCTCTTCAGCGTTATTCTCTATCAGCTCGCATGGCAAAACTGTAAAACCGTCAAGACCTGCTTTAAATCTTGCGTAAAGAAGCTGAGTAAGCTTACCCGGGAACGATGATGCGGGTGCATTCTTCGTGTCCTTCGGCTCATATTTAATTCCCGCCTCGGTCGTATTTGAAACTATGTACTTATAGCTTTTATCCTTTGCAAGCGCCAGAAAAGCATCATAGTCGGAAGACGTAACGATGCATTTGTCAAGAGTATCGATATGATATTTTTTTACTACCGGCTCTCCTGACTCTAAACCTCTTGCGAAGAGAGTATATTCCGCGGAGGAATTAATAGCATCCGCAAGACCTCTTGACGTAGACTGAATAACTGTTATTTTTGATTTAAAATCGGTTTTATTGTTTACCTCCGATATCATCCAATCAAAGAAGCCTCTGAGAAATGCTCCTGTTCCAAACTGAATTACGTTTTTCATACCATTTCCTCTCAGATTGATTTCAAAAGCTTTATGCCAAATTGCCCGTTGCTACGCCCGAATACTCGGATAAGAAGTCCTCGGCGCATTTTCTCATCTCGAGAGAAACAACGTCATCTCGGAAATTGAAGAGTATCGCAAGATTGCCGAAATATTTATCGATTATCTGCGTTCTTATGAGGAGCTCGTTTTCCGTCGGGAAACTTGCCGAGCTTGCAGAGTTATACTTGTTTCCAGGTGCTCTTACAGAGCCTATCTCGTCCGAATATCCGTCCTCGGGGAACTTCTCGAATACGTTCTCGCCAAAGCCAAAGTTGATGGTTTTCTCTCCCGTCGCATTAACGTACGTGAAGCTTCCGCGATTTCCCTCAAAGCTGAGAGTAAAATCGCTTATCTTCATGGGATTAGGCTTAAGAACGTATTTTTTACCGTTAATTTTCTCTGTAAGAGGCGAAGAATAATTACCTCTAAGCGTGAAGAGCTTCTGCTCTGCAACAGGCTCGCCGCAATACTCGGGTAATACCTCATCGGTGATATTATTATACACTATATCAAAGAAGCCGTCAATAATTTTGCTCTTAGCAAGATCATTACCCTGATTATCGCCGTTGTAAACAACAATAACATCCTTATCGGGGCAGCAGATAGCAAACTGGCATCCCATACCGTTGAAGAAAAACGAATTATTCTTCGTTCGCCAGATGAGATAACCGTATCCGAACTCACCGAGATTGTCCCAACCGTAAGATGCGGTTGAAACAAGATTAGAGGTTGCTTCTTCAACAAACTTGCGGGACAGAAGCTGCTCGCCCTCCCAAGAGCCACCGTTCAGCATAAATCTGCCGACCTTGAGAAGGTCGATCGGACGCATAAGCAAGGCGGAATCTCCCCAGCTATGACCGCCCGGACATTTTAACATATACGCGTCCTTTACGCCAAGCTTACCGAGAAACTTATCATAAAGATATTCTATCAACGTCTTGCCCGTAACGCGTTCAACAAGAGCACCGAGAATAAAGGATCCAGAGCTATCATATCTGAAAAGAGTACCCGAGGGATAATGCGCGCCGGTCATATCTGTAAAGTATTCAAGAACACGGTCGGAGCATCTTTGGTAAAACCAATTGTGATTACCTTTAGGAAACGCGGTACGCATGCTCATCATGTGCCGAATTGTTTGTTTTCTTACATTTTCGTCCGGGCTTTTGGCACTTTCGGTTGGAAAATATACAGAAATGGGGTCATCGAGATCAACTCTTCCCTCGTCTATCAAAAAGCCGAGAGCAATTGCTACAAAGCTCTTTGTTACAGAGTACATTCTATGAAGGAACTCACTGTCAAAAGGCTCCCAATACTTTTCAAAAACAATATCGTTACCACGCGCTATAATCACATCGTGAGTAGAGAGTCCCGAATTATTCAGATGATCGATATATTTTTTTATAGCCTCGGTCGGTATACCGCAGCTTTCCGGCGTTGCGTATTTCATATTTATTGCCTCTTTATACATTATACATTGTAAGATATGCCTTGGTGTTTTCTACCATCTCATCAAAGAGTACCTTTGCATCGTCACGGTTTATAGTTACCAAAGGATCATTTGCGAACGCTTCGAATGCAAGGTCGAGATTACGTGTTATCGCAGCCTCAAGCACCATTTCCTGCTCGCCGACTATTCTTGCGATAAGCGCGTAAATATTCATAGGAAGATCTCCCGCCATAACAGGCTTTACTCCGCCTGCGGTAAAGGTTGCGTTAGTTTCAACAACGGCACCGAGAGGAAGATTGGATATCTGACCTACGTTAGGAAGGTTTACGTTAGTTACCATATCACCGAATCCGAGAAGCGCTTCCATCATCATGACGCCCTCTTCTCCCGTTTGATTAACGTTTACCTTAGTTGTTCCGTTAAAGTATGCATCGCTCTTCGCAAGTCTGTCTTTAAGATCCTTCTTTCTATAGCTTACAGGAGTAAGATTAAAGAAATACTGTTCTCTTACCGACTCGGGAGAGGAGAGATACCATTTACCGGGACAGAACTCTGCAAGGTGACGGTCACCCGCTGCGGCGATAGAGCCAAATCTTAAGAAAAGATCCATTTTGACTTTATGCCTGAGCTGCCATACGTTACTGTTTGTTTCATCCCATTTATGAAAATTATCGTTAGGATTAAAGTATCCTTTTTCTACGTACTTTTCGCTGAACTTCCTGTATATGGGGAAAATATCTATATCTCGGTACTTAGCTTCCGTAAGCCAAGTGAAGTGGTTTACACCGACAACATTGACCTTGATCTCACGTCTGTGTGCACATTTGATTCCTTCAATATCGTTAAGTGCCTCCATAAGTATCTTTTGCGTTCCAAACACCTCGTGACAGCAACCAAATGCTTTGATCTTCGGAAATGTTCTATAAAGCGCCGCAACACAAAGAGTCATAGGGTTAGTATAGTTTATAACCCAAGCCTCGGGGCAGTTTTCTTTGATCTTCTCTGCAATATACTCGAACATCGGAATTGTTCTCAATGCTCTGATAACGCCGCCGGGTCCGGTCGTATCTCCTACGGGCTGATAAATGCCATATTTTTCGGGAAGGTGAACATCGCTTTCCATCTCGTCAAAGGTTCCGGGAAGGATGGAAATTACAACGAAATCAGCGCCGCAAAGCGCCTCATCGATAGTTTCCGATGCGTGATAATTCCATTTTGATTTTGCTTTTTCACAATCGTTAAACTTTGCACCTATCGCTTCATTTCTTTTTGCGGCATCATAATCAATATCGTAAAGATATACGTCGCCCGACATCTTTTCACTTGCAGCAAGGTCGGACATAAGAGTCCACGCCCATCCTCTCGAGCCACCGCCTATATATGCTATTTTTACGTTTTCTGCTATATTGCCGTTGTAATTCATAAAGATTCTCCTTTTATGTTTTTAATTACAACTCTAATATATAACAATTTATTCTTACTTTCTATTAATTTTTTCTTTAATTTAGCCAAAAATATAAAAATATTGCTTGATTATATCTTTCATATATGTTATACTAAATAAAAAAACGCAAAGGTACAATGATGAAAGATCTTCTTGTCAGCAGGGCGCATACCACATCATCTATTATAATGGCACGCCATTTCCATAATTTATATGAAATATATTATCTCTGCGAAGGAACTATGCGCTATATTATAGACGATGAGTTTTTTGAAGTCTCAAAAAACGACGTAGTGCTTGTACCGAAGGGTGTTATTCATAATACTTCATACGGAAACGACGGAACAAAAAGACTCCTTATAAACTTCTCAGAAAAATACGTATCCTCTCCCGATCTTTTTTCTGCATTCCGAAAAAAAGTCATAAACCTTTCCGAGCGCGACGGATTTGAGGTTGAAAGCATATTTAAAAAAATCGAAGCGGAGCAAGAACGTAATGACAGCTACTCAGAGTTGCTTATAATTCAGTATATATCCGAGTTGTTGGTTCTTTTTTCAAGAAGCGATATTAAAAACGCGGAAACAAAACTCGACGGTTATTCACAAATCATGCAGGCGGCTGTAAAGTATATCAATATGAACTATGCAAACGAGATTTCCCTCTCCGAGCTTTCATTGAAATTCGGTCTAAGTAAAAGCTTTTTCTCAAGAAAATTCAAAGAGATCACCGGATTTGGAATATCCGAATACATTACGCTCGTGCGAATAAAGAATGCAGAGCGGATGCTCTCCGAAAAAAAGATCTCCATAACCGACGTTGCTTTTGCCTGCGGTTTTAACGACTGCAGTTATTTTTCCGCTACATTTAAAAAACTTATGGGAATTACTCCTCATAAATTTTCAGACAAAGCAACATAAAATCCTTCACACTGTATTACAATGTATTTTATTAACAAAACTATTTTTGTAAGAGGTAAATTATGATATCATTCGAATGTGACTACATAATGGGGGCACACCCTAAAATACTTGAAAACCTGATCAAGACCAATATGGAATACGAAAAAGGTTACGGCAACGATCATTACACAAGGAGCGCTGCCGAAAAGATACGCGAGGTCTGCGGTACTCCCGAGGCTGACGTGCGTTTTCTCGTTGGAGGTACTCAGACAAACAGGATCGTTATAGATTCGATGCTACAAAATTACGAGGGAGTTATCTCCGCTACGACGGGGCATATAAACGTACATGAATCCGGTGCGGTAGAGGCATCGGGACATAAGGTACTGCCCGTTCCCGGATATGACGGAAAGGTGCGCCCTTCCGATGTTAAAAAGCTTATCACGGACTTTTACAGCAACGGCTCATATGAGCATATGATTTTCCCGGGAATGCTCTATATCTCTCATCCAACCGAGTACGGTACTCTTTACGCACTTTCTGAGCTTGAAGAATTATCTGCAATTTGCAAAGAATACGGTATTCCTCTCTTTCTTGACGGAGCACGCCTCGGTTACGGACTTATGAGTAATAACACAGACGTTACTATTTCCGATATAGCCAGACTTTGTGATGTTTTCTATATAGGCGGAACAAAGGTTGGTGCGCTGTGCGGCGAGGCTGTTGTATTCACTCACAATAATGCCCCGAAGCACTTTTTGACAACCATAAAACAGAATGGTGCACTTTTGGCAAAGGGACGCCTTCTCGGGGTTCAGTTTGACACTCTTTTCACCAATGGATTATACTTTGAAATAAGCAAAAACGCTATTGAAAAAGCAGAAGCTCTTAAATCCGCTTTCAAAGAAAAGGGCTATAAGTTCTTCATTGATTCACCGACTAACCAACAGTTCATTATTCTTTCCGACTCTAAAATCGAGCAGCTACGCGAAAAGGTAGGCTTTGAAATATGGGAAAGATGCGACGACTCTCATCAAGCGGTACGATTTGCAACAAGTTGGGCTACAACTGATGCGGATATCGAATATTTAAAGAGCGTTATCTGATTATCGGCTGTTTCCGACTAAATCTTAATTTAACAAAAAACTCTTGCAGAAAATTTCAACTGCAAGAGTTTTTCTATTAAATTATTCTCTTCCAAGCCTAAACCGAAAACTTTGAATTACTGATTTTTCAGCTCGTTTACTAACTGATATATATCCTTTGCATATGAGCCCTTGCCTATTGCCTCAAAGCTCCATTCGTTGCCAGTTCTGAAAGCTCTTCCGATAATAAGCGCGGTGTAATTTCCGTAATTTCGATCCATCTTATACTCGATAAGCGGTTTTCTGGTTTTTATATCGGAAATTCTTATGTACATATTCTGTATCTGTCCAAACTTCTGGCATCGGTCGGCACATTTATAAATATTCAAAACAAAATAGAGCTCATCACGATTTTTCGGCACATCGTCAAGATTGATTGAAATATTTTCATCGTCAAGGTTGCCGCCTCTGTCAACGCCAGTGAGATTATCACCATGGTGAACAACACATCCGGAAGGATGCTCTTTTTCAACAAAATAAACAAGCTCGTATCCGGATCCTCCCATAACAACTACAGAGCTATCCACATCAATATCCTCTCCCTGGACCGCAGGATCCCATCCGAGATGAACATAAAGCTCGGTAAGCGGTTCGTCGTTTGCGAAGCTTATTTTTACAACCTGCCCCTGAGAAAGCGTTATAAGATCACCATCACGTCTTCCCGCCACTCTCTTTGGCACACTGTAATCAATTTGAAGCTCACGGCAGTAAGCGCACTGAAAATTATACGGAACGTTGCAGCTTTTTGCGTCTTTTACGTGAGCGCAACCGCCAATCTTCCTGGAACCGCACTTTTGGCATGGCACAAGGTTATCGTTTGTAGAGAATGAACTCTGCTTAACCTCACTGCAAAGCAAAGCGCTTTCTTCTGCGGAAAGAGGTATAAAATCTACTACCTTGTACTCTCTTCCCACCTGCTTTACTTCGAGTCCGAAATATTTGTCAGTAGCACGGCAACGTGCCTTTACCATTTTAGTTTCGCTCATTATAATTCTCCAATCAAATAAGATATTTTTTATCTATGCCAAGCGAGATGTATCTCTCCTTATTTTTTCTGATATCCGCCCGTGCAGCTTCAGCGATGTTGCGATCTGATAAGCAAACGAGGTTCATTCTTCTTGTCCAATACCGCTTCGACTTCATTGAGCTGTCAGAAAGACAAAAGTACTTAAAATCCACTATCCCGAGCGACTCTGAATCCCAAGTTACGTCAACGTGATAATTCTCGCCGTCGAGCCTGACTATATTCCAAGCGTGATATTCGAGTGATCCTTTAATCTTTCCGCAAATAACGTCACAAAAAATGCCTTCGATATCAAGGAGCCTTTTATATGCCTCAGCATAACCTTGGCAAACGCATTTATGATCAATAAGACCGCCATATGCACTTTGCATATGACTCGCCTCAAGAGAAGTGGCATTTTCATTATACCAATATTCTATCGTAGCCGCAAGATAGTTATGAGCTACATACGCCTTTACAATATCGGGCATTCCTTTGCAAAACAGAATTCCACGAAGGCGTTCAACCTCGCGGTCAACAGCGTTCTCCATCATATTAAGCATCACTCTGCCTATGCGATATTTAAAATTAAATACGGATTGATGATTCTTATTATCCTTAAATGAAGAAACGCACGAGCTATATGACATGCAGTTCGAATAAAATCCCTCATAGTAACTCCAGAAATCAGACACAATCCCTGCGACATCAAGAGATTTATTTGATACGATTGCAACATCAGGCATAAATTTTTCCATAGCGATATGTAAAATTTTATTTACATCTTCCGCGTTTTTTGCGTAAAAAATACGCGTATTTGGAATGTCAAGATTTTTATATTTGATCTTAATTGTATATCCGCCAAGCAACGAGTGCCCTGAGGCGGAATATCCACCGATATAAACTAAAAGAGTCGGATTCTCATCAAGCACCTCTTTTATGATCCCCATTGGGTCTGAGTGATCTATTTTGATTTCAGCAGATTTTGCCAAAATACCGCTGAGAACGGTTGCTTTTATATAATCACGAAATATCATAACCGAAACAATACACGGAGAAATACCTATCCGTGTTAAATTGCACACCTCCTTCGTTTATTGGATCTTGAATATCTTTTTTGTTCTGCAAAGCAATTAGCATTAACTGACAAAAGCCCAAACGATCATTGCAATGTTAAGAAGTGCTAAAACAAGAGAAAAAGCGCACCCTGCGGGTTCATCATCATCATATGCGACATATAGCGTATAAGCTGCACTAATTATCAATGCCGCGCCCACCGTTATAAGAAACGGCAAGTATCCAATACCGATAACAAAGAAAAGCACAGCGTTGAGAATTGTGAAAAATACGTTTATTATCGGCATTATATAATATGAATAAAACATAGTTTTATCATCAATATGGTACTGCAAGCTCATAAGGCATCCGCCTAAGTACAACGCAATTACTACAGCAAGGATCTTCTTGAAGACCGACCACTCGATTACTGCCGCAAGCACTCCCATAATGGGGGCTACCAACACTAGTATAAGCGTAATCAGCGAGAGTACAAAAAGTCCACTGCCCAGCGATCTCATCCATTCAAACAACTTTGAGCAACTATCAGTAATTGCTTTTAAGGCTGTTTTGAATAATCCTTTTTTTGACGAGGCAGTACCTAAATGCGTCCTGCGCCCTATTGTTCCGCTGATAGAACCTGTATCACTTACAGGTGTTCTCCTCGAGGGCGGTACAACTGTAGTTGACGCGGGTGTAGTTGTCGTTCTCCCTATAGGTGGTATGATCGGTGTTGGCGTAGGAGTATATGATGATCTTCCTATAGGTGGTACGTCAGAAGTTGACACGGGTGCATAACTTGGTCTTGGTATTGGTTCAACGGATTCCCTGTCATCGGCTGACTCAGGTAATGAAAACGCATTATCAGCTACTCTTTCTGCAACAGGTCTTTTATCGGCAGCGAGCGCCGAGCATCCATAAAATGCTTTTCCCTTTATGGATTCCAGAGTATGCGTGCAAACTACGTTCGCCAGATTTTTGCAATTCATAAAGGCCTCTTTTTCAATCACTTCAACGCCGGAATGAATAACAATTCCCGTGATATCAGACCTATCTTTAAATGCGCCTTCTCCGATCGCATTAAATTCCACGGGAACTTTTACATGACCTTTCAGTCTGAGATCATCAACTCTTTTTTTAGTCAATGTACACCGTCCCGTACTAGGCTTTGCGGTATCGCATACCATGCAATTTGTATCAGTATCAACGTTCGTCGTTGAACATAATCTGCACACCCATGCCATTTGATAATTCTCCCATTTTATTGTTTTTGCGTAAAAACTATTTCAGTCTCATATAACCCATGAAAACCATTATTTCAAAGCTGAAGAAGCGCTCTCTGTCATCATTGGTGATCAAAGCATACCCCTTCATATCATATTTACATTCAGGTCTGACCTTTACATATCTTGCTTCGAATATTTCAGTCATATCAAATTCATATGCACTGTGTTCTTCCCAGACATCCGTCATATCGACCTTCTTTTTCTCTTTGTCGTCATCTTCTATATGGCCTTCCGTGTGCGTTTTTGCATCAGGTAATTCTTCGGATGATGCATCCGGCTCTGTTACCTTTTCTGATTTATCCGCAGATTCTTCCTCAGCTTCCTTATCCGCAGGAACTATTTCCTCTTTGTCCTTTGCCAGACCTATATTTTTCATATTAATCGCTGTAATTATTTTAGGCATACTCTTTCCTTCAATAAACAGCTTATACATTTGCACTTCCCCGTTGATAAAGCGCTCGATCTTATAATATTTTCTGGATTTCAACGCATCAATACAAAACTCGATGTTATCATCCTCCCATGGCTCGCAAAATGCTTCCGCAGACTCTTTTGTAATCTCTTTTGCCGGCTCTGCAGATTCTTTTTTTGCGATCTCATAAGACGAATATCCGTTACGCTCGCTGATAAAGATTCGATCGCTTCTTATCGTAACGACTTTTTTGCTCTTAAGGACATCGGCTACGTCATTTGCGCTGAATCTTTGCGAAGGGTTTGGATCAAGCATATTAGCTATAAGGTGACTCAAATACTTTTGCTTGATTTTACCGCTTATGCTAAGGCATGCGCCATAATAAAGCGCACCTCCGCAAGTTCCCGAAAATGGCTCTTCGTCGGGTCTTGACTTGATCCATATGATCTCGGGCATATCACCGTCTGTGAGATAATCGTGAAGAATAAGACCTAAAATGAATACGTCTGATTTGCAGGTAACGTTAGCTGCAAGTATACCGTCACTAGAATCAACTGCCTTTGATACTATCTCTGGGGAAACATATTCTCCCAATCTATCAACTACACGTCTAAAGTCAAAATCAATTTCAAAGCTCGCATACTCAAAGCCCATCAATAAAGCAGTCGCTTCTCCTTCGAGAGCTTTTCTCGGTACAAGACTTTTTTTGCAGGAATTCAGTACAATACGCTTTCTGTGAAGCATATCGAGTTGCTTGGATATGCTTAAGAAAAAAGCATTTATACGATCTTCATCCATTTTGTAAACGTCATCTGTATCGCATAAGCCGTACTTTTTTTCAGTAACTTCATAATAATCTCCGTTATATATAAAATCTCTGCAGGGTACTGCCATTATCGCTTTGTGCTCTTTCATAACGGAAATCATACGGCTACGGCTATCGCAAAACTTATCAAAATCATAGCTGTTTTTCCAGATGCTCTTACCGTTATCGTCTTTTTGGTCTCGCGAATATTTTCTTATATAATATTTGTTATCTCTCATTTCAGCTTTCGCTTCATAGAAAAAAACTGATTTTTTCCAATCCGAGATCAATTTATAACCATTAATATTAATCATATAATCCTCTTTACGACCATATTTTTGTCTGCAACTGAATAATTTTATGTAAAACCTACTTTCAGCCGCAGATACGTGTTATCTTAGAACAGTGAGATTATTTAAGCTTCAAATAGCCGAGCACCTTCATATTCTCAAACACAAAGAACTTAGGAGTGCCGTTGCTTCTTATAAGAGCATAGCCTCTGATCAAGCTTTTAACTGCTTTTCTTGCTTCAATATATCCTACAGCGGAAATCGCATCATGATCAAAATCGTAATCAGCGTGCTCTTCCCATACAGATGTCTCTCCAAGCTCAATATTTACAGGACGTACCGAATAATGCGAAGGTTCTTCTCCGCCCTTTTTCTTGGCAAGATCTAATATGAGCATATTTTGAAGAGTTAGTATTCTCTTTGTTCCGGATCTCTTATAAAGTCTGTAGCACTGTACGTCATTCTGAAGTATGCGCTCAAGAGAAACGTAATCTCTGCTCTCAAGAGCGGCAACATCAAGCTCAATATTATGCTCCGGCCAAGGATCCGCAAAGCCTACTTCTTCTCCGTCGATAACGACGCTTTCAGATTCCGCTAAAGGAAGCACGGTCTTGTTTTTGAGAGCAGCAAGAACATCTGCAGCCGAAATACGCAGATCGGGATCCTGAATAATCATATTAGCAATAAGATGGCTAATATATTTATCTTTTATTTCTTCACTTACGTGAAGCTTAGCTCCCATGAGAGATGCTTCTCCGCAATAGATAACCTCTCCTCTTTCAATTCTCTTTTGAAGAGGTCCTTCCGGAATATCCGAGATCTCAGGGTATTTTCCTCCCGTAAGATATTTATGGAATACTATTCCAAGAGAGAAAACGTCAGCTTTACAGCTGAGATATTCTGTCGCCTCGGGTGCCATTTCATTTATGTATAAATAAACAAGCTCAGGTGCCATAAAATTCTGGGTTCCACCAACATATTCGGGGATGATATCATCTGCGAAATATGCTCTGTCGAAGTCGATAAGCTTTCCTACCTTGACTCCTGCAGAATTCTGTGTAACTGCCAGGTTGCCTTCCTTAATATCGCTATGTACGATTTTTTGAGAATGAACACTTATAAGTGCACCTACAATGGTTTTCATAACCATTACCAATTCATCTGTTGTAAAGTTGTACGCAGCATCTTCCGGCATAAGTCCCGGAATAAATTCGGTTACCTCAACAAAAGTATTTTCATAGATAAACGAATCGCATGGCGATACAATATTTCCACCGCCTACAGCTACCGCTGAAAGCGCTTGATTAACACGTTTTCTGTAATCAACAAATCTATTGAATTTAGCCATAAGCTTTCCAAACAAGCTCTCGGTCATCGACTCATCCATCAACGGCGCTTTTACTTCGGTAAATCTTTTAAGAATATATGTTTTTGAATTTTTTTTAGCTCTGGCAGTTTCGCTCATATTTGCTGGTTGCCAGGACTCCTGCAATTCGTATCCGTTAATAATCATATTCTCGTTCTCCTATATACTCTTCTGTAGTTATTGTCATACTCTGTGTAGATCTGTTCTCTGATATCATAGCCTTCTTTTATGCTCAGGTACTCTTCTTCGATCTTTGAAATCTTATCACTGACCTTTGATAAAAGTTCTTCGGAAAGGATATCCTTCTTCTCGTCCCAGATCTCGTTCAGTTCTTTTCTGTAATATCTCTTCCAATATGTCAGAATTGCTGATTCGGGAACGTATTCTATAGGCTTGCGAAGACGTTTTACGATCCTCACTTGGGGTTCTGATTTTTCTTCGTGAAAAGCTTCCTCTGCCGTAGTTTCTTCTTCGCAGACTTTCTCACCTTCGGCATGAACTTCTTCTACCTCATCTGCAGTCACTTTTTCAGCATCAAGTGTTGCAACGGGTACTGTTTCTTCAACTTTTACGGTTTCATCAATCTTATCTGCATCAATTGATTCTTCTTTAACAGCTTCGAGCGGTATACCGTGGAATGCATAAACAAGCCTTTTTAATTCTTCGGAAGCATCCGCAATTTTATCAATATAATTATGATTACGCACAAAGGATTGGGTCATCACTTGAATTGGAAGCTTCTCGCTTTCGGTTGACACCAGTTTATCATTGAACGCCTTTAGTTTTTCTTCAACTTCAATAACAGTGGCATCGCTGAAATCTTTTGATGCTTTAACGGCTTCAAGCTCAGCGCAAAGGTCATCGTATTCTTGCTTTCCCGATATAGTACGATCTTTCGTAAGTCCGTATCTTATTAATTTTATGCCTACAACCCAGTTATCCTTAATGAAGGTTTCGATTTTTTCGGCAAGATTTGCTTTTTCTGTCTCGGATAATTCCGCTTTTACCTCTGTTTCGTTTACCTCGGCAAGTGTGGGCTCTGTTATATCCAAAACCTCTTCAACCGGTTCTTTAATTTCTTCAGGTACATCTACAGGAGATACTTTAGAATCCTTTCCCTCTTCGAGAGTTTCCACTGGATTTTCTTCGAGAAGAGGCTCTTGCTCGACTGCTTCAGTCGGGATCTCTTCTGCTACGGAAGTTTCAACTTCCGGCTCAAGAGGAACTTCTTCGGTGATATATTCATCCTCTTTTGCTGGCTTATACTTATCCTTAAGCTTCTCAGCGATATGCTCTCTTACACCTGCATCTGCAATAAATTCATCCTTCAAAAGAATAAGCTGATCCTCGCGCTCAAATCCCTTTTCACGAAGTTCTTTTGCAAAGCTGCGACTAAACAAATCAGGAAGTCTTGAAAGCATATTGCTTTTTATAAACTCAAGTCTGTCGGATAACATCTTCTTTACTTCTTCAAAGTCAGCAAATCCGAATGCGCGGAGCGCAAGAGTGTTACTGTCATCATGCTTACCAATAATATTAAGATCCGAAGAAAAGTTCTTCATAGCCTCATCGAAGCAGGTAGGCGTAATTTCAAAGCTTTCATCCATATTCAAGGTCGTTCGCATTATCTCATACTCAAGGTCCAAGGGCGATTCAAAGGCATAGCTTTTATATATACCGTCTGATGTGTTAAATATCAAGCAAGGTTTTGTAAACGACGCAAAATGTCCTTCAACCCTGAATGGCTTTGTGAGAGTTATCAGATTTGTCATAACCTCATTTTTTTCCTGATCCTCTGTAACCTGAGCTAGTCCGTCTTTATCCCAGATATATGCACGAGAATCTCCTGCCCAAAGATATAGTACATCAACGCCGAGCTCGGTTTCGTCCATAAGCGCAATCGTAAGTGTTGCAGGCAACAGATACGCACCTGTAAATGAGCTTTCAAGCAAAAAGTTTCCTTCAGCGGCAACTTTTTCAAGCTTTTTTCTTATTAGTATCGCGAGCTTATCACCGTATTCCTGTGCAAGTGTCTCACGTTCCTCACCTTCCACCGATCTTAAGGCATCAAATATTTTCTGCTTTTCAAAATCTTCATTATACTTTAGCTCGTAAAGCGCAATCGCAGTAATGATTCTGGAGGCGAAATATCCACTGCACTTCATAGTTTCCTTTAAAGTAAAGTAATAATCTTTCGTCTTATAAAGTTCGCTGAAGCTTTCTATAATGAATGCTTTTATTTCCGAAGACACTTCTCTTTCAAAAACAGGAGCGAATAGTATATCGTATATTTTATCCTTTTCCAGGATATCATGGAAAAACCTTTTGTGATGATATCCTCCTCTTCCGCCAAGTCCGTCCGAAACAATAAGCAAGCTATCATCGGCATACGGATAAGCATCCTCTCCAAGATATACGTCTTTAGCTTGTATCACACTTCTCATCTGATGATAAAGTATGGAATTCATATAATTATCTCCTTTTTGATAGTTCGAAACTACATAACCGAAAACTAAAGTTCAATAATAATTCAAGCGGGTTGCAGCACACAACCCGCTTCTCGCACATAATATGTATGATGCTTAGATAGATTTAACCAAGAAATGAATGCATTCCTTAAGCTCGTCATTAGTTGTATCAACGCCTGCGTTTGCAGATGCCTGATGGAAAGTCTGCGACCAAGTAATAAGATTGGTCCAAGGCTCAGCATCGGGGGTAAAGAGGATAAGTCTCTTAGCGCGATCCTCAAGTTCCTGGCTTTCCCAAAGCTCACGAAGTTCCGGAAGACTTGTAGGAATATCATCGGGATAACCGGGAGCACCCGCTCTTACTCCAAGCTCAAGTGCAGGAGCATCTGTATGCACCATTATAACGTGTCTTCTAACTGCTCCTCTATTAGACCAGTCAGACTTCATCGCAAGAGCAATAGCTTCAAGTCCGTTCTCGGGAATATCGCCACCGCCTATAGCCTCAACAGAGCTTGCAAATTCATGGAACTCTTCACTCTCATCAATGTCACCACCGAGAGTAAAGAAGGGGGATTCAAGCATCGGCTCGGAATCACAGCCGTAATCGCGGAAAACAATAAGCTTTACACGAAGCTGCTGAACGCTCTTGCCTGCAGCTTCCATTTCTTCAACAAACATAGGATGGAAGGAAAGAGCTTTTGCTTTAACATCATTGATTATTTTATACATGCTTCTTGTGCCATCAATACACATAATTAAGTCAACATGATAATCAAGTCCCTGTCCGCTTCCTGTACCTTTAAAACCCATAATAAAATCCTCCAATAATTAAAAATATATGTTATATAGTATATATTACAACACTTTACGACATTTGTCAAGAAATTTGACTTGTGATTTTATGACTCATACGATATTTGTTATATTTGTCTAAAATTTTTGTCTACTTTTAGAGAATATACTAATTAGCCACCTACAGTAAGTCCTGCTCAGATTTTCTATACCTTCAGCTGAAGTATAAATACCTTTTGTGTCATTGATACCGACAAAATCAATATTTACATTTTTTTGTATATTAATTGTATCATATTTTTAGTTTGTAATCAACGTCTTTAAAAGCTTATTTTATTTTTCGTTATATCACTGAAGATATATTGCGAACTCAATTATACTTATTTTAATATAAACAAAAGCCACGGGGTGAATCTTTGTTTGGCGGAAAAATTACCATAATTACAAAGATAATAATACGTTTTGTAAACAAGAGTTTTCAATCAACGAATAGTAAATTCAGAGTTTGCTGCTCGGGGTAAGTCTATTCTGACCGTCCCTCTTTTATCTATTTAAACTATCTGCTCCTCGCAACGCAATATTCCTGCGGAATGCAGTTGCACTATCAATCAAACTGTCTTCTTAATTATCCAAATTTATACAAATTACGTCTATACTTCACACGGTAGCGTTATAATCCTTCCTCAATCTAATCAGACATCGTGCATACCGCCTTTACGGCGGTATCGAGCGTACTGCGTGGGAATACCTTCGTTCAGCACTAAAGCACATCAATTATATCACAAACATACCGCACGCTAGCTCATTCACAGTCAGTTTGCGTAGCAAACAAGACTTTAAAGCTGGTGCCACTGATTCGAGCCAAAAACAGTTCAGGGAAAGAAAAAAACAGTCCTTTTCAGAACTGCTTTAGTGTGCGCGTAGGACAAAATTGCAACTTAATAAAATCAAGGCGTAAGCCTTGTATATCATCAATTCTGCAAGGAATTGCATATCATCAACACGCAGTGTTGTATATCATCAATCCGCAGGAAAATGCACGCTAAAGCGTGATGATATGCCAAGCCTGCGGCTTGGATAAAAAAATCCAAGTCTTTCGACTTGGATTCTTCTATTCAGAGGTAGCAATAACAACCCTAAAAATTACGTTTTTTGAAATATCCGCAATTAAATGAAAAGGCGATCATCTAGGGAAGTGAATACGCGAGGAGCATATATGCCGGATTTAAAAGGGATCTCCAAATAAACAGTATTCTCATCCTCTGGGGAAAGCCCTTGAATTTTGATAATACCGCGATGGACGGGCAGATCGTGTAGATTGATCACCCAACTATCGCCGTAAAGATAGAAATCGGATATCAGGCGTCCTCCCACATAAAATCCCGCAAGATTTCCCTCAGCTTTTATCACAAGCCACCTATCCTCACAAGACCATTCGACCTCATACTCGACAGTCC
Source organism: Eubacteriales bacterium (assembly GCA_045654585.1). Classification (GTDB taxonomy): domain Bacteria; phylum Bacillota; class Clostridia; order Oscillospirales; family CAG-272; genus UBA1740. Next base: position 101,383 of record JAZONS010000066.1, read on the forward strand.
GATCTACCAAGGGCAGATGCCCCATCAATATCTCCGCGTTACAGGTGTTCTCAACCCGCTTTACCTTGGTTTCGTGTAGCAGAGAGGTTGTGTACTCGGGGTAAGGCAATAAAACGACCTCGGTGTGATCAATGAAATTGCTTCCTGCTTTTAACAAGATACTTCTGCCATCACAAAGGGTAATTGTAGGAGTCATGCCCCGAATCTCAACAAATTCCACACGATTCCCTTCCATAGAAACAGGCTGTACTGTCGCAAAAAGCACCCGAAGTCCTGCAAGGGTAATATTTACGGGAATAAAGAACGAGATGTCGGCCGGAATGTCAACAGAGAAAGAAACACGGCGATCTTTAAAGTCGATTTCAAAGGTTTGATTAGCATGCGTCGGCATTTTACGAAGTCGCGTGTAATTATTTACAAATAGGAATCCACTCTCTCCGTCACTTCTCAGTGCGCATCGAACAGTTTCGGTGTCCTTTAATGAAGGCATCCTTTCCTCCGGCATTATAGCAGGCATAGGAGCAAGAATTTCTCCAAAAGCGTG
>JAZONS010000067.1:0-29622 GCA_045654585.1 Eubacteriales bacterium
GGAACCTTACGGAGCTTAAGACCGAATGCCATGTTATCAAAAACAGTCATGTGAGGATAAAGAGCGTAGTTCTGGAACACCATCGCGATATCTCTGTCCTTAGGTGCTACGTCGTTAACGTATCTGTCACCGATATAAAGCTCACCTTCGGAAATTTCCTCAAGTCCTGCGATCATACGAAGTGTGGTAGACTTACCGCATCCGGAAGGACCAACGAAGATAAGGAACTCCTTATCCTTGATCTCAAGGTTGAAGTCGGATACAGCGGTAACGCCGCCGGGATATTTCTTATAAATGTGTCTGAGGGATAAACCTGCCATTGGATTAGTTCTCCTTTAAATAATTTTTTAGCATATATATTGTAAATCATTTTCCCTCTCTTTTCAATTGGCAAACTTTATGTTTTTTCGCGCACCGCTTTGTCAACTTTAAACAAAACTGCACAGTAGTTTTAGGTAATGTTCACAATTGGTTTTTATTTTTTCTAATTTATTAGAATTTCGAATTACTCCTCGCCGCTTTGACAAAGAATTTGACAAAACAGTATATGTGAGTTTTAAATATTTATATGGCAGAATTAGAGTATTGCGGTTTGGTAAGTTAATTATCAAACACTTTGGTCTGCAAAAAGCAAAATGGATTTGGCAATAAAAAGTTCTTATTTTGAGCATTAGCATATAGCGAGTTTCAACACGTCTTGAATAGCATATTCAGGTTGTTTTTTGTCAAGCTTCTCAATACCGCTTTATGTAGTCCATACTATCCACACCCTATCTCATTCCGAAGTCACGTATAGAGGCGCAATCGACGCTTTCTCTATAATTTACTTATTTTTTATGAGAACCTGACTTTCCCGGTTTATTTTTTTCAATACTAAACTTAATTTTTTTGTTGACTTTATTTAGCGAATATTGTATAATTCATTTGAGCGGACGTGACATTTTGCCATATATAAGTGACAAAATGCAATGGACTTATAACCGCGATGTGGGTTATAATAGAACGGTATCTTTATCATGGATATTTATTAATTAATATAGGAGAGAAAAATGGCTATCTATTTTGACAAGGAAACAAAGACCTTCTATCTTGAGGGCAAGAGCACGACTTATGCGTTTTATATCAACAATTTCGGTTATGCCGAGCATTTATATTACGGGAAGAAGATACACAGAGATTACATACTCTATACGAGATGCGAGGGCGTAAGAACCTTCATCGCAACGGCGCCGGGCGCGGATAACGTTCAGGGGCAAAAGTCCTTCAACCATATGAATCCCGAGATATCCTTCTTCGGAACGAGCGACTACCGCGAGCCTACCGTGCATCCGAGGTTCGTTTCGGGGGACAGACTTACAACGCTCCTCTACGCAGGTCACGAGATACTTGACGAGAAGCCCGCTATCAGCGGTATGCCGTCGATGAGGGGCGGAAAGACTCTCGCGCTTCACCTCTACGACGAGGTCAAGAGCTTTGGAGCGGACCTCTATTACACCGTTTACGATGATTGCGACGTTATCGCAAGACGTATAGTTTACTATAACGATTCGAGCGAGGTTATCAAGCTCGACCGCGCTTACTCCTTCGCAATGAGCCTTCCCACGGGTGAATATGATATGCTCTCGCTCCACGGCGGTTGGGCGTGCGAAAGGCATCCGGAGAGAGTTCCCTTGCACTACGGCGTTGCATCTATCGACTCAAAGAGAGCGACCTCTTCCGCAACTCTCAACCCCTTTATGGCTATCCTTGGAAGAGATACGACGGAAAGCTTTGGCGACGCGTGGGGCGTCAGCCTTATCTACTCCTCATCCTTCGTGCTTAAGGCAGAGATCACCTCAAGCGGCGAGGCGCTTCTGCTCGGCGGTATAAACGACTTCGACTTTGAGTGGAAACTTGAAGCGGGCGAGTCGTTCGAGACTCCCGAGGTTGCTATCGCTTATTCCGCTGACGGTATCGGCGGTATGAGCCGCGCGCTCCACGATGCAATGAGAGATCATCTCATTAACGAAAAATACGTAAAAGCTCCCCGCCCCGTTCTTATCAACAACTGGGAGGGCACTTACTTCAAATTCACAAAAGAAAAGCTCTGCGCTATCGCGGATGCCGTTGCGGGTACGGGTATCGATACGCTCGTTCTCGACGACGGATGGTTCGGTAAGCGCGAGGACGATAAATCGGGACTCGGTGACTGGTTTGTCAACGAGAAAAAACTCGTTGGCGGACTCGACGGAGTTATAGAGCACGTTCACTCCGTCGGAATGAAGTTCGGACTTTGGTTTGAGCCAGAGATGATAAGCGAGGACTCGGATATCTTCCGTGCGCATCCCGAGTACGCTATCGGCGTGCCCGACAGAGCAAGATGCTATGCCCGCCATCAATTTATGATGGATCTCACCAATCCCGAGGTGAGAGATTATATAGTTAATTCGGTAAACGCGATACTACATAAGCATAAGATAGATTATGTTAAGTGGGACTATAACAGAAACGTAACGGAATTCTTCTCGCTCGCTCTTGCCTCTGAGCTCCAGAGCGAATATGCGCACAGATACGCGCTCGGTCTTTACGATATTTGCGAGCGCATAGTAAACGGTAATCCCGAAGTATTCTTCGAGGGATGCTCAGGCGGCGGCGCGAGATTCGACCCCGCTATCCTCTACTACTTCCCCCAGATATGGACGTCGGATAACTCGGATGCAGAAGAGCGCACGAGAATTCAGTACGGTACTTCTATCGCATATCCTCTCTCCGCCATGGCGTGCCACGTTTCGGCAAGCCCCAATCACCAGGTAGGAAGAATTACAAAGCTTTCGACTCGCGGAGATATCGCTCACCTTGGAGCTACGGGTTACGAGCTTGATACCACCGTTTTCACCGATGATGACAGAGCCGCAGTTAAGGCTCAGATTGAGGCGTACAAGAAGATGGAGCGCCTTGTTCTCGAGGGTGATCTTTACCGCATAGAAAATCCCTATACCTCGAATTACTTCTCCTTTATGATAGTTTCAAAGGATAAGTCGCAGGCGCACCTCACCTGCTACCGTTCGCTCAATCATTGCAATCCCGCGCCTCACAGAGTAATTATGCAGGGTCTTGACGAGAATAAGCAGTATTATATCCCCGAGCTTAATCTTATCTTACACGGCTCGGTGCTTATGAGCGTTGGTATCGTCGTTAACTTCGGTAAGGGAGATTTTGAAACGAAGGTTTATCACCTTGAAGAAAAATAAAATATAAGCCAAATAAAAAATCAGCTCGGAGCTTTGCGTTTTCTGCATACTCCGAGCTGATTTGATTACGTTTTGAATAAAATTGTTTACATTTTTGCGTTATTCTCGAGATTTCGCTTAAGCAACACAGGAAATCTAAAGAAGAAGATTGCAGTGCAAATCGTTGCCGCCGTTGCATCCGCGATAGCCTCCGCGGCATAGACTCCGACAACTCCCATAAAGCGCGGAAGGATAAGCGCTAAGGGCACGAGCAGGATTACCTTGCGCAGGAGCGCTATGAAGAGCGATACCTTTGCGTCTCCGAGGGCGACGAAGGTATTCTGGCACACGCGCTGAAGTCCGAATATCGTCATACCGCAAAGGAATATCGGCAGATACTGCTTGACTATTCCGATAAGGGCGGCATCCGTGGTAAATATTCTCGCTACCGTGCCGGGCAGAAGTATCATCGTGAGCATTCCGACAAGATTGAAGGTAACGCCGATGAGGAAGGTATATTTGAGGGTTTCCCTAACTCTTCCGTTATTCTTATGACCGTAGTTGTAGCTGATGATAGGTGACACGCCCTGCGTGAAGCCTGCGAGCGGAATGCTTATCATCTGCATCGCGCTCTGCATTACCGTCAGAGAACTGACGTAGATATCTCCGAATGCCGATAGCGAGCTGTTAAGCGCAAAGCCTACAAGGCTCTCCGTGCTCGCCATAACGAATGGTGAACTGCCGAGGGCAAGCGTTTTCCCGATTATCTCCCCCGAGGGCTTCATGGCCGAGAGCTTCAAGCGAAGCGAGGCATGCCGTCCCGTAAGGAACGTGAGCACGAACGCCGCCGATGCCGCCTGCGAGATAACTGTGGCAATTGCCGCGCCCTTGACCCCGAGATCTAAGGCGTAGATGAAGAGCGGGTCGAGCGCGGTATTGAGAAGCGCTCCGATCATGACCGATACCATTGCGATAATAGGTCTTCCCTGCACGCTGATAAACGCGTTGAGTCCCGAGGCTATCAGAACGAAGACTGTTCCGATAAGATAAATATTGAGATAATCACGCGCATATATTACGGTTACGTCGGATGCGCCGGCAAATCTTAAAAGCGGTTTCATAAAAGCATAGGAAAGTCCCATACAAACGGCGGTAAATATGGCAATAAGTGTCATACCGTTGCCTAAAATACGCTCCGCGCGCTCGTGGTTACCGCGACCGAGCTCAATTGCCGCAAGGGGACCCGCGCCGCCCGCGATAATGTTTGCAAACGCCGCAACGAGCATCACGATAGTACCCGCTACGCCAACTCCCGCTAAGGCATCCTTTCCTATCCCTTCTATATGACCAATATATATTCTGTCTACAACACTGTAAAGCAGGTTGACGAGCTGCGCGAATATCGTCGGCAGCGCCATTTTAAATATAAGCGGCAGTATCGGTGCTTCACCTAGCAGCTTATCGGATCTTTTCATCATTTTATTTTCTCTCACTTTTCATCAGGTATGAATTCAAGCAGATCCTCTATTTTACAATCAAGAACAGAACAGAGCTTTGCAAGAACGTCAACGTCGAGTCGGGTTATTTTATTCTTGCAATAATTGTTCATCTGAGTGCGTTGCATCTCAGCCTTATGACAAAGCTTGTTTTTACTCATACCCGATTTCTCTATAAGCTCGTCAAGCTTTATCTTAATTTTACCGTATCCACTCATATTTTATCCCCTTTTTTCAAAAAAGTATTGACAAAGTAATTATACACAAGTTATAATAGAAAAGTAAGATGTAAGATATCTACTGCGACTTCTTACAGGTGTAGGTGTAAAAGGAGGCTAAAATGACGGAAACAGAATTTTTTTGCGGTAATATAAGGGTATTAAGAAAAGAGAAAATCTCAGCATCGGAGCAATGGCTAAGCTACTTCAAATAACCGAAGAAGAGCTAATAACGCTGGAAATAGGAATAATTCCCGAGACTCTATCGGCAAACATTGTAACAACCATCCAAAAGCTTTACGGCATTTCCGCTTCAAAGCAATTCAGTACCCTTTTAAAAAGATAAAGAGCGAATACAATACTCTAAAAAGTCCGAAAAAGGCTCTCGAAAACAAAAAAATATATTGACACGGGGCAATTTTTGTGATATAATTTGTCCGTTGCAATATTTAGGGGTATAGCACAATCGGTTAGTGCAACGGACTTTGACTCCGTTTACGGGTGTTCGATCCACTCTACCCCTGCCAAAAAATCCAAGTCTTCGGACTTGGATTTTTTCATTTGTGCCACAAGGCACAACATCATTTGCGTGGCACACGCAACATCACTTGAGCTTCAGCTCAACATCATTGCCACCTCATATGGCGTGATTCGGCGCGAGAATCAAAATTTATCCGAACATTTACCGCTTTAGTATTGTAAAGTGATAAATTTTGTGTTATAATGAGCGTATCTTTATTTTATTTATTTTGGAGCGTATTATGAGAATCGTTGTTAAAATAGGAACTTCAAATATAACGTACAGCACGGGATGCCTGAATCTCAGACACGTTGAAAAGCTCGTTCGCGTGCTCAGCGACGTTAAAAACGCAGGTCATGAGGTCATCCTTGTTTCCTCGGGCGCTATCGCTATGGGAACGGGCAAGCTGAATCTCCCCGGACGTCCGTCGGACATTGCGGGTAAACAGGCGTGCGCCGCTGTCGGTCAATGCGAGCTGATGTATACGTATGACAGGCTCTTTGGAGAGTATAATCATACCGTAGCGCAAATACTTCTCACCGCGCCCGATCTGGCAAATGATGACAGATGCGCGAAGTTCAGAAATACTATCGAAAGACTTCTCTCACTCTCCGCTCTGCCTATTATAAACGAAAACGATACTGTCGCGACCGAGGAAATTGAGTTCGGCGATAACGATACGCTTGCCGCAAAGGTTGCCGCGAACTCGGATGCGGATCTCCTCGTTCTCCTATCGGATATCGACGGACTTTACGAAAATGACCCGAGAACCAATCCCGACGCAAGCTTTATCCCCGACGTTTACGAGCTTACCGATGAGATAATGGCTCTCGGAGGCGGCGCCGGCTCAAAGCTCGGCACGGGAGGTATGGAAACGAAGCTTAAGGCGGCAAGGATAGCTACGGACGCAGGCTGCGATATGATAATTATGAACGGTAAGGATACCGAAAACCTTTATTCGATAATTGACGGAGTTAAGATAGGTACGCGCTTTTACGCAAAAAAATAAGCGCTTAACGCTAAAGGATATTATTATGGAAAATTTATCTTCTACAATGAAACTCTGCGCACTGGCAAAGGCGGCGGTAAAAAAGATATCATCACTCGACGATGCGACTATAAACAGGGCGCTTCTCGCGGTGGCAGATGCGATCGAGAGCAGAGCGGAAGAGATACTTCTCGCAAACGAAAAGGATATAGAAGCCGCACGGGGTACGGTATCCGACGTTATGATCGACAGACTCAGGCTGACCCGAAGCCGTATTCACGCAATGGCTGACGGAATACGTGAAATAACGAAGCTCCCCTCACCTCTCGGTGTTACCCTTGACAAAAACACGCGTCCGAACGGTCTTGTTATTGAGAAGGTCACAGTTCCGATGGGCGTTATCGCTATCATATACGAGAGCAGACCTAACGTTACATCTGATGCGGCGGCGCTTGCGCTTAAGAGCGGGAACGTGTCAATTTTACGCGGCGGTAAGGAAGCGTACAACTCCTCGCTCGCGATAGTTTCAGCAATGAAGGAGGGACTTGCATACGTCGGAGTATGCGAGGATGCCATAAACCTCGTCAGCGATACGACGAGAGCGAGCTCATACGAGCTTATGAGAGCATCGGGATACGTCGATCTGCTTATACCGCGTGGCGGTGCGGGACTCATCAGAGCCTGCGTGGAAAACTCGACGGTTCCCTGTCTTGAAACAGGCACGGGTATATGCCATATCTACGTTGATGCCGATGCCGATAAAGAAAAGGCGCTCTCGATAATCGAGAACGCAAAAACCTCACGCCCCTCGGTATGCAACGCCCTGGAGGTATGCCTCGTGCACAAGGATATAGCCGAAGAATTTTTACCGAAGCTCAAGGAAGTTCTTGTAAATAAAAGAGCGGCGGCAGAACAGACGCCCGTGGAGCTACGGCTCTGCGATAATGCATTGAAGATGATCGACGGCACTCCGGCAAGCGAGAACGATTTCGATACCGAATTTTTAGACTACGTTCTTGCGGTAAAGGTCGTTGAGTCCGTAGAAGAGGCTATCGAGCATATCACTCTTCACTCAACGCATCACAGCGAGGCAATTATCACAGTGAATACCGAGGTAGCAGACTTATTCACCAAAGAGATAGACAGCGCGGCGGTCTACGTCAACGCATCGACAAGATTTACCGACGGCGGCGAGTTCGGTCTTGGCTGCGAGATGGGTATATCAACGCAGAAGATGCACGCGAGAGGCCCGCTCGGTATAAGAGAGCTTACAACATATAAATATATAATCCGTGGCAACGGTCAGATAAGATAAACAGAACAAGTTATGATATAGAAAGAGGCGTAAAAATGAACGTTGGATTTATTGGCGCAGGTAATATGGGCGGTGCTCTTGCTCGTATAATTAACACATATAAGCACATAAATGTTTACATTTATGATATAAATGAAGAAAAATCAAAAAAACTCGCGCATGAGATTGATGCATTTTACTGCGACCTTGACTATCTGCTTAAGGAGTCGGATTTCATATTTCTCGGTGTTAAGCCGAATATTATCGACAGCCTCTGCCAACAGATTGCAGGCAAGCTCAAGGATTATGCTTGCATAATTTCAATGGCTGCAGGCGTTAAGCTCGAAAGACTTGAAGCCTCACTCGGCAAAGAAACTCCGATTATAAGAATTATGCCTAACACTCCCGTTACCTTTGGTGAAGGTATGACCGCCTGGTGCAAAAATGCCGCAGCAGATGACGATACCACCTACGTTTTTAAAACTATGATGAAGTTTACGGGCGCTATCACAGAGATACCCGAGGATGAATTCGAGGCATTCACTGCTATTGCAGGATGCGGCCCCGCGTATGCTTATATGTTTATTGACGCGCTTGCGAAAGCGGGTGAAATTTGCGGTTTACCCTATGACCGTGCGCTGTTTTACGCTTCTAAAATGCTTCGCGGCTCGGCTCTTATGGCTGAAAACTCTCCCCTCTCACCCGAGGTATTGTGCAAAAACGTCTGCTCCCCGGGCGGAAGCACTATTGAGGGTGTGAAGGTTCTTGAAGCAAAGGAGTTTGAGGACAGCGTTATTCAAGCTATCATTGCGGCATATAATAAAACGCGCGAGCTTGGTAAAAAGTAATTAATTCTATTTAAAACAGATTACTATCAGCCCAAATTAACATATTATTTGAATTCATATTTAACTCGATAAAAAAATATAAAAGACGGTTGCCTGACGGATTATTACTTCGGCGACCGTTTTTTTGTAAAAACCCTTGACAAAACGATATCATTATGATATCATATTAATACCAAGAAAGCTTGGATGAAACGATTTAATTATTTTTTTGGAGGTTATTATGACGGAAAAGATTTTAGAAAACAAAAAGAACGGCATGCTCGTTCTTCTTCTCACGCTTCTCCTTCTTATTGCGGCAATCGCACTGCTTGTTTCGGGCGGTATGCTTATCGATTCCTACGACGTAGTTTTCGGCGGAGTGCTCTTTGGAATAGGTATGGTTGGACTTTGCATCGGATGGATTCCCCTTCTCGGTCTGAGAATACTTAAGCCCCAGGAAGCACTTGTTATTACCCTTTTCGGTAAGTACATCGGTACTATCAAGGGTGAGGGCTTCTATGCTGTTAACCCCTTCTCTTCCTCGGTTAACCCCGCGGCTAAGACAAAACTCAATCAGAGTGGTGACGTAAACACGGTTGAAGCGCCTGTAGCCGCCGCTGCTAACGCGATGGCAGGAGTTGACAAGAAGATATCTCTCAAGATAATGACTCTCAACAATAACAAGCAGAAGATAAACGACTGCCTCGGTAATCCCGTTGAGATCGGCATTGCCGTTACCTGGAGAATAGTTGACACGGCTAAGGCTGTTTTCAACGTTGATAACTACAAAGAGTTCTTATCCCTTCAGTGCGATGCTTCGCTCCGTAACATTGTCAGACTCTATCCTTATGACGTAGCTCCCGGTATAGACACCACGGGTGACGGTGTTGCAGACGACGGAAGCCTCAGAGGCTCGAGTGACGTTGTTGCTTCCCGTATCAGAGATGAGATACAGACGAAGGTAGCCGACGCGGGTATTGAGATCATCGAAGCGAGAATCACCTATCTTGCGTATGCGACCGAGATCGCCGCAGTAATGCTTCAGCGTCAGCAGGCATCCGCTATTATCGATGCAAGAAAGATGATAGTTGACGGCGCTGTCGGTATGGTTGAAATGGCACTTGAAAGACTTTCGCAGAACGATACCGTTGTTCTTGACGAAGAGCGCAAGGCAGCTATGGTTTCCAACCTACTCGTAGTTCTCTGCGGTAACAAGGATGCTCAGCCTATCGTAAACTCGGGAAGCCTTTACTGATATGAATAAAAACGAAAAGAAGCAAGTCCCCTTACGTCTCAGCGCAGAGCTTTACGGCTATCTTGCAGCCTGGGCGGAGGACGACTTCCGATCGCTTAACGGTCAGATCGAATACCTTCTGACCGAGTGCGTAAAGCAACGTAAGAAAAACGGCAGACACGTCCCGAAGGACTTCGATGCCGACAAATGATAAAAACGTAATCAAAACAAAACGGTTATAGTTTATTTTCTCAGGGCGGAGCTTGAAAACTATTCTCCGCTCTGCCCCAAAAGCACCGAAAAACGCGTTTTTTGCTTTATTTTTATATCTAATTCGCTTTTGCGGTGTTGACAAAACGAAAAAAACGTGTATAATATATTTACTAAAGCAGACCGACAAAGCTTTAAACTCTATGGGGGTGCAAAGGTTTCGACAGGGACTGTGAGGTATGATAAGCGTAGCGGGCCGGATAATCCCGTCAAAATGTCCACCTTAAATAATAAACGACAACAATACTGTTGCTCTTGCAGCGTAAGCTGTGACGCGGCTTAAAGCCGCCCGTACCGCGAGAGAGGACTACGGCTCTCGCCGTGCGTCAAATCAGTAGTGAACATGAACCGAGAGTTGCCTTTGTATCGGTCATGCACTAAAAGGCTACCCTGACGAAAGCCTGTCACTCGGCGTTCCGATGTGGGAATTTTAATAGATTGACTGCCTACGGAGAAAGTTATATCAAGTGGTTTTTGGACACGGGTTCAATTCCCGTCATCTCCACCAAATACAAAAGGGACGCCCTCGCGGTGTCCCTTTTGTATTTGGTGATGACTCGGAATTGAACTCCGCTCGCGCTACGCACCTCGGCTAAACCTTTAACTTAAGTCAGCAATTCATCTTTGTTCGCACCGTGCTCGAGCGCGAATCGGGTTCACATACCAAACGAAGCCTTTGGGAGCTCGCTCACGAAAGGCGAGTGCAGGTATATTCGCCGTAGGCGAAATTCCCGTCTTTTGTTCGCACCATACTTTTATTCGCGAGTCTTTAGGACGCCCTCGCGGTGTCCCTTTTGTATTTGGTGATGACTCGGAATCGAACTCGCTCGCGCTACACACCTCAGCTCAACCTTTTACCCAAGTCAGCAATTCATCTTTGTTCGCACCGTGCTCGAGCGCGAATTGGGTGAGTGAACAAAAAACAGTTGATAACTGTTTTTTGAAGCGAAGTCCCACGAACGCGAGTAAGGCGAGCTGAGACTTGCGCAAGCGAAGGCTTACGACACGGAAGTGGTCAGGTCAATACATACCAAACGAAGCCTTTGGGAGCTCGCTCACGAAAGGCGAGTGCAGGTATATTCGCCATAGGCGAAATTCCCCTCATCTCCACCCAAAAAAATCGGCAAATTTCGACAAGGATTTGTCGATTTTTTTATGGTTCCGTTAAAATTATAGATATTAGTTAAAACATAGCTGATGATAAAAGTATTGACTTAATTGTAGCCTTGTGATACAATAAATAAGTTATAAAGTCAAACGGTTATTTAACTTTTGATAGCTATTAATTCCGTTGACCATTTATTTCAGTATTTTACGTATTCATGTTCAACGCAGTCTTTGCGAGAACGAGAACTATACGATAAGCGCAAAAACGATGCAAACAGAACAATGAAAAAATAATAAAAGGCTGTACGAATTTATGAAGAAGTATTTGAAACAGTTTTTAACGGAGTTTGAATATAAAGAGAGCGATGCGAACTTTTTGCTTAGCGAATATGAAAAAATTGTAAAGAATTCCGATGCCAATTCAACCTTCAATAAGATTATAGATGAATATAAAAAATCGATCCAAATTGATTACCGCACGGACGTTTTGCTGAAAGCTCAGAACGCGGGAGCAAATGCAGGCGTTCATCCATATACCTCTGGCTTGCTTATTTTTATGTGCTTATCAAAGCACCTGAGGAGGCTTTATGAGGAGTGTGGAATTTCCGCGCAGATTTATCATGACTCAATGCTTGATTTGAGATATAAGGTTGAGGAGTGTAAGCTCATTAAGAATATTATCGGCGTATTCGTTGCTGAGTGGTTCTCTGGCTTTTTTAATATGACCCGCTTTGCACTTGGTAGATTGCAGTTTGAAATGTCAACCTATGGCGGTGAGGACTACGAAAAGAATGGTAAAAAACTCACGAAGGGAGATAAGGTTATCAATGTTCACATTCCAAGAAGTGAAACGCCCATAACAAAGGAAGCAACGGACGATTCATATGCGCAGGCGGCAAAATTCTTCATTGACAAAATTCCTAACAAACAGGTGGTTTTCGTCTGCCATAGCTGGCTTCTTTATAGTGAAACTCTTGAAATTTTCCCGAAACATTCAAATACATATAGATTCATTCACGAGTTTGATATAATCGAGAATTCACACGACGAAGAGGGCGAGTATAGGAATGCTTGGCGTCTTTTCGATATGGACTACACAGGCAACGTAAACGACTACCCTGACAATACAAGTATGCGCCGTGCCTATAAGCAATACTTGCTTGACGGCGGCAAAACAGGCAGCGGTTTTGGAATTATAATGTATTGATAGGATACTTTACACCTTTGTATGCTGTTATAACGACAATCGAAAGTCGAAATTCAAGAATTTCGACCGCAAATCTAAGATTTGCGAACAAATTTCGCGAGGAAATTTGTCGATTTCTGTTGCAATGATATAGATACAAAAAGCCACTTGGGGCTTTTTGTTCGGCTGATTTATCAGCCGCGAAAAGGCTTTTCAGCCTTTTCGACTTTCTATAATCATTATTATTACCGCTGGGGAATTTTAAATAGCCCTATCATTAAAATTGAAACTGTACGCGCAAAAATGTATCCTTTTTATAGGTTACTCTCAAAAAAGTCGCAGACTTGGTATATCATTGAATGTATAACTCTCCTGTGGCGAGATATACATTCGTATATCATCACGCTTTAGCGTGTATATCATCAGCTCCAACGGAGCTGGATATCATCACTCGTAAGAGTGTATTTCCCTGCGGCTTGATGATATACTCGACTAAAAACAAGATATACTGCCCGCAAAACGTTATCCCACTTTCCTTCTCGCAATCAAATACAAAAGCAACCTAACCTGTCCCTTACGGTTCAGTTTAGGTTGCTTTTATTAAGCCTCAAGCAAAATTATGCGTTGGGCTTTTCATAACCGAATTCTACGCCCTTGATCTGAGTGGTAGAGCCGGTGTTGCTTAATGTAATACTTTCAGCGGAATTGATTTCTACAGTAACGGTGAAGTTCACATCATCCTTGGTATGGATACACTTTAAATTTACTCTGCTAAACAGTCTTAAAAATTGTAAAAATTTCCCTAATATATATTATGTATCTGTGTATTTTGCACAAAAACCGCCGTGAATCGTTGACTTTTATATGTATATGTGTTATAATTCACTAAATAATAAAAATAATATGGAGGAATCACGTTATGAAAAAAAGATTTTTGTCACTGTTATTGTTGATATGCATAACTGCAACGGCAGTCTTCGGACTGGTCGGATGCAACGAAACCGGCAAGGATGATCCGCCGTCACCGGAGAAATTATCCGCTCCCGTTGTAGTTCTGACGAACGATACCGCAACTTGGGATGCTGACCCCAATGCCGATAAGTTTGAAATCAGTAAAAACGGTAAATTGTCGTTCGTTGAAAATACTTACGTTTCCGAAAAGCTCACCGACGGTGATACGTTTAAGGTCAGAGCGGTAGGCGACGGAACAAAGTATGAAACAAGCGATTGGAGTAATACCGTTACCTATACCGCAACCACCACGCACGAGTGCGATTTCTCGGGCGAGTGGAAGTCCGATGCGACTCATCACTGGCACGAGTGCTCCTGCGGTTTGACCGACACCAAGGTTGCGCACAGCGGCGGCACGGCTACCGAAACAGAGCAAGCTAAGTGCTCGGTTTGTAACGCTCCCTACGGCGAGCTTCTTACTCCCCCCGCTCACGAGTGCGATTTCTCGGGCGAGTGGAAGTCTGATGCAACGCATCACTGGCACGAGTGCTCCTGCGGTTTGACCGACACCAAGGTTGCGCACAGCGGCGGCACCGCTACGGAAACCGAACAGGCTCGATGCTCGGTTTGTAACGCTCCCTACGGAGAGCTTCTTACTCCCCCCGCTCACGAGTGCGATTTTACGGGTGAATGGAAGTCCGATGCGACTCACCACTGGCACGAATGCTCCTGCGGTTTGACCGATACCAAGGTTGCGCACAGCGGCGGCACCGCTACCGAAACCGAACAGGCTCGATGCTCTGTTTGTAACGCTCCCTACGGCGAGCTTCTTCCCGGTGAAACCGTTATATCCAACGTATCTATTTCCGAGTTCAACAGCAATTTCGATACATACGTATCCTCACTTGAAGTGGTTGAGGTCACAGGTATTATATATGCGGGAGATAATGGCGGCTTATACATTACCGATGACTCGGGCGACACCCTTTACGTATATTTCAATCACACGGGCTTAGGTCTCTCGATCGGTGAAGAAGTAACCTTCACCGGCACTGCTAAGCTTTACTACTCTTTACCCGAATTCTATGCTACCTCGATTACCGTTTCATCAAATATCCCAGGCGTTGATCTTACCGTATATAACGGTACTATCGAGCAGATAATAAACGCTAACGCATCGCAGGCTGAAAAGGTATTCGACCACAACGTTTACCGCACCGCGGGCGTGCTGACGAAAGACGGCAGCTATTACTATCTGGTTGACGGCGATAGCAAGCTTCAGCTCAAGACCTCAACGTTTGCTGACGATTATAATAATCTCATTGCTTTCGAAGGCAAGAGAATACGCGTAGACATCGTTCTCTCCGACTGCTTCAGTACTACGGGAATATTCAGAGTTTCTCCTCTTACGGGCGATAACGCTAACGTTATAGAGGTAACCGAGAATAACGTTCCTATCGTATCTATCGCTGATTTCAACACCGATTTCGATGCATACGCGACCTCGCTCGACGAGGTTGCAGTCAGAGGTCTTATATATGCGGGAGATAATGGCGGCTTATATATTACCGATGACTCGGGCGACACCCTTTACGTATATTTCGATCACACGGGCTTAGGTCTCTCGATCGGTGAAGAAGTAACCTTCACCGGTACTGCTAAGCTTTACTACTCGTTGCCCGAATTTTCTGCTACATCGATTACCGTTACATCAAATATCCCCGGAGTTGATATTACCGTATATAACGCTACAATAGCGCAGATAATAAACGCTAACGCATCTCAGGCGGAAAAGGTATTCGACCACAACGTTTACCGCGCAACGGGCGTGCTGACGAAAGACGGCAACTATTACTATCTGGTTGACGGCGATAGCAAGCTTCAGATAAAGAGCTCAACTTTTGCTGACGATTATAATAGCCTTATCACCTACGTTGACAAAAAGATAAGCGTAAACATAGTTATTTCCGATTGCTTCTCGACTACGGGAATATTCAGAGTTTCTCCCCTTGTTGGCGCGGATGCGAATATCGAAGAGGTTGAAGAAACCGGTGGAGAGACTCCCGACACCCCCGAGGTGAATACTCCAACGGATATCAATTTCGTTATGATAAACGATACTCACGGCGCGTTTACCGACTCCGATGCGGGATATTCTATCGGTCGTGTTGACTCGCTCGTTGAAGCACTTGAGGCAAATAAAGGCGACTACATCTTTATTCACAACGGTGACGCGTTCCAGGGCTCGTACGTCAGCGGTGAGACCTACGGTCTTGCTCTCATTGAGGCGCTCAACGCATCGGGCGTTGACTGCTTCGTTATCGGTAACCACGAGTTTGACTGGGGTATCGATAAGATAGCAGCTTACGCTGACGGCAATGCTCAGAACGGCGAAGCAAACTTCCCCTTCCTCGGCGCAAACATTTTCTATAAGGGTACGACCACGCGCCCCGATTGGATAGATGCTTACACTATCATTGAGCAGGACGGCGTTAAGGTTGGCGTCATCGGCATTATGGGTGACGACCAGGAGTCCTCCATCTTAACGAGATACGTTAAGGATTACGATTTCGTTGATCCGATCGATATTATAGAAGAAACCGCTGCTTACTTAAGAACTACCGCAGGCTGCGGAGTAGTAGTCGTTGCAACTCACGATTATACACCTGAGACTAACACGGCAATCGCGGCTCTTAGCGGCAACAGCAGAATAGACGCTATCTTCTGCGCTCATACACACGAGAATATCTCACAAACGCTAACGAGAAGTGACTACGTTTCTATCCCCGTCGTTCAGTGCAATCACAAGAACCAAAACGCTCAAGAGGTTATAATTACTCTATCCGCAAACGGTGATTACGATTCATTCTCTGCAAATAAATATTATCCCGCATACTATGATATTTCCGACGATGTGCAAACAGTTATTAACAAATATCAATATTTGATCGATGAAGCAAGCGAAGTTATCGGAAGCACACCTACCGAAATAAACAGAGGAACTCTGGGCGCATATGCAGTTGACGCTATGCTGAATAACAGCTATTCGGGATACGACTTCGGAGGCGTTGACATAGCGATAATCAACACGGGCGGAGTGCGCGCTACTATTAATTCGGGCGATATCACAAGAGCTGAGATCTTCGAGGTCTTCCCATTCAATAACGCCGTTGTTCTCGTAAATATGAGCGGAAAGCTTCTGAAAGAGCTTTACGGAAATAACAAGAGCTATTTTTATATGGACATCGCTGACTCGATAGGTAATTACACTTCGCTGAGCGACAACACGATATATCAGCTTGCCGTTATTGACTATGTATTTGAAAATACGTTCTACGATAAGCAGTTTAGTCAGATCACAGCAAACAATTACATAGTTACGAATATTCTGCTTCGCGATCTTATTATGGACTACGTCGATAATGCTTACTGATATAATCCAAACTTCGTTTTTGCCCGGCTTGTTCGGCAAGGCAAAAATCCGTTAACTCAGACCTTAGTATTTTTGCAGAGACGCCTTTTGCGCGTCTCTGCTTTTTATATAACGAAAAAGATGCTCTTCCACGATTAGTGGCAAAGCATCTTTTTGCTTTATTATCTGAGTAAAATGGCTTTCAGGAGTTTCTACGATTTTAGTTTGTCTAATTACTGTTTTTACACCGAAGAAAAAGACGGTAAAGCTAATAATATTTTTGCGTAGAAAATTAATAGTCAAGGCTGCTGCCCGAGGCGGCGAAGATCTTCTCTGCCTTCGGGTATTTCGCGAAGCTTTTAGGTGAAATATCTTTTTTCATTTTTTGATGCCGGCTTATGCCGTCTCCTTAAGTGACTTTTATCAGTTAAGCTTCTCGAAGGTAATAGTAGCGGTGGTTGAGGTCAATTCATCAACGGTGAAGGTATAGCCGAGAGCATTGCCAAAGTCGTCCTTCACGTTACCGAGGCTATCTCCCGCAACGTATGTATAGTTGCCCTCGGGAGAGGTTACGAACTCGATAAGGTTATCCTCGGTGCCATAGCTATCCGATGGGTCGGTATTGTTATTTTGAACGTCATAATAGGTTTCGCCCTCATATTCCTCACTGTAAAGGGATGCATTAACGTGATATACCACGATACCGTCACGCGAGAAGTAGCCGTTTTCATCACCGCTGTTAAGTCCGTTGTTCGTATAGTAAACCACTATGTAATACTCCTGGTACGCACCGAGAGTGGGATCCCAGTTGTTCGCAAGAATTATTGTATCTCCGTTTTTAGAGAAGTCCTCAAGGGTGAGAGTTACGCTTTCCTCGGTGACAACGAGTCGGGACTCAGTGAGCCAACCGTAGTTAAACTTTGTGTAAGCATTGTGATCTCCCTGCATAGAGTCCATAACGTCGAATCCGCCCATAGGTGAGCCTACGTACGCGGTATCGTAATAATCGTCAGCGCCGAGCACGTGGCCAAACTCGTGGATGAAGGTATAGGTGTTCATCGCGCTCGTATCGTCATAGCTTGCGTTGCCGTCCTCGTCGTAGCTCTCGTGGAGGAACTGATATGGCGCCCAGAGGTAATCGTTTGCGGATACGCCGTCATACTCATAATAGTATTCTTCCGCATCCGTGTAGATATTCCAATATCTGTATGCCCAGTAGAAGTTGGTATCCGCATCGATTTCAAGCGTAGTTATAAGAACTATCGCGTCTATCGTGCCGTTATTATCCGAGTCGAACTGAGAGAGGTCCATTTTGGGCTCAAGGTATGCGAGAGCCTCGTCTATTATCATCTGATCGCCTATCTCTGTTTCGGTTCCGTAGTAGTCCATAGTCTGATTTGCGTAATAGGTACTTGCGTTTTTCGGACGGAACCAGCTGTCAAGCACGGTGATATCAAGCTCGAGTTTGCCGTAGCTTGATGTGAAGTAATAGTCATATACCGAATAGTAATCGGTAGTGCCGTTCTTCATAAATGCATTTTCTATCTTATTGATGCTGTATCCGCGGCTGGCGGCGGTTACGTCGCTGAACTCAACGGGAATAACGAGCACGCCCGGGTTACCTACAGTCGGGCATCCGTCAATATAGTAGCCCTGATCGGTAACGTCTTTAACGTTCGTCGCATCGGTGAAATCTACGTTATATATTCCCTCGCCTGCATCATCGGGTAATCCTGCTGAGTCACCGCCCGACGAGCCGCCGTTATCGCCCGACGAGGCGTTATCGGTTTCGTAATAAGCGTCAACGTCTACGTAGTATGCGCCATCGTATTCATAGTAGCACACATCGATATATACATCGCCATTGGAATAGAGATACCAGGTATCTCCGTATTCATCGATATCCGTACCGTCGTTCGTATATGTTGAGAAGAGCGCAAGATAAGAGGTGAATTCGTCCCTCGTATCGCAGAGTGCCGAGAAGTATACGCCGCGGTAACCGTCCTCATCGTACGCCTCGATATAATAATCGTCGTTAGGAAGGAACGGAATCGTGAAGCCTACGTATTCGAGGTAGTCGCTCTTTTCCTTCGCGGTAAAG
The DNA here is from genome assembly GCA_045654585.1 of Eubacteriales bacterium. GTDB lineage: Bacteria > Bacillota > Clostridia > Oscillospirales > CAG-272 > UBA1740. The sequence goes on from JAZONS010000067.1 coordinate 18,814, forward strand.
TCCGTATAGGTATGAGTTCCGTCTGCGGGCTCATCGGGAGTTTCGGGCTCATTCGGTGTTTCGGGGTCATTCGGTGTTTCGGGATTTGTAACGTTGCCGCCCTCACCGAGATAAATTACCTCAAGAGATGCAACGTAAAGTCTGCCCGTTTTAGTGCTACCGCCTGCGATAATGTTCACGCTATGCATATTTTCGTAAACATTTATTGTCACAACGTCACCGTTTACCGATGCGATACCGCCTTCAACAATAAGCTGACTGCCACCGGTTTTGGAATCCGATGTAGTGATAACTATAGTCTTAAGCACTGCTCCGTTAAGCGCGTTAACAGTAAGCGTACCGCCATTCTGATATATACGGATAGCGCCGCTATAAAGCGCAGGCTCGGTATTCGCGCTTCCCTTGCCGAAGCTTACCGCAATGTTACTGTCAAGATTTATTATATCTCCGCTGACGAGATCTCCGTTATCGTAAGCGCCGATGCTGTTAGCCATTTCGTCGGCGGTCTTCTCTACGGATATCTCCTCTACAGCAGGTGTTTCGGGTTCACTCGGTGTTTCGGGGTCGCTCGGAGTCTCGGGGTCGCTCGGAGTCTCGGGATCGCTCGGAGTCTCGGGATCACTCGGGGGCTCGGGATCGCTCGGAGTCTCGGGATTACTTGGAGTCTCGGGATCACTTGGAGTCTCGGGATCGCTTGGAGTCTCGGGATCACTCGGTTTTTCGTTATCGGTATTACTTCCGTCAGGCTTCTCGGAGTTATCGGGAAGCTCGGACGTATCACCGTTCTTATCTCCCGTAATTCCGCTTATTTTATCCTTAACACTCTCAACGTACTCGCACGAGGTAATGCACGTTAAAGCAAGGACAAATACCAAAATCAAAACTAATATTTTTTTCATAACAGTCTCCGTTCTGCCGCGAGGCGGCGGCATAGAATAAAATCTATGTGTTGTTGATGTGTAAATTTTCTCTCCAATCCTATTATAGCACTTAAAGATTTTTAAATCAATAAAATAAAGAAAATTTTCAAGCCCTAATAGCTATTTAAATTATTACCGCAACGACGGCAAGAGCTGCCGCTAAGTAAGAAAAAATACCAAGCTTTTCTTTAAATATAAGCGAAGCCGCAAGGCTTATCAGAACACCGAGAGCTGACGAGATCGGTGAGTATAACGAGAGCGGGAGCTCTGCCATTATCAACACAGAGAGAAGCGTGCCGATATTTGAAAAAACAGTATTTCCCGCAAGAGAAAAAAGTTTTTTCGGCTTCATAAGCGTCATCGCATCCTTGAAATCATCTCGCCGCCTTACCGATTCTTCCGCAAATATCACAGATGAGCCGACAATCAGAATCACGTTAGTTAAAAAGAAGAACGAATTAGTGTCCGTTACATTTTCCGAGACGGAAAACGACTTTATTATCAGCGTATTGGCGAGGGCTACAAAAACTACTGCGGATATAACGACTATACGCAAAAAACTCTTACCTTCTGCCTTCTTTTCCGTATCCTTCCGTTTCCTTTTATTTTCATAAAATATGAGAACAGCCGCAGCAAGCATAATGCATATTTTTATAATGCGGCTCAAATCTACCGTTTCACCGAAAACGATTTTACCTATAATCGCACTTCCTATAAGTCCTGCGGAGCTTACGATTATATTTACGTCTGAGATAGATGCAAGCTTATATATCACCGTATTTGAAATCAGCGATATTGCAACTATCGCCGCATATGCGACAGAATAAAGAAGGGTTGCGCCGTTAAACGCCAGCTTAAAGCCACCTGAAAACAAAAAGAACAGGCACGCAACTATGCCGTTTGCCGTGATATACAAAGTATATTTTGCTCTCGACGTACCTGAAACTATATTGCTTGATACCTTTGAGAATCCCCTTCCGCATAGCGTAACGAGGGATGAAATTAAAAATAGGAGTGATACGTCCATATACACCTCATTTACTTACATTTACTTAGGCGAGTGAAACCTAAGCGAAAAAATGAGATCATAAGGTTTTGAAATACAGATTTCCCCATATAGAAAGGGGCTAGCCGAGTTTTTGTAACTTAAGCTAGCCCCTGAAATTATGCAATTTTAATTTATAAAGCAGAAATTAATTAAAGAACCGTGGGAACGAAGAAGTAGATAGCAAAGAGCACCGATACTACGATTGTAACCGTAGAAACGTTCCATACGGGCTTCTCCGTCTTCTTTATGCAAGCTACGATAAGTTCAACGAGGTAAGCGAGAACGGACATAAGAGTGTAAGAAAGAAGTCCGATACCGATGCCCTTGGTGATCGAGTAGGAGAGAACCATAATTACGACCGTAAGGAATGCGGAGGTTGCGTTGATAGTAGTCGAGAAGTCGATAGACTTAATGTTATTCTTCATCATAAGAACGCCAACGTAGATAAGAGCGCACGCAGTTGCCGCACCGGGAATAACCGCGAACAGAGGCATAGCGAACATCGCAAGGAAGAACATACAAGCGGTGGTGAACGCAGTAAGACCCGTTCTACCGCCTGCGGAAACGCCTGAGCCGGACTCAACAAACGTCGTTACGGTAGAGGTACCGAGCATAGCACCCGAGCATGTTGCAACAGCGTCACAAAGCATGATCTTACCGTAGTTATGAGGCTTATCGTTCTCATCGGAGAGAACTCTGTTACCGCCGCAGCAACCAACGATAGTTCCCATAGTGTCGAACATATCGATCATGCACATCGTGATAATGATCATAACAACGGTGAAGAACGAGCCTTTGGGGAAGCCTGTCCTGAATACGTCGGTGAAGGAGAAGAATACCGAATTCTCACCTGCGAAGAAATTGCCGAAGTTTTCCCAGAACTTCCAGGAAACGTCGCCGTTGCCGGAAAGAACGGAGAGATCGGTAACACCGAAGGGTATACCGAGAATTGTAGCGCCGACGATACCGAGAATTACAGAGCCCTTAACGTTGAACTTATCGAGAATTGCGATAAGGAACAATCCTACAAGAGCAACGATAGCGGTCTTTGCGCTATCCCAATTCGTGAAGTTAACGAGGTCAACCTGAGTGTACTGATTTGCTACGATAACGCCTGCGTTCTGGAAGCCTATGTATGCGATGAAAAGGCCGATACCAACGGAGATCGCGCTTCTTACCGCTACGGGCATACCGTCGAATACGAGCTCACGGAAGGTCTTGCCCTTGATCTGGATTACAGAAAGTCCAAGGAAGATCAAGCCGGAGATAAGTACCATTGTGAACGCCTGACCGAGAGTGAAACGAACACCGTAGGTGTCTGCCGCCCAGAGTGCAATAAGTCCGCCGAGGAGGGAGTTAAGACCCATACCCGAAGCCTGAGCAAGAGGCATTTTTGCGAGGAACGCCATAAGAAGCGTACCGATTACTGCGCCGAGAGCCGTTGCAATGAATACCGAAGGCCAATAAGCTGCGGCACTTTCCATTCCAACGAGAATCTGCGCGGGGTTTACCATCAGAATATAAGCCATCGAAAGGAAGGTTACTATACCTGCGATGATCTCTGTTCTGATACTTGTCTGCTTTTTCTCGGCATCAAAGCCAAGAAGATCGAGAAACTTTTTCATGAAGATATCCTCCTTATTTTTTAAAATATGACTCATTATAACACATAAAGTCGGCTTTTGCAATATATTTGGGGATTTTATACATAATTTGTTAATAGTTGGCATAATTAAAATAGCCTACTGCGAAAATTTCGCAAATAGGCTATAATTATTTGTTTTGAAAGTAGTTCCTATGTCGAGTGGGAGGAAACGGCGGTAAAATGAATTTTATTCATTTGGTTATGCCAAAATCAAGCAGCCGATGGCGCAAGCTAGGTCATTTTTTCTTGCTTAACCTTCTTATCTATTACGTGGCGTGAGGCAAGCTCTCTGTGGATATCCTCAAGGGAAATTCCCATCTGTATCATAAGCACGAGAGTGTGGTACGCGAGGTCTGCTATCTCATAGATAGTTTCCTTCTTATCGTCACCCTTTGCCGCAATTATGACCTCGGTGCATTCCTCACCGACCTTCTTGAGTATCTTATCGAGTCCCTTCTCAAAAAGGTAGGTGGTATAAGAGCCCTCCTTCTTCTCGCGCTTTCTGCCCTCTATGAGCTTGACGAGTCCCTCGAGAGAGAACTCGCTTAAGGTATCGCTCTCGTAGAGCGTATTGAAGAAGCAGCTCTCAGCGCCCGTATGGCAGGCGGGACCGTCAGGCTCGACTACTACCGTTAGCGCATCGTTATCGCAATCCGCCGTAATGGACACAACGTGCTGATAGTTACCGCTGGTTTCGCCTTTCAGCCAAAGCTCCTGCCTTGACCTCGAATAGAAGCATGTGAGTCCCTTTTCCATAGTTATCTCAAGGCTCTCGCGGTTCATATACGCCACGGTAAGAACCTTTTTGGTTATAGAGTCAACAACGACCGCGGGGATAAGTCCCTTTTCATCAAATTTTAAATCATTTATGTTGATCATATCTTTCTCCTTGTCGGAATTCCGTTTTTATAAAGTGCTTCCTTTAACTCGTTAATTTTAACCTCTCCGAAGTGGAATATCGAAGCTGCAAGCCCCGCATCAACCTTCGGCAGCTCACGGAAGAGAGTGATAAAGTCATCTATCTTACCCGCGCCGCCCGATGCTATAACGGGAACGGACACTATCTCGCTCACCGCTCTCAGCATCTCAATATCAAAGCCGCGCTTGACACCGTCTGTATCTATGGAATTGAGGACTATCTCTCCCGCTCCGCGCTCCGCGCCCGCCCTTATCCATTCAAGGGCGTCTATACCCGTATTTTCTCTGCCGCCCTTGGCGAAGACTGTAAACTTACCGTCAACCCTCTTTACGTCAACCGAAAGCACGACGCACTGATCACCATAGCGCTTTGCCGCCTCTTCGATAAGTCGGGGATTTTTGATAGCGCCCGAGTTCACGCTGACCTTATCCGCTCCGCATTTCAACACACGGTCAAAGTCATCAAGCGTATTAATGCCGCCGCCAACAGTCAGCGGTATGAATATCTTGCTCGCGACCTCGCAGAGGATATCCGTGAAAAGCCGTCTTCCGTCGCTCGATGCGGTTATATCGTAAAAGACGAGCTCGTCTGCTCCGTTATCACTGTAATATTTTCCAAGCTCGACAGGTGAAGATACATCAGAGAGTCCCTCAAAATTCACTCCCTTAACTACCCTACCGTTCTTCACATCGAGGCACGGAATAATTCTTTTAGTTATCATTTGCCACCTCTAAAGCACCCTTCAAGTCTATTGCACCCGTGTAATACGCTTTACCGATTATCGCACCGTAAATACCCGATGCGGTGAGTCTTTCAATATCGGTAATATCGGTAACTCCACCCGAAGCAATAATGTTTATATCAACCTCTTTCATCAGCTTTGCATATAGCTCGTGGTTAGTTCCCTTCATTGCTCCGTCGCGCGAAATATCTGTGCAAATTATCGTTTTGACACCTATTGTTTGCATTTCACGACAAAAAGCAAAGGCTTCGAGGTCGGATTTCTCCGTCCAACCCTTTATCGCAACGAATCCATCCTTGATATCAACACCGACGGCTATTTTTTCACCGTAAAGCTTTACAGCCTCACCGAGAAATGCTCTGTCCGTCACGGCGGCAGTTCCGAGAATGACTCGCATCACGCCAGCTTCTATATATGTTTTTATAACCTCAAGGCTTCTTATGCCGCCGCCGACCTCAACGAAGCCGCCGAAGGCTTTTACAATTTTTTTAACTGTTTCAATATTCGGTGTATCTCCGCTCTTTGCGCCCTCAAGGTCGACCACGTGCATAAATTTCGCACCGCATTTTTTAAAATCGAGAGCCACCTCGGTGGGATTATCGTTATAGACGGTCATATTCGCATAGTCGCCTTTATATAACCTTACCGCCTTGCCCGAGAAGAGATCTACCGCAGGAAATAATTTCATTTTAACAACTCCTTTTAAAGCTCTGCAAACGCCTTCAGAATTTTAAGTCCCACCTCACCGCTTTTCTCGGGATGAAACTGGCATCCGTAGACGTTACCTCTAGCAACCGCCGCGGTCAAAGGATAGCCGTACTCCGAGGTTGCGATAACGTCGGGGCAATTTGCCCCATAAAACGAATGAACGAAGTATACGAAGTCCCCCTCCGAGAGATACTTGAATATCTCGTTCTTTTCACCGACGAAGGTAAGCGCGTTCCAGCCGATATGCGGAATTTTCAGCTCCTTCGGGATAACGTCTGCGATAGGTCTTATCTCGCCCGTGATAAGTCCAAGCCCCTCGTACTCACCGTACTCGTAGCTCTTATCAAATAAAAGCTGCATTCCGAGGCAGATGCCGAGGATAGGCTTACCGCCCCGAGCCTCTTCTTTTACAACGTCGGCAAGCCCCGACGAGAAAAGCTTTTCCTTTGCATCACCGAAAGCGCCGACACCCGGGAGAATTATTTTTTCGGCACTCCTTATCAGCTCGGCATCTCCGGTTACGGCAGCATCAGCGCCGATAGCGGAAAGCGAGCTTGCGAGAGAGAAAAGATTGCCTACTCCGTAATCTACGATAGCTATCATCAAATTACTCCTTTTGTCGAGGGAATATCGTCGATAAAGTCCTTATCTATTGATACAGCGGCGCGAAGACTTCTCGCGCAGGATTTGAACACGCCCTCAATGATGTGGTGCGAATTTTTGCCTGCAAGCTGTCTTATGTGAAGCGAGCAGCCGAGATTCATAGCGAATGCCTGCCAGAACTCGTCAACAAGCTCAACGTCAAAGTCACCGAGCTTTTTCGCGCGAATATTAAGGTCGCAAACGAGATAACCTCTGCCGGAGATATCAACTGCGGTAAGTATCAGCGCCTCGTCCATAGGCAGCACCGTGTCACCGTAACGCACGATACCGCGCTTATCACCGAGAGCCGTCTTGAATGCCGAGCCGAGGCAAATACCAATATCCTCCGCCGTGTGATGAAGGTCAACCTCGGTGTCACCGATACAAGTGAGCTTCAAATCAATTTTCGCGTGCTTCGCGAAAAGCTCAAGCATATGATTTAAAAATCCCGAGCCGCTCTCTATCTCGTACTCTCCCTTGCCGTCAAGCGCAAGCGAAAGCGAAATATCGGTTTCTTTGGTTTTTCTTTTTATTTCTGCAACTCTCATATTATTTCTCCAAAATTTCAGTCATAACGCGGATAAGCTCACGCATCTCATCCTCGCTGCCGATAGTTATTCTTAAGTAGTCGGAAATTCTATCTTTATTAAAGTGTCTGACGAGGATACCGCGATTTCTTAACTCACGGTAAAGCTCGCCGCCCGACATTTTTTCGGTTTTAGCGAATACGAAGTTTGTTTTTGAGTCAAGCAGCTCAAAGCCAAGCTTTTTGAGTTCTTCCGTAACGTAGGCTCTGTTTTTGATTATTTGCTTACAATTGTTTACAAAATACTCTTTATCCTTTATCGCACCGATTCCTGCTGCTGCAGTCATTCTGTTTATGTTATAGGGGTTTGTTGAATACCTTATTCTGTTAAGGTCGGATATTATCTCGCGAGATGCGATACCGAAGCCGAGTCTTGCGCCCGCCATTGAGCGGGATTTCGAGAAGGTCTGCGTTACCAAAAGATTATCGTACTTTTCTACGAGTGCAACAGCGCTCTCGCCGCCGAAATCAATGTACGCCTCGTCTATAACGACTACCCTATCGGGATCCGACTTGATAAGCTCCTCGATTTTCGAAAGCGGAAGAGCGATACCCGTCGGCGCGTTGGGGTTTGCGATAAATACCGTGCCGCGACGCGATACGTAATCCGCTATATCTACCGTAAAATCGTTTTTCAGTGGAATTTCTTCGCACGGTATACCGTTAACATCCGCGAAGACACGATAAAAACCATAGGTTATATCGGGAAATATCGCCGGAGTATTCTCGTCGCAATACGCCATAAAGGCAAAGTTCAGGACCTCATCCGATCCGTTAGTCATTATAACGTTCTCGGGTGATACTCCGTATTCCTCGGCAACCGCGAGGCATAGCTCACGGCACTCGGGATCGGGGTAAAGCATAAGCCTTTCAGCTTCTTTTGCGGCCAGTCTTATTGCATTCTCAGACGGGGGAAAGGGTGACTCGTTCGTATTGAGCTTGATATACTTTCTTTCCTTCGGCTGCTCACCCGGCACGTAGGGCTCAAGCCTGCTTATCTTTTCGTTTAAAAATCGGCTCATCGTTTAATCCTCAAATCTGGATACCGCGCTCTTTGCGTGGGCGGTAAGTCCTTCCTTTTTAGCAAAATACTCTACGTCACGGCAGACCTCGCCAAGCGCCTCTCTGTCATAGTAGATATACTGCGTTTTCTTAACGAAATCATCAACCGAGAGCGGACTTGAGAATCTTGCCGTACCGCTCGTAGGAAGCGTGTGGTTCGTTCCCGCATAATAGTCGCCTATTGCCTCGGGGCAGTTCTTGCCGAGGAATACCGAGCCTGCGTGCTTTATCTTATCAAGGTAACGGAATGGCTCGTCAACGCATATCTCAAGATGCTCGGGAGCTATCTTATTAGCTATTTCAATAGCCTCGTCTATCGTTTCGGTTATGAATATCTTACCGTTATTATCTATAGATGCGCGCGCTATCTCGCTTCTCTCTAGGAGAGGTATCTGACGCTCAAGCTCACAAGAAACGGCGTTTGCGAAAGCCTCATCGTCGGTTACGAGAACGGCGCTTGCCATTTTATCGTGCTCCGCCTGAGAGAGCAGGTCTGCGGCAACGTCCTTTGCTCTGTTCGTATTATCCGCTACGACGAGTATCTCGCTCGGGCCTGCTATCATATCAATAGATACCGCACCGTAAACCTGGCGCTTTGCCTCAGCAACGAATGCGTTACCCGGACCTACTATCTTATCGGTCTTAGGTACAGTTTCCGTGCCGTATGCGAGAGCGGCAACAGCCTGCGCTCCGCCAACCTTGTAGATTTCACCGACTCCCGCAACGCGAGCCGCCGCAAGTATTACGGGGTTGACCTTTCCGTCGCGGCCGGGAGGGGTCACCATAACTATGCGTGCTACGCCCGCAACCGATGCGGGTACCGCATCCATCAGCACGGTAGAGGGGTAAGCCGCTGTTCCTCCGGGAACGTAGATACCCGCAAGCTCAACGGGGATAACTCTCTGACCAACGATAATTTTTTCATTTTTGTTTATCTCGAAGCCGCTACTCTTCTGCTTCTCGTGAAATTCGCGAATATTCTTCTCTGCCCTTTTCAGTATCTCGATGAACTCACCGTCAACAAGAGAGAATGCTTCATCTATCTCTTCCTCGGTGACTCTCAGATTCTCGAGCTTGACCTTATCAAATTTTTCGGTATACTCGAGAAGTGCCGCATCTCCTCTTTTTCTTACGTCTGCGATAATATCGGCAACTATGCCCGATACGTCGTATTTTTCTTCCTTAACGGAGAATATCTCTTCTCTCGTATTCGCTCCGTTCTTAATAATCTTTATCATAATTTCTCCACTTGCGCGTAAAGCTTGCTCTTTATCGTTTCTATTATATCGCTTTTGAATTTGAATCCCGATTTATTCGCTATAAGTCTTGCGGATATCGGTATGAACTTATCTATTACCTCAAGGTTGTTTTCCTTCAAGGTCGTTCCCGTTTCTACTATATCGACGATAACGTCAGAGAGCCCTAGAATGGGGGCAAGCTCTATCGAGCCGTTAAGGTTTATCACGTCGATATCTCTGCCACGTGAGAAATAGTATTTCTTAGCTATATTCGGGAACTTCGTCGCTACCTTAAGCGTACGGTTCCTGTCATCCTCAAAGTCTCGCCGTCCCGCAACTGCCATACTGCATTTGCCTATCTTGAGGTCAAGAAGCTCATAAACGTCGGGGCGGTATTCAAGAAGGATATCCTTGCCCGCAACGCCTATATCGGCAGCTCCTCTTTCAACGTATATCGCTACGTCGGAGGGCTTAACCCAGAAGTATCTTATACCGAGCTCCTCGTTTTCAAATATCAGCTTTCTCGTATTTTCTTTTATAGAGGGGCACTCAAATCCCGCCTCCTCAAACATTGCGTAAACCTTCTCCCCGAGTCTGCCCTTGGGAAGCGCTACGTTAAGTATCTTTTTCATAGTAACCTCCTCTTCAGAGCTTCATCAGCTCGTCAAGATATACGGCAAAGCCGATGGCTCCCGACGCCTTGTGCATTTTCTTCACAAGCTTATCGTACTGACCGCCCGAAAGTATACCCGTAGGGATTCCGTCAACAAATCCGCGGAATGCAAATCCGTTGTAGTATTTCATATCGTTCATAACCGAGAAATCAACGCATATCTTCTCTGATACTCCGAGCGCGGAAAGCGCGGAAAGTATGCTCTTGAGTCTTTCGCATTCAAGAGAAGCCTCCGGCGTTATGGCGAATACAGAAAGCTCCTCCACTACCTTTGACGGCGCGCCGTAAAGCACAACGAGTCTTCCGACAGTTTCGCACGCACCGGTCGAGAGCCCCTCTCTTTCGCATACATCTATTACACCGAAGTAATTCTTCTCGCCGAGATAAGTAAGTATCTCACTCGCGGCGGCGTCCGATACCGAATACGCATCGAGAACTGCGGAAACGATATTCAGGTTTGAGAGCTCGAGCACGTTATTATCCGAAATCAAATCGAGGCTCTTTGCCGCAAGAGCTATAACGTCCGCGATATCGCTATCGGTAACGTCCCCTATGCACTCAACTCCAGCCTGCATTATTTCTCTGTAAGACTTGGTGCTTCGGCTCACTCTGTATACGTTTTCGTT
>JAZONS010000068.1:0-61406 GCA_045654585.1 Eubacteriales bacterium
TTGAAGTTTTTTATTCTACCGCCGTTCACTCAACTCTCGCCGTACCTTTGTACGGCTTCGATCGCGAACGACGATTTCCGCTCTAAATCCCTTTGCCCCAAAAGGCTGTTTCATTAAGAATTTGCTGCAGACTCAATTCTCTCTGCATTTTTCATCTTTTTGCTTTGATTTTACTCGATTCTTAATGACTCGGCCTCTTTTACCGTCGGTAGGTATGTATTCATTGAATTTCAAAAACTGTCCATCAAGGTACGTTCTCTTGTAATTGCCATTTTTTTGCGGCAAGAACCGGCCCTCGCTTCGATAATCAAACAAAACGAGAGGCTATAAGCTCAAAACGCAATAATATTCACCTCTGATGAAAATCCGTTTTTTTCACCGCCGATTATTTTATACTCGGCTATCTATGCATTAAATGTTAAAATCAATTATATCACGCTTTTCATCACAAAAGCAAAATAGGCTGGCGAATGGCGATGTTTCGTCTTACCTCCCCGTCAAACGATTCCGGTGGCAACGATCTGTACAGATTCAAATAACGCTCATCCTGATAATGGAGTCCTGCAAACACCATAAATGAAGCTCGCGCAGGCCATGCTTCAAAATGTTCAACATCGTCGGGTAAAAACCAAGAGCTTTTATCCTCGATATATGGCAACAAAAAGTCGAGTCCGCGCTTTATTGAGCGACCGTCCTCCGTCTTATAGCTCCACAGATCCTCACCAAGCAAACCGGCAATATGGACAAGAGATACTGCGTTATCAAGAACGAAGATTGAATAGCTGTACGGCTTGGTCCTCTTCAGTTCATCTTCAAATCCTCCGTCGGAGCGCATCTGTTTCGGTAAGAGTGTTTTTTTATATCTCTCGATACATTCACGTATAATATCACGGTCACCCACAAATCCCGCGAATGCAAGAGCTTGAACGTGCCAACAGATTGCGTGATTATTTTTATAGTCACGCTCGGAGATACCGTAGGGGTGCGTGTTCATCCATTTAAGATATTCTCCAAACCACGCTTTCAATCCATTCAATATCTCAACCGACATTGAAGGTGATCCAAGCAGAGCCTTCAATGCAAACGGTATCTCCACAAGATGAAGCGTATCAACAATACCGATTCCACGACCTGATGATCTTCCGGGTATTGCCTGTGCGTACTTCAAGTGAGGAGCCATATATGTTTTTTCGTCCAAAAAGAATTCTTTTAGCAGCCTCACAGCGTGCGCGGCATAGTCTTCTCTACCGCTTATCTTATAACCCGCGGCAAGATTGGCTACAGCCGTTCTCATTTGCCTTATACACTTGCGATGAAAATTAAAATTATCAGGATTGCTTTCTCCGTCACGACGGATATAAGGTAGACCGTCAGGCTTTGCAGGATCCGGCCACCAATAGTCACCGTTGGAATAATATTCGTGCTCATTGCCCTCGCTCATTGTAGCTATATGATCGGTAATGTGAACCGGTGCCATTCTCAGCGATTCGTCTGCCTTTTTTATTATCCACTCGTTATCAAAAAACATATTAGCTTGTATCATAGAATTATTCCGACTTTCGATTTTTTTGATTTTTAAATTTACAAATCATATCTTATGATAGCAGCCGATTTACCGAATTCTTTTACGTACTCTCTGTTGACTTTTCAGCAAGCTCAACCTTGTGCTTATCAAACATACCTATAAGAACTCTGCCTATTGCTACACTGTATTTCTCAAATTCCTCTCTTGCCCCTTCCGGAATCTTCTCGGGTTGAAGTTCCAGATTAAGGTCGCCCTCAAAGTCAACCTCCGCGAGAGCTCGCATAACCTTCCCCCATTTGATAGAACCTGTATAAGGTACACCGTGTCTGTCAGTATTTCTCATATTATCGTGAACGTGAAGCATCTTTATGCGTGAACCTAAACGAATTACGGTTTCTGCCACGTCCTGATCGTAGTACGTATTCACGTTGCAGTGACCCGTGTCAAGACAGATACCTACTCGATACCCCTCCGAAAGAAGAGTATCGTGCGCCTGCACCAGATCATCTATCGGAATGTCCGATAGGTTTTCTATCGCAATACCAACCTTTTTCACTCCCGTTTCGGCAAAAAGCCTTTTTACGTACGATACGGTAGCCTCGGGAGATTTTGATATGTGAAGCACCGCCCAATCCGCGCCCATATACTCGGACGCCTTCAGCGAACGGCAGATCATCTCGTGATAGTAGTCGTAGTTATTTGCATTCGGATCCTCGTACGCAAATCTATACGGCAGATGCGTCGTTCCTATTTTAATACCGGCTCTTTTACATATCTCTATATGCTTATCAAGCTCGGGATAAAAATTTTCCTCGTCGAGAAGCGGATTATGAGGAAACGGATCATCGTGATAGATAACGCGATAAAGGCCGACGTCGATCACGTCATATCCGTATTCCGCAAGCGTCTGTGCCTTGCGTATATCAGCATTAGCTGAAAGCTTCATTTTACCTTCTCCTTATTATAAAATTACTGAAATTTCACGAATATGTAAATAATTCTTTCCAAACTGCTTTAAATTCTATTTAAAATCAAGGAACAAGCTCAGCCGAGAAGAGTTTAACCTTCTCATCCCCGTTCGTTGATATCCATTTAATGCTGATCTCTTTAGCGGTAACGTCAAGAGGAAGCTTTACGAGTCTGTGATAGTTATTATCTACCGTGCAGGCAAGCTTGCCGTCGGCATAAACCTCAAAGCTGCGAACAAGCGTTCTTGCCACGCGAACAGGTTTAAAGTCCTTACCCGTGTGAAGCTTCATCGCAAAAACTCTCATTTTCAGGTTATCGGAGATCGTCTTTCGCGTAAAATCCGGATCGAATACGAGCCTGAGCGAGCCGATATGCTTCGGCTCATCGAAGCTGAAGGTCAGCGCATCGCCTATATTCTGTATAAGGATATTCTCACGGTAATCGGTTCTCGGTCGCTCGATACCGGATAGAAGCGATTCGCGCTCAGCATCGCTTATATTTAGCTTTGCCTCTTTTGTAAGATACGAGATTTCGTGCTTTTTATGAGGCAGGAACACTCCGTCGTCCATAAGAATATTCTGAATATCGGCATAGTGATCCTTTGCAGTATCTCTCGGGGACTTTCCGCACTTCACCGAATAAGCCGCAAACGTACCTGCCGCCTGACCGAGAAGAGCGCAGGTAGCCATAACACGTGTCGAAGAAAGTGCCGCGTGAGTTACGCTTATATTTCTTCCCGCAAACATAAGGTTATCCACGTTTTTTGAATAAAGGCATCTGAGCGGAATTCCGTACGCCTCCTCAACCGGTATATATACCGACGGATAAGTTCCCTCGTTATTTTTTCTCATTCCAAAGGGATTATGATCATCAAGCGGCCATCCGCCGTATGCTATCTCATCATAGAAATGACCGCCCGATACCACGTCCAGCTCGGTCATAATATAGTCACCCACGTAGCGTCTTGACTCGCGTTTTCCGGGAAGAAAACCTACCCAATCTATATCCCAGTTCTCCATGCCGTGATCACCTCTGTTCTTGATGTGATCCCAAACACCGTAAACCGCCGCCAGAAGCTCGTCGCGCACGCGCTCCGAATCATAAATACTGTGTCCCTCTCCGCCGAGCTCTACCCACCAGAGATTCGTTCCGCTTGTTCCTACGTTCTGTTCACGAATAAGTGCGTACTCGTGCTCACCCGAATCTACCGAAAAACAGGAATCGTCCTCGTATACGTTTGCAAAGGGGGGAGGAGTGAACTTCACGGGATGATCAGTTTCGCGAGCCGCAAGTATTATGGACATACCCATAGTTCTCGTATCGGCACATTCCTTGCCAAGGCTCTCGCCGAACTCATCCTTTGCCTCCCTGCCGTGTCTGTATTCCGCTCCCGTGAGGGGTGCTAAAATACTGTCGCCCGAGCAATCTATAAAGAGCTTTGCACACACCGTATAATACGTATAAGTCGTAAGCTGCCAGCCTGTAACCGAAGCTATTCTTCCATCCTTCATTTCCGCGTCAAGGCAAGAGGTGTTCATAAGAAGTGTGACGTTCTTATTCTCGGATACCATACCGTAAAGATTGGCATCAAGGAGCGAATGCGATAGAGTCGGGTTATAATATATATTTCTCTCCTCAAGCTCGGATATAAGACCGGTTTCCCGATCAAACTTTTTCTTTGCTCCGCGTACCCACATTCTGATCTCTGACGAAGCATTTCCACCGAGCATAGGTCTGTCCTGCATAAGTATAACTCGCGCTCCGCCGCGTGCCGCGGAAAGTGCCGCGAACGAGCCCGAAAGACCTCCGCCTATTACACAAACGTCACATTCCAATGTTTTTCTCTCGATTGCCGCGTTCATTTTTTCTCCTTTAGTTACGCATATGCGTATTAAAAAATAAATCACTCTATGTATTGTATCACAACATTCGGAATTTTGCAATAAAAAAACAACCTTATAATGAAAATGAGCAGTTCAAAGCCTTACTACTTAAGCGAGTGAACTGCTCATTTTTTTATTTATGTATAAACTTTTTATCCTTGCGAGAGTATAATCAGAAGAAGCATCAGTATAAGAGATGATGCTCCAAAGAACTTCTCAATTCTGTTTCCTCTTATCAAAAGATAGACGAATGCAGCAGGAAAGAAGAGTATGAGAAGCGCGAAGAATAACAACCAATTAACGTTTCTTCCGGCAGATGGGAGTCTTGACCGTCTTGCCGAAGGCATGGGATAGCTCTCCCCCGTCTCACCGGGCGTAACGGTGATAACCGATATCTCGCTTCGCTCGGGAAGTCTTGCGTAAACGATGTTCCCCGGCATAGCGTTTATCGTATTCTCCTCAACCCTCGGCTTATTTTCGGGATGAATAATATCCGCATCGTTATATCCTCTGTCACGGAAAAATCTGTTATACGGTCTGTTCATTCCCGTTCCCACCGAACGCGTTATTACCTGCTCGTAATAATTGCCGAAGAACTGCGAAAATCTTCTGCAGCTCTCGCCCGAGGAATGCCTTGTAACAAATACGGCATCGGCTCTTCCGAGAACGGCATCAAACGTACTTTCTGTTCCGAGAGTGTTCGAATAAACGTCATCCGCGGAATAAACGTAATTACATCTGCCCGAGAAGCTGTAAAGTATCTCCTTAAGCTTTTCCGATGCGTTGAGCGGAAGCGACTCCATCATGATCGTAAATACAGCACCTCTCGCGAGAAGCTCGCTTATTTCCTGCGCAACGATATTGACAAGATTCACGTTTGCCGCACTCGTTAAATCAAAGGAAACAACACCGCCCGCCTCAATAGCGCTCTTGATGCTCACCGATTCACCCGTACCCGTGGCAAGAACCGATGCGGCATACGTCTGGATATGATTAAAGAAGAATTCCACACTGCCTCGTGCGTGCCGCGTTTCCTCAAGGGCATTTCTGAGCCTTCTGTAATCTTCCTCTGTAATATCGCCGTAGCGAAGACGCTCGTCGAGATGCAGATACTCCTCGCGCCTTAAGCACAAAAGATACGATTCGACCGTAAGAGGACTTCCTATAGCCGAAAGATAACTGGTTATCACGTCGATAAATCTTGTACCGCTGTGATCAATAGAACTGCCACTGTTTGCCGCGCGAACGACAAACTGCGATATCTCCTCGCATTCTCTGCCGTAGAACGGATTATAAATGGGATTTTCGCGACTTATCGATCTGTAGCGCGCATCCGAACCGAATGTCCTCGCGAGTTGCTCTGTCAGAGCGAAATTTCCGCTGTGCAAAATCAACACGGGTCTGCCGGCATTGCATGAATTATACGCCACAGAGGAAAGTATTCTGCTTCTTATCTCATCGTTTTCACCCGACACAACGACATTTTCCGATCCCGACGTGGGAATGAACGCCTCTATGGGTGACGGCGAATATTCAACAACGTTTTTGCCGTTAGCGTTTTCTCTCTCGACGCCCCGTATTCTGCTTCTTCTTCGACATTTTTCTATAGAATCTCTTATCGCTCCGAATATGAAGCCAAAAAATCCTTCGCTCGCCATAAAGTCATCCTCCGTAAAGATCAAACTTAAATCTATATGGCTTCTCGCCGGTTATACCGACAATAGCCTCGCCTACGCCAAGACCGATGATATCCCAGTCCTCGACGGTATTTCCGATTTTTTTCTCACCCGACATATAAGTTTCGTGTTCGATATAGTAATTCTTTCCGTGCAGACCTACCGTAAAATTTCTGCTTATCTCGTCGTTTGCGCGGAAGGATAGTACCGTAGAAAATCCTGCGGCAATATTCTTACCTCTCGACTCACCGTAGTTTTCGGTAAGCTGCTCTATAGACTGCAAGCCCGCAAAGACCTTAACCCCCATAGAACGACCAAAATTAACGGCATCCTCAATGTGAACAAGGTCGGGAAGGAGCTTGAACTCGTCGCAGAAAATATACACGTTCCCACATGTACCTGCGCTCACCTTACTTTTTTCGTGAGAGCCCATGGTTTCCTTCAAGGCAAGATCTATAAGAAGCTTATAAATAGGTGTCAGCGTCGACCCTCTGTCAAGATCGTACTCAATAAACAGCGCGCGTCCACCGCGTTTTCTTATGAATTCTCTTATCGAGAAATCTCCTCGCTTTGCAAACGAGCCGACAAGAACGTTACGCAAAACCGACTGAAGCTCCGCAAAAACACCAAGTCCCTGTGGATTTTCTCCGTCGCCGATATAAGTAAGAGCCGCCTGCTGATCTCTGTATTTTGAGAGCATTTCGCGAAGCCCCTTTGCGCTGAGTGTATCAAGCAGGGATTTCAGATACTCGTTATCAAGATACTTGTCAATCAGCTCGGGATCGCCGCCTGCCGTTCTTACCGCCCAGGTCAAAATCGAAGCAAAAAGATCTCTTGCCGCATTCGGGAAGAATGGGTTGGAATTATTATTTTTTATACTGCCCGAAAACAAAGACCACGATATCTCGGCAATAGCCGATTCGCACGCTTCCTTATTTTCAAAGCCGTCTATTAATATCTCTTTAAACAGGTTCCAATTTGACACGGTATAGCCGATCATATCCGTTGCGGAAATAACCGAATCATAATACGGATCGTAGAACTTCTTTATATAGTCCCCTTTTGTATCAAATATTATCATGGTATCATTGTCGGTCATACCACTCTTGAGTTGATCGACGAGGTGGAAGAACGTGTTGGTTTTTCCGCATCCCGTTCCACCGAGTAAAAGCATATGCTTGCTCAGTATCGACCTGTCAAGCTCAAAACAGGCAGACGCGCCGTTACAGCTTCCCGATATCGATACCACGGGTGAATCTATGATAGGCGGTCTGTTCTGACTTAAGACACTGCCGTATAAAACATCCGCATGTAATGCCATTAAAATGTCCTCCGTATTATGTTACTGTTAAGCTGCTCTGCACTCTGATACGGAATAAGCAAGTTAAACAGCTCAATAAGAGCGCTATCCGTTTTTTCATCATGCTCCTCGGGGCACAGCTCGCGCGGTGTTACCGCCTTAAGCTCCCGTCTGCCGAGCAGGCAGTTATAGATACTGTAAATGAGCTTATCCACTATGCGCTCAGTCAGCGTACCGAGCCTGACGGCATCCTCAAACTCATGGATATCCTGTTGCACGTATCCCGGGTATGCCGTTCTGTTAATTGAAATCAAGAGCATAGCTCTTTCTATAACCTCGTCTGTTACCATGGTGTATTACCGTTAGAGGCGCCGTTTGACGTACCGCTATCTCCAATACCGACACCGCTTTCCTCACCGTTGCTCGAGGTATTATCCGTTTTCTCGCCCGATTCCGTGCCTCTTGCGTCAAAGCTCGCAAGCTCGCTTGCCGCATTTTTATCAGCACCGCTCTTTTCCTCTGCGGGAGAAAAACGTGATAATTCAGACTCAGCGGCTTTTGAATTATAATCGAGATCATCCCTGCCCGAGCGAAGATCTCTTGACGCAAGCTCATCCTCGCGAGTGGCAACCTTTCCTTTACTCTCGGGAGCTTCGGTAGTGCCTCGCGCGATCGTTCTTTCGGTAAGCTCGTCGGCAATGCCGGCAGGTTTTGAAGTATTCGCCGCCATACTCTTGTTTCCTATCGCAAACTTTTCACTCATAGCTGCGGCTTTTTCCGACTCGATCTGATGCTTGGCGCGGTAATACTCGTCCTGAATTGCAGTCTGCGTTTCTTTGAAGCTTTTTACCGCGGGCTGCTCACCCTTAGTATAAACCGTGTTATCTATCATATCCCACCGTCTTTGATTACTAAGGTCACCTCTCAAATATGATTCATTCACCGCATTTTCCTGCGTATATCTCATCGTGCCGTTATTGATCTTCTCATCAAAAGCCGAGCACTCCTTGATCCTCGAGTCAAGATAATTAACGTACGCAGGGTCGCCCTTCCAAAGCTCTCTATTTTGCATTACCTTGTTTGCGGCATACGTATTACTGTCGATCTCAGAGGTACACATTCTATAATCTACTGTTGCTTTATAGTTATAATACTGACCGATAAGCGGAGAAGATTTATCCAGATACATATCTCCGCTGCCGAGATGCAGATTATCCTTTGTAGTATAAAAGCTCTCAACCTCACACATATCAAGTGTTTCTTTTGGAAGCGCTCCTTTGGGCATAGGGTCTCCCGCTCTGCGGCATTCTACACAGTGAGTTTGAAAAGCATGCTCGCCCTCGTGATAAATCGTATCGAGCATCTCATAAGGATTAATATCGTCGCGCATATTAACGGAAATAGTATTTTTATCCTCGTTATACTCGCCGAAACAATCCAATTCATACTTTTTATCAAGCGGAATGACTTTACACTGAGGTCTGCCCTGTTCCTTGGCGTTTCTGTTTTCAACCTCTTGGAAAAGCTTTATTTTTTCAGCTTTACTTTTAATCTCTGCATAATTTTCCGATCTGAAGTTTTTTAAAAGTTCTTCGTCGGACTGCTTTTTGAATTTATTGAAAAATGAAAACATTTACGCCTCCTCTACCGTGTGAACTTTTGTATCACGTATTCCACAGAGGTGTATTTCAAATTTCAGTATTTTCTCGAGTAAAGGAGAAACACCTATCTCGAGAAGCTGGTTTGCGTTTTCCAATGCAAGCTCAAACTGCTCCGTACGTCGAAGCAAATCGATAACCAGCGTTGCGATATTGAGATTATAGGATTCTTCGGCAAACTGTGTCA
This sequence comes from Eubacteriales bacterium, assembly GCA_045654585.1. Classification (GTDB taxonomy): domain Bacteria; phylum Bacillota; class Clostridia; order Oscillospirales; family CAG-272; genus UBA1740. Next base: position 9,199 of record JAZONS010000068.1, read on the forward strand.
GACGTTCTATTGCCGCGCGGCGCGCAATGCTTGCAAACTCACCGTCCATAAGATCGTCGTAATGCCACGCAAGCATCAAATGCAGTATTCCCGAATGGTGCATATCTCCCGACTTATCGTAAAGATATGCCGCCATAAGGAATTTTTTCGTCACGTCATCAAGGACTTTATTATTATAAATCTTTTGATATTCCTCATCATTGAGGGTGCTCAGTGTTATTCCCGGGATAGGATTATCTATCCCGGTATTTGCATAGTGGCACTTTTTGCAAACGGTAATTTCACTACCAAGTGTCGCTCTTTTCGGAAGCGGGGGACGTGTATCCAGATCCATACTTCCAAACGAGCTTATTGCCGCATATTCCTCATACGTTGATTCGGTATTGCATATAGCGCATCTTCTCTTTACATTAATTAATTTAGACATAACGTCCCCCATTTTAAAATAATTATTTACATTTTACGTACCGGGAGTGCCTGTTCCGCCGGTCTGACCGGAGTGAGTATTTGACTCTTGCGTTGTTCCGTATCCGTTAACGCCGCCATTTCCGCCGTCGCCGTCACTGCCGTATTTACTTAGGCCCTTGCCACCGTCGCCGCCATCACCGCCGTCACCGCCGGCTCCTGCCTTCTGCGCTTTGGAGCCAAGTGAATCAACGATTCCCGCGCCTCCGACTCCACCGTTGCCACCGTCGCCGCCCGAAGCACCTGTTGAGAACCAGCCTTTATTTCGACCGCCGTCGCCGCCGTCGCCGCCGTCGCCGCCTCTGCCGCCTTGCGCTACAAGATTGGTATATCCCAAAAGTCTATCATCAATAACTCCGGAAAGAACTATGGCATTTCCGCCATCTGCGCCTGTGTTACCTCCGTCACCGGACGTAGCAGACCACCACGAGCTGTCTTTACCGTCATCGCCGTCACTTCCGCTGCCGCCTGCGCCGCCATAAGCTTTTACAGTAACATCTGACGTAAGCGTAATGTATTTCGCATAGATGGCAACACCGCCGTCGGAATCTTTAGCGCCGTTTCCTGCGGTGAGATTGATCTCACCCGAACCCGTGAAGTTTATATCGTTTGTGAATTTCGCATCCGACTTTCCGATAACCGAGCCGCTACCTGCAACACTTGCGATCTTGGAAGTTCCTTCGACATTGATATTCAGTATCGCATCGCAATTACCTGAGGTAGGCTTCAATGCACCGTCAACGTATGAATTGAAGTTAAAATCAATAAAGCTTATATTCAAAACCTGACCCGAGCCGAAGCTTCTGATGTTCAGGCTAAGGTTTTCATAAACCTTCGAAGAGTTTCCGATGAATATTATCTCTTCTACCGTATTGTAGATCTCAATAATATTTTTGTTAAGGCATCCGGCGCTTTCAGTTCTTGAATACGATGAGAGATCAAGCGTCGTAACTCCCGACCAATCTATGATAACGCGTTTTGCGCTAACATCGGGCGTACTCTCTATTGACGTGTAATTCACAGTTAAAGCCTTTACGGGCTTTGGATAAAGAGTGATATCGTAAGGATCTTCAAGTAATGCCTCGGCATTGAACGGAAGTGTATACTCCGAGTCGAGATACCAAGCATCGAACTCGTTATACTCGGGATAATACTTATAAGTCGGTGAAGAAAGTGTGAGATCACTATCAATAGTGAAGCTTTCGGGATAGTTATCTCCGATCTTCTGCCAATCGCCCATGCTGTAAGAGATCGAGTAAGTTCTGATGCTCCACGAGCTCTCAAGCTCATGATCTGCCGTGATAAGCATCGGTGTTGTTTCGGAAACGAGTGCTCCGTTATAGAACCAGCCGTCAAAATTGTATCCCGTCTTTGTAAGATTTGGAATACCGTATTCATCTCCGTAATGTCTTACGTACTGCATATCTCCGGCGGTAATGATATATTCGATAGGATCCCACTTAGCGTAGAGCGTAAGATGAGGGTCTGCATTTTCGGGAATAGACTCGATCTTGTTGGTAAACGCGGAATTCGTGTACCAGCCTACGAATTCACTTCCTATCTTCGTGGGAGCGTAAAGAGGTATCTCGTCATTGCCGGAATTATAGCTCGATACGTTTTCGCTACTATTGATACCGCCGTCAAGAACGTAAGTTATTGCATACTCGTTACTGCTCCAGATCGCATAAAGCGTTACATCGGACGCTTCCATACGGAATGCTTCGCCATCTGTATATACAAGTCTTCCGTTCGGCGTGAGCGCCCAACCTAAGAAGGTGGGATGAGTATCGTTTCTGAAGAAGAGATTCTCGGAAAGATTCTGTATCTCGCCTGACTTCATAGTCTGCGATGACATAGTTCCCTCACCGCCGTTAGGGTTAAAGGTGACAGTATACGTATTTGCGCTCCATTTAGCATAGAGCACGAGATTGCCAAAGCTTCCGCTCTCAATAGCGGTGATGCGTCCCGAGGTCATCGATGGATCTGTGTACCATCCGAGGAAGGTGAAGCCGAGCTTGGTAGGCTCAAGAAGCTCAACAACATCGCTCTCCACGTGATAAGACGTAGGATTTGATGCGTTCGTTCCGCGGTCAAGCTCGTACGTAATCGTATACGTATCTCTCTTCCAGATCGCGTAAAGGGTATATTCCGCATCCGTTCCCATAGTATAGGATGCGTTATCCGAATATACGACCTCACCCGAAGGAGTTTTACTCCAACCGACGAAGGTATATCCGTTTTTGTAGAATATGGTATTTATAGCGGGTATATACTTCTTTGAATTCGTTTCGATTTCAATGGATTCAATGCTTCCCTCTCCTCCGTTTGGATCAAGATAAAGCTTATTTGTATTTACTATCCATTTTGCGTAAAGAACTATATCACCGAATGAGCCGTGCTCTATCGTTTCGATAGCCGTCAGCATCTCTGGCTCGGTATACCAGCCAATGAAGGTGTATCCCGCTCTTGTGGGTATTCCGAGCGTTATCGTAGCAGACTCTACGTCATATGCGTACACTGCATCATTGCCGTTAATACCTCCGCCAAGAACGTAGCGGATAGTATACGAGTCCTTGCTCCATACCGCATAAAGAGTACGCGAGGGCTCGGAGGTCATAAGGTAATCCGCGCCGTCAGCAATCTCTACCTCACCGTTGGGGCTTGTGCTCCAACCGAGGAAGGTATATCCGTCCTTTTTGAATCTGCACTTGTTAAGCTTAGCCGTAGCATCGGTCTTGATTGTCTGATTCTGCATCGTACCGACGACGCCGTCTAAGTTAGCAGAGAAGATTATCTCGTTAGAATTCGCCTGCCATACGGCATATAGAGTTACAGATTCCTCGTGCGACATCTTATAGGTCGCCTGATCGGTGAAGTTGACCGAGCCGTCATACTTATAGCTCCAGCCGAGGAAGGTATATCCGGGAATAACGAACGTATTCTGAGGAAGATTAAACACTTCATCCGTACCCTTACTTATTATCTGTCGGTCCGAAGCCTCTCCGTCGTTATTCGCGTTTAGTATAAGAGTATTCGTTCTCGCCTGCCATACAGCATACAGAACCGCAGATGCGCTGCCGCCCATAGTATAGGATTCGGAATCGCCGTATTCGACAGTACCTGTGGCACTCGTGCTCCAGCCGAGGAAGTCATATCCCGCTCTGACGAACGTATTTGCGGGAAGAACAGTCGATTCATCGGTAAAGAGAGTTATGCTGTACATCTCACCGCTGCCGCCGTTAGCGGAGAACGCAAGAGTATTTTCGTTAGGCATCCAAACGGCATAAAGAATATATTCGGGATCCGTTCCCATATAGTAGGTCGCCGTATTCTCGTACTCGGCAGAGCCTGTTTTAGTCGTGCTCCAGCCTATGAATGTATATCCGATGCGCTCATAGAGGCAGTCGGAAAGCTGAGCCGATTCACCTGTGCGAAGCATATCGGGAGCCATTGTGCCCTCTCCGCCGTTTGCATCAAAGACGATCTTATTAAGTCTTGCCTCCCATATAGCATAAAGTACCACCTCGGAATCTGCCGTCATTTTGTAAAGCTCACCGTCTGTATACAGAACAGTACCGTTCGGAACATTACTCCATCCAAGGAACGTATATCCATTTAATACAAAGCTATTAATCGGCAGATTAAACTCTCTGTCGGTAGGCTCATCAATCGCCAAGGTATCACCTGTGCCGTTATTTGAATCAAGCGTCAACTTATTTACGATCGGATACCATACCGCATAAAGCGTATATTTTGAATTTGTACCCATTGTGTACGAGGACTGATCCTCGTATACTACCGCGCCGTCCGGACTTGAGCTCCAGCCCAGGAAGGTATAACCCGCGCGGCTGAAGGATACCGAAGGAAGCATGACCGAGTCATCGGTGGAAATCCTCATGCTATCCATCTTACCCGTACCGCCGTTTGCGAAAAATTCAAGCGTATTGCTATTGGAAACCCATACGGCGTAAAGCGTATATGAGTCACTCGGACCCATAGTATAGCTTGACTGGTCCTCGTAAACCACCTCACCGTCGGGACTTGTGCTCCAACCGAGAAGGGTGTATCCCTTTTTCGCAAATGCAGACGGCTTGAGTCTTTCCGAGGCATCGGTGGCGATCTTTTGAGGTTCCATCTCACCTATACCGCCGTTTGAATCAAAAACAACTTGGTTGATATTAGCGGTCCACTCGGCAAACAAGTGGATACCGTTCTTCTCTATAAGAGCTATATCCCCGTCTGTTACAGCTTCACCTGCCTCGTTTTTCCAAGCGGAATTAACGTAACCCGAGAACACAAGCTTATTAAGCTCAAAGTCACCGTCGACTATTTCATAAGAAAGAGCTATACTTTTTGAGCTTCTGTATACTACCGCCCTCTCCGTATATGAGGATTCATAAGGAATGATACGCGAAAACAGCTCTCCCCACGCACTGTCAAGAAAATACGCGCCGAGTATCGCACCCTTTACGCGATAGCAGTATTTATCGGTTGCGCCGACGAGCGGGACGAGCGTATTTGAATTAAGAACTACGGTATCGAGAGCCGCAAAATCACTGCACTCGGAGATATTAGTCACGCTCTGATCTATAACAACCGTAGTAATCTGTGCGATATCTTCCTTTGAAAGAAGGGTTTTGTTTTCGTTTTTCAGGATAGCATCGGAAAGCGCGCTCTCCGACATTTTTATCTCAAAGTCTATTTCGGTCGTATTGAAAAGCTTTTCGCCATCATTGAAGGTGAGAACGATCTTTCCATTACCAAGACCCACAGCCTTAAGATATATTTTGCTTCCGTCATAGGATATAACAAACGCGTTTGTTTCTTCTCCGCTGTCCGATTGTACCTTTACATCGCAGTAATCCTTTATATCAATATCACGCGGCTTCGTTACTACATCAAAGGCTACCAAATTATTGTATATAGCCATTTGCTCTTCAATCGGTAGTTCTCCGTCACTGTTGAGTACACCGTAGACCTCGGTAAGCGACGTTATAACGTTAAGCTTTACCGTTTTTTCCGTCATTGTGTTTTTCTCGTAGATAGTAACGAAGATCTCTTCTGTCGGTATCTCGTTTATGAGCACCTCTCCGGCAGAGGTGATGCTTACCTTGCCCGAAGAGGATGTAAATGTAAATCTCGATTCAACGGTATTACCGTCTTTATCGGTAAGATTCGGAGAGAGCTTATAGCTCTGACCGAGATAAACGTTTATTTCATCGGCTATCGATATCTCAAATTCTTCGGTCTCGGGAACGAACTGATCCTTAAGACTGCGGCAGGAGATAAGACAGGATGCCAATATGATAAAAGTAATAAAAAGTAAAAACGATCTATAAGCCTTTTTCATCATTATCCCTCCGCTTTAATAAGAGTCAGCTTGCCACCGTCGAGCTTCCAGAATCTGTTGTCAAAATCCAGCACAACAAAAACGTTGTTCTCATTAAACACCTTTGCCTTGTCGTCCGACGAATAAAAGCTTTCACTGTGATCCGCGGCAAAAAGCGTATCAGATATAAGAACGTTGACGTTAGAGGTTTCTCCCTCTCCCACGTCGCAAAATCTTACCGCAGCAAGAGTGGCGTTCACCTTATTGCCGTTAAGCACCTCAAGCTTTGACGTGCAGGTAAAATCCTTATAGTCGGCGGTAACTACCGCGTTCTTTAACGTTCCGTAGTTATATACGCAAACGGCGCCTGTGAACACCTTATCCTCAGCCGTATCCGAAATTCCGCGATTTGAGAACACGCCGTCAGCCACGATATTGCTTATCTCACCGCGATTTGTCGTCACAAAGGGTGAGAATGTACCGGTACGAGTAAGTCCGGCACTGAAGCTTACCGTACAGTTTGAAATGCTTCCCTCGTTGCATGTTGCAACGCCGCCGTAGCTCATGGAAGAGATATCAAATTCGCTGAAAACAAAGTTGACGTTCTTTATCACAGCACCCTCTGCTACTCTGCCGAAGAGCGAAAATCCGTCAGCACTTCCCGAAATATTTACGTATACGGTATAACCGTTTCCGTCAAAGCTGCCCTTGAATACCCTATCGATACCGCCAAGGCAGATATCGGGATCGGTAACCGTAACGTCACCGGCAAGCACGCACTCGTCATTGTAGAGCGAATCCTTATGTCTGATAAGCTCATTGCTGTCGTGTATCACCACCGATTCCTGCTTTTCAACGTAAAACGGAACGGTGTTTGCCATCTTAACGCACGCAAGCACAACGGCAAGCACGCACATTACTACCGATACCGTGATAAGGCGCGCTCTTTTTTTATTAAGTTTTATATGTCTTGCCATATCATCCACCGCCTAACAAGCTCTTGATAAAGCTCACGTCAAGTCTGATAAAATAGAATACGAGAAATGCAACCACGTAGCACACCATAGGTAAAACAACACAGAAGAGCGTCACCGTGTTTGCTTTTCTTAAATTTCCTTTAATCAGAAAAAAAATCATATTTACCGCCATTGCCAAAATCGGAACGGCGACGTGCCAAAGCTCAACAAAACTAAGAACTCGACTAAAAAAAGCTGAAAAGCTTAACGGACCTGTTACGATAGCCTGGACGAGGGGAGGCAACGAAATTAAAATCACCGATATGAACGTAAAAAGAAGCGACCAAAGAAATATGCCGGATCTTTTGTTGTTCTTCTCTACCTTACGGTCCATTCCGAACTCGTCTATAACAGCCTCTACGATCTTTATCTTTTGTCTGGGATTCTTGCTTTCAAGAGCGCTCTCAGGACTCTTTTTCGTAACCTTTTTCCTCGATTTCTCGGAGAAGGTTCCGTAAAGACTCTTTGTAAAATCTGTTCTGAATTTTTCAAATCTTGCACTGATGTTACGCTCAAGACGCAAGCTCTCAACAAATGCCTTGAGCTCACCCGAATCTCCCACGGGAGCCTCCGAGTGGATACGGCCGTATATTTCTCTCAGTCTTGCAAGAAGCTCTCTGTTTTCAAGCTGCTTGAACGTCGCGTCCTTAGCGAACGAAGCATCGCAGAGTCTGGCGTTTACCTTGTTTCTGAGAGCCTCGTAGGGGGAGCTCATATTGTTTATACGTTCTGCTGCGGTGACGAGTGCCTCAATGCTCATATCACCGATAAGCTCATCACATATCCAATCCTCACCGAAGGCTGCGCCCTCATCAAAGATAAACTCGGTAAATTTACCGTCAAGCTCATACGTGCTGCTTGATGCGCCGCTTATCTGATATGTCATCTCCTCTATCTTTTCATATACGGAGATTATCAGATTTATCTCTTCTGCGGCGCTGACACCGTCCTTGTGTATCGCGCGCTTGAAGCCCTTTAATCTTATACGTCTTCCGCCCTTGTTTGCATCCTTAAGGTACGCGGAAAGCATCAGCATTGCCAGAACCGTCACACGGCTCTCCTCATCGGCAAGCTCGGAGATGACGTCGAATATTTTTTCTCCGCCGTTCTGCTCAGCCAAAGGAATGACCTTATAGCGGTTATTTATGCTGGAAAGTGCGACAAGCTCAGATAAATAATAGGGATAAGAATCATCCGTGAGCAATTTTGAATTACGCTTATCGAAAAGAGCCTTGATCAAAACTCTGAACAGAGCGTCAACTCTCACGGTATCTGCGGGTATCACTTTTCTTGCAGCCTCGAGTAAGGTGTTGAAGTGATCGCTTCTTCCTACCAAATAATCCTTAAGCTCGCCGATCTCCTCGGTACTTATAATCGAAAGGTTTGAAATCTTATTGCCGGCATAATCATCGTCAGTGGACAGCTTTATGCTCTCATCCGACGATCTTATCCTGTTTACTGCCACCGATTGACTAGGAGTCATATATTCTGCCGCGAGAAGATATCTTACTGCATCGGTTACCGCATCGTATCCCATAGCCTTAATATTTTCCGGGGCTTCAACGTAAACCAGAATAAGCTTCTCTGCGAGGGTCGCTCCATGCGCCGCACCCAGAGTTTTCGCATAGTTATACTCTTCCAAAGCAATTATCAGCTTCAGCATATCGAGATCGATCTTGCCGTCGGTATAAACTCTCTGAATAACACTCCTGAGCTTTGACACGGCATTGAAATCCCTGAGGTCAAGAGTGGATATATATTCTCCGAGCGCGCTGAGCGGCGCATCGCAGTTATCCTTATGGGAAACCGAATCGATCACCGTGTTGAATACGGAAAGATTGCTGTACTGCGAGCTGCTGAGTCGGCTTACAAGCACGGATAAGCGAAGGGATATATTTATTTCTTCGCCCGACTCCGAGGTGTATCTCATTCCTTGCGCGGCAGGTGTTGACGCTGTAACAAAGAATCCCGCTTTATTCATTATTCCGGTCGGAAGAACGAAATAAAGCATTTTAAGATAGCTTTCCGCTTCCTCGTATCCGTTAACTCCCAGCACGAGTCCGTTAGTATTGTCGGAAAAGAGAAGCTGATCCATAAGTTTAGCAAGAGCGCAGGCATCGGGAGCTACGGTCGATAGGCTGATCGGACGCGAGGTATATCTGCCACCGCTCGTCATCCTCGCTATCTCCCTCTCGTTTATCTGCGCAAAGGAGAGGATAGGAGTTGCTTCACCCATCTCCGCGTCGGTGCAGAATAATCCGTTTATGAGCTGATTGCCGTGCAAATCGTCCTCGGATCTCATGATAAAGCGGCCACCGTCACTTGCCACGGCATAAAGGCAGTATTCGGTCTCGCTTATCTCGTTTCTCATATATTCCGCAAATATTGCCGCATCACGGTTATTTGGATTTGTTACGTGCTCGTATCCGGACGGAGTATGAAAATATTTATATGAAATCATAGCGAGTCCTCCTTAATTAATTACACCAAACTGCTTCAGCATCCATATAAACGGAAGCTCTATTCTCTGACCCGAGCAGCCGAATCTCTGCACACCGATATCGTCCTCGCTCTCTCCATCTCTGTGAATACTGTCAAAGAAATTAAATGCGGCGATACTGAAGAATTTAATGTTTTTATATTTGTCGAGATTCGGTAGAAGTCCCTCGTTTATAAGATAAGACTTTATCTCCTCGCTCGAATAATCTATAGAATGCTCAAGCCAGCTTCCCTCGTATCTCGAATAAGGATATGAGAGATAATCGGTTCGAAGACAATGGCAGTTAGAATCGAATTTATCTCTTAAAAGATCCATTTTGGTAAGTATGACCGCAATGGGGCTCTCGGGATCAAGACCTTCATTTTCTTTTGTTTTTATAGCGCTTTGTAAAGTTTCGGCTACATTTTTGAGTCCGTTGCCGTCTTTTTTACCGTTTACAATGAAGAATACTCCTATGGGAGCGCCTCCCGAGATCTTCTGCGTCATCTTCCATTCGCTCTCGGCATTCTCACCCGCTATATCGTAGAAGGAAACGTAATTCTTACCGCCAACCTCAACGGTAAACGGAAGCCTTGTCAAAACGTCTTTGTCAGTGGTTGCGTTCGGGAACTTCTTTCCGACGATATCTATCGAGCGCTCATCGTATTCCTTGCGATGCTCGGTCCAATTCTGGTCCATCATCTTGTATCCGCCGCGACCGTCGCTGACCAGTCTGTTTACAGAGGCAGCCTTGAGCCTGATCTTGAATTTATTCAAGCTGTTTTTAAGCATATCGCAGCTCATGGAGCAGACCTTCCTATCGTGAATGACAACGTCACGTGAGGATTCTGTTTCTTCAAGAGTCGCGGTTTCGCTTATAATATCGAAGAATCTCGAGATATACGTGGTCTTACCCGAACGGGTAGAGCCTGTGAATGCGATTTTAAAGCACTCGTGCTCAAGGTAACCGAGAGGCAACGTTCTCTCATAGTTAGGCTGGAAGCCGATCTTGCCGGAGCTGATCTTCAGATCCTCCTGGCAATAAACCGTGCGTTTAGCGAATTTACCCGAGCTTGTATATATCTTCGGATGCTCAGTCCACTTAACATCCGACTCCTTACCCGCATCATTACCTTGGCAGGAAATACCTCTCGATAGGTAGTAAAAATGTTTTTTCACAAAGCTTTTAATGGGCTTATGGCAGTAAGGACAGCTCAAAACTCTGGGATAAAGATAGGTCGATCTCGGAGGTATCTTTACCGATTCGTTTTTCATACTCTCGAGAAGGTAGAAGCGCTTCATGGGCTCATCCGTGAACGAGAGGGAGAATACCGCAGATGCGAGTTCGGGATCATCGAGTCTGACCGTCGCCTCCGCTATACCCTTTTTATTGAATATAAGCTCTATCGGGTCTCCGAGTCTGTTAAGAGCCGCATCACCTGCAAGGCAAGGCAATCTGTCATTGTTGAAAATAAGATTAACGTAGATTCCCTGTGGCGCATCCTTGCACTTTGCTTTTATATGTACGTTTTCACCCGATACCTCGAGCGTGTAAAATATTTTCTTTCTGATTGTGTAATTTATTGCGAAGAAGAACTTGGCAACGAGATGCTTCTCACTGCCCTCTCCTTTATAATACTCGATAATTCCCGTGCCCGACTGATTGACAGCGCCCTTATTCTCAAGAATGAAACGGCACTTTTCCTGCCAGTACTTCTCGAAGGTGATAACGGTAGTGGGCTTGAACTCGGCAACACGGTAGGTCTGCCCCTCTATATCCGAAAGGCTTGCGCAGTCTATACCCTTAACGTCAAAGGTATAAACGGCAGAGTCGAACGGAAGAGCGGCGAGAGCCTCTCTTTTGACCTCTAGGAAATCTCTTGCCGCGGCAATGGATTCTGCTCTTGACGTACTTTTTTCTCCCTTGACCTTAAGGTAGATATCCGATTTTCCGTTCCATTCCTCAAAGGTCGAAAAAAGGCAATAAGTCATATTCTTATCGTAGTAATCGCGTTCAAAATAGAGCTTGGGCGTAGCAATGCTTTCACTGCCAAAGACCTTTTCTATCTGATATTCAAAATAGTATTCTGCGGTCTGTACTTTACCCATATTGTTTCTCCTATGTATTTTTAATAAATTTTCTGATATATTCCTTGGTGGGAATTCCTACAGAAAGAACGTAGTCGCCGAAATTAAAGGTCTGCACCTCTCTTTTGTCCGACGCATAGTCCTCGTATCTTTTTTTGAGGTTCTCATCAAAAATATGAATTCTCTGGTTTTTACTACCGGCAAGATTTCCCGTGTCATCGTTTTCCTCGGCAATATACGGCCCGTCGATAAGCACCGCTATTCCACCGAGTATCGCATCGACCGTCTTGTCCTTCATTGAGAAAAGCTCCTCGATAGTATATCCCGTATAGACCAGGATATCCTTTATGCCCCGCTCCCTAAGGAAGTTCACAAGCAATAAAAGCTCCGCCGCCTGATAAAACGGCTCACCTCCCGATATCGAAACGCCGTCGATGTCATCGTACGTAAATGCCGAAAAATATTCTATAACGTCGCATTCATTTTCGGGAGCTTCCCGTCTGAGACCGGGGGATATGCATCCCGGGCAGTTTCTCGGACAACCGTTAACCCAGACTGCCATCCTATTTCCCGGTCCGAGCGCTTTTATTCCGGTAAAGGTTCTTTCTATTTGCATTTGAGCTTAGCCCTTCTTCGCCTTGTAACGGTTTCTGACAGCGGCTCTTGCTCTCTTTCCGCTCTTCTTTTCGTCGCCGACGTTGATAACTCTACGCTTGAGCTTGAAGCTCTCTTCTCTCTCGTCCTTCTTTTCATCTGCAGATACCTTTTCTGTGACTGCGGTGTCTGCACTTACCTCACCGATTACAGAAGCTATTCTGTCCTTAAGGCTCATCTCGGTAGCAGTGCCATCCTCGGACTCTACGGTGACCGAACCTTCGAGCATAAGCGCTCCGTTTTCTGCAATCGCCTCGTCGCTGTATTCGGACTCCGCATCAACGTAATCCTCGCCGATAATAGCAGTTCCGTCACCCTTCTCGGCAATTTTATTCAAAAACTCGGCAACCTCACCGGTTGCTTCCATTTCCATAGCGACGCGCTTGATTGTGTCAATGCTTGTTATCTCATCACCGTCGGTAATACCTACAAGCGTACGTCTGACGCCCCATACGAGTCTTTCTTCTCCGGCATCCTCGATAACAGCAGCCTCAGCACTTACCTTACAAAGAACGCCTGCCATACCGGGCTTCGCGTAATATGCCTCGGGAGCGAGCTCGTCCGAATCATCGACCTTAACAAGCTCATATCCGAGCTCGGTCATAGCCTCGTCAGCCATTGCCATATTTATCGAGGCATTGTTTGCCGCCTCTCTGATACCGGCATCTATCTGCTTTTGGATAAGACGCGAGATCTGCGTTCTGTCACCTCTGGCGAACGATTCCGCATCGAACACCTCCTCGGAAACATCAACTCCGCGTGCGCGAAGGTCGGAGGTTCTCTCCTCATATTCGGCATAATCCGACTCTATTATTCTGTCCTTTTCCTTTACGTTCTTAAGCTGCTCAAGACACTTCTTGAGCTTTTTAAGAGTGGCCTCGTCCTTACAGCTTACAGCTTCATCGGCAAGCCTTCTCATCTCCGTCAGAACGTACTCACCCGCAGTGGTATACGGAGCATCCGTCAGCTCATCGACCGCGTCCGCAAGAAGCTTACTGTTTTCCTCTATCTCGACCTCAAAGCTTACCGTTTCATAAGAGTTCTCCTCAACGAAGCTCTTTATCTCTCTGCAAGCCAGAAGCTGACCCTCAAGTCTTCTTGCCTCTGCTATGAGAGCGGCATCCTTGAGCTCCGCTATTTTACTGTTAACGTGCTCGACCGTGCTGTTTATGCGCTCGAGCATTCTGTCTATATCGGAAAGTGAGGATATCTCAAAGGCTCTGATCTCCGACATCATCGAATTTATTATATCGCGAAGCTCCGCGGGAATAGCTCTTACGTTTATTCCGCCGAGCGCACCTCTTACTCTCTTAAGAGCCTCGGAAACAGTTCTCAGCTCTTGCTCGACCGCTGCTCTTTTCACGGATATTCCGCTGAAATCTCCTCTTTCGATAGCAACGGAATTAAGTCTACGCTCTATATCAAGATATTCCGAGGTCGTAAGGCTAGGGGTTATCTCCCCGCCAACTCTGTTTATTTTTTCAAGATTAGCCTCTGCGACAGACCTTGCTCTGGCAAAGGCGGCGGAATACTCACCGTTGACCTCGTCAACTCTTCTTTTGAGCTTAGCCGCATTGAAGCCCTCGAACATAGATGGGTTGAAAACGAGCGCGGGAGCTCCGCCTCGCTCGAAAACCGAAGAGATAGCATCACCCGCATCGCGCTGCTTACGCTTGAATGCCGACTCTGCCCTTGACTTTGCGTTAAGCCTTTCCTGCTCAAGCATAAGCCGCATGCTTTCCTCATCTCTCTTATACCCTTCTATTCCGTTTCGTATCTTGGCCGCCTCGGAGGCGTTCAGATAACCGTATCTGTCTGCAATATTAAACACCACGCGCCCGTCTATTTTACCGATAATACGTCCTGCGATCTTGCTGACCTTAACCGAGGGATCGTATTTTCTGGCTTCGTTTGCAACGTATTTATCTATAGAACTCATTTTAAATAATCCTCACTTAAATCAACTGAATGTTTCGCTGAAAATTCTCTCCGCCTGATTGATCAGTGGATCGACTCTCGAGCCTCTGACGTCGGATAAATATCTCTTTAGGAAGTCATTATCCGAGAACATCTCTATAAGCGTATCGATGGGATATCTTGATATCAGCTCGTAAATATACTGACCTACGGTTAACTCTCTGTTATCCATCATTATTTTCGCATCACTGCCGAAAAGATCAAAGAACTCCCCTACGTCATCCTGAGAAGCTATCAGCTTCAGATATCTGTTCAGCTTTGTGCTCTCGCAGGATCTCTTGTAGTAATCGAGGATTCCGCGGTCGAGCAAGCTCTTCAAAAGATATGCTCGTGCTCTTGCTTCATCACATCGTCCGGGATCGTTATTTTCTCCGTACGCGTACTTACATATATCCCTTGTTAAGGTGTGCAAGGTCGCGAGAAGACCAGTTCGGGATATCGCTATACCGCCGACGCTCACGCTTGAGGGCTCAAACACGTCGATATACTCGCGGATCAGTGAAACGTAAAGGTTATAAGCTCTGAGAGCCTCGCTTGACGGAAGTCCGAGATACGAATATATTATCTCACTTTCCGATGAGCCCGCCTCCTTATCCGACAGGGTAAATCTATCCCCCTCGGCGCGTCTTACGATGCTATGATCCGAATTGATCCTATATGTTTCAAGCGCGCTTACCATGCTATCCATTTTTTCTATGGACTGCATTTTGCACATGGCATTAACGAAATTATCAGCGGAGCCGTAATTTGTTACCGAAATATTCATACCGGTATAGGAAACCGAAACAAGGCATCCCGTTATCTGCATATATACGGCGCTCATATCCTCAAGGAATCTCTTATCGGCGGAAACCACTGTTCTCGTCACGTCGGAGGTCCCCGTTATATCATCTATATCAAGTCTTCCGAAGTAATAAAGCACGGGGAGCTTGCAGCTTAAGTAAAAGCTCCTGAAAAGCTCGTTGATGGGCTTATCTCCGAAGAATTTTCTGACGAAATCATCTCTGTTTTCAAATTTAGGCAGGATCGCTCCTCGGGTATCCTCTTCATCGCTGAAATAAAATCTTGCCCCGGGGTCGTCCTTGTTCACGACCGCGCGATATATTAAGAAGAACTTGATGCTCCTGTCCATTTTGGCATTGCTTGAATATGTTGTCGCAAGTATCTTGCCGAGCAGCTCGTTGCTTTCCGCAATACGGAACGAGTCGAGCGTCTGCAAAAGAAGCCATTTAAATTCGGGGCGAAGCTCCTTTCTGCCCTTAAACGCAAACGTTGTGTTCCAATGACTGAAAATATCGTCAAGAGCGCGTCTTAGCGGCTTACATACTATACCTCTCTGATAGGTTGACGAATAGGTCTCTCCACCTATCGAAACATATGAATAGCTACTCTTTGTAACTCCTCCTAGCGCGCCTCCGAGCGAGTCGCGGGCAGAGCTTGTGCGAGCATCTCTCGCCGTCGGAACCGAGGTGGCTGCGGCGCTTGCCTCTCTCTCGGGTACGGATGCCGTAGTGCGAGCTCTCTCGGGAGCACCGCCACGTATGCCGTCGGTTACCGAGGCGCTGACGCTCGGTGTATGAGTATCTGCCGTGCGGGATCTGTCTGTGCCAAGTCCGCCGATTCTGACTCCCGTACCGAGTCCGCTTGCCCACGAGGGTCTTCTCGGCTCCGCGGCAGAAGCAGACGGAGCAGGCTCAGCCGGTGCTGTCACGGTTGTGCGCGCGTGGGAGCTACCCACTGCAGCCGATGCCGCGCCTCGGGGAGAAGCTGCGCTTGCCGCGCCTCGCGCGGCTCTTTCGGGCGACGGACTTGACGTACCGCGCGCAGAGCTTTCCGGTGACGGACTTGGCGTACCGCTGACGGACGTAGCTCTTGCCGCCGCGCCGGCGCGAGCTGAAACCCCGGTTACTGCCGCGGGTGCTGCGGTGCGGGCAACAGAAGCAGCGGTTGGTGCATCGGATGCGGGCGATATCTCTACCCATACGCCGTCGCGGTATTCATAAGACGGTGCGCTTCCGCTTCTTACGGGCGTTGCTCTTTTGGGAACCGAAAATTCGCCCTTTTTCGCACGGAGCTTACATATTTTTCTTTTTGGACAGTTTGACGGGCACTTTACCGTATTACCCGGCTCTATTTTTTTGCCCGACGGAATATCAATAAGCAGACTCTGACCGTCGGAGCAACTCAATTTAAATATCATTACGCGAGCCCACCTTTACTGTTTACTCTTACCTTACCGGACAGGACGCCCTTGATTATATCCATAAGTGACATATTTGCAATTCGGTCCGACATTTCGTAATTCATGGGCGCGATACCGACTCTGTTAATATTCATATAAAGCGCTCTTATGTACTTGCGATCAGTGAGATTCGGCATTCGGCTATTTGGCGAGAGCCACGTGAAGAATTCCTTTACGTTGGCATTCGACATAGTTGCGGGAGATGCCCAACGCGTCATAGAATCCGTGGCGGGGCCCTTTACTGAAACAGCGTCGAGCAGCTTTTTTAAGCATTCGGCTATTACCATTAGGTCAATAGCGGAGGCGACCGAGGATAATCCAACGTATGCGTTCGCTCCGTAGAACATCTCGAGCACGTCACCGTAAGAGGAGACGGCAGCTTCTCTTACGCAATTCTCGCATAAAATTCTCGAGCTTTCGACCTCGCCCTTCTCATAAAGCTTCTGCGCCAAATCGAGGCATCGCCTTTGCGTTTCATTAAAAATTGCCATTTTTTTATACTATTCTCCATTCGATATCCTCGTGAGTTTCTACGATCTCACGGCGAAGGCTGCAAACGGCGGTCCTGCCTATAAGCATCTCACTTGTAAGACGCTCCTTATTGTAGGTGAAGCGGTTGCTGTTTGCAAGATCGACGAAGGTAACGCTCGATTCACCAACGTAAACCGTAAGAACACGTTCTCCGGCGCCATTGTTGGCGAAATAAGGCACTCCGTCAACCGTTTCCGCTTCGCTCGCGGCGATGAGCTCATACTTTTCGCCGTTATAAGTTACGTGAGTTGGCGTTCCGTCATACTTTACCTTAAGCGCTCTTGCCGTACGGTCTGTCTCGGTCTCGCCGTCGTAAAGCACGACGTCGCCGCGCTTGTATCTCGCAAGCTCCACGGAAAGGCTCGTTGAGAAGAGCTTACCCGTCGTTTTGATGATACCTCTTGCTCCAAGAGCTCTTATATTCATATCCTGGCAGTGAGCGGAAATGGCTCTATGCACCTCATCCGACCACTCGATGTTGAGTCCGTACATATCCTTTGCGGACGCAATTACACCTTTCATCTTGCTCTTTGCGATCTTCGGTACTGCAGACGCGCTGATATAATTATAGTAAACGAGCGCATCCTCAATACGTCCGTAAAGCTCGGGACGCTTAAGACCGCAATGGAAGAACGCCTTAACGTTATATCTTAAGTGCTTTTTAACCTCGGCATAGATTTCTGCCTCGGCCTCTTCTGTGAGTTCTCCGTTTGGCTTGACCTTACCCTCGGCGCGCTTCTCTTCCTCAAGCTTGATAACAACGTCCATATTCATCTCACCCTCGGGCGGATTCTCATTGTTCATAAGACCGGCAATCTCTGCTTTCGAAAGCGCTTCTCCGTTCTCCTTGGTGAACTTATTTACACCTGCGTTCGAGGTGATAACTATAATGGAATCGCTGAAGCGCACAGTCTCACCCTTACCGTCGGTAAGACGTCCGTCACCGAGGATCTGCAAGAACTTATCGAGTATCGACTTATGCGCCTTCTCTATCTCATCGAAGAGGATCAAAGAGAAGGGCTCCTTCTTTATCGCGTTGGTGAGCTTACCGCCCGCCTCGTGGCCAACGTATCCGGGAGGGGCACCAAAGAGCTTCTGATCCGACTCATCCTGACCGAACTCCGACATATCGAAGCGCACTATCCTCTCCTCGCTTCCGAAAATATTCTCCGCAAGCTGCTTACAAAGCTCGGTCTTACCCGTACCTGTAGGACCCGCAAGGAAGAGCACAACTCGGGGCGCATTCGGATTTTCAACTCTGTCAAGACCAAGGGATGCTCTCGTAAGTATTTCCTGAACGGCATCAAGCGCGCTGTCCTGCCCCTGTATCTTCTTCTTTACCTCATCGGTTACGCCAAGCATCTGTCTTACTCTTTCCTCGTCATCCCAAGGATTGGTAAGATCGCCGTGCTGGAATTCAGAAACGGAAAAGCCTATCTTTGCGGGATCCGAGATCGGATGCTCGGTAATATATTCGCCGAAGCGGATTATAGCCTTCATGCTAAGGTCGTTCGTATATGCCAAGAACTGCTTTTCCGCCTTATTCTTTCCGTCAGCGGAAACGTTACCTCTTATAGTTTCGTACTTCTCGAAAAATTCATCGGTGAAGCCATCTCTGTCCTCGAGCGCATCTCTGAAGAACTGAAGCTTCTGCTCCTCGGAGGGCTTTGAGATATTGATGACCTTAACGTGCGGGTTTTCGGTCTCGTCAACGAACCACTTCGGAAGGTCGCTCGCGTTGTTTGCGAGAATTACCATTTTATGCTCGCTGGTCGAGCTCTCGCACTCGTCAAGCGACTGGCAGATGTTGAGAAGCTGTCTGAAAAGAATTATATCGTCCTCTCCGAGAGTTGTATACTCGCTTCTTCCGTCGTTTGAAAGAAGCTGAGAGGTCATTTTTATAACAAAAATATAGCCGCTCGGCTCGCTCTCGGCATAAAACTCGGAGCTATCCCCCTCACCCGAGAGCGCATCCGCGATACCGCTCATTATTCTGTATATCTGTCCCTTAAGCGAATCGTCAAGACGCTCGGAGTTCTCGGAGATAGCGAGATGTATCTTTGCTATATCGAGAGTAGTTCCCTCGCTTCTGTGGTCTATAAGAACGTTGCCTATTCTGTCATTCCTTAAGATATCCCAGAACTTCTGCGAGATAGGAGAGTTATATCTGCGGTTTTTATCAACGTAGAGCATAGAGCCCTCTTCGTTCTCCTCGTCGCAGGAGGACTCGCCGCCGGTCGCGGGCGCATCACCGTCCTCCGTAGGATTCTCAATAGGCACATAATCATCATCGTATATTCTGAATTTAAGGTCTGCGGACTCGGAAGGATCGTAAACGATCACTCTCTTTCTCTTAGCCTGGTTCTCGTGAACCGAATAAACGCGATCGAGATAATCGCAGATTCCGCAATAGCTGACCTCTCCGTCACCGTTCACAAAGGGGTGAGCATCATCTATAAAGCCTTCAAGCACGAAGGTGTTATACACCGAAAAATAAGAACCGAGGTCCTTTTGCCATTTTGCTCTCTGTACGTTTTCTGACATTTTTTATTCTCCCATATCTCTTAATTTTTAATTATCATACCGTTGAAGAAACCTTTTTGAACGTCGCCCGAAACACTAGCTCCGCGCGGCAAAGTCGAGCCGATGATCTTTCGCATCCATTCCCATAGCTCACCGTCATCAAGAAGCTGCCCCTTGTAGCGGAATCTTATAATGTTCTTTTGCGCCCTTGTATCAAATCCGAGAAGATAGCTCCTCAGATCGTTGAGATTTTTAAATATGATATTCCGCCTTGCGTGATAACACTGCGATTCATCGTTGCAATCAAACTCTCTCTCAAACGTATAAAAGAGCTCCGCCGTCCCCGTTGTCGCGAGGAACATATCGTAGTTATACATACGCAGGTCGTCTTGGAATATTCCTTTTGTCACGTCAACGAAGGAACACACTCCGTCTATCTCGATTATATTGAGCATATGCTCGCAACCGTTATTGTCCTTAGACTTTGCCTCGACGCATATGCAAGGAATACCGAACTCCTCGCAGAGAAGCTTATACGCCTTCGAAAGTCCCATACATACAGCCTTTTTATCGACGAAAACGCCAACGGCGGTAAAGGCATTGCTGTTATCTCTCAGCATCTCGATCTCACGCTGCTGCTTTCTTTCGCGATCCGCCTCGGTATCCTCGGGCATTGACGCAGCCGTTATATACTCCTCAAACACGTCAAAATCGTATTTAACGTTCTTTGAAAGATACTCGTATATTGTCTTTGCGGTCTTATAGGCGCTCGTACCGAGGGGACATTTACTCTCTATAAAACGAATAACCTCATTCATTTTTTCTCTGCAAAGAGCCTCGTCGCACGCGGAATACTTCATATCGACCGAGGTGCTATGTCCGTCGGAGGTAAATCTTGCAAAAAGACCGGGATAATAAAACGTCCCCGGCGTATCAAGCACGTAGGCGTGCCACGCGCGCATGGTAGCCTCTATATCTCCGTGAAAGACCGTGCATTGCCCTCTGTTCTGAGCGGCGGCGGAAATCGAATAATATGCCCCTCGCTCGTTCTCGGAGGTAAGCTCGTCAAAATAAAAGTTCGGACTGTAAATTCTCATACTTCACCTGCTTAAACCGAAATACTATTTAAAAGATTTATATTTATACACAATAATTATCTCACAAGTGGATTTGCTTGTCAACAAAATTTACGCAAAAACAGCCAATAAATACTTTTTTCTATCTTTTGATAGAAAAATCACGTCGCTTATTGTGCAAGTTTTCTAATTGCAATATAAAAAGCCCCACCGCCGAAAAATGCTGTTCTCTTTGGAAGAGCATCCTCAGCGGTTGAGGCTTATTTATCTGAATTTTTTATACTGTGCAAAGACGGGGTATATCAACCCCTTGGTTGCTTCGTATCGGATACCGTAATGAAAACTTAATTACGTTTATTCTTCCGAGCTGTAAGTTTCCGCCTCATCAACCGCGAGCGAGCTCTCACCTTTTCTGTAGAAGATAGCACCGACCGCCATAACAACTGCGAATACTATGAGATAAAACAGCACGGGGAAGGCAAACTTTCCGTCTGCCGCCGCTTCCTTATACTTAACGATACCGTGAGCGTACACAGCTACGAAAATCATAAAGAGCGAAGCGACAATACCTAACACGGGCATGACCGTATTCTTGAATAAGTTCCTCTTTCCTTCCTTTTTGATGAACAGGATAAACATCGGGATATACATTGCGTATATCGTAAGAATAGGAAGCTCGGACGAGTCAAAGCTGAACGGACCGAAGACGGGCTTCGTAAGATTTGCCGCATAGAAATAGAAGTACCATACTCCGCAAAGAAGGAGCGAAACTGCGCCCGCATTCATAGGCATCTCCGTATAGTGATCAACGTGAGAAAGGAGCTTTGGTGCGGGACCGTGTCCTCTTACGGACAAGGAATAGATCGATCTTGTCGATGCGAGCATAAGACCGTTCAAGGTACCGAGGCAGGATATAACGATGAGCACGTTGAATACCGTTCCGCCAACGTTACCGAAGAGATTTTTAAAAGCGGTCGTTGAGCCCTGGCTCATAAGCACGTCAACAGACGCGCCGCCCGTAAGACCGATGAAGTAGGTGATATATACTATCATAATAATGAGAGCGCCTACTACGAGAGCAATGGGAAGATTGCGCTTTGCATCCTTAAGCTCCGAATTGATCGAGGTCGCTATTATCCATCCCTCGTATGCAAAAGCCGCCGCTCCGATACCGGCAAATACCGACATTGCGCTGCCGCCGCTCGTCTTAAATGAGTCTGCAAAAGCTGACACGGTATTGCCGTTAATAAGTCCTGCGACAGTACCGACAACTACGATAACCGCAAGCGGAATAAGCTTAATAACAGTTGATGAAACCTGGAATTTTCCGGCGATTTTCGGGGAGATAACGTTGAGCACGTAAGCGCCCGCGAGGTAAAGAGTTCCGAGAGCCATACAAAGACCGCTCGTTATATCTGCCGCGGGGTTGAACAAAACGAGAGTATATCTTGCCGATACCCAGGCAAGAACAGCAGTCATTGCAGGGTAGTAAATAGTAGTGAGGAACCAACCTATCATATAAGCATATTTATCACCGATTATAGCCTCGGCATAGTCAACAATACCATTCACTTTTTTGTACTTAGTAGCGAAATTTGCAAAGTTAAATGCGCAAATTACCATAATTACGCCGCCGATAAACCACGCAAGTATACCGAGAAGCATATTGCCGTTTGTATACTTTAAAATATCCTGCGCCTTAAAAAATACGCCCGATCCGATAACAATTCCGACTACCATACAGATAGCGGTAAACAGACCGTACCGTTCCTTGAGTTTGTTGTCTTCCATTATTTTAACACCTTTCATTTTAATTAAATTATAATTTATACTACAACAAGAATTATACAACAAAAACAGCGTTTTGTCAATAATTAACACTAATTATCCTACAGTATAAATTCATTCTTCATTCACTTCTATATCTTTGTGTGATAAAAAGATGTAAATACGAATTTTCACCGCAAATAGGAACAATCGTAATCAAGAATTTTCAGTAATATAAAAGCGCCACACCGCAAATGCAGTGTGGCGCAAGAAAATCTTCAAATATCAAAAATCAAGTTAATAATTAAGCCTGATAAGTAATTTCGATAGACTTAATTCTTGACTGCTTTGTAATAGTGAAGGAAATTTCATCAATTGTTCCGGCATCAACTGTTATTGTAAGGTTAGCGCCGTTTGCAACAGCGGTAACACCACTTGTAGTTAAAGAATCAGCCCAGAAATTATATGAAGAGCCTGTAGTTACGATAACAATCTTGGTTATCTTCTGACCGTTATTACCACTAATGGTAAATCTTGATCCTACGTATGCTCTATAATGATCGGAATCAGATGTTCTGATATCAGTGCTTGAACCTGCTTTTTCGCCTAAGAAGTTGAAGTTGTCAGATTCCCAAGAAATTGATTTCTTATCAGAAGAAAGAGTACCTGTAGACGCTGTGATTGTAAACTTCTCAGTATATTCTTCTACAGAAACAGCAAGATCTGTTCCGCAAGCATCGCAAAGAGTATCTGCATCGTTGCCATCATTATGACCTGAAGCAGGTACTAAGATAGCATCACAAAGAGTGCAAAGCTGAGAAGTAGTACAAGTTGCAGCTTCTCCTCCAACGTGTTCATGAGCAACGTGCTCGATGATCCAACCGTTACTCATTTGAGCAGTGCTGTAATATGCACCAACTACGGCATAAACTGTGATAGTATCGCCCTTGCCGGGTTTTACAGTAAGAGAACCGTACTGAGTCTTACCGTCTGCGGACCAAGTGCCGTATACCAAAAATTCGGTGCCGTCTTCATCCTTGATGGTAATGTTACCGTACTTATCAGGATTTGCAACGTTTACGATAACACCTGTTACGTAGTACTTTTCGGTACCATAAACACTGCCTGTGCTGTTCTTGTAAAGATTGCCAAGAGCTATTGCCTGCTTGATAGTAAGAACAGAACCATCCTCGGGAAGAACTTTCTCGGAGCAAGTATCGCACTTGAAGTCATCAGCGTGACCGGTGTGACCGAGAGCTTCAACATCCTCGGTAGAAACGGTCTCGCCGCAATCGTTACATACAACAGTCTTTGTTCCTGCTGCTGTACAAGTAGCGGTGTTGGTAGTGGTGGTGTTTTCGTGAGCGCAAGCTACTACTGAGCCGTCTGAAACAACGAAATCAATAGAAACTTCACCTTCATTCCAATCAGCAACACCAATGAGGTAAGTACCTGCATCAACATCTGCAGTGATTGAACCTGTAACTCCACTCCAACTTTGGTTGGAAGCAATTACGCCTTCGTACTGGTCAACGGTAGTAAGAACGAGCCAAGCGTTTTCATAAGTGGAGGATATCGTAAGAGTAGCAGCCTCTTCGAGAGTGATAGTGTACCAAACAAGAGCATAACCACCGGGGAATGCGCAATTGTTGTTTCCGATTACAGCCTCATAAGGAAGAGCAAGGCTTCCATCGGGCTTAAGCTCGCCCGCTTCAAAGGAAACGGTAAATGCGATTTCACCTGCTTCGTCATCAGCGGTCTTAACACCAACGTAGCATACGCCTGCGTCAGAGCCGTAAGAAACTGTACCCGTACCCTCTTTAGCACCGGTAGCATATGCAGATGTTTCGGGAGAAATTACGAAGTATGCGTTCTCGTTTGCAGAGGTAACGGTGAGATAACCGGTCTCTGTTGTTTCGAGCTTATACCATACGTAAGACCAACCGCCTGCGAAGTTGCAGGTCTGATCGCCAAGAGCACCGTTATAGGGATAGTCGTAAGTACCGTCGAGCTCATGCTCGCCTGCCTCAAATGAAAGGCTGAAGGTAACCTCAGAAGCAGCAGCCTCCGACCAGTCACCGATTACTACGTAAGCAGTTTCGCCTGCGTTAACGTAGAATCTTACGCTTCCGTATGTTTCGGAATCGTTATAAGAGATAGAATATGTGCTTGAGCCTGCACCAAGCTTAGCAGTAGCAAAGGTGGAGGAAAGAGTTACGTAACCGCCCTCTTCACCGCCAACGATGGTATACCAAACGTCATAGCCGGTATAAGAGCAAGTGTGATCTCCTGCCCAAGGGTCAAGAGTGTAAGGGTTGTTCGCAGTTCCGGGATATTCTTCAGCTGTTGCCGTGAAGGTAACCGAAGCATCGCCCTTAACGAGAACGTAAAGATTTGTGGAGGAAACAATATCTACGGTGAGAGTTGCCTGATCAGCTACAGCTGTAAGAGCTTCAAGATCTGTACCGTACTTGATATCTACGTTAGCAGAGAACGCAAGAGTAAGAGTTCCGTCGATCCAAGGACTGTATGTAAAGATTACGTATCCGTCAGCATCGGAACCGGGCTTATCAAGAGAGTTTTCAAAATAAGTGCTAAGGTTAGCGGGCTTATCAATGCTTCCCTCAAGAACGGGAGCGGTAACGGTAAATGTATAAGTCCAAACCGCATCGTCAGCACCGGAATCTTTCCAAGGATTGAGCGTGATGGTTTCATTAGCTGCAACGTAAATGTAATATGTGCAGTTGGTATAATCATCGTTGTATTCCGCATCGTAATCCTCAGCGGTGATACTCATATAGCTACCTGCAAGCTTGTTGATAATAATGGTAATAGCCTCTGTAGCCGTGTAAGAATAATATACGTCGTGAATACCTGTGAAGGTAAGTTCGGAAGGAATCGTATCAAGAATGATGGGGTTATTCATAGAACCTTCGGGAGCGGTCTCACCGCCTTCGCCGCCTTCACCGCCTTCACCCTCACCGGGAGTGGCGGGAGCGAGAACGTAATCCCAACCCTCGTAGAGAGCGCCGGTAACTTCACCGTCAGTAATAGTAATACCATACATAGCGGGGAATGCGGAGCCGTCCTCGTTGGTAAGAGTTACAACGCCATCCTCAAAAGTGAAGTTTGCAACGATAGTGTTAACATATCCTGACATAGGATGAGTGTGAACGAATTTTACTGTTCCTGCTTCGGAATCGATTTCAACAACAAGAATGCCGTCAGCAGTCGCATAAGTACCGTCAATTCCATCTTCCTCTTCATCGCCGCCCTCAGAAGGAACGTAAAGGTCGCATTCGTTGCCATTCCAGATGAAGCCTGTTACCTTACCTTCGCTGTTGATAAGGATATTAACTAAAGCGGAAACGTCCATACCTGAAGCGGTAGTAACGGTAACAACGTTGTTCTCAATAGAGAAGTTGTATGCGTTATTGTCGAAGGAAAGTGTGCCGTTAGCATCAATAACAACGGTGATAACCTTTGTCACCATAGCACCGCCACGGATGTAATAAGTGCCTGCGATAGATGCGGGAGTTACCTCTGCCTTCTCAACATAGGTTGCGTTTACAGTGTATTCCTCTGCCTCAGCGTTAAGCGTTGAGAAGTTTACGTAGTAGGTAGTACCTGCTACAAGCTCAACCTCAACAGTAGTAGCTCCGCCGGTGTACATCATCTGATCAGCAGCTATACCGTAACCCATATCTGCGTTTGCAGAGCTGAGAGTTACCTTAAGAAGCTTATTTTCGCTGGCAGTGAAGGTATACCAAACGGGATTATATCCGCCTGCAAAAGCAACATTAAGCTCGCCGGGAACGGTAAGAGCATAGGGATTTTCTGCAGTTCCGTCGGGAGTAGGAGTGGGGGGAACGTAGTTCGGATCTTCCGCGCCGCACTCGCACTTGCCGTCAACGTAGCTGTGCTCGTGGGGAGGAACGTAGCTCGGATCCTCTGCGCCGCACTCGCATTTGCCGTTAACGTAGCTGTGCTCGTGAGGAGGAACGTAGCTCGGGTCGGTTGCGCCGCACTCGCACTTGCCGTCAACGTAGCTGTGCTCGTGAGGAGGAACGTAGTTGGGATCGGATTCGCCGCACTCGCATTTACCTTCAACGAAGTTATGCGTGTGCTCGGGTGTGCCGTTAGGATTGATAATGCCATTAACCTTGTCCTTAACAGTGTCAACTGCGCCCTGAAGCTTGTTTGCCAAGTCTTCGGGAAGCATTGAACAGGATGCAAGAACGCAAACGGACATAGCAATCATAACGATAAGTGCTAAGATTTTTGCTTTCATGATAAAAGCCTCCTAAATTTTTTATTTCAATTGAATTGAAACACAAAGTAATTAATGAGCGGAGTCGGAAACACACTCCGCTTTTGTTCGCGGCTCGCTTACCGCAAATAATTAAGGCGCGTCGTAGCCTATAGTGAACGTACCGGTCATTGTTGCACCGAAGTAGAAGCAGAACTTCTGACCGGGCTTTAGAGTTACGGTAACGGTATGCTCAAGGGTGGGATTATATCCGCCATATCTTTCATCATCATTCGTGCCGGGTTGAAAAGCATCAACAAGAGGAGCTTTATTTGAGTCGTAATCACTCTTCTCCCAAATTCCGAAATACGCAGGAAGATAGAAGGTATAAACACCTGGAGTAGCAGGTGTAAACTCGTAGTAATTCTCCCAGCCGTAGGCTGACGTAACCTCAAGCTCGAGCTCATTTGCGCCGCCTACCTCGATCTCGTTAACAGTTGCGTTAACGGTCTTGGTCTTGCCGAGAGCCGAGAACTCAAGAACGTATTCGCCGCCCTTAGTGGGAATAAGATAAATAACGTCGCCCGTAAGCGTTGCGCTGATTCCCGTTGCAGCATTGCCCTCGGAGTCCTTGATAGCAACCTTAAACTCATTCTTGAAGAATGATAAGAAGGAATTCTCGGGTGAGGTCTTTATGTAAAGATTCTTGCTGTTATCACCAACCGTAAGCTCGATATCGGTAGCAGCATTCGCAAACTCCTCGTCAAGATAGAGCTCAAAATCGGTAGGAGCAAACTCAGAGCCGTCGTTAAGCTCGATCTCGGTACGCGTACCAACGTTCTGAGTAACGGATATCTCGTACGTATCAGCGCGGTAAGGATTACGCCAATTCATCTTGCCGGTTTCGGGATCATAGTCAAAGTCTATCTCGTTCTCGAGAATCTTACCCGAGCTATCCGCGCCGGGATCGTTAGTGTAGCAATTGCAGGTAATATCAAGAGAGGTAAGAACGTAATCGTCGTTATAAGTGAACGAAAGAGATACCTCGAAGTAATTCGCATTGTAAACTACCGAACCGTCGCCGAGCTTGGTCTCGTGAACAACGAGGGTCTTGTACTCGTACTTATAGCTGTTAGCTTCGGCATCGTGAGTCGTTTTAATGATCTCCGCGCCCTCGGCAAGCGATGCCTCGTAAAGAGCTACGAGCACTGCTTCTGCGCCGTGACCGTCAGCAAGAGTAGATACTGCGTAATAGTATCCCGCAAGATCGTCGGTACCAAAAGCGCCGGGCTCAGCGTCGGTGTAAGCGCCGTCAACAGATATTGCAAAGATTCCCTTCACTTCATCTGCAGAGATCTTTTCTATCCATTTTTCAAGAACACTTTCGGTCTCGGTGCGCTTTGAGTAAGTACCGTTTGTACCGAGAAGGAAATCAACAACGTGAGCTATCTCACTGTTTTCATTTTCAAGCCGGCTGATCATATAATAATCGATATTACCGCCAACTATTCTGTCAACTCTCGCGGTCGTTGCATAAATAACACTGCCGATCTCGGTTTCAACAACGGGCTTGATCTCCTTGTCGCATCCGTGGCAGAAGCCCGCTCCGTCAAGCGTATGTACGTGACCTAGGCAGGTATCGCAGATACCGTCGGTATTATCGTCCTTATGGAGTCCCTCGTCACCCTTTGAATCGGTATGGGAACAAGTCGCCTTGTGCCAATGCTTATCGTCATCGACGGTCCATTCGCTCTCATAAGTGTGTATATGACCTGTTTCGTATTCGCATACGTCGCAAAGTCCGTCCTCATTTTCATCCTTATGAGCTTCAAGAGAGCCCTTTATCTCTCCGTGCTCGCACGTAGCCGCGTACCAATGGTTTGCGGCATCGGTTGACCATTTATCACTGAAAGTGTGGTCGCATTCTTTTCCACCGTTTATCATGTCGCAAGCGGCAAAAGCAAAAATACAAATTACCACCGCAAGAAAAAGTGAAAGAATTTTAGCCTTCATTTTCTGTGCCTCCTATAAATTTTTCAAGCGCCATGCGCAGATTTGCTCCAAAAATAAAAGTAAAGTTAAACAACTCAAAGTAAGTCTAAAATAATATGGTAAATAATTATACAAATATCTTGGATGATTTCATTATACCACTATTTTCTAAAAAATCAATAGGTTTTTGTGCTTTTTTGAAATTTTTGTGAACTTTATGTATACAACTGTCTGCTAAGCACCGATTCTCCCTTATATTATACCTGCACACGATTTAACTTTGCGAGTAAGCGAGCAAAACTTCACCGATAAAAAAAGAGAGAACTTTTAGCGTGTTATCCTTAGCGGAGAACACGCAATGAATTGCAACGTGGTTGCATGAATTGAGACTGCATGTCATGAATTGCAGTAAACTGCGTGAATTGCCCTACGGGCATGATATCCGTTGCAATTCAATTCATGGAGGAGTCGGTACGCCGACGAGAAATCATGGCGAAGCCAATTCATGATCCATCAGCATCAATTCATTCATAAAAAATGAACAGAGCAAGAATAGAAGGAAGTTTATCCTTTTACTCTTGCTCTGATCATCCCACGTCACCAAATGTGACATATCATGTTCTCAAAGAGAACCTTATTCATAGTATCCGCAAGCAAACAGCCACTGCGAATCCTCGTATGCATGGATTCCGAGGTTCTCTGCCCAGCCCTCGCCATCGGCAAAATACCGCTGAGAAATTGAAAACTTCTGGAAAAATTCCGCCAGCTCCTGTGTTACCGGAGCAACGCCGTCGGCATTGCAAAGCTGGGCGTATCCGCCCTTATTCATAAGCTCGGGTGGACACTGCCTGCATCCGGAAAGACAATTCTTGCATCCTGTTGGGCAAGCACGGTTGACATCAGTCGCATCGTGACACGGGCAATCGTTAAGACAATAGAAGCCGCCCGCGGCAAGCGCCTCCCATCCTTCTATAAACTGCTTATGGTTTTCGTTTCCGTTAACGGTAAGGTTACTGTTTCCGGCAGCCTCTATCTCCGTGAATGCGATAACGAATCGGCAAGGCTTTGAAATATAAGCAACCAGTATAGGTCCGAATCCGCCCGTTGAGGCATACTTCTCCTCATCGTAAACGTGGTAAACACCGTCGCCGCCGTCCTCTATTTCCCAAATCTTATATTTACTTGCATCAAAAACGTATGCGCCGGGCTTCTCGTTTCCGTCCTTATCGCGATACAAAGTTTCAGCGCCAACGATCTTTCCGCCTGCCATAGAATGGAATGCATCAAAATCAAAGTGTGAAAGGTCTGCCTTGACAGGTACCATTATCTTATCTTCTCTGTTATAGTCAAAGCCGCCGTCGCGCTTTATCGCAAACGAATAGGTTATAGGATAAACGCCACTCTTATTCTCTGCGGTAACAGCAAATGTAAAGGTTACCGAACCGCCGCCGGAGCTGATATTTTCGTCAGCTATCTTGACCGTATGAACAAAGTTTCTCGTAAAGCTTCCGATAGCGCCGAGATCCGTCACCTCATACTCACCGTACTTGTAATGTGAGCTTCCGAGATATGCGTACGCGATAGGATTCACCTCATCCTCCGCCGTGCTCGCCCAGCTCTCAACGGTATACACTCCGTTGATCTGCGGAGCATATTCAAAGTAGACACGCTCCCCGGGCTCTTTAATGGTTACCGAGTAAATTCCGGTATCCATAATATGCATGCAATTATCGAGAGAGTCACCCGCTCCGATAACGATATTAAGGTCGTGGAGCTCGATCGTAATATTACGGTTGAAGTTCGTCGCCTCATATCCGTTTACGTCATAGGCATAGCCCGACGGGCAGGACGAAAGAGTTACCTTATAATCTCCGTCAAGACCGTCTATTCTTGAAATTCCGTTCTCGTCGACGGGAGCAACAAAAATATCAAAACCGTCATCCCAGTATACGTCGATCGCCGTCGTGGGTGAAAACGCCTCGCCGTGATACGTAAGCGATACGGTAAAGTCATTTGTCGGATCATCGTCAAGCTCGGGAGCAGCATTGCCTCCTCCGCCACCCGTATTTACGGGCGGCTTATATTCGGAGCAGGAGAAAAGAGATAAAAACGAAAGTGTCAATGTAAGTAATATGCAAACTATTCTTTTCATTTTCATCATTTTTTATCTCCTTTCTTTATTTTTTTGAAGAAATTACAAATATCTTTCCATCTGGTCTTTCTAATAAATATCTCGATTACGAGAAGCGCTGCGGCAAGTGCGAGAAGCGGCATTCTGAAGCTATACTCATACGTTGCTACCTCATTCTTATTTATCTCAAGATCAACGCCGCCGTCGGTATATACTTTGCCGATATTTCTCATAAAGTTATAGACCGCCGAGATATCTCTTGCGTAAAATTCATCGTATTCATTTTGATATGAAACGTTGTAATAGGTGCTTGATGTAAAGCTGTGAGTTCCGTATGAATATGTCACTTCGATACCGTATTTACCTATATCGCCGAGCTCGCATAATGCATAAAATCTATTACGGTCAAAGACCATTGCCTGCTCCGTGACAGTACCGTCAGGAGATGTAATTTTAAGCATTGCCTTAGCACGGGGAGTAAGATACGCGGGTATTATTTCAACAGTAGACTCACCCGATGCAAAGTTCACGCGAACGTCGTACGGATAGTCTATACGCTCGCTCGGCGTGTTCGTCACGAGCACGTTACCAAAGAACAGTGAGCGCGTGGTATTATCCCAGCCGTCAAGCCAATCTCCCGATATACTCGAGGTGAAGGTCGCTATCCTTCCGTTTCCGTGGTCACGGTATGCATAAAGCGGCACGGGTACGGTAGTATCGGCATTTTTCTGATAATCAACCGTGAGCACGGTCGTTGCATCAGCCTTGGATTTTGAGTTGATATAACCGTATATATCCGCAAGCTCGGTTATGCCGAGAAGCGTTTTATCACGGTAGGAAACGATATTAACGGGAGTCTTTTTCTCAATTACCGACTCGGTAAGATCATCGGCAATCGTTGCAAATACAAGCTCGGATATCTCCTCCGCTCTCTCTACCGAATAATGAGTACCGCCGCCGGCAGCAGCAATCGCAGGAAGCATATTTCTGCCATCCGTACTTATAATGCTTATCGCGGAAACGGTGATATTATGCTTTACGTAAAGCTCGCTTGCAAGAGCAACAGCGTCCTCATTCTCGTGCGAATACGAAACACCGTCGCTTATTATCATTACCTGACTTTCGCCGAAGGATAGGTCTTTTATATTACTGTACGCCTGCTCGAGAGCCGCGCCGATAAGCGTTCCCTGGTAGGGCTCGGCATTCTGTATCTCGCGGTAGAGCCATTGTCTGTAGGTTATTCTCTCACCCGAGGTGTTACTGTCAAAGTCAACGACATCGCCGAGCTTCATCGGCTTCCAGCCCTCCTCAACGAGCACCTTACCCGCAAAGGGAACGTACACAACGCTATCGTTATCGTCAAGCAGGGAGATAAGCTTAGTTGCCGCATCCTTCGCGATAGTCAGCTGAGACATATCGTACATACTTCTTGACACGTCAAGTAGGATAGTATATAATTTTTCGTCTTTATTAGCGTTACCGTAGCTTACAGGAAGAAGCTCCTCAAGCTTCGTAAAGACCTCGTGATCCTTATTCTGCATAGAAAGGTCACCCATGGTGATAAGGCTCTTTCCGAATCTCGAAACAACGGTATCGACAGAATCGACAAATGCGTTTATATTGTTGATACGTCTTATATCAACGTTCGAGAGAATTATTTCATCGTAGAGCGAAAGCTGCTCTACCGTGTAAGGTATATCTCTCTTTCTAACGTAAGCATCAACGTCGGCATCCTCGCCATAAAGAGCATTTACCGCAAGGAAATCCATATCGTTATCAGTAATAAGAAGTATCTGTCTTTTACCCTCAACCTTTTGGGTAAAGGTGAAAACGTTATTATGCTCCGAAGAGTCACCTGCGGATTTGAGCTCCGCGCGGTAATCGTAAATACCCGCTGCGTCCGTAGGAAGGTCAAACGAGAGTATATTTATACCCTTCTCCGCTTTCATTACCTCGGTATCGAGCTTTACGTATTCGCTCTCGTCCTCAGCGCGCCTGTATAGGTCAAGGATCACGTCGCAGTCGGTATTTGCCTCAACCAGGACCTTAAGAGCCGATTCGTGATCAATATAAGTCGATGCGGTAAATTCGGCATCGGATATCTGAACCTCGTTATCGCCATCCTTGAGGTTCGAGTTGACGTACACCGTGTCAAGCTTTATCTCCTTCGCGCGGAGTCTTTCAACCGCGGATACAACGCTTCCCTCTCGGTTTGTATCGCATCCGTCGGTAATGAGGATTATCCTCTTAAGCTCACCCTCACTGAAGAGAGTTGAGGTATAATCGAGCGCCGCGGCGATATCCGTTCCACTGTCATCTACCTTAGCCTCGCTGACACTCTTTACCTCTGTGCCCGACGAGGTCAGAATAACGCTGTCCTTACCGAAGCAGACTATGCCGAGCCTCGAATTCTGCGGCATTGAGTCCTCGATCTCTTTGATGTAGCCGTCCATCTCGTCAAAATTATCCTTCATGGAATACGAAACGTCCGCAACGATGTATACCTTAGTTCTTGTCATAACCGACGTATATGTAAGACCCGCAGCAGCGAGCGTTACCGAAACGATTATAACTGCGTGAATAATTATTGATGCTATAAATCCGCGGCTTCTGTTATCCTTGTTCATCGAGATGATGACGGGAATAATGAGAGCTAAAAGCAGCGGTATTGCAAGGAATAGCCAGTACGGATTATCGAAGCTGATACTTTTCATAGCAATATACCATCCAATCCGCACAAATAGCAAGTGCAAGTATTATCAAGATGATTACGATAGGGTCAAACTCTCCGTCAGTCATCTCGTATTCTCTCTCACCCGTAAGAGCAAAGCTCTCAAGACCGCTCTCGGGCGCGCTTTCCTCGGAGGGTGCCGAGGAATATATTTTAGTTATCTTTTTCTCACCCGCCAGGGTGTATTCAACGGTATAAGTGCCAACCTTATCCAGCGTAAAGGCGGCAACGTCGGCAGAGGTATCGATATATATCTCCTCACCGTCGGGGGCGGTTGCTTTAACGTTATTTATCTGCGCGGTAATATTTATTCTTGCGTCCTCACCGCAAACGTACGCCGCGCTCGGGGTGATATCGGGGCAGGAATAGTCAAGAAGATTTCCGAGAAGAGCAACGTAATCGGTCGAGAGAGCAAAATCCGCCTTGTGGATATCGAATCCGATGACTACCTCACGGTTTCCGAGTCCGTTCGTTCCCGCAAATATCAAGGGATTGAGCCCTACCGAGAACAGCGTCGTGAACTTCGTATACATACCGCTGTACTTTACGTACTCGGATATCATTATATCCTTTCCCGAAATACCGAGAAGAAGCTCTTGCGCCGAGGTAGACGTAGAGTTTGACATAACTATCTCGCAAGGTCCGTCAAGCTCGACAACACCTCGCGCGCCGAATCCCGAATCGTCAACGTTCTTGCTTGAATTTACAAGCCATACCGCCGCATCGGGAAGCACCTCGGGAGTAAAGGACTCGAATATATAAAGTCCGTAGCCGCCATCGTTCTTGTATTTCTCCGGTGAGATAACGTCAACCTTGGCGTCCGTCAGAACGTCGAGCGCCGCTTCAAAGAAGAAGGGCGTATCGCTGACGATCAGAACGCTGTACGACGTTTCGTTTTTATGGTTATAGCTGATAAACTCGTTATCCGCGAGCAGCGCGTCACGGTTCTTTATAACAACGCGGAAGCTTTCATACGCATCCGTCTTGTGCGTAAACTCTACGCGAGCGGGCACGCCCGCCGAAACGGAAACGCTCTCTTTTGCGGCAGCGTTCTTGCCTCCGTCAACGTAAAGCTCGACCTCAATTTCCTTATCCGAAGAATAAGAAACAACGTCGGCACTCACGGAAAGCTCGCCGCCCACAAAAGCAGACGTAACGTTGCTTATCGCAAAATTATCATCATTTTGCAAACCAATATTTACAATTTCAATATTATCGTGACTTTTAACATTCTTGTCGGTCAAGAGATAGACCAAAAACGAGCGATTATCGTCATAATACTTTTGCGCTACCGAAAGAGCATCAGAGTAAGAGACGGTACCGTCGGAGCACCGAAGGTCATCCAGCATATCCTTTGCAACCTTTTTGTCAGTAATACGCTCGTATGTAACGCTCGCCTCACCTACAAGATTTATAAGTGTAAAGGTGCTTCCGCCCTTCGCGTCGTCGATTATATCCTCGATCTCGTCCTTGGCGCGCTCATATCTTGTCACGGAGCCGTCCTTCATATTCATACTTCCCGAGCCGTCGAGCACGAAGCAGTATTCACCTGCCGAATCGGGAATTACGAAAACTGGTCTTGCAATAGCAAGGGCTATCATCGTGACTATCAGTATCTGAAGTATAAGGCTGATAATTCCCGTAAGACCGCTCAGGGGATTTCTTCTCTTAAAGAACCTTTCACTAAGCTCCCAAAGGTACGTAGACGGAACCGTCTGTTCGTTGAACTTGTTTCTGAGAATATAAATGAGAACGATAATCGGCACCGCTATAAGTGCGAGAAGTCCCATTGGATTCAGAAGGGTCATTTTATCACCTCCATATCCGCAAATCTGCCGAAGAACAGATCCGCCATAGGCGTATACGATGGCACGAGAAGATAATTTGCCCCGCGTGACTCGCAATAAAGCCTTATCCTGTCGGTCGAATACTTTAGCGCTTCTTTATAAGCAAGAACTACGTCCTTGTCTATTTTTTTACGAAAATATCTCGATGCGTTCTCCGAATCGAAGAGGTGCATTTTCCCTCTCATCTGAGGGTTTAACTCCTCACGGGAGAGTACCTGCAAGCAGATAACGTCCCTTTTCTGCTCGCAAAGGAAGTCTATCGCGGCCTCGTAATTCTCATCGGTGAGAAAGTCGGAGACGATGACCGAAATACCGTCACCTCTGCCTACCTTCGACGAAACGATAGCATCGCTTATCCTCGCGTCACCGAAGAATTCTATGCTGTTGAGTTTATCTACGCAGTTAAGATAAGAGTCCTTGCCCGAAACGTCGGATATAACCTCGGTGAGCTCACCGCCGTGTATCGCATAAATAGACACCTTATCCATCTCCGCCACGGAAAGATAAGCAAACGCCGCAGCTATCTTGACTGCCTCGGTTGCCTTCTCGTCCTCCTCGGAGTGATCCATGGAACGGCTCGCGTCTATATATATCCTCGTATGCATGCGACGCTCATCGTAATAAAGCTTCTGATAAAGCTTCTCAAAGCGCATATACGCATTCCAGTCTATCTTCGTTATGTCGTCCCCCGGCACGTAATCCCTGTAATCCGCGAACTCGGAGGATGATCCGAAGGTGCGGCTTCGTCGGTTTCCGCCAAATGAGCCGGCAATATTGTTTTTGAGTACCGACTCGAGCAGCTCAAGCTCCCCAAGAAAGGCCTCATCAATTACAATCTTTTTCATTTAACGAACCTTTTTTGTTTCTTTGATTATCTGACCGATAACAGCATCCGTAGTAAGCTTATCGTTGATAGCGCTGAAGTTCAGCTTTATTCTGTGTCTTAATACACTCGTTGCGAGAGCATCGATGTCCTCGTAAGATACATTGAATCTGCCATCCATGAGAGCGCGCACCTTCGCGGCGGTAACGAGCGCCTGAGCGGCTCTCGGAGATGCTCCGTACTTAAGGTACTTCTTTGCCGAGGGTGCACTTGTTTCAAGCTCGGGATGGGTATTGGAAACGAGTCTTACCGTATAGTCGAGTATATCGTCAACGATCGGAACCTTTGACGCAAGAGCTCTCATAGCGAGAATTTCCTCACCGTTAACGACCGCGCTTGCAGTTTCCTTCATAGTTATCTGAGTCATCTTAACAATACCCGCAAGCTCTTCTACTCCCGGGAAGCCCACGATGAGCTTAAACATAAAGCGGTCCATCTGAGCCTCGGGAAGCGGATAAGTACCGTCCTGCTCTATCGGGTTCTCGGTAGCGAGAACGAAGAAGGGCTCCTTTATTCTGTATGTAACGTTGTTTACCGTAACCTTATGCTCCTGCATTACCTCGAGCATTGCGGACTGGGTCTTGGGAGTAGCACGGTTGATCTCGTCGGCAAGAACGAGATTTGCGAATATGGGTCCGGGGCGGAACTTGGTATTAAGTCTACCGTTCTCATCCTTTTCTACAACGTTAGTACCCGTTACGTCGGAGGGCATCAGGTCAGGTGTGAACTGAATTCTCGAGAACGGGAGCGAGAGCACCTTACCGAGCGAGCGCACAAGTCTTGTCTTTCCAACACCGGGAACACCCTCAAGAAGCACGTTACCGCCCGCAACTATGGCGATGATAACGTTCTCTATTACGTCGGTCTGACCTACCACGTCCTTTGCAAGCTCGGACTTTATCTTCGCGACCTTCCCCGCAAAGAATCTTACCTCTTCAAGCTCTGCCGAAGCAGCCTCTGTATTTACGTTTATGTTTTTATCTTCCATTGTTTTTATCCTCTCAATCCTTTTCAAGTCCGCTGTAAAGAAGCGCGAAATATTTTTCTATTTGCTGTATCTGTTCATCGGTATACGCATATCTGTTGCTGTTCAGCTTTTCGATCATAAGCGTATTGTAGGTTGCGTAAAGAGTGCCGTACGTTACGTATTTTCCCGTAACGGGATCAAGCACAAGATCGTCCGAGCCGAAGGTCGCGCCCTCGCCGACACCTCCGCCCGAGCCCTGCTGCGAGTCATCGTTATTGCCACCCGAGCCGCCCGTTTCCTTGAGTGTCGGACGTTCGAATTCAGGTATTACCACCGCAAAGAGCGAGGCAAGTTTTTTAAGCACGTATTCACCGACATTCGTATTAGCTTTTTGATGCGATATTGTAGAATACAGCTCATCTGCAATAGAGTCCACGGTATTTTCTATCTCCGCACGAAGTATATCATAAGTCTTCCCCTCGGATGCCGCGTGTATCACACGGAAACCGGAAAACTCTCCGCCCTCGGCTGAGATAAGCTTTGCGAGTGCCGCCGCGAGCACGTCGCCTTTATCTATACCCGAGGAGTTAAGCGCGGCGTCCGCCTTCATCGAGGTATCCTCGAGCGCCCATTTTATTCTCTGCAGAAGCTCGGCATCGGATATCTCTTCCGACTCTGCAGCCTCCCGGAAATCAAAAGATGCGGAAAAGTCCTTGTAACTTTCCATATATTCGCCCCAGCAAAGAGCCTCGTTTTCGGTCCATCCCGACGTATCAAGCGCCGTCGCGAGAGCCTTAAGATGAACATTGTCCGTAGCCCACATGGCATTGAGTATCTCCGTCATGGACGAAGAATCGTACGTCGCCTCGGCAATCACAACAAGCGATGTTGCGAGCGCCGCCTGCATCTCGGGCTCGGTATCGGCATCCCGAAGAGCCGCAAGAAGCGTCCCAAGCTCATCGGATATCACCGTTTTATAAGGATCGTCCATCTTCGATGCGGAAACGAAGGCAATAAGCTCCTCGAGTCCCGCTATCTGCATATCGGATATCTCAAACGGCGGAATAACCTCGGGCGGCTCCTGCCGCTCTGTCCTTTTCATAACCAGGCCCACAGTAAAGCAGGCTACGCTAAGCAAAATCACGGTTATGTATATCCAAAGATTTTTGATTTTTAATTCCTTGACGGAATGCTCCCCGAGCACCTTTTCGGTATCCTCTCGCTGAAGCGCCATCATAGCTCCGCTCGCATCACGATAAGCAACCATCGTCTGCGCTCGCTCGGAGAGTCCGAACTCGCGGTCAAGCCTTTTCGCTACCAACCGCTCCGACACCTTCGTGAGAAGGAAGAAGAGCCCGAAGGCTATCGCGGCGGCAAGCAGACCGAAAATCGCGGCATAGAGCGGTAACAAAGCAATAACCTCGCGCTTTATCAAAATAAGCAGCACTCCCGCCACCGTCATTCCCGACGCAAGCGCGGCAGATACCGTTTTGATGAGGCGAGCTTTATTGGCTTTGTTCATAAATCTCTTAAAACTTTCGCCCATAAATACTCCTATTATTTTCGTGTATTATTTAAAATATAGCCAATAGGAACATTATACCACCAACTCTCACAAAAGTCAATGAACATATTATGAATTAATCCAAAGGTTACCTCTGAAGCAAAAAAAAGAACGCCTACGGTGCGCTTTTATCGCATACCGTAAGCGTTTTTTGTGAAAGCTTCGGGCAAAGCTCGGAATATCCATGCCCTTCTGCTCACAAGATGTTGTTATTAAAAATCAAAGTTGAATTTTCTCGACCTGCCCGATTCCTGCTCCTCACGCTTGAGGACGTCTTCGATCTTATACATATCAGCCTTAGGATCAAAGGCGCGGTAGCGATCCTCTCTGTCATCCCTCACGATCTTAAGCTCGGAGCGCTTGAAGAACGGTATCATATACGACTTCATATTTCCCGCAACTCTTGAGCGAACGTAAAACTCACCAAGTATCAGCTCATCAAGGTCGCTTATTCTTACAACGGCGGTATTGTTTGCCGTTATGCTCTCAGAGGTATTTCCGTCGTTACCCTTATTATATGAGGTGAAAATTCCTATCTTCTGTCCCATAGACTCGGAGAAGATCTGCTTTGTATTCAGGTTATTGCTTCCAAGAAAGATTGACGTATCGCAGTTATCGCGTATAATATCGCTCGTGTCCTCTCCGTATACCTGGCGAAGCTGCTGAATCGACTGAACAGCCATCATCATCCATACGCGTCTTGAACGGAGAGTCGTTATCTTGTTGCTCATACCGGGCATAGGCGGCATATTCGCAAACTCGTCAAGCAAAAATACAAAGTCACGGGAGAGATTTCTCGGTCCGACGTTATCCGCGTGCTCGGTAAGCTCTGCAACAAGATTATTTATAAGCATCATAGCGATGCTGTTCGTTATCTTCTGCTGGTCGTCGGTTATAAGGAAGATAGCGTAAGGCTTATCACGGGTAGCTATCTCTTTGAGATTTATATCATCGCTCGTAGCCGTAAGAGCGCCGACGGCATTCGTGGTATAAGCACTGAGCGCAGTATTAAGAGTACTTACATAGCCGTCTCTCGTTACCTTTGCGCGAAGATTGTAGTTACCCATTATCGCGTTCTGTACGGTGAGATGATCGTCAGCGCGCTTAAGCCAGCCTATGATAGTTTCGCAATCGTCCTCCGTGGTAAACGCCGCACGGCATACGTTTGCTATGGTAAACTTCTCACGGGTCATACCGTTTTTAGGATTTTCGGAGTCATGGAGCATTGTTAAAACTATAGCGCAAAACATCGTTCTCGCACCCGAGAACCACGAGGCATCCTCCGGGTCGGTGCAGACGATTATGATGTTTGAAAGCTCAACTATCGCTCTTTCAACTCTGTCCATAAGCGTCAGAACCTTTGCGTTTGCGGCATTTTTAGCCTCGGTAAGAGTTTTGAACCTTCTTCCGTCGAATTCGCTCGTAATCTCTCCCGCCTTGATCCGGCATTTT
Source organism: Eubacteriales bacterium (assembly GCA_045654585.1). Taxonomy (GTDB): domain Bacteria; phylum Bacillota; class Clostridia; order Oscillospirales; family CAG-272; genus UBA1740. The sequence goes on from JAZONS010000068.1 coordinate 49,162, forward strand.
ATTCTGTACGCCTCCTGATAGTCGTCATATATCTGGGTCATAAAGTTGTATCTTTTCGACTGATAAGGTCTTTTCATATCCATTATCACAACGTTATAGCCGTGCTTCTCGAGATAGTTTTTAAGCTCAAGAGATATATCACCTTTAAGGTCGGATGCAAGGAACGAAGGCTTGCTCTTCTCGTTCACAAGAGCGAATAATTGCAAATAGTTCTTTACAATTACCTCGGATTTACCCGTTCCTGTACTACCAATTATAGTGCTATGAGTAAAGTCGGTGAAGAGAGCCTTTCCGTCATCGGAGAAATAAAGAGGCATCCCCGCGCCGGGGGCAACGGTGCTCTTCATATCCATCCAATCGCAGCCGCGGAAATCGCGTCCGACCTCACAGCGAACGCACTCAGACTGCTCGTAGTTGTCTTTGTTTTTATAGAGAAGAGATTCTCTTATAAGTGTGTCGTTTCTCATTCTTTAAGTTCTGGGCTGAAATCCGATGCTGCTTCTGTTTACCTGTCCGTAGCCGAATTTCTGCTTTACCTTTCTTTTTGCTTTTTCCGTAATATCGCGAATATCGCTTTCCAAGAGATGCGCGCGTGCCGCCTCGATGCTCCTGCCAAGCGCTTCGGGAGAATCTATACTGAGTACGTTTTCGAGCACGTCTGTCAGGACAAGCAGCCAGAAGAGGGACTCTTTGTGATTAGCGCGCTTTCCGTGTATTACAGCAAGATGCTCCACCGAGGGCAGATGCGATTTATCATCGATAAGCTCCTCGAAGCGCTTTATCGCGCGGTCAACCGAGCCTCTCGAATATTCGATGTAAGCCGCATCAAGCTTGGAATTTGCATCCTCTGCTGCGTTCTTATAGACGTCAGTGCGCCAATCTATAACGTCGGAATATGTACGTCTTCCGGTCTCTATATACTTTTCATAGCAGACCTTTGCCGCACGCACCGCCTTGATAAGCTCCTTTTTACCGGGGATAGCATCGGCGATAAGAAGAAAGTTCTTGCAGTCCATAAGGCACTCTATACCGAATTTTTCTACCGACTCGATAACTTCCGCTATCTGCAGAAATTCTCCGCTCGATTCGCTGATACCGTAAGCCGCGGCAAAAAGAGCGAGCAGCTTACGCTTTTCTTTGACGTTGTAGTAACGCTGTACCGTTGCGGAATAGTATTTCTCATAAAGTTCACGTGTATTTGTCATTTTTTCGTCTCCTTTTGCATTGTTGTTTTTACAATAATATTTTAAACTATTTTTCTCCTGCTGTCGATAAAATCAAAGATACAAAAACACCGTTTATTTACCAAAAAAGACATATTCCGTATATTTTTAATCAAAATCCATTCCTTGACAAAAAAATCGGGAGATGCCGATAAAAATGCATCTCCCGATTTGAAAATTTTTAATTTTAACATTTCAGAGCCTCAGCTGTTTTTCGTCTTAGAAAACTTCGAGGTCTCAACGGTGAGTTTAAGTCTTTCAACCATAGTCGATATCTCGCCGAGCGCCTTGCAGATAGACTTGAACTCATCCTTCTCATCATCGTCAACGTCGCCGTCCATGGCTATATCGATGAATTTATCCTTCCATTTATTAAATGCGTTTACAGAAGATAAAATACCGAGAGTAGCCTCAGCAAGACTGACGGGTTTAACCTCGTCAATACTGCAGTCCATACCTATCTTGCAGTCGTTCGAGCAGTAGTAGTTGTAAAGTGAAGGCTCTCCGTAAAGCTCAACCATAGCCACAACGTCATCAGGCTTTGGAGCGATGTGTCCGAGCTCTATTCTTCCAAGCGTTGTCGAACTGATGCCGATCTTCTCTGCCGCCTTTTCTCTCGAAAGACCTTTGACTTTTTCTCTCGAACGATAGTAAATATTCTTTTCCGAAGGTTCTGCTTTACGTCCCATATTTTTTCTCCTTTATATTAATATTAGATAATAACGCTTATTTCGTCTATCCCGTAATACTCAAATGCAGAAATACACTCATCATCGATGACTTCACCCGAGACGAGAATAGGAACGGCAGGGGGGCAACCTACCGTAACTGCGCCAAGCACGCATCCCACGGCATCACTTGTACGAACAGTGGCACTTGCCGATAATAACGCTTCTCTTACCGAAGTTTTTCTCTTTGGCAGCATAGCTTTCGGCGGCGCTTCTGTAATCTCTTCGCGCCTCTCAATACCAAGAAGCGCACGTTTCAGTCTTTTTATATCCTCATCCGTATTTTCGGGAGTCAGCATCAGAACAATATGATCGGGATCACAGAACTCGCAAACGATACCGTCAAGCATAAGTCTTTCCGCGAGCTCATATCCAAGATATCCGTATTTTTTGGTTAAAATCGTGATTTTTAAGGGCTCTTCACCAAAAAGTGCGTACCCGTTGCTCAAAATTTCGCTTTTCAGCCGCTCGATTTTCACTATGAAGTCAGCAAGCTTTTCCCTGTAACCATCAGCAATATAAGCATTGGCGCGGTCAAGAGATGCAAGTAGAAGATAAGACGGACTCGTCGAGCCAAAAACGCTAAGCGCGCGCTTGGCGCTTTTTGAAAACTCGGAATGAGCATTCTTGTTTATATGGAGATACGCTCCGCCCGTCAATACGGGAAGCGTCTTATGAGCCGAGTCGCAGCACATATCCGCGCCGAGGTCCATCGGGTGCCGTGATGGATTCAAGAATTTAAGATATGCCCCGTGCGCATTATCAACAAGCAAGAGCACGCCGTATCTGTGGCAAACCTCGGCAATATCAGCCAAAGGAAGCATCTTCCCGAGATAATCGGGCGACGTTACGTAAACTGCCAAAGGAAGCTCGTCCATAGTCGAAAAAGCGCGCTCTACCGAAGCTCCGTCAAGCGACGAGGAGAGGTATGACGAGTTCTCCGCAGGCAAAAGCCACTCGACGTCAATATCCAAAAGTCCCACAGCGCAAACAAAGCTTTTATGAACGTTTCGCGCCGCCAAAACCTTACACGGTCTGCCGCTTTCCTTGGCATAAAGCTTCAAAAGATACATCATCGCGCGAATGGAGAGCGACGAGCCCTCGGCAGAATAAAACGTCTCCGCCCCGAAGAGCTCACCCGCATTTTTTTCACTCTCGCGAATTATACCGTTCGCCTCATAAAGGCTGTCCGCCCCGAAAACCTCAGTGATATCGAATTTTTCAATCTCACCCATACCCTTATGCCCGGGCATATGCATTCTCGATGCGCCCGACTCCGCGTAACGGGTAACAAAATCGTAGATAGGAGTTTTCATAGATCAACCGAGCTGCTTTGCAATGGCAAGCATAATCGCGCATTCCATTCTCTTCTTGAAGAGCTCGCAGCCTTTTTTGTAAATACCCTTAACACTGCCGGTTGCGTGATATGCGTTTGCGGCGCATCCGCCCGAGCAATAGAGCCTAGCCCAGCAGTCGCGGCATTCTTCTCTTGAGTAAACGTTGCACTCAGCAAACTCGCACTGAGCGACTGTATTCGTCACACCGTTATATATATCGCCGAGCTTATATTTTTCCTCACCAACAAACTGGTGGCAGGGATAGAGATCGCCCCAAGGGGTAACCGCCATATATTCCGTACCCGAACCGCAGCCCGAGATACGCTTATAGATGCAAGGACCTCCCGTGAGGTCTATCATATAGTGATAGAAGGTGAACGGTCTGCCCTCTCGCTCACGCTCGAGCATAAGCATAGCGAGCTTTTCGTACTGCTCCTTCACTATCTCCATATCGCTGTCAGTAAGCTCTGCGGGATCACCGGGAGCGCAAACTACAGGCTCCATACTCAGTTCATTAAAACCGAGGTCGAGCATCACCTTGATATCCTCAAGGAAGTCGGGATTTCTATGAGTGAACGTACCTCTCATATAGTATTCCTTACCGCCTCTGGCATCGACCAGCTTCCGGAACTTCGGGACTATTTTATCGAAGCTTCCGTTCCCCGCATAATCGACTCTGAACTCATCGTGTATCTCTTTTCTTCCGTCAAGGCTGAGAACGACGTTGCTCATCTCGCGGTTTGCAAAATCTATAACGTCATCGTCGATCAGCACGCCGTTGGTAGTCAGAGTGAAGCGGAAGTTTTTGTTATGCTTTCCTTCTACCTCTCTCGCATATGCAACAAGCTGCTTCACTACGTCGAAATTCATAAGAGGCTCACCACCGAAGAAATCCACCTCAAGGTTGCGTCTTGTTCCCGAATTTTCAATAAGGAAATCGAGAGCGCGCTTTCCGACCTCGAAGCTCATAACAGCTCTCTCGCCGTGGTACTTACCCTGGCTTGCGAAGCAATAAGAGCAGTTAAGGTTGCAGGTATGAGCTATATGAAGACAGAGTGCCTTTACAACGCCCGCGGTCTTCTCCTTAAGCTTACCCGCCATAGGCTCGAAGGTATCGGGAGCAAACAGCTTGCCCGCGTCGCGAAGTGAGGTTACCTGAGCGTAGCACTCCAGGATATCCTCCTCGGTGATATCCTCACGCGAAGAGTACTTTTCTTTAAGTTCGTTTATAATATTCTCGCGCGACTCACTCTCGTATTTCTCTATAATATCGAAAGCAACCTCATCCACAACATGGATAGCTCCCGAGCATACGTCAAGCACTATATTGAGTCCGCCGAGTTTATACTGATGTATCATTTTTTTATCCGTTCCGCCTGCAAGCTTTATACAGGCAATTATAATAATTTTAAAAAAGCAGAGGCTGAGTCATTAAGAATCGAATAAAATCAAAGCAAAAAGATGAAAAATGCAGTGAGAATTGAAGTTCCGGCAAATTCTTAATGGAACAGCTTTTGGGGCAAAGGGATTTAGAGCGGAAATCGTCGTTCTCCGCCCCGAAGGTGTATATACATACACCGAGAGTGAGTGAACAAAAACAGTTAATAACTGTTTTTTGAAGCGAAGTCCCACATACGCGAGCAAGACGAGCCGAGGCTTGTGTAGGCGATGGCTTGCGACACGGAAGTGGTCAGAAAAGGAAACGGCGGTAGAATAAAAAACTTCAATTAAATGGAAGAAAACCGCAGGGTTTCAACCTTAGTTCTTTTAAATTTGCATAAAAGTACGGCAGAGGTACTGCGTATACAATACCCCTACCGTTTTTTTATTCGGTTACGCCTAAATGACGCAGCCCCAATAGGCACTAAAGGGTTGCCGTGATTACTTGTTTTCCTTTTTGCCTTCGCACTTCTGGTTAGCAATACCGCAGCTGGTCTTGCAAGCAGACTGGCAAGAAGTCTGGCACTCACCGCATCCGCCATTCTTCGCACTGTCGCAAAGGTTTCTGGTTTCAATAGTCTTGATGTGTTCCATAATACGCCTCCGTAAAATAATTGTTTTTTAAAGTTTATCACATTTTGTCATCATTGTCAATAGCAAACTAAAACTTTTCGCACGCACATGAATAAAAGTTTTATTTCTCTCAGCTCTTATACCTAAGTTCTTCCTGCGTGTTTAAATCTTGTTTTTTGTTTTTGATGAGCAGATTATTTGCGAATATTTATTATCTTATACCCCGATTTTGTAAGAAGCCAATAAGCCTCGTCAAGGAGCTGATAGTCGTATTTAATTACGTCGCAATCAGCCTCGGGTCTGCCGTCACGCTCGGCTACCATACGGCGGAAGGTCACAAGACCGTCAAACGTGGTAAGATTTCCGTGCTTACGTGTTTTATAGCTCTTTCCGTTGGTAAACTTTTTCTTTCCGGACGGAAGAGTTAGCGTTTCATTCTTTATTTCCTCAAGCGTTGCGGGAACGGTACCTCGGCTTAGCATAAAGGAGTTCCACCTCTGATGCTCGTGTATCGCAAGGTTACGCCTTCTCGACTTCGGGAAATCAAGAGTATAAGCTATCGTAGGCTTGCCACCGACTGTCAGTGCATATTTATCAACATTCGGCGCGTCCTCGCCCGCATAAATTTTTATGTACTCGTCGTACTCAAGCGCCTTGCCCTCCGCAGAACTCGGCACGTAGTCAAGTCCGAGAAGATGAAGCTTTAATCTCAGACTGAGGCAGGAGAAGAGGCTTGAGTCGCGCTCCATACTGCTCTTTAAGTGCCACTTCTTTTCGGAGAGCTCCTTGTTTTTCATAACAAACTCGGCGTCAGGCTCTGTAATACCGTTCTCGCTTAACGCATACTCAAGGTCATAGACCTCGTTGCGACGTCTTGCCATAAGCTGAATATTATCAGAAATAATGTTATCGATATTATAGACGGAATCATCTTCGTTACCGATGAAGAAGCAGCCATCCTCTTCAATAAGCGTATCGCTCTTTCTGAAGCCGCTCGCCTTAACGAAGATGACGAGATTCGAAGCTCCCCATTCCTCGCGCTTCTTAACGAGTTTTTCCGCAAGATCGATATTTTCAAGATCGGTGCTGAACGCTATAACGACGAAGTTTACCGATTTCGGGTTCTCCTTTATTATCGAATAAACACTGTCGTAAAACTCAAAATCATTGATATCTATTCGGTGGAAAATCTCCTCTGCGGGAAGAGTCGGGAGAGGAAGATATTTCTCGGGATCGAGGTCTTTGCATTCGTGCTTAAATCTGTAATAGCCGTGATTTAAATTCTTGTCGTTTTCCGATTTTTCTTTGTCAAATATATGGTATTTAACAAGCTTCAGCTCGGGGTCACCCTCACCGCGTGTTAAGAATTGGTTATTTGCAACCGAGGTTAAGAATATCTCTCTGTTTACCCTGCCGAAGCCAACGAGCATCACGTTTATATCGACCTCCGGACGGACGAGCGCATTCTCATAATCTATATGGCTTTCGTCCATAAATTTCGACAACGGGTACCTATCAATGAAGTCAACGGCAATTTTCTGATACTTATTGACGTAATGGAAGCAGCCGTTGCCGCTCGATACCATATCCTCGTAAATAGCCTCGTATTTCGGGTCACCAAAAACGTATATACCGAGGGACTTGAACAGACCGCCGAGCACCTCCTCACCGAAAGAGGAAACGACTTCCATAAGCGCGCGGCAAAGAAGCATGTTTCTCTCATCCGCGCCGGTGTTGATAACGATGATATATTTCTTTCTTGATCTTGACGAGCGCCGAACGTATTTTTTCAGAACCTCAACGCAATCAGCCGTCGAAATATACGAAATCTTGTCCACGTAAAGATTATCCGCATCGTCCTTTTTTATATCATCGACGATTATCTTACTTCTCTTCTTATCGGCAAGATAAAGCTTCTTGTTACAATCGTTGAAGCCGCAGATGATAAATCTGTCACGCGGGATAAGAAGAAGCTTGAGCTTCTGGAAGTATTCCCATAAATACTGACCTGTAAGAGAGATAGTCAAGAACAGCGCATTCAAAACCACGAGTCCGAAGCAAGAGTATACCGCAACAGAATAGATATCGCTATTCTGCATCAGCGCCTCTATACTTGAAACCTCATATCTCAAAACGAGAAGATGAACGATATTGTTTATCGAGGTGAATAACGCCTTCAGATAGTCTGCGCCGCCGTAAACGTGACCGATAAAGTAAAGAGGAAGCGCAATAATCATTATAAGAGCATACTTACCTCTTTTAAATCCGCGGAAGAATTCAATCCGCTCAGCGCGATTACTGAAAACAATATTCATCAGAACCGCCAACGCCTCAAGAAGCAAAAGACCGAGACAAATCACGGAAACCAGATTATAATATAACACGTCAAAACTCCTTTTTACTCTCTAGATAACTTAATTGTACTACTTTTTATCGTAGTTGTCAAGAAATTTACGCACGCATACGATTATTATATTTAAAGATAATTATCTCTGTATGTTGATTTTGGCGAAGCTTTATGATAAAATACATTTATCCGGCTCATAATGAGAATTTATTAAGATTTCAGAAAAGGCAGCGGATATGCAAAGCGGCGGCAAAACAGACCTCTTTATATACAGCGCGAAAAAGCTCGCCGAGGATATGGGTATTGCTGTCTGCGATTGCTATTCTAAACGGAAGGAGCTTTCCTTAACCGAGGATACGACACTCCTTCTCGCAAACAGAATAAATCATCCAACAAAAGAAACGCACGAGCTTTTCGCAAACGAGCTCTTACGTCTGATCTTCCCTGCCGATTCCAATACAGACAGCAAGTCGGGCTCATCTGAAAGCACGATGTATAATAATTAAATTTAAGCGGAGAAGCTGAAATGAAAAACAAATCAGGTTTAGTATCAATATCCTTCAGAAAGCATACCCCCGAGGAAATACTCAGAGCGGCAAAGGACGCGGGACTCGACTCTGTTGAATGGGGCGGTGACGTTCATTCGCCTCACGGAGATACAGAAGCAGCGCTTGCGGTAAAAGCGCTCTCTGATGCCTATGGCATCTCTATCCCCGAATACGGATCGTACTACGCGATAGGAAAAAGCGAGCCCGAGCTTTTCGAAAAGGTGCTCGCGTCGGCTCGCGCGCTTGGCACGAAAATTATCCGAGTATGGGCAGGACAGGGCAAATCAAGCGACACGTATTCCTCGACAGAGTACGAGGCGGCAGTTGCCGATGCAAAAAGGATATGCGATATGGCAGGCAACATGACCGTTGCTCTCGAGTGCCATCCGAACACCCTGACGGACGAGTACCACACAGCGCTTCAGTTTATACTCGACGTCGGACGGGATAACCTTAAAATGTTCTGGCAGCCGAATCAGCATCGCCCGCTCGAGTATAATCTTGATGCTATCCGCGCGCTACTTCCGTATATCGTCAGCGTCCACGTTTTCTCGTGGAAGAGAAAAGAGCGCCTACCTCTCGCGGCACTCACGGACTATTGGCAGAAATATATAGAGCTCCTCTCGGAAAAAGAGATAAATTATATGCTCGAGTTTATGCACGACGATAATATAGAAACGCTTAAAGAAACCGCAGAGACTTTAATAAAATGGTTAAAATAATCCTATTTAGCTAACTATTATTTACATTATTTCACTTTTTAAACAAAAAAACGAATTACAATAAAGCGGAACAAGGAGAAATAAATTGAACTCGCAAACATATAACTTAGGATTTAAAAGAGCGTCGGGAATACTCATGCCGCTCTCATCCCTCCCCTCACCCTACGGTATTGGAAATATGGGGCGCGGAGCATACGAATTTATCGATTTTTTAGTATCTTGCCACCAGAAGTGCTGGCAGGTGCTCCCTCTTAACCCCACATCATACGGGGACAGTCCCTATCAATCCCCCGCATCCCTTGCGGGAAATCCATACTTTATAGACCCCGAAACCTTACACGCTCAGGGGCTAATCACAAAGGATGAATTAAAAAGCGCAAAATTCTCTGCCGACTCCGTTGACTACGGATGGCTCTTCGGTACAAGATACGAGCTTCTGCGCGCGGCATACTCGAGATTCGTACCCGATGCCGCCTATCGCGCGTTTCTTCGCCGCGAAGCAGATTGGATAGAAGACTACGCCCTCTTTATGGCGCTTAAGGTTAAAAATTCCTACCGCTCGTGGTGCGAATGGCAAGACGACGAAAGAGATTACGAAGAGGCTAAGAAAAACGCGAAAAAGCTTTCCGACGAGTGCGGCTTCTGGCGCTGGGTGCAGTTTGAGTTCATGAGCGAGTGGCAAAAGCTCATCTCCTACGCGCACTCGCACGGCATACTCATAATTGGCGATATGCCGATATACGTCGCTCATGACAGTATGGACGTATGGCGCTCTCCCGAGGAATTTCTCCTTGACGAAAATTACAATCCGAAAACCGTTGCGGGATGTCCACCCGATGCATACTCCGAGGACGGTCAGCTCTGGGGAAACCCCATATATAACTGGGAGTATATGAAGGCTAACAATTTCGATTGGTGGTGCCGCCGTGTCGGCAGAGCGTTCAAGCTCTACGACATACTTAGAATCGACCACTTCCGTGGATTTGCAAGCTACTACTCTATTCCATTCGGTGACGAAAACGCAAAGCGAGGCGAGTGGGTAAGCGCCCCCGGACGCGAGCTCTTTGACAGAATAAAGGAGGTCTATCCTAAGGGCAAGATCATAGCCGAGGACCTCGGCTTTATCACCGATGACGTAAGAGATCTTCTCGCCTACACAGGCTTCCCCGGCATGAAGCTTCTGCAGTTTGCGTTCTTTGAGGAAAACAACGAGTATCTGCCCAGAACATACACTACCGACAACTGCATCGTATACACCGCGAGCCACGACTCGGATTGCACAAAAAGCTGGGCTTCTGCCCTTGAAGGTGCCACCCGTTCGCGATTTTTACGCGAATGCAAGCGTGAGCGCGGGGAGAGCGCAACCACCGCTTTAATAAAACTCGCAATGAACAGCAAGGGAAAGCTTGCGGTAATTCCCATTCAGGATTATCTTGAGCTGACGAACGAGCGCGGCAGGATGAACACCCCCTCGACAGACAGAGGAAACTGGTGCTTCAGAGTGTTCGGATCCTACCGAAGCGAAAAGAACATAGACAAAATTACCGCGATAACGAGGAGCGCAAAACGCGCATACAAAAAAGAAAAATGAGCTACATAATTTTTGATCTTGACGACACGCTTTTACCTTTCAATAAAGAAGCTACCGTCTACACGAAATCCGTACTCGAAAAGCTCAGAAGCCTCGGTCACAAGATAGTTATAAACACCGCGAGAAGCAAGCTTCACGCGCAGCACTGTATCGACAGTATACGCCCCGACTTTTCCATCCTATGCGGCGGCGCGGGTATAATAGACAAAAACGGAAATTATATCTACAAGTGTGAAGTTCCGAAAGAAACGGTGAGGGCTCTCGCAAACGAGCTTATCTCCCTTGGAAAGTCCGTTTCGGTGCAGTCGGATACTTATCTTTATACCAATGACGAGAGCTTCGTTCGCTTTGACGTAAAGCTCGTTGATCCGAAGGATTTTTCCTTCGATTTTCCCGCAGAGAAAATACTCCTCAAGCTCACGCCGAGCGAGAGCGAATACTTCGCAACAAAGTACGGTCTGCGCTCGGTTTCCTACTTTGGCGGTCCATCGTATAGATTCAGTCATATTAACGCTACGAAGGCTCTCGGAAATTCCGCGCTCGTTAAAATATTCGGTGATACCGAGGCGGATATTATCGCCTTTGGTGACGACGTCGGTGACGTTGAGATGCTCCTCGAGGCAGGAATCGGCGTCATAATGAAAAACGCGAAAGACGATGTCAAAAAGCTCGTCCCTCGCATATCGGAATACACCTGCGAGGAGGACGGAGTTGCCAAATTCTTGGTAAAGCACTTCGGACTCGACGACTCCGAATTCAAAAAATAAATAAAGAAAAAGCTCAAAGCTCACTTTGGTCCGGCAGAGGCACTGTATTTTTGACAATGCTTCTGCCGTCTTTTTGCTTTATCAGCCAACATACAAAAGCCCGCAATATAAGTACAATAGTAATATAGTCATACTTCAACAAGTGTAAACGGCTTATTAATTTTTTTGCAATATTTCAGAGTATACTCTGCCCCTTTTGATGCGCCATCCCAAATAATCAATACTAAATCCGACATTTCAACCATTTGCTCGTTACGCTTGAGCGGTGCAACTCGTCCGTAAAGGTCATAATGCGGACGCAAAATATATTTAGATAGACGGTGCGAATCGGCATACCGCTCCGCCAAGCTATCAATTCCGCCAGCGCCACCACTGATAATCGTATCAACGTCTGCCGTGATATAGGACGATAAATCGAAATCCACGATACTCCGCGAACCAACAACACACATTTTCATAGAATATATCCCCTCTTATAAATATATACTTATATAAGTATATACCAAAATAGAGAAATTGTCAATTAGGTATATATCCGATAAAATATATATCAAAGGAGGGGTGCTTATGGTACGTTTAATTATCGATAAATACTTGGATAAATGTGGCATTACCCGATATGAATTAGCCAAGCGAACAGAGGTCAAATTTCAAACAATAGACCGATACTACAAAAACCGTGTTATTCGTTATGACAGTTATATTTTAGATCGAATCTGCGCCGCTTTAGAATGCGATCTCAGCGACATTATTGAATATGTGAAGGATGAACCTACCGCACCTTAATGCTGCAAATTCTCATAAAGTATTTTAAAGATAATTTTTAGCAAATAAAAATCCCCCGGTCAAACCGGGGGTATTTCATTTTCGGGTAAAACCCTAAATGTTACTGGCTACGCACAAGTGCGTTTAAGATTGGCCTGCCAGCCATGCATCTGTTACTTACTACCCATAAATGGGTCCCGTGGG
>JAZONS010000069.1:0-22989 GCA_045654585.1 Eubacteriales bacterium
GATATTGTGTTGGTCCACGGTGATACCTCGTCAGCATTTGCGGTAGCGCTTGCCGCTTTTTACCGAGGTATTCCCATAGGTCACGTTGAAGCGGGACTCAGAACCTATGACCGTTTATCCCCATTCCCCGAGGAATTTAACCGAACGGCGATTGCGCTTATCGCGAAATATCATTTCGCGCCGACCGAGGTGGCAAGGGATAATCTGTTGTCCGAGAAAATTGCGCCTGAGGATATTTTTGTGACGGGAAATACTGTCGTTGATGCTTTGATAAAGAATATAGACAAAAGCTACTCATCAGAGTATACAAGACTTATCTCCGAAAAGCGATTAATAATTCTCACAGCGCATCGACGTGAGAATCTATATAAGCTTAAAGATATCTTCCGCGCGGTGAAGCGTACCGTTCTCGAGCATCCCGACGTATGCGTTGTCTATCCCGTTCATAAAAATGAAAAAATAAATATTATTGCAAGAGAAGTGTTTTTAACTTGTCCGCGCGTATATTTAACCGAAACACTATCCGCGTATGATTTTCATAATTTGCTGAATTTATCGTATATTGTTCTCACCGATTCCGGTGGAGTTCAAGAGGAGGCATCGCATCTCGGGAAACCGACTCTTATATTAAGAAATGCCACAGAACGTAAAGAACTGTTGTCAAATGCGTGCGCAAAGCTCGTCGGAACGGAAGAAAACGGTATATATTCTGCTGTGAAAGATCTGCTTGAGAGCAGAGAGGAATTTGTAAAAAACATGAAACGCACGAATTTTCTTGGATGCGGCAATGCATCGAAGATAATAGCGGATATATTGGAAGAAAAACTATAGATTGTAGAAAGAAAGGAAATAATATGTCAAACATCTGGCACGATATCTCACCCAAAAGAATAACTCCCGATGATTTTATCTGCGTTGTTGAAATATCGAAGGGAAGTAAGAAAAAATATGAGCTTGATAAGGAAACGGGATATATAATTCTCGACAGAATTCTTTATACCTCGACTCACTATCCCGCAAATTATGGATTTATACCGAGGACCTACGGTGATGACGGAGATCCCCTCGACGTGCTTTTGCTTTGCGCAGAGCCGCTTGAGCCTATGTCGCTTGTAAGAGCGTATCCGATAGGCGTTATCTCCATGATAGATAACGGAAGAAACGACGAAAAAATAATCGCGATTCCGTTCAACGATCCGAATTACAATAACTATACGGATATCGACGAGCTGCCCGCTCATATTTTTGATGAGATGAAGCATTTCTTCACCGTATATAAGAATCTTGAGCATAAGGACACCGCGGTTGATGAGGTAAGACCGAAAGAGGTTGCAAGGAAAGTTATCGAGGATGCGATAGATAATTACGTAGAAAAATTCTGCAAATAATCTGTTTTAGTCTTTTCAGATTAAAATAAATAATTGCGGCAAGGTGGCGCTTTTTACTGTGTTGGATGCGCTCCTGCCGCTTTTATTATTTCGTTTTAACGTGGTGAAGTTTTGAAAGAAACAAACTCAAATTTATTGACATTTTTATTTATATGTGATATAGTATCAATATATTTTAAATAATATTCCGGAGGAATGATATGAGAGAATTTGAATTTTTAAAAGCAAATGACCCCGAGGTTTATTCCGCAATGATGGACGAGGCATCAAGACAGCGCAATAAGATAGAGCTTATCGCATCTGAAAACTTCGTTTCCGAAACCGTAATGGATGCAAACGGAACGACTCTTACGAATAAGTATGCCGAAGGCTATCCATCAAAAAGATACTACGGCGGATGTGAGTACGTTGACGTTGTTGAAACTATCGCTATCGAGCGTGCAAAGCAGCTTTTCGGAGCGAGCTATGCTAACGTTCAGCCTCATTCGGGCGCGCAGGCGAATATGGCTGTATTCTTTGCGCTTCTTAACCTTGGCGATACGGTTCTTTCGATGAATCTTGCCCACGGCGGTCACTTGAGCCACGGCTCTCCCGTAAATATGTCGGGTAAGTATTGGAATATCGTTCCTTACGGCGTTGATAAGGATACTGGAAGAATAGATTACGAAGAGGTTCGCCGTCTTGCTCTCGAGTGCAAGCCGAAGCTCATTCTCGCAGGTGCATCCGCATACGCGAGAATCATAGATTTTGAAAAGTTCGCAGAGATCGCAAAAGAGGTCGGCGCATACCTTATGGTTGATATGGCGCATATCGCGGGCCTTGTAGCCGCAGGCGTTCATCCGTCCCCCGTGCCTTATGCGGACGTTGTAACTACTACTACTCATAAAACTCTTCGCGGTCCGAGAGGCGGTCTTATTCTCTCGAAGGACGAGGAGATAGGCAAGCTTATTAATAAGGCAATCTTCCCGGGAACGCAGGGTGGTCCTCTTATGCACACCATAGCCGCAAAGGCAGTTTGCTTTGGCGAGGCGCTGAAGCCCGAATTCAAGGCGTATGCCGAGCAGATAATCGTAAATACTCGAGTTCTCGCAGAGGAACTTCTCAAGGCGGGCTTCAAGCTTGTTTCCGGCGGAACGGATAACCATCTTCTCCTCGTTGATCTTACGGGTATGAAGATTGATACGGGTAAGGAAGCGGAGCATCTTCTTGACGAGGTAGGCATTACCTGCAATAAGAATGCGATACCCTTCGATACGCAGAAGCCCTTTGTAACGAGCGGTATCAGACTAGGTACGGCAGCGGTAACCACCAGAGGCTTCAAGGAAGACGATATAAGAGAGGTAGCAGCTCTTATATCTATGACGCTTTCCGATTTTGAAGCGAACAAGGACGAGGTAGTAGCAAGAGTTGCGGCTCTTTGCAAGAAATATCCTCTTTACGAATAAACGAATAAATCAAAATAAATCCAATCAGAAAGAAGAAAAGTAAAATGGCACTTGAAAGAAAAGATATCGAACAGAAATATAAATGGGACCTCTCCGTAATTTATAAGGATGAAAAAGCATTCTATGATGAATACGCAAGAGCAGAGAAGCTCGTTGCGGATTTTGCAAAGCACGAAAAAACGATGTGCAACAGCGCGCGTGATTTTTATAATGCTCTTTCGGATATGACGGCTATCGAGGCAGTTATTGAGAAGCTTTGGCAGTATGCATCGCTCAATTTCTCGGTAGATACCTCGAATAATAATTATCAGGCACTCAACGCAAAGGTACGTAACCTTGCGGTAATGGCGGGAACCGTATCGTGGTTTGTTAACCCCTATATGCTTCGCCTTGATGAGAAAACTCTTGACGCTTGGTTCACCGAATGCCCAGAGCTTGAAACCTTCCGCCGTATGATAACGAAGAATATGAGATATAAGCCTCATACTCTTTCCGATGAGTGCGAGCAGCTTATGTCTAAAATGGAGGATTGCCTTGGCAGCCATAGTGATATCAGAAGTATTTTCTCCAATTCCGATCTCAGATTCGGCAAGATAACCGATTCCGAGGGTAAGAAGGTAGAGCTTACCGACTCTAATTACGTGCCCTTCCTTATGAGCGGTGACCGCCGTGTGCGTCAGTCTGCGTTCAGAGCGCTCTATAAGACCTACGAGCAGTTTGGAAATACCTATGCTACGATGTTTAACAGCAGAGTAAAGGAGCGTTGTACTCTTGCTAAGGTAAGAGGCTTCAAGGATTCCATAACCTCGTCCACATTTTACGATGAGGTAACTCCCGTTATCTATAACAATCTTATAAATTCCGTACACAAGGGACTTCCCGCGCTTTACGAATACTACGCATTGAAGCAGAAGGTTCTCGGGGTTGACAGATTCCATATGTACGACGTATACGCGCCCCTGATCGGCTCGTTCGACCGCAAGTATTCATATGAAGAAGCGGTTGACGAGGTGCTCAAGACAGTTGAGATCTACGGTGACGAGTATTACAATGCCTTGAAGCGTGGACTTACCGAGCTTGGCTGGGTTGACGTATATCCTACGAGAGGAAAGAGAGGCGGAGCATTCAGTTCAGGATGCCCCGGCACGGAGCCTTATATCCTTCTTAACTATAACGGCACATTTGATAACGTATCGACTCTTGCTCACGAGGCAGGTCACTCGATGCATACCTACTTCTCGACCAAGTATAACGAGCCTCACAATTCGAATTACACCATCTTCGTTGCAGAGGTAGCGTCTACCGTTAACGAGCTTCTTATGGCTCACAGAAAGCTTGCCGAGTGCAAGAGCGACGAGGAGAAGCTTTACATCTTAAACGAGCTTATGGATACCTATAAGGGAACTCTTTACCGCCAGACGATGTTTGCGGAGTTTGAGCGCGATATGCACGCTCTTTGCGAGAAGGGTGAGCCTCTTACCGCAGAGCTTATCAATAAGAAGTATTATAAGCTCGTTAAGAAGTACTTCGGTCCTGACGTTGTATGCGATAAGCAGATCTCCTACGAGTGGATGAGAATACCTCACTTCTATACCTGCTTCTACGTATATAAATATGCTACCTGTATTTCGGCGGCATCGGCTATCGTTAAGAGAATTGAGAACGAGGGCGCGGCATACGTTGATCAGTATATCGACTTTCTTAAGTGCGGCGATTCCAAATCTCCCCTCGATAGCCTTCTCGTTGCGGGCATAGATATGACCGATCCCGAGGTAGTAAACGGCGCAATTGAGGACTTCGCATCCTGCGTTCGTCAGTTCAATGAAATCTACGACGGAATGAAGAAATAATTTCCCTTTTAATACTGTTATGAAATCGGAAAAATACACTTATACAGATAGAGATACGGGAGCTGAGGTCACGCGTCTTACGTCATATAGGTCAAATAGTAATCATCTCTATTTCACTAACAACTCCTTCTACGATAATAACAGAAGGATAGTATTCGCATCAGAGAGAGGGAATGCGCATAACCTGTTTTCTCTCGACCTTGAGAGCGGAGAGATAGATCAGATTACTGATTTTCCCGCGCCCCCGAATCTCGCTAGATATGAGCTTCATATGTCCTTCGTCGATCCCGTCGGAGCAAACTGCGTATTCTATATAGGTAGGGAGCTTAAGAATATTGATCTTAAAACGGGTGTGATATCGACGATATATCATGTTCCGGATGGTTTTAAAAACCACATCGTCAGTATAGATGCCGCAGGCAAGTATGCATACACCTCAGTTTATGAGGACGCTCCGGAAAGAAGAAATGGAAACAGTCTGCATGACTTTTATCTGAGTTATCCCGAATCGCGTATTGAAAAAATCGCGCTGGACGGAAGCGGTCATACAACAGTTTTTTCGGAGAATAAATTTATAGCCCACGTAAATACCTCACCGACAGACAAGGATAAGCTCACCTTCTGCCACGAGGGCAAGTGGAGCGAGGTTGACCATAGACTTTGGGCGCTTGATCTCGCAAGCGGTAAGGTAGATAAGCTTCACCCCTGCCGTGAGGGCGAGTGCATCGGTCACGAGTATTGGTTTGCAAACGGCACGAGAGTAGGCTACCACGGTCATGTTGACGGTAAAGCTCAGCTTGGCGCTGTCAATTTTGACAATACCGAGGATAAAGCCTATGCTTTTCCCTTCAACACGGGGCATATCTTCTCGTTTGACGAGAAGCTTATAATCGGTGACGGAAACGCAAACGGTAAATATATAAGACTCTGGCAGCTCGGTGATGAGGGCTACGAGCAGCCGCGAGCGCTCTGTCTGCATAACTCCACCTTTAAAACGCAGGAATCGCACGTTCATCCGCGCCTGACTCCCGACGGCAAAAAGGTGCTCTACACCTCGGACGAATCGGGACACAATCAGGTCTACCTGGTAGCTCTCCCCGAAAATATCAGCGACCTACCGCTACTTTCGACTCTCTCTAAATACTAATTAAAAATAAATTTCCCTTCGCGTGGCTATTCTTGGAAAAAACGGGAATAGCCACAAGAATTTATTACAAAACAAAGGAGAATCATTATGAAAACGCGCGTTTGCGGCTTATTTTTGTTGATAGCGCTTCTCTTTATTTCGGTCTTTAGCCTTTCGTCCTGCGATCAGCTTGAAGCCTTGATCTCAAACGGTATTCTAAACAAGGATAAGCTTTTCGACGGAAAAACTCCAAAGGACCTTTACGGCTCGTCCATTAATAAATACAAAAATCATAAGGATGACGGAGTCCCTTATTCGCTTGAGATAAATTGGAGTTCGGTAAGTGAGCCGAATAAGATAGTTCTCGTTAATCTCGATTATAACGGCGACGATCTTTATTTCAGCATCCACGATGCCTCGGGATCATCCCTCGAATCCGAGAAGCTTATCTTCAAGGATAAGGAAATGTATTACGTCGCGAAGGATGGCGAAAAGTATCATTATAATTCGAGCAATGAGCAGGTAATAAAGTACATAGAGAATTCTACCAAAGTAAAAAAACTTATACCTGCATTTCCGCATAATTTGCCGGATAGCTGGTTTGATTCGCTCGAGTTTACTCTGACCGACGATGGCTCTTACGAGGTTAGTATAGATATCGACGAAAAGAAGTCAAAGGATCATCCTAAGTATAAGGATTTTTATTCCGCAGGTGTTAAATGCAAACTATACTTTGCAGAAAACGGTGATTTGAATAAAATCGTGCTTGAAAACGTTGATGTTGACGGAATTAAAAGTAATATAACGATCAACCTGTCTTGGGGTGAATCGAATAAAATAAAAGTCCCTGATGATAAGGATGATTATCACCATAACGGTGACTTTAATCACGATAAAGGTCATAGACCCGGCGGTGATTACAGAGATGAGGACAAAGACAGCGACAAAGAAGACGATAACAACGGCGGTAACGTCACCCCCGAGCCTCATCAGCACTCGTATACCTCGGTCGTAACCGCCCCCACTTGCACTGAGCGCGGCTACACGACCTATACCTGCGCTTGCGGAGATAGTTACGTTGGCGATTACGTAGATGCGAAGGAACACAACTTCGTAAACGGTGAATGTACCATGTGCGGTCTTGTCAATGCAAGTGAAGGACTAGAATATACGCTCAGTGACGATGGAACGTATTATATAGTCACAGGTGTTGGAACCTGTAATGATAATGAGGTCGTAATACCTGAAATACATAATAGTTTGCCTGTTAAAGAAATTGGCAATGGTGCATTTTACGGTGGTGATTTTACTAGTATAGTAATAGCTGACAGTATTACTAAAATAGATAGTTATGCTTTCGATTGCTGTGCTCTGAACAGTATCGTTATCGGAAGCGGCTTAACATATATTGGTGAATCTGCGTTCTTTGATACTCCAAATTTGAAAAATATTTACCTTAAAGATTTGGCAAAATGGTGTTCTGTTGTTTTTGTGTCGTCGCTTGAAACGAATCCACTTGATGATGGTGCCAACTTATATCTTGACGGTGAATTAGTAACGGAACTCGTAATACCGGACGGTGTAACTTCAATAAACTCTTATGCATTCCAAGGATGCGGTAGTATCATAAGTGTTGTTATTCCTGCCAGTGTTACGTCGGTAAGTCCCTCCGCATTCTATGGTTGCGATAGACTAGTAGAGTTGAAGAATCTTTCTAATTTATCCTTCAGTAATGACGGTGAATCCGAAGAAAGTTTTTATTTTTTAAATATTTATACGGAAACAAAAGGAAAAAAGAAAACCTTTGAAACCGAAGATGGATTTTTATACTATGAAGACGGAAATGTTTGCTATCTTTTAGGTTACATAGGCGATGATACAGAACTTAAACTTCCCGAAAACATAAACGGCAAAAATTATGGTATTTACAGATATGCTTTTGCTAACAATGAAAACGTTTCTAGTTTAACTATCCCTGAAGGCGTAACTTCTATTGGTGAGTGGGCGTTCTATGATTGCAAAAAAATGACGAGTATAACTATTCACGATGGAGTTACCGCTATTGGCAGATATGCGTTCGCTAGTTGCGACGGTCTTACGAGCATAAGTATCCCCGACAGCGTAACTTCGATTGGCGATTCTGCGTTTGATTATTGTCCAAATCTTATGGTAAATATTGACGGTATTTATTACGTTGATAAATGGGTCGTTAATTGTGCTTGCGACAAAACATCTGCTATAATCATGGATGGCACTGTTGGTATTGCAGATCGGGCTTTTTGGGGTTGCGGTCATACGAGCATAACTATTCCTAATAGTGTTATTTATATTGGTGATTCGGTATTTTGGGCATGTGATGGTCTTACAAGCATAATTATCCCCGACAGCGTAACCTCAATTGGAGATTCTGCGTTCTGGGGTTGCGATAATCTGACTATTATTACTCTTGGAACCAACGTTACTTTTATTGGAAATTCTGCGTTTGGAACTTGTCATAAACTCGTAGAAGTTTATAATCTTTCTGCTCTTAAGATTACTAAAGGTTCAGTAGATAACGGAGAAGTAGGCAAGAGTGCGTTGAACATATACACCGCCACCGAAGGAAAAAAGAAAACCTTTGAGACTGAAGATGGATTTATATTCTATGAAGACGGTGATACAAGGTACTTAGTTGGCTATAAAGGTAATGATACAGAAATAACACTTCCTTCAGACTGTAATGGTAAATCTTATGATGTTTACAGTTACGCATTCTACTATAGTGATAAACTTGCAAGTGTAATCATTCCCGATAGTGTTACATCAATTTGCGATAATGCGTTTGACCACTGTAATAGTCTTACGAATGTAACTATTGGAAACAGCGTTACTTCTATTGGATATGCTTCATTCTCATGGTGCTACGACCTTACCACCATAATAATTTCTAACAGTGTTACTCATATAGCCGATTGGGCATTTTGGGTTTGCGACAGCCTCACAAATGTATTTTACACCGGAACCGAGGCAGAGTGGAATGCGATTTCAATAGGTTCTGTCAATGAAGATTTAACCTCTGCTCCCCGCTATTATTACAGCGAGAATGAGCCTACAGAAGAAGGCAACTATTGGCATTATGTAGACGGAGTGGCTACTGTTTGGGAAACTTACACAGTTCCTGATGCAGCCCCTGATGATGAAGATGGACTTGCATATACTCTCAGTGAAGATGAAACCTACTACATCGTTACCGGCATTGGAAATTATGAGGGCACAGAACTGGTTATTCCCGCTCAATATAAGGGGTTGCCTGTAAAGGAAATCGCTGATTCTGCTTTCTATGACAATGATACGATAACAAAATTGGTTATTTCCGAAGGAATAACTGTAATAGGAATCTCTGCATTTGGCGATTGCGATAAGTTAGAATATATCTCAATTCCAAAAACCGTAAACAACCTCGGTCTTTACTCTTTTTACTACTGCCATGCGTTAAAGGAACTTTACTATAACGCAGCCAATGTTCAAGATTATGATTCGCAAGAGTATCCTTTTTGTGGTTCTTACCCGGATTTGATTACCATTGGTTCGGATGTCGAAAGATTGTCTGTGCATCTTTTCTTGGATTGTCATGCTAAGGAAGTAAGATTTGAAGAAACCGGTTCCTCGGTAACAATTGAAAACCACGCATTCTCAAGCGGATTTGACTATATATATATCCCCGCCCGCGTAGAAACCATACGTGGAGGAGCTTTTGCACATTCCGGAAACGGCTATACTCCCGAGGTAAAGGGGATTTATGTGGATGAGAGTAATCAGAACTATAAATCGCTAGATGGAAACTTGTATAGCAAGGATGGAACTACTTTAGTTCGTTATGCTTGCGGCAAGTCCGAAGAATTGTTTGTTATCCCCGAGGATGTAGTAACTATAGGAGCATTCGCACTTAAGTGCAGTTATAATCTTAAGAGCATTGTTATTGGAAGTAAAGTTGTGCGCATCGGAGAAGAAGTGTTCAATGATTCTCAAACTTTAAATAATGTTTTCTATCATGGAACTGCAACGGAGTGGAATAACATATATATTGAAACCGGTTATTACGGAGATTCTATTCTTCCAAATGCCCCCCGCTATTACTACTCCGAAACCGAGCCTACCGAAGAAGGCAACTTCTGGCACTATGACGAAAACGGTGATATAGAAATATGGCCACCGTATGAGGATATTCATACCCATTCGTATACATCTGTAATAACAGCCCCTACTTGCACCGAGCAAGGTTATACTACATATACCTGTTCTTGCGGCGATAGCTATGTTGACGATTACGTTAACGCAACAGGGCACAACTATTCTGCAGTCGTAATTGCCCCCACTTGTATCGAGCAGGGCTACACTACCTACACTTGCACTTGCGGTGATAGCTACAGGGGCGACTACATATCCGCAAAGCATAATTACGTAGACAATGTATGCACCGAATGCGGAGATCTTGAAGATTTAATATATTATGACGAACAAGGGCTTGCGTATGTATTCAACTCGGATAAAACTTATTATATTGTTTACGGCATAGGAACTTGCACAAATTCTGATATAATTATCCCATACAAATTTAACGGGTTATGGGTTTGTGAAATAGGTGAGCGGGCATTCTATGACTGCGATACAATAAAAGGAGTCTCTTTGGTTTGTATAGATTCCATAAATAGTAAAGCATTTTATAATTGCTCAAATCTTGAATATATTGTATTCAGCGATTTTGGAAGCTCAGAAAATGTCGCAGAAGACGCATTTGATGGCTGTGAAAATTTAACGAATAGCTACTATACCGGTAACTATGATAATTTCTTAAACTTTACATGTGGTTTTGATATTTTTCTCATCCCTGGTAAAATCTCCATGTATACTCAAACAGTAATACCGGAGAACTGCAGTAATGAATGGGAATCGGGCTATTGGCATTATGTAAACGGTCTTCCGGAATTATGGCCTGCAGAAAGCATACTTTCTGCAAGTGAGGACCTTGAATCGGAACAATTGTATGGTGATTATAGTATTTCCGGAATTGGAACGCATGTGGACAGCACCATAATTATTCCAACAATGATGAATTACTGGGAAAATATTATTGCTATAAGCAGTAATGCTTTCTTAAATTGCACAAATATTACGGATATAGTTATACCGAACACTATAACAAGTATCGGGGACGGTGCGTTTAGCGGTTGCACGAACCTTACTGCTGTATATTATACCGGAACCATGGAAGAGTGGGAAAGCATTATCATCGGTGAAAATAACGAGTGTTTACTTAATGTTCCCCTTTACTTCTTCTCTATTGATAACCCAAAAGAGGAAGGCAACTTCTGGTACTCTTATGAAGATGTCATAATAATTTGGAATGTTGGTGAGGATACGCATTCCTACATAGCGAAAGTAACAGTTCCTACTTGCACCGAGCAGGGCTATACTACCTATACTTGCGACTGTGGTGATAGTTACGTTGATGATTATGTTGATGTCTTAAGTCATAATTATGTAGACAATAAATGTACTGTGTGCGGATACGAATATTCGAGTGAAGGACTTTTGTTTGCTCTTAGTGACGATACCACTTACTATATAGTTGCGGGAATTGGAAGTTGTACTGATGAAACATTAATAATTCCTGCTGTATATAAAAATTTACCGGTCAAAGAGATTGGAGAAAGCGCATTTATTGAAAATAGAACTATAACTAGCGTGACAATACCTGATAGCGTGTTGTATATTGGCTATGAAGCATTTGCATGTTGCTACAATCTAACAAATGTGAAACTGGGAAAAAATTTGTTGACAATTGGTGATTACGCTTTTCACTTATGTGCTTTTGCTAGCATCATTATTCCCGAAAGTGTTACTACCATTGATTGTGGTGCATTTGATGAATGTGTTAATCTCACTAGCATAACCATACCTGGTAGCATTAATACGATTGATTTAGATGCGTTCATGTTTTGTAGAAACCTCAAGGATGTTACGATTTTAGATGGTGTCACAGTGATTGATGAGTGTGCTTTCTACGCTTGCAGAAGCCTTACATGTATAACTATCCCTAAAAGCATTACTTCTGTTGGCGTATTGGCGTTTTCGGATTGCGACAGCCTTATAAGTGTATTTTACAGTGGAACAGAGGCAGAGTGGAATGCGATTTCAATAGGTTCTGACAATGAAGATTTAACCTCTGCCACCCGCTATTACTACTCCGAAACAGAGCCTACTGAAGAAGGCAACTTCTGGCACTATGTAGACGGTGTACCTACTGTTTGGGATGACTCTCAAAATGACCAAGAAATAGAACAACTTTTCACATTCACTTTGCTCGAAAACGGTACATATGAAATTGCGGCTAAAGATGTTAATAATCTTCCTGAAGAACTTAATATTCCGAGCACTTACAAAGGAATAGCTGTTACTAAAATAGCAAGTAATGCATTTCATGGATCAAATTCGTTAAATACAACTAAGTTTTTAACAAGTGTAACAGTTCCTGAAGGCATAACCACTATAGGTGATGGAGCATTTGGTTTTTGCCATGATCTCGAAATCATATCATTACCAAGCACATTAAAAACGATTGAAGCAAATGCATTTCTTAAATGCTATTTGTTGGACTACGTAACTATTCCAGCTTCAGTTACAAGTATTGGCGATTGGGCGTTTGCAAATTGCGAAGCTTTGACAACTATAGAAATCATGGAAGGCGTAACCGACATTGGCGAATATGTATTTTATGAATGCTCTAGCCTCAAAGTAATTGTTATTCCAAAAACAGTTACAACTATAGAACAAAACCCATTTTTTGCTTGTACATCTCTGACCAACATCTACTATGCGGGGTCGGAAAATGATTGGAATAATATAAATTTCTGCTCAAATGAAGATGACATCATTTTTTCAATCACCCGTTATTACTACTCCGAAACCGAGCCCGCCGAAGAAGGCAACTTCTGGCACTATGACGATAACGGAGAAATTGCAATCTGGTAAAACAAAAGAAATTACTCAAATTTTAATAGCAAATTCTAACTAAAAATTAAAAGCAAAAAGAGCCCTCACCGCGGCATTTGCGCGGTGTGGGCTTCTATCATAATATTATAAACTCATAAGACCGTAAATTGCCGTCTTACCGTTTATTCATTATCCGATTTTTCGGTTTTTCTGTTTGCAATAGCGTTTGACGCCTTGTTAAGACCGTAGGTCACGAGAACGAGAGCGCCGATAACGATGAAGATGCAAAGCATACCCTGCCAGAGATAATTGAGGGCGGGAAGGAAGTTCTCGGTCGTGAACTTAACCTGAATAGGCTTCATTGCCTCGTCTTCGAGCTCTGTGTTTTCACCTGACTCGGGAGCTTCACTCGCGCCTGTATCGGGGGCAGTCGATGCAAAAGCGCATACGGAGAAAGCAGAAATTGCAAAAACCAATGTAAGAAGAAGTACTAAAATTTTAGTTGATTTTTTCATTTTTTTACTCCTTTCTACCTATTAAAGCATAAATCCGAGAATCAGACCGCCGGCAATAACCGAAGCTATCTGACCCGAAACGTTTACACCGATAGACTGCATAAGAAGGAAGTTCTGAGGATCCTCTTCAAGACCCATCTTGTGAACAACACGGCCGGACATCGGGAATGCGGAAATACCTGCAGCACCGATCATGGGGTTGATCTTTTCCTTGAGGAAGAGGTTTAAGAACTTAGCGAAGAGAACACCGCCTGCGGTATCGAATACGAACGCAAAGAGACCGAGAGCGAGGATGAGAAGGGTACTCAGGTTGAGGAACTTATCAGCCTGCATCTGAACTGCGATCGTAAGACCGAGGAATATTGTAACAAGGTTTGCAAGAACCTTTTGCGCAGTCTCTGAAAGAGAATCAAGCACGCCGCACTCACGGATAAGGTTACCGAACATAAGGAAACCAACGAGAGCAACTGACTCGGGAGCAACGAGACCTGCGATTATGGTAATAACAATGGGGAAGAGTATTCTCGTAGTCTTGGAGATAGCCTGAGGCTTGTAAGGCATACGGATAAGTCTTTCCTTCTTCGTTGTCATAAGCTTGATAACGGGGGGCTGAATGATAGGCACGAGAGCCATATACGAATAAGCCGCAACCATTATAGCACCGGTAATGCTTGAATCCTTACCGAGCAGCTTCATAGCAACTACGATAGCGGTAGGACCGTCAGCAGCGCCGATAATACCTATCGAAGCAGCCTCGGGAAGCTCGAAGAAGAGGGATGCCAAGCAGAAGGTAAAGAAGATACCGAACTGAGCAGCAGCTCCAAAGATCATGAGCTTGGGGTTTGAGAGCACGGGACCGAAGTCGATCATAGCTCCGATACCTATAAAGAGTATGAGAGGGAAGAGCTCGTTTGCGATACCTGCGTTAAACAGGGTGGTAAGAGGACCCTCGTTTCCGATAGCGCCGGATAAAGGAAGGTTTACCATAATAGTACCAAAGCCTAAGGGCAAAAGAAGGGTAGGCTCCATCTCCTTTTTGATAGCAAGGAAAATGAGCAGACCGCCAATAGCCCACATTACTACATACTTCCAACCGCCGCTTTCGAAAAGTCGGAGTATGTTTTCATACAAAATTTCCATTGTTTCATCCTTTTTCTTTTATTCTCGCATATGCGCGCGAGTAAACATCTTTTTAATTCTAGCATATTATTAGTCGTTTTTTGTTAACAAATTGTTAATAAAACGAATTTAATAATTTTTAATAAAATCAAAGATCACTCAAGCTCTCGATATAGGAATAAAGCTTCTTTGAGTCCCCGTCAAAATGGTATGCGCAAATACCAAAATCGCGTGCGCCATATATATTGTTGATATTATCATCAACAAAAAGCGTTTCCGTCGGTGTAAGAGAGAACTTTTCGGTAATATGCGCGAAGATCTCACGGCTTGGCTTAACAGAACCGCAGAGTGACGAAAATACGCAACCGTCAAATAGTGAAAGGATAGGAATTTCATCCTTATGAGCGGCAAAATAGGTCGATATGTTTGAGAGAATATAAAGACCGAAGCCGCGCTCTCGGCAAAGCGATATAACATCTCGCATACCTTCTATTTCGGGGAGATTGTATACCCAGTTATAATAAATTTTGTCAGCCACCTCGTGAAGTCTTTCGGGGAGGCGTTTTTTTACGTCTTGCATCATATCGTCATCTTCTATTGTACCCGCATCAAGGCGGTCCCAATAAAGTCTGTCAAAAATGACCTCGGATAAAAGCTTTATATCATCTTTATTATCGGTATAAACAGAGCACATATATTCGGGCTGAAAATAAACAAGCACCTGACCGAAATCGAAAATCACGTTTTTAATCATATTTATCTCCAATAGATTTTTTTATTATTTTAGCACAAAGAGAGTCGGTTGTAAATAAGAAAAGGAAATTGTTTTAGAAAAAAAGAACTTTTTTTCTTTGGGTATTGAATTAAAAAGTATGGAAAGACTAACATCAATAGCTGAAATTTTCGGTGAGCTGGGATTATGGAAAAACGAGGGAAGCCGTATATGCATCATTTACTGCGCGGAGTAAGAATACCGTATATAAAAAACACCGCATCAAAAAAAGCCGTACCGATGTCATTTGTCGGCACGGTAACTATACCGATGTCAATGCATATAGGCGCAGCTGCCGAGCCTGTAGTAAAGCGCGGAGATACAGTTTTCGTCGGCACTAAAATAGGTGAAGCGAGCGAACGTATATCGGCACCCATACATTCAAGTGTGTCGGGGAAGGTATCCGAAATAATAGATATAACCGCGCCTACGGGAGCTATGTGCCGAGCCGTAAAAATCGAGTCTGACGGAAGAATGATACCAGATGAAAAGATAAGTCCACCGCATATAAGCACGGCAGATGATTTCATTGAGGCTGTACGCGAGAGCGGAATCGTAGGGCTTGGCGGTGCGGGCTTTCCTACTCATGTAAAATACGGTACTTGCAAAGGAAGAATAATGGATGAGCTCGTCGTGAACGCCGCGGAATGCGAGCCGTATATAACGAGCGATACGAGGACTTTAACAGACAGGAGCGAGGATCTGTTATTCGGTATAAAGGATGTATGCAAATATCTTGGTATAGGCAGGGTCATTATCGGGATAGAAAAGCAGAACCGTGAAGCGCATGCGGCTGCAGAAATACTTGCTGAGCGGTATCCGAGGATAGAAATAAAGCTTCTTTCAGATATTTATCCTCAAGGAGCTGAAAAAGTGCTCGTATATCATACGACAGGAAAGATTATTCCTGCAGGTAAGCTGCCACTTGACGTTGGTACGCTCGTATCAAACTGCACAACGCTTGCCGAGCTTGGCAGATATATTAAAACAGGAATGCCGCTAGTATCAAAGTGTTTAACTGTTGACGGAGGCGCTATAGCCTGCCCGAAGAATGTTATAGCACCGATAGGTACACCGATAAGCGTACTTGCGGATTTTTGCGGCGGTACTGTCGGTGACCCTTATATGATACTCTTCGGTGGACCTATGATGGGACTTGCGATAGAGAATGCCGATACAAGCTTCGTTATGAAGCAGACGAACGCCGTCACGTTCTTATCAGAAAAAGAAGCGGCAAGAAAGAGAGAGACCTCTTGCATTAATTGCGGTGCGTGCGCAAACCACTGTCCGGTTGCTCTGGACCCGAGAGCATTTTTGAGGGCATACCGATGCGATAATGTCGGGGAACTCGTGCGGCTCAGAGTCGATATTTGTATGGAGTGCGGATGCTGCTCGTTTATCTGCCCCGCCGCAAAGCCTCTGGTAGAAACGAATAAGCTCGCTAAGGCAAAGCTCAGAGCGTACCTCGATGAAAAAAAGGTAAAAGAAAAGCAAGACGGACGGAAGGAGAGGGATAAATGAAAAAGCTTCATATAGGCTCTGCTCCGCATATATGTACAGTGAGAACAACCAAAGGGATAATGCTCGACGTGATTGTTGCCCTAATACCTACGTCACTTGCGGGAACGGTGATCTTTGGTTTAAGGGCGCTTCTCGTTCTTTTTGCTTCGGTGCTGGCATCTGTTCTTGCGGAATACGCCTTTTGTCGGATAACAAAAAGAGAGAATACCGTAAGGGACCTAAGCGCCGTAGTAACGGGATTGCTTCTCGGACTTAATTTGCCCGCAAATACGCCGATATGGCAAACGGCTATAGGCGCTATATTCGCAACGCTTGTTGTCAAATGCTTCTTCGGCGGCATCGGTCAGAATTTTGCCAACCCTGCGATAACCGCAAGAATATTTATGCTCGTCGCCTTTTCAAACCTTACAAAATCGGCATATCCTACCGTTGTTGATACCGTTTCGGGCGCAACTCCCTTGCAGATCCTATCAACGGGAAAAATACCTTCATTTTTCGACCTGTTCTTCGGGCTTAAGGGTGGATCAATTGGCGAGGTGTGTATTTTTGCACTGTTAATAGGTGGTATATATTTGATTATTCGAGGAGTTATTCTACCTCACGCGCCTGTAGCTTATATTCTGACCGTGTTCGTTCTGTCATTTATATATGAAGGCGGAGATTTTACTTCCGCGCTTGCGTGGTGCCTTTCGGGCGGTCTTTTCATTTCCGCCATATTTATGGCGACGGATTATTCTTCAACACCGATAACGCCTTTGGGAAAAATAGTATTCGGTATAGGCGCAGGGGCTGTAACCGCGCTTATCCGCTTTTTCGGCAGTTATCCTGAGGGAGCATCATTTGCTATACTGCTGATGAATATTGTAACGCCCTTTATTGAAAAAATAACGGCAAGGCGTCCCTTTGGCTCGGAGGTAAGAGTTAATGAATAAATCATTGAAAAGTGTAATAACGCTCTCTCTTGTTGCGTTGATATTGGGTGTTTTGCTCGCTTCCGTTAATAAACTTACAGCCTCGGTCATAGAGGATGCGAACGGTGACGCAACCGCCAGAGCATTGAGGGAGGTCTATCCGAGCGGCGAAAGTTTTACTGCGGTAGATATTTCAGAATACAGCGGCGTACCTGCCGCGGTAA
The DNA here is from genome assembly GCA_045654585.1 of Eubacteriales bacterium. Taxonomy (GTDB): domain Bacteria; phylum Bacillota; class Clostridia; order Oscillospirales; family CAG-272; genus UBA1740. The sequence goes on from JAZONS010000069.1 coordinate 17,844, forward strand.
GGGAAGCTTATCTTGCAGATGACGGCGGATGTGTCGTAAAACTTGAAACTTCGGGATATAAAAGCGGTCTTGTAATTATTTGCGGAATAGACAATAGTGGCATCGTAACGGGAGCTAAGTGCCTTGAAAGTCAGGAAACGCTCGCCGCCGAGGATACCTACGGCGCAGGACTTGTAGGTAAAACCGAGAGCGCCGTAATCAGTGCGGAAACCGTTTCGGGCGCTACCAAAACGACGCAAGGCTATAAAAATGCAATCAAGGATGCGTTTATTATGTCAAAAATACTTGATTTGGGAGAAGAGAATTAATGCAAAAAACGAAAAACAATGCGCTCTCGCTCCTTTTGAACGGAATAATATTTGAAAACCCCGTATTCGTGCTTGTTCTCGGTACTTGCCCGACGCTTGCGGTAACCTCAAGTATCAAGGGCGCGCTCGGTATGGGGATTGCCGCAATGGCTGTGCTTATTTGTTCGAATACAGTTATATCGATTCTTCGTAAGCTGATACCCGATGAGATACGAATACCGTGCTATATAATTATAATCGCAGCTTTTGTAACAGTGGTGCAGATGATAATGAGAGCATTTATGCCCGAGCTTTATGCGCTCCTCGGTGTATATCTTGCACTCATAACAGTAAACTGCATAATTCTCGGCAGAGCAGAAATGTTTGCGGGGAAGCACAGAATTATTGAGTCCGCCCTCGACGGGCTCGGTATGGGGCTCGGTTTTACCTTGGCGTTAGCACTTATGGGAACGGTGAGGGAAGTGTTCGGAAACGGAAGCTTTTTAGGAATGCCCATAGGTGTTCTTGAAAATTACAAAATAGCATTTTTAACTAGTCCTCCGGGCGGATTTTTCGTATTTGGTGTTTTAATTGCGATAGCAACTGCACTAACAAGTGGCGCAGTAAACTGTAAAAGAAAAAATTCGTGCAAAACCTGTAACGCGTCAAAAATGTGCGGCACATGCGTGGATCTTACTCTCGAGGAGGAGAATAGTAATGGAGATATTTAAAAGTCTTATCGTTATTTTCCTTGGCTCGGCTTTGATAAATAATTACGTTTTAACAAGATTCCTCGGAATTTGTCCGTTTTTAGGAGTGTCGAAAAAGACCGACCAGGCGGTCGGAATGGGAATATCTGTTGTATTAGTTATGCTTCTTGCAACTGCCGTGACCTGGCCTATCCAAACCTACGTTCTTTCCGGATTCGGGCTCGAGTATCTTGAAACTGTAGTATTTATTCTTGTAATAGCAACTCTCGTTCAGCTAGCTGAAATAACGATGAAGAAATATATTCCCGTATTGCATAAGAGCCTTGGCGTTTATCTTCCGCTTATAACAACAAACTGCGCGATCCTCGGAGTTACGATAAATAATATCAGTGACGGATATAATTTCCCGGAGTCCATCATAAATTCGCTCGGTGCGGGTGGAGGATTCCTGCTTGCAATGGTCCTCTTTTCCTCGGTGCGCTCAAAAATGGAAGGAACAAACGTTCCAAAAGCGTTGAAGGGCCTACCCGTGACGCTTTTTGCTGCATCTATCATCTCTCTTGCATTTGTCGGATTTAGCGGAATAGTTGATAATTTATGGGGGTGAGGATATGGAAATAATACCTGCAGCCCTATTACTGTTTGTCACGGCGCTGCTTGCCGCTCTTATACTTGCATCAGCTTCTCATTATATGGGAGTAAAAGTGAATGATACCGTAAGGCGTGTCAGAAATTGCCTGCCCGGAGCAAACTGCGGCGCGTGCGGATATGCGGGATGTGATAGCTATGCTGAGGCACTTGCCAAAGGGGATGCTACTCCGGAGCTGTGTCTGCCGGGAGGAAGCGAGGTTGCAAGGCTTACGGCTGAAATATTGGGGATCGATCCGTGCGAAACCGGAAAGCTCGTTGCATACGTTCACTGTAACGGAACTCCCGATGCGACGGAAAGAACGTCGGAATATGACGGACTTATGACCTGCAGTGCAATGTGCCTTTCCTGCGGCGGTCCCGGCTCATGCAAGTACGGATGCCTCGGTTGCGGTGATTGCGCTTCAAAATGCCCGACGGATGCAATTTTTATAGAAAAGGATATCGCAAAAGTTGACCCAAAAAAGTGTATATCCTGCGGAATGTGCATCAAAACCTGTCCTAAGCATATAATAACGTTTATTCCTGTCGAGGCAAAAGTTGCAGTGATTTGTAGCAGCCATGATAAAGGTGCGCTGACGCGGAAGAAGTGCAGCGTCGGGTGCATTGCTTGCGGCAAGTGCGAGAGAAGCTGCCCCTATGGTGCAATAAAGGTCAAGGATAACCTTGCTGCAGTAGATTATGAAAAATGCACGGGATGCGGAATTTGCGCTGAGGTTTGCCCGGTTTCCTGCATCTCGAAGCTTGGGGAGTTTAATATCCAATATCGTAAAAAACAACAGGAAAACAATCAATAAAGTAAATAAATATTTACAAAACATTAACAAAACGAGGGAAAATATGAAAAAAAGTATATCATTATTTATCTTGCTAACTTTAATACTGACCTTCACATTGATATCTTGCGGAAGAACCGTGGGAGGTGACGTCAGCTACGGTATCGGCATCCATAAATCCAATGAAAAGGTTGATGGTTCCGAGTCCTCATCGGGTAAAGCCGGAGTGGTTTATACCGTGGCATCAACGCTTGCCGATAAGAGCGGAAAAATTATAAAATGCAAGATCGACGTTATCGAAGCCGTATCGGACGTGAGCGCAAAGGGCGAAGTTAAAATTCCGACCGATTTCAAGACTAAAAGAGAGCTTGGCGATTCTTACGTTATGTCCACGGATCCCAGTAAACTGAAATGGTATGAGCAGGCAGATGCCTTTGCAAAGCTTGCGGAGGGTAAAACACTCAGTGGAGTTAAAAATATGGTGACAGGCGACGGTACGGGTAACGGAAAAGTTATTTCTGCGGGATGCACTATCACGGTTTCTGAGTTTGCCCTAGCCATTGAGGATTCGATGAAAAACATGAAGGATCTGACTCTTGATAACGTTAAATCTATTAAGGATATAGAGCTGAAAATTTCAACGAAAGCGGCAGCGACAGACGCCACCGATTCTGCAGACGGCAAGGTAACTTTCAGCACTACCGTGATAGCATCCTTGGCATCCGATGATGAATCGCTCAAAGAAACGGTTATTTCAAAAGAAATAAGTGATTCGTTTGTCTTTGATAAAAACGGCAGAATTTCCTAAAAAAAAAGAAAGAGGCCGAGTCATTAAGAATCAAGTAAAATCAAAGCAAAAAGATGAAAAATGCAGTGAGAATTGAGTCTGCAGCAAATTCTTAATGAAACAGCCTTTTGGGGCAAAGGGATTTAGAGCGGAGATCGTCGTTCGCGACCGAAGCCGTACAAAGGTACGGCGAGAGTTGAGTGAACGGCGGTAGAATAAAAAAACTTCAATTAAATGGAAGAAAAACGCAGGTTTTCAACCTTAGTTCTTTTAAATTTGCATAAAAGTACGGTAGAGGTACTGTGTATACAATACCCCTACCGTTTTTTATTCGGTTACGCCTAAATGACGCAGCCCCTTATATATTGTACGGCCATAAATTTTATAAATGCGCTTTTATCTTTTCGACCTTGAAATTTCCACTTTTTTGTGCTACAATTATAATGTAACAAATACAGACTTTTTGCATAAATTATATTTTGAGGAGAAAAGTATGAAAAGCATAAAAGAGCGAGAGTGGTTTTTCTCTCAGGAAAAAATACCGTTTAAATGTTCTAATCCCGATCCGCATTACGACGTTTATAGGCTCAAAACCACGGGACAGATAATTTCGGACATTGTTATTGATTCGGGGCTTGGTTTAGAGAATCCGTTTATTATCGGACTTTGCGCGGATCTTCATTTTAATTTATGCAATAATGCCGACAGAGAGGACGAGGAGCTTTCCTATACGGAAAAGTGCCGTTATTGGCCGGAGCGTCTCAAATGGTTTGCCCCCGCAATCGGGGCGCTTGAGGCTTGCGATTTTTGCGATGCTACTATCATTCTCGGGGACGTGCTCGATTATATGACTTCGGGCTCGGCGGATATAGTTAAGGCTGAAATACTTAAGAAATACCCCGACGTTATGATGGTTCTCGGCGGTCACGATTATACAAAGCAGATGCAAACTAAGATAAAGGATAAGCTTCCGCTCGAGGAAAGGCTCGAATTCCTTAAGACCTTCTGGCCCAACGATATCCATTATGACGCAAAGCCTCTTGGTGAAAAGATAATCGCTATTCTAATCGATAACAGCCAAAGCAAATATCTGCCTTGCCAGGTAGATAAGCTTGAGGCAGATATAAAGCGCGCGAGAGAGGATGGAAAGATACTCCTTATCTTCCAGCACGAGCCGATAATCACGAATAATCCCGAGCAAACCTGCGTTAAGGCAGTAATTGTAAACAGCGGCGCTCTTGAGTCTGTCGCTATGGGAACAAATCAGACGATAGTCGGTGGTACGGAACGCACGGATGAAGCAACGGAAAAGGTTTATAACCTTATTACTAAAAATGCAGACGTTGTCAAGGCAATATTTGCAGGCCATTGGCACAGCCAATTCTTTGCGCAAACCGAAGCATCCTTTGAGCGTGACGGCGAGATAATAAAAACGACAATACCTCAGTATGTTATATCGGGAAACCCATATTATCCATCCGGAATAGTAAACAGAGTAACGGTCAAATAGTTGGAGACAGTATGGAAATAGTATTATTAACAGCGCTTGGCGTTGGCGGAGCAACCGTTATGGGTGCCGTAATCGGATTTTTGTTTAAAAACATATCGCATAAATTCAGCGATATAGTTCTTTCGTTTGCGGCGGGAATAATGCTTTCCGCAGCAGTTCTCGGACTCATCCTGCCTTCACTTGAATATGGCGGAAAATACGGAATACTGATAACCGTCGCGGGAATAGCGGTAGGCGCTATATCTATGAAGCTGATAGATATGCTTGTTCCTCACCTGCATAAGCTCAGCGGAAGCGATATAGAAGAGCACGGGCGAAACAAGAGTATCGATAAGGTCCTGCTTTTTGTTCTTGCTATCGCGATACACAATTTTCCCGAAGGAATAGCTGCCGGAGTCGGATTCGGGGCAGGGAATAATGCCGAGGCA
>JAZONS010000070.1:0-56392 GCA_045654585.1 Eubacteriales bacterium
AGATGAGATATCCCATCATTTCAAATGAGTAAGGTCGCTCGTAGACTACGAGATTGATAGGTCGGAGATGTAAGCACAGTAATGTGTTCAGTTGACCGATACTAATTGACCGAGGGCTTGAACTGCTATTTTGCAAACAAAAGCAGTTCGGCAACACAGATTTGAGCTTTTCGTTTCACAAAGTAGTTTATTCGGTTTTTAATGAGCATTTAAATACTCATACTGATTAATCGTGAATGTTACCCACACGGGTGGGCATTCACAAAATACTTTATGCACCTCTAGCTCAGTTGGTAGAGCAACTGACTCTTAATCAGTGGGCCCAGGGTTCGAGTCCCTGGAGGTGCACCACCGACATTCCTCGATAGCTCAGTCGGTAGAGCGCATGACTGTTAATCATGATGTCACTGGTTCGAGCCCAGTTCGGGGAGCCACTAAGACCTTATCGTTAGATGAGGTCTTTTTCTTTCCCCGAACGTAAGGTGGGCTCGAATACAGAGACATCAGCTTAACAGTCATTGATTGCTACGCAAACTGACTGTGAATGAGCTACCGTGCGGAGAGTATGCGGCAGTTGATACGCTTTAGTATAAGTGAGTTCGTATTCCCACGGCTTAACGCTCGATACCGCCATAAAGGCGGTATGCACGAGTCACCGGTTTAAGCGCAGTTCGGGGAGCCAAAAATCCTCGTTCTTCGGAACGAGGATTTTTCATTTGTGTCCGCAGGACACAACATCATTTGACCGAAGGTCAACATCATTTTGAGCGTAGCGAGAACATCATTCCGCATTTATGCGGACACAAACGAACGATGTTGCGCTTCGCGCAAATGAAGTTGCGGCAAGCTGCAAACGATGTGATACTTCGCATCAATGATGTTGCGCTTCGCGCAGACAAATTGACAAACCTTCATTTTTGTGATAAAATAGAATTAAATGAGAGGCAAGTAATGAAATAGAAGGGGGTATATAATGGAAGCAAAAAACAAGAAAGATACTTTGTTGATAATTATTTTTTCAATTGTTGGTGCTGTTATTTCCGTTTTAAGTTTTTTTCTTTACCATTATTGCGAATATGCTCTTGTTACGATAATGCTTTGCATAGCAGATATTGTTTATGCTTATTTTAATGTGAGATTGTTTTTAAAATCGAAGGATTGGAACGGTGCGCGTCAAATCTTTATTCCGATTATGCTCTTGGTTTATTGGACGATTATTTTTGCCCTAATCAGTATAGGAAATGCAGTAGTGTCAGAAGGAGAATTCTCTAATCATTTCTTTTTGTATCCTATTTTTTTAATGCCCTCTTTTGTCTTGGTGTTGCTTCTGCTTGCATTTGTCGCAATGGGGCTGTAACTGGGGTTCGAAATTGTTGTGGTAACCCACTAGTATGGGTCTATAAGTATTTTGCTTATAGACCTTTATTTTTTGTCTTTTCGCGCTGAAAAAAGGCGTTTTATAGCAAAAATTAAGACCCATAAGAGCATTTTCACGCTTTTATAGGTCTTTTTAAATGCAATTTTTTATAAATACATCACGACAGATTTTGTCCCACACAATTAAGTCAATGTATGGTAAAACCACGTCCTAGTGGGATTTGAACAATATAAATATGGTAAAAGGGATTGAGTTTTTTTCGATTGTGTGTTATTATTGTTATAATACAAGATATTGCCGGAGGATAGTATAGTGAGGAAAAACTTATTATTGGTGGTGTTTATTCTTTTGATTTTTTCTTGTCTTTGTTTTGTTGCTTGTGATAATGCATGTGAAGAGCATGATTATAAACTTATATCAAGTGAAGATTCAACGTGTGCAGAAAAAGGATATGATTTGTATCAATGTACCGATTGTAAAGAATTCAAGAGAGAAGAAAAGCAATTAAATGAAGAACACACCTATGACACAAATGCTACTTGTGCCCAGAGAGAATGTGTAGTTCTTGGCTGCAATCATAAAGAAGAAGCAACGACCGAGCATGATTATAAACTTATATCAAGTGAAGATTCAACGTGCGCAGAAAAAGGATATGATTTGTATCAATGTACCGATTGTAAAGAGTTCAAGAGAGAAGAAAAGCAATTAAATGAAGAACACACCTATGACACGAATGCTACTTGTGCTGAAAGAGAATGTGTAGTTCTTGGCTGCAATCATAAAGAAGAAGCAACGACCGAGCATGATTATACAAAGAAATATGTATGTAGCGCATGTGGAGATAAAAAGGATTGTTCTTTAACGATAATAGGTAATGACTATAAAGAAGAATTATTAAATCAGGCACGATTGATGGCAGGAAGCATGACAGGCAATTTCGAAGTTGTCGTGTTAGGCAAAGAAGAAACTCTTGCAAATATTGAAAATTATACTTTTGACAACAGGCTTGATAAAACAAAAATTATTGCCGGACTCTTTGTTAAGTTTGACGTTATTATGGATGGAGAAAATATAGCATTTACAATTTATTATAATTTTGGTTTGCAATTCAGCGAGGAGCAAAAGGAAGATATAGGCGTTACTTATGATGGAAGTGAGATTTGGTATTTAGAAGTTGTAAATGGAAATCAAACAATACTATTTGAGTACTCTATTGCTATTCGTTACGGTGCTTGATTTATATTGCGATTTATGATATAATTTTGTTTTAGAAATAACAAATAGGAAGTGTGAAGCGGGATAGTCGGTTCAAACAGCTTCAAAACATTGCTTGGTTTGCGGTACTTCTTGTTTTTGTATAGGAGAGTGGGTTATGAATATATCTGTAAAAATGCTTGAAAACGAATACTGGTGGGGCGCATCATCCTCGACAGGGGAACAGCAGCCGTTTGGCGCAGAGTCGAAGTTTGAGTACGATATGAACTGCGGAGCGAATCAAACGATGCCTTTCTTCCTATCAAGCAAGGGACGTTATATTTGGTGCGATAGTCCTATGATAGTCAGAATTGAAAAGGGCGAAATTCATCTCTCATCCCGAGACCAAATCCTTGTGTGTGAGGCCGGAGAGTGTTTGCGGGATGCTTATTTGTGCGCTTCGCGGAAGCATTTCCCGTTTTCGGGAAAGATTCCTCCCGAAAAATTTTTCACCTCGGCACAGTACAACACCTGGATGGAACTTGATTATCACCAAAGCCAGGAAGGTGTTCTCAGATATGCTCATGGATTGATTGAAAACGGATACGAGCCCGGGGTTTTGATGATCGATGAGGGCTGGCATGGGCGTTACGGTCTTTGGGAGTTTGACAGGGTGAAATTCCCGAATCCGCGCGCGATGATTGACGAGCTTCACAAAATGGGCTTCAAGGTCATGCTTTGGGTTGTTCCGCTGGTTACGTCTGATGGAATGGACTTTACTCTTGCAACTGAACGTAAACACCTTACCGGCGGTGCGGGAGATAAGAATTATTTTCTCCGTACCGACGATGGCAAAGTTGCCATCGTTCATTGGTGGAATGGATATAGCGCCATTCTTAACATGTGTAAAGAGGATGACAGAGAGTTTTTAGACAAAAAGCTCAGTTATTTGATTGATGCATACGGTGTGGATGGATTTAAGTTTGACGGTGGCAATATACACATGTACAATCCCCAAAACATCATCAACGGCTCGCAGACGAAATATGCTCCGGACGAGCTGAATCTGGCGTGGAACGACTTCGGAACGAGATATGAATATCACGAATACAAGGATACCTTCAAGGGAGGCGGAAAGGCGGTCATTCAGCGACTTCAGGACCGAAACCACACTTGGAACAATCACGGACTTACCTCCATTCTTCCAGCGGCTTTGGTGCAGGGACTTATCGGTCATCCGTTCATCTGTCCCGACATGGTAGGCGGTGGGGAATGGTCGTTTAACTACGTTCCGGATTTCAAGTGCGATCAGGAGCTGTTTGTCCGTATGGCGCAGTGCTCTGCGTTGTTCCCTATGATTCAGTATTCTTGGGCACCATGGCGTATGCTTGACGAAAAGCATCAAGAGCTGTGTCTTGAGGCGGCAAAACTGCACAAGCACTTTTCCGGCTGTATTGTGAACTTGGTACAGGAGTCCGCCGTAACCGGAGAACCGATTGTGCGGCATATGGAATATGAATTTCCACACTGTGGGTATGAGAATATCAAGGATCAGTTTATGTTAGGGGCAAATATTTTGGTGGCACCGGTTATGGAAAAAGGAGCAGAGCAGCGATCTGTTGTGTTGCCCCGAGGGCAATGGATCTATTGCGACGGCAAAGAATATGAGGGAAATCGTACCGTTATTGTAAGTGCTCCTATCGAGAGACTTCCATATTTTATAAGAAAAGACTAACAAAAAAGAACGAAGCGAGTGCTTCGGCCCGAACAATCAATCAAATAAGAATTCTAGAGTTTGGTTTGAGGCGCTTGTCTGATTACCAGTGATATATCAACTATAGTCAAAAATTCTGTACACGCAAGGGATGATGTTCTTAGCGGAGAATTAAAAAATCCCACGAACGCGAGCGGACAGAGCCGAGCAACGTCTTTGTATTTTATCGCGCATTAGCGTGTGTTTTTTATACAAGTAAAATTAAAGCAGTTCTGAAAAGAACTGCTTTTTTGTGTATAAAAGTCAAGAATTGTTTGCATTTTTGGATGATATCTTCGTTTTTCTATATCCCGACGGTGTTATGCCTGTTTCCCGTTTGAACATTTTTATAAACTGTGACGGAGTGTTGTAACCGCACTCGTAACAAATTTCAAGTATATCTGATTCGCTGTTTTCCAAAAAACGCTTAGCATGCTCGATCCTAACCTCAGTAAGCCATTTTATAAACGATTTTCCCATTTCTTTGCTGAAAACCGATGAAAAGTATGCAGGTGTCATTTTACATTCGTTTGCTACCTTGCCAAGAGTTACGTTTGCCGAAATATCTGTAAGCACCAAAGTCATTGCTCGGAGGACGGTGGGACTTAAATGCTCTGATGTCATTTTTAACTTTGCCCCCGCGTCCAAGATTCGACAGAGAAGCGCGTTGAGCAGATGTATCATAAGTAGATCTCGTCTTTTTTCTTTGCTAAAGTAGCCCGAACAAAGAGCATTTATCATATTGATGCTGTTTTGATCAAGATCGTGCCAAACTCTTGGACAAAACGCAAGCGAACCGATCAGTTCTTCGTCAACAGCGTTTTCCGAGAAGGATATAACGGTAGATTTGGATATATTGGTATTTTGCGCATCAATACGGTGATAATCGTTGGGAGTTAAAAGAAACAGACAGTTTTCCGTAATTTTATGTTCTTCCCCATTCAGCACGCATATACCGCCGCAATTCTGATAAAATATCATCTCATAATAATCGTGTCTATGAGCGATATAGCTTGTGTCTCCGATTTTTTTGTGTATATGTATATTTGCACCGCAAAGTTGATCTTTATCAAATTTTAATATTTTGGACATTATTTTGCCTTTCTTTTGTTTATATATTGATTTTATCAAAAAAACATAAAAAAGTCAACTTTAATATTAAAATAGCATAAGAAATAACGGTAAAGTAGTGATATTATTAGAGTAATGATACCAAAGGAGTTTAAAAGCTTGAAAAACAATTCTTTTAAATACGGAAGCGTGCTGAAAGTCACACGCTATGACACAATAGGTGATATCGAAAGACATTTTGGATTAATGAAAGAGTGCGGAATGGATACAGTTGTTATTTGGCCTGCGGCTTTTTGGTGGGAAGAGAAGAAGGACGGGTATCCTTTCAATACGGGAAAGCAAATTTTGCGATTGGCGGAAAAGTATGACATAAAAGTAATTATGGAGCTCGCCGGACAGCTATCGGTATTTGAATATATACCCGATTTTATGATGAAAAAATCATATCATCCCGTTGATAAGAACGGCAACCGCGAGTTCGGTCAAAGCAGCTTTGGTTTTTTAAACTATTTTGATCCCGAAGTAAACGAGCTTATATGTGAGCATTTTGAAAAAACAGCTGACGCATATAAAGATTTTTCGGCACTTATGGCTTACGACGTATTTAATGAAACGATGTTTCGATCGTTTGATAAATACACGGTATCGGAGTTCCGAGCTTGGTTAAAGGAAAAATATAAAAGCATTGAAAAGCTCAACGAGGTCTGGGAGCGCACTTACAGCGATTGGTCACAGATAGAATACGAGAGGTGGAAATGGATGAGCATAATGCCCGAGGCCGATTTCGGAGCCTTTCGCAAGGCGGCAATAGGGAGATTCTTAAAGAATTGGTGCGATGCTGTCCGCCGTGTCGATACGGAGCATTTTCTGATCGCCGATAATATACATTCAATGGTAAGTCCCGGCTGCTCTTACGAGCGTCCGCAGGATGATTTCGGGCTGAAAGAAATTGCAGACGAGATAGGAATGTCATTTTATCCAAAGCAGATCAAAGGGACGATGGGAAACGCATTGCGTCACGAGGTTTTTGACGGATTTTTTGCAGCATCAAAGCGCCAAGGCTTTTATATCTCCGAAATGCAGACTCATATTCAGGCGTTGCATAATCCAACTACCTGCGTTCGTTTGCACGAGCTGAAAAGATGGTGCTATGAAAGCTACTGCGCGGGCGCAAAGGGGCTGATATACTGGATGTGGCGTCCGTTTAACAAGGGGCTTCAAACGATGGGACGAGGACTTGTTGATTATAAGGACAGACCGACAGAGCGTTACGAGCTTGCAAGGGAGCTTTCGTTTACGTTTAAAAAATACGGTCCTCTGACTCCTGTAAGAGGTAATATCGGCATATTGTTCGACCCGTTATGCGATGATTTTCAGCGTATTTTTGCAAGGTCCTACGGTCTTGACGAAGCTCTGTATACCTCATCTCTTTACGGAGCTTATAAGGCTTTGTTTGACATTAACGTAAAAGCCGATATAATTACGCTTTGCGAAGTAAACGATTACGGTGCGGTAATTCTGAGCAATCAGCTTATTATCGACGGGCATCGGGCTGAAATTCTGACGGAATACGTCAAAGGTGGCGGAGTTCTTATAATAGACGGAAGATTCGGAGTAACGAATGATGAATCGCTTGTAAACCGCGATCTGCCGGGCGGAGAAATGAATGAGCTTTGCGGTGTCGATTATATTGATACAGATTATGAGTGTCTTGATTTTACATACGCCGATCAGAGCTTCAACGGATACTATGCAAGAGATTTAGTTAATATAACAAACGGTGAGCCGTGCGGTAGTTTTGATGACGGTAAATGTGCTGTGAGCCGTGTAAAATACGGCAAGGGAACAGTTATTACCGTTAATACGTATCTATGGTACGGATATGCTAAAAACATCGGTATCACCGCTGCTTCATTTGCAAAACTTCTTGTTAACGAATTTAAGCTAACGGATCTTAACGTAAACGGAAACGTTACGGTCAGAGTAAGTGAAAACGATGATAAATACTTATTCTTTATTTTCAATTATTCCGATAAAGACGAAAAAGCGGAAATAACATATAAGAATTACACGTTCACGGTTGACGTGAGGTCAAACGACTCCGTAATATACGAAAAGGATAAATAATATGGAAGTTAAGGGCGCGATAAAGCAGATACCGACCTTCGCAAAGAGAACGTATAAGGGCGGTAAGATTTTGCGGGAATTCCTTGGTTATCGGGATTCGCGGGACGATTTTTACCCCGAGGATTGGATATCGTCATTTACCGAAGCAAAAAACAAAGATTACGTTAAGGACGAGGGTATATCAAGAGTTGCTACCGCTTTTGGCACAAAGCTGATCACTGAAATTGTTGACAAAAAGGATTTCGGACAGGGAAGAGGAGAAAGCGGAGTTCTTATCAAGCTGCTTGATTCTGCCGAAAGGCTTTCGATTCAGGTGCATCCGACGAAGAAATACGCAAAGAAGATATTTGATTCGGAATACGGGAAAACCGAATGCTGGTACATTCTCGGTAAAAGAGATAACAACGCCTGCGTTTATCTTGGATTTAAGGAATACGTTACAAAAGAGGTATGGAAAGAGCTTTTTGATAGGCAGGATATCGACGGAATGCTTAATGCCATGCACCGTTTTGAGGTAAACGCGGGAGACGTTATTCTGGTAAAAGGCGGTATGCCTCACGCGATAGGGGAAGGTTGCTTTCTTCTTGAGATCCAGGAGCCGACCGACTACACTATGAGAGCGGAAAAGATTACCGTGGCGGGCGAGCATATGACACCTTTACAGATTCATTGCGGCGCGGGAGAGGAAGCAATGTTGGATTGCTTTGATTACACCTCAAGATCGTTCGATGAAATTAAAAAATTATTCTTCTTAAAAGGCTCGACAGAGCCGAGCGGAGCTTTACGGCTCATAAGCTATGATGACACGCCTTGCTTTGCGCTTGAACTTGTTGAAGATGTTGATTACACCGCCAAAAATGAAGCCTTCGTTACTGTTGTAGCTATAAAAAACGGGGGCGAATTGATTTGTAACAGTGAAAGCTTTAAGCTAAAGCGGGGGGATAGATTCTTTATACCTTCAATGACCGAATTTACGATCAAAGGCGCAAAAGCCGTTATATGCTATCCGCCTGAGAAAGGATGATTATATGAATTTAAGAAAAATACTGTATGACAGAGCAAAAGAAACTTACAGATCACTTTTGAACAGAATGGCAAAACGGTATGATGATAATTATCAGTATGTTATCAGTGATAAAGTGAGTTATGAATGTACAAAAATCGAGGAAATTTTTCGCCCTATGTGGGGTATCGCGCCTTTTTTAAAGGAGGGAGATCTGAAGGTTTTTCTTGATGGAAAAGAAATTACAGCCGTGGATTTTGTAAATATGATAATGCTGGAGGGAACTTCACCCGATTCGCCGAAGCGCTTTGACCGAAACGTGACAAAAGAAACGGAATATACGTTTGCAAATCAATCAATTACCGAAATTGCCGCATATCTTGTGGCGGTCTTCTTCGCAAAAGAGGCGCTGTGGGACGTTCTTACAAAGGATCAGCAGAATACTATTGCCGATTGGATAAAGAAGTGGTCCTTCTATGCTATTAAGAACTCGTGGCAAAACAACCATTACTGGTATCCGATATACTGTATTGAGATATTAAAGCAGCTCGGATACGATTGCTCGGAGGTCGATGATGACGTTCGGGGTGGATATGATTTTCTCGAAACTCTTTACTACGGCAACGGTTGGTACAGCGATGGCGAGCTTGGTCGGTTTGACTACTATGAAGCTTGGGCGCATCATACCTATACGCTTCTGTGGATACTGATCGCTGATAAAAGCAGTCCCGATTATGCCGAAAAAAGCAAGATCTACAGAAAAAGAAGCGAGGAATATCTCAAGTATTTCATCCATTATTTTGACTCCGACGGCGGAATGGCTGCATACGGCAGATCTATCGGTTATCGCTTTGCCGCTGTCGCGCCCTTTGCGCTTGCGGTAATTACGGGATGCGACGTTGACGCGGGAATGTGTAAAAACGTCGTAATTAAAAGCATTGACTATTTTTACAAAAACAGTATCCCGACCGAGGACGGATGCTTTCCCGTCGGATATTTGTATTCTTCGCCGGGATTTGCGGAGGGATACGCTTCTGACGGTGCTATAAGCTGTTATACGGAGGGCTTTTTATGCTTTCTTGCAGCTGATGAGCATCCGCTTTGGAAAGCAGAGCTCACGCCTTTACCGATTGAGAATAAGGTATACAGTTTAAGAAATCCATTAAACGAGCTTCAAACAGTAATTGCAGGCGATAATAGCAAAAACGGCGCTACTCTTTATAATAACGCTCTTCATTATTATCAAAATGACTTCTTCGGTCACCGCTTCAATGATATGGCGGGCGCGTATTCGAAGTTCGTATATAACTCTCGGTCGGGATTTGCGTTATCAACAGCCGATCTTGTTTCGTCCGACAATATGATATCTTTATATTCACCCGACGGGACGATGGCATCTCATAGAAGAAGGATTCTTGAAAGCATTATTACTGACGGCGTGCTTATATCAAAGCATATTCCTTTTTCAAACGACAGTGATACGTATATTAAAACCTGGCTTATTCCTCTTGAGAACGGTTGGCACGCGAGAGTGCATAAGGTCGTTCTTTCGCAGCCGTATAAGGTTTATGAGGGCGGATTCAGCATTGGTGTCCGCGACGATAATTATAAGATTAAAGGAAACACGTTTGTTTATAATAATTTTATAAGTAAAATTGAAACGGTGGCGAGCTGTGATATAAAGTATTTCGTCAATTCCGCGCAACCCGGAATGCATCTTTTAAGTCCTCAGGCTTTTTATCCCGCGTATAGGACCGGCGCGCTTGAAAAGGGTGAATACATCTTTGCTTCCGCATTCTATTTTACAACTGACGGAAATGAGGAGACGTCGCCCCAAATAGTCATATACGGTAATAAAGTAACTATAAAACAGGGATTGGTTGAGAAAACCGTAACCGTTTGAAAGAAAATAAAAAACTCCAATCAAAAATGAAGAAAACCATAGGTTTTCAACCTTAATTTCTTGGATTAATATAAAAGTACGGCAGAGGCGCTGTGTTTTTTTGAGAGTGCTGCTGCCGTTTTTTGTTTGGTTCTGACGGGAGGCGACAGCCTCTTGGGGCGAACGGATTTAGAGAAGAAATCCTCGGCTGACGAGCGAGAGGCGTACATAGGTACGCCGAGCAAGGAAACGAGGATAAAACAAAAAACTACAATGAAACGGAAGAAATTCAAAGAATTTCAACCTTGATTCCTTTAAACTCGCAAAAAAGTACGGTAGAGGTACTGTGTAAAACAATATCTCTACCGTTTTTTGTTTGGTTCTGCCTAAATGCGACAGCCCCGAATCGGGATTGACAGTACGAGTTATGTATGCTATAATCATACTTATAGAGATAAATTATACAGACACTGTCAGAATGACGTTACAGTAAAAATTAAAATTCGTTATTTATGTAAGGAGTGTTAAATTATGAAAGTAAAATCGGTTTTACTCATACTCGTGATGCTGCTCTCTGTTAGTTTGGTGTCCTGCCTTGATTTTATCAGCGGGAATCAGGGCGCGCAGGGGAACGGTGACGGCGAGTGCGACGATCACACGGACAAAGATAATGATGATGTCTGCGACGTATGCGGCGAAGCCGTTGACGGTGATGAAGAGCCGTGCGTTGAGCACAAGGATTCCGATCTCGACGGCAAGTGCGATAATTGCAAAAGCGAGGTAGAGCTTGAATATGACGGAACCTTGGTTCTTGTAGATAACGGTGCGCCTACTTTCCAATTTGTAACGAGCAACAATATGGGAGGTTCTAACAGATATTCGCTGGCGCAGCTGGCGAATAAGATAAACGATTGCCTGAAGGGTGGCTCCGTAGCTGTTGTAGGTGAGCAATCCGGCACACAGAAACCGATAGAAATTCTTGTCGGCGGAGTAACAACCAGAGGCGCGCGTTACGTTAAGAATGCTCATTCCTTGGGATATGAAGGTTATATAATTGAGATAATCGGCTCTAAAATTGTAGTGGTTGGCGGCTCGGATGCCGCTCTCGGCAAAGCAATAGGCGCGCTTGAAGAGCGCGTGTTCGGCATAGATGACACGCAAAACGTTATTAACAATTTAAAAATGACGGAGAGCATCAACGCCGCGCAGACCGAATTTCAAGTTGAAAACTTTATTATAGCCGGCAATTCCGTTGAAGATTACGTGATCGTTACCGACACCAAAAATTATTATACCTCTTCGGTAACGAAAACGGCGCAGGATGCTATATACCAAAAGACAGGTAAGTATCTTGAGATTATAGACAAATCTCAGCTTGCGCCCGATACTCTTGCGATATCTTTTGAAATAGTACCCATCGGTTCTCTCGAAAGTGATGACGGAGGCTTCAGCGTTTACGTTAAAGAGAACGGAAATCTTGCCGTGGAAACCGAATTTCCTAACAAATACGCTTCTTGCGTAGAATTGTTTTTGTCAGAAATATTTGAAGGAGCAGATGCCAACGGTAAAAAGATCGTTATGAACGTAGGAACTGTTAAAACCTGTGATGTCAGAAATATATGCTATGCTGATTTTGGAGCTGTCGGCGATGGAATAACCGATGATTCCGAGGCTATAAGATTGACGCACGAATATGCTAACCTATGGGGACATAGGGTTATTGCAGAAGCGGGAAAGACATACCGTATAGGCAAAATAAGCGAGTCCATAATTGTCCAAACCGACACCGATTGGAATGGCGCTACCATAGTTTTTGATGATTCATCCATAGATTGGAATGATACGCAGGCGCGAAGCGTATGGGTGTTTAAAGTCACCTCATCCTCTTCGATCAACGGAAAGAAAGTCACTGTTCCGTCGGGAATGACACTTTCGAAGGGACAGACTAACGTAGGATTGACTTTTGATTCTCCGTGTATGCTTAAAATAGAAAATTCCGACGAAAATCAGAGGATTTATATACGCTACGGAACAAACGCAAACAGCGGTGATACTATACGCGAATATATCCTCGTTGATGAGAACGGAAACGTTGATCCTTCAACACCGATAACTTATAATTATGACGCGGTGACGTCTATTGTCCGTTACTCCATATCCGATAGACCTATATTCATAGGTAACGGAACGGTAAAAACGATTGCGCCGAATCCCAAAGCGAGCGATCCTTCGTACGAAAACAATTATTGCTATTTCAACCGCGGAATCCACGTATCCAGATCGAACACCACCCTCCACGATATAAATTACATTGTGGAAGGGGAGGATATGACTGTCAGAATCGACAGAAACGGCGACGGTAATATTGATTTCTGGGGCGATGATAAATCCTATGGAGTTCCTTACAGGGGCACATTCAACTTTAATGAATGCTATAACACAAGGTTTATCGATTCGGTAGTAGAGGGGCATCAGGCGTATAGCTTTTGGCAGATAAGTAACGGCAAAGAAGCAAGAAACGAGATGGGAAGCTACGCGATAACCGCGAATTCCTGTATCGGTCTTACGATGTCGGGACTCGTTCAGTATGAGAACGAGTCGACCGGTGAACTTATTACAAACCGAGATATGTATCACGGCGTTATGAGCTCCAATTACTGTCGCAATATGGTAGTTACGGAGAGCTACCTCGATAGATTCGATGCCCATAAGGGTCTATACAATGCAACCTTGACAAACTCAACCTTCGGTTTTGGAATTCTGGTTATCGGCGGCGGTCAGCTGTATATAGAAAACGTTACCAGACTTTCGGGCGATCCGTTTGTAATGCTGAGAAACGATTACAACAGTATTTTCGACGGTGACGTTGTTATCAAAAACTGCGTCGCAGGAAGCGCGATCAAATCCGTTTTTGCGGGAAATTGGGTAAAGCACGATGCGGGATTGCCTAACTATATGGTGAGAAATGTACTTATAGACGGTCTTTTGGCAGAAAGCAATACACTCTATATATTCAATATTAAAAACGCTTCCGAGGCAGCTCTTACCGATAGTGTAAATCCGCTTTATTTGCCCGATTCGATCGTTGTTTCCAATATCTTCGGCAGCGACGGCAAGACCGAAATAACACCTGTTGTATCAAAAAACCAAGACGCATTTGCGGGCTTGGAAATTGAGTATAAATAATTTTACGGCATACGTGTGTTTGCGATGATGGTGCATTTTACCGTACCTCTCTGGTTTGAGAAAAAGGGCGGTTTCACAAGCCTTGACAATCTGAAATATTTTGAGAGATATCTTGAGCACGTTGTTCCGAAGATTGCGCCATACGTTGATTTTTGGAACGTTTTGAATGAGTTTAATCTGACCTCTCCCGACTTTAAGCTTGGTTGCCTCAGATATCACGCTCTCGGATATCATATAATCAAAAAGTATTCTGACGGTCCGATAAGCTCCGCCCTCACGTAGCGCTTGTGAAGGTACGGTGATTGGCGTTCCGACCGCCGCGCTAAACGAAGGCTTTATCGGATAATACCGTGTCGGTATATAAAAAACGGCGCCGTTATGAAAAGAGATAAATTATGAGCAATTTCAAAGGCGTGCTTATATGCACCGAGCTTGACGGAAGCTTTGAGTATAAGACGGTGAAGGCGGGCGAAAGCGTTGCTTTTGAGGTGAATATAATCGTGGAAAGGGCAGAGTGATCTTTTTTGTAGATACGACTGAGGTTGGCTTGAGTTTTTGAAGCTTGAGCCGACCTCTGATTTTTATACGGTTTTTTTGCACGGCGAAGAGTAAAAAACATTAAAACCGCATTTACAAAGCGAAAAATAGGTGGTATAATTGCATTATAAAGTAAAATAGGAGGAGTTTCTGTTATGAGCTTTGACGGTATGTACGGCGGTCAGAGTCCCGACGTGGATATAAAATGCGCAGTTTTCTCCTGCGAAAAGATATATGACACGAGGACGGAGCTATCGAGTCTGAAGATGAGCGATCGCTTCAAGGTCTGCCTTGTCACCTCGGGAGAGGGGATACACAGAGTGCTCGACCAGGAGATACCCTGTTCTGTCGGGGATATTTGCATAATCCCACCTGATGTACCGCACGGATATTTTTTAAACGATGCCGATGGGGAGCTTTCGGTAAGGCAGCTCGAGTTTGACGTCGGAGATTGTTTTTTTGGTGAGAACGCGGATAGGGAGAGCCCGAATTACTGCTACGGTGTATTCGGCGGCACGGGCATTATTGCATATGCAACGCTCAATTCTTATATGCTTGATAGAGTTTATCTTCTGTACGACTATATCGAGAGTGAGTCGCTCGAGCGTAAGCACGGCTGGCAGGAGCTCATACGCTCGTACCTTGCCGCACTCTTTATCAACATCGCAAGGTATATTGATCTTGCAATAAAAAACAGCTTCTCGATCACTGCGGGAGAGTGGGGAATTGCCGCTTCCGCTATTAAGCTTATAAACGAGAGATATACCGACTCTGCGTTTACTATGGGTTATGTAGCCGAGGAGCTCTACGTCAGCGAGTCGCGTCTGAGCAGATTGTTTAAAAAAGCGACGGGCACGTCCTTCCCCGCTTATCTTCGCAGCTTGAGAGTCAAGCGCGTATGCGAGATGCTTTTAAAGACCGATATGAACGTCGAGGATATAGCGCGCTCGTGCGGATTTCGCGATATGAATACCTTTTACGAGGTTTTCTCTCGCGCGGTTGGAATGACACCGGGAAAGTACAGGCAGTCGCAAGAGCAAAAAACGGATAAACAAAAAAATAATAAAAATAAAGCTATGACTAAAGGAGAAAGAATTATGGTAGTATTAAGCGAAATTTCGGAGAATTTGCAGAAGGGTAAGGCAAAGGTAGTTAAGGAGCTCGTTACTCAGGCGATCGCTGAGGGCGCAAATCCCGAAGATATACTCAACGAGGGACTTCTTGCCGGAATGAGCGTTATCGGAGAGAAATTCAAGAATAACGAGGTGTACGTTCCCGAGGTCCTTGTTGCGGCAAGAGCTATGAATATGGGAGCGCAGGTGCTCAAGCCCTATCTTGCTGAAAGCGGCGTTGTCGCTAAGGGAAAGGTCTGCATCGGTACCGTTGCGGGTGACCTTCACGATATAGGTAAGAACCTTGTTAAGATGATGATGGAGGGTAAGGGACTTGAGGTCGTTGACCTCGGAACGGACGTTGCTCCCGAGGCCTTCATAAATACCGCTATCGAGGAGGGCTGTCAGGTCATCTGCTGCTCCGCGCTCCTTACCACCACTATGTGCGCTATGGATGAGGTCGTTAAGCTCGCCGTTGAGCGCGGTATCAGAGATAAGGTTAAAATTATGATAGGCGGCGCTCCCGTTTCGCAGGAGTATTGCGATAAGATCGGCGCGGACTGCTATACCGTCGATGCGGCAAGCGCGGCTGACGCGGCAGTTAAATTTTGCGCTGAGCTGGGTTAACGTATATGACTGCATCGGAACGCTTCAGGAGATATCTTTCGGGCAAGGAGGTTGACCGTTGCCCCGCGATAGAATGGGCGACTCAGTGGAACTCACATTTTCAGAACGAGGCACCCAAGATGTGTGGGAAGTGATGCGAGAGCATTGCGAAGTATTGTAAGCCGTAATATAGCAATAGAAATAATTACATTTTTGTGTATTTTATAGTGTTTAATTTGAAACAAAGTTTGAGCTCGTGTAGTATTACGCAGAAGAAATAAAAAAGATAAAAATATAATTAAGTGGAGAGAATTATGATAAAGCTTACAGAGAGAGAAAGAATACTGAGAACATATAAAAGAGAACCCGTAGACAGGATTCCGATGCTTGACACCGCTTGGGCGGGAACGATAAAAAGATGGAAGGCGGAGGGGTTGCCCGAGGGTACTCCGTGGGAGGATCATTTTGGGTTTGACCGCTGGATAAAGGTAATGCCGGATAACTCCCCGAGATACGAAAGAAGGGTGCTCGAGGAAAACGAAAGATACAGAATAGAGACGACCTGTTGGGGAGCTACGCAGAAGGTGTTCCGCGAGCTTGATTCCACGCCGGAGGTGCTTGATTTCTATTACGACACCTCGGATAAGTGGGAAGAGGCAAAGGCTGCGATGCTTAAAGACTACGACGACCGTATAAACTGGAAATATCTTGAGCGAAATTACCCGAGGTGGCGCGCCGAGGGAAGATTCCTTCAGCTCGGACTCTGGTTCGGATTTGACGTAGCGCATACGCGTCTTACGGGAACGGAAAATATGCTTATCGGTATGTATGAGGAGCCCGAGTGGGTAACGGATATTTTCGATACATATCTTACGACCTCGCTGAAGCTTGCCGAGAAGATACTTGACGCGGGATATGAGTTCGACGGCATATTCTGGTACGACGATATGGGATATAAGGGTTCGCCATTCTTCTCTCCCGAGCTCTACAGAACGATGCTTAAGCCATATCACAAAAAGGCGATAGACTGGGCTCACGAGCGAGGACTCGTTACCGAGATGCATTCATGCGGATATATCGAGCCTCTTCTTCCCGACGTTGTTGATATCGGACTTGAGATGCTCAATCCCCTGGAGGTAAAGGCGGGAATGGATCCCGCAAAGCTTAAAAACCTCTACGGAGATAAGCTCGCCTTCCACGGCGGAATCAATGCGCAGCTTTGGGATGATATCGAGCTTGTAAAAGCGGAGATGGAGCGCATTATTCCCGTAATGAAGGAGGGCGGCGGATACGTATTCGCGTCCGACCACTCTATACCGAATTCGGTTTCTTTCGAAAATATGACCGAGATCGCAAAGCTTGCTCATAAGCTTGGCGGCTATTGATTTTGGAGATTTGATATGAAATATAATATGAAGGAATGGATAGATCGTTTAAAGGGTGCGGATGAAAAAAAGCCTTTACCCGTGTTATCTTTTCCATGCGTCAGCCTACTCGGTATTACCGTGCGCGAGCTTATTTCGGACAGTTCCCTTCAGGCGAAGGGTATGCTTGCCGTAGCAGAGCGCATAGATGCCGCGGCAACGGTCAGCTTTATGGACCTTTCCGTTGAGGCGGAGTGCTTCGGAGCTCGGGTTATCGTTTCCGACGACGAGGTACCGACGGTGAAGGGAAGAATTATAAACGATATGAACGAGGCAGAGGCGCTTGCTGTTCCTCCCGTCGGCTCGGGAAGAACAAAGCTCTATATAGATGCGATACGCGAGGCAGCGGCGGCTGTTACCGACAGACCCATTCTTGCGGGTATGATAGGTCCGTTCTCGCTTGCGGCAAGACTTCTTGACGTATCCGAGATAATGATGGATTGCTATGATGACCCCGATATGGTGCATACCGTGTTAGAAAAGGTCACTGCCTTCCTTACCGAATACGCAAAGGCGTATAAGGCGGCGGGAGCTGACGGTATCGTTATGGCAGAGCCGGTTGCCGGACTGCTCTCTCCCTCGCTTGAGGAAGAGTTCTCCTCTCCTTATATAAAGAAGATCGTCGAGGCCGTGCAGGATGACGGCTTCATCGTGATATATCACAATTGCGGTGATAACGTGCCGAAAATGCTCGACTCGATACTCACTACGGGATGCGCCGCATACCACTTCGGCAATGCCGTTGATATGGAGAGTGATATAATAGCAAAAGTACCCGAGGATACTCTCGTTATGGGAAATATCGACCCCGCGGGCGTTCTGCGACTCGGCACTCCCGAGAGCGTAAGAGAGAAAACTCTCGCTCTTCTTGAGAAATGCGCGAAATATCCGAACTTCCTTTTGTCCTCGGGGTGTGATATCCCACCCCTCACCCCGTGGGAGAATATAGACGCATTCTTTGCGGCATCGGATGAATTTTATAACAAGACTGTATAATCGCGAGGAATAAAATTGAAATTATCGGATTATACATTATCACTGCTTCGGGATATTGAAAGAAGGATAGACCCCGAGGTCGAGGATGACTATATCCGTCAGTGGGAGGACTTTTTTGCGGGAGAATGCCGCGAGAGAGTTTTCCGTCCCGTGAGGATACGAGTCAGCGAGCCCGGAGTCAAGCTACGTAACATTAATATAAACGATGCGATAGGGGATATGGACCTGATGCTCGCCTCGGAGCTGACCGCGCTTTCGAAAAAGCTCGCCTCGAGAGGTCAGGCTCTCGGCATTCGCGCAAATTACGGAACGGGAATTATGACCTCGCTCTTTGGCGCCGAGGTGTTTATGATGCCGCGGGAGAATAACACTCTTCCGACCACAAGACCGTTTGGTGACAGTGATAAAATACGCGAAATTCTCGACCGCGGTATGCCGAGCCTTGAAGGCGGTTTTGGCGGTGACGTGCTTAGATTTGGCGAATTATGTAGAGAACTGTTTACAAAATACCCCAAAATTAACAAATACGTGCAGGTTTATCACCCCGACGTGCAGGGACCACTTGATATAGCGGAGCTGCTTTGGGGAAGCGAGATGTTCTACGAGATGTATGATGATCCCGACTTCGTTCACAGTGCGCTCGGGTTATTCACCGATACCTATCGCGCGTTTCTTGAGCGGTGGTATTCCATAATACCGAAAAGAGATGGGCTATCGCTCCACTGGGGAGTGCTACACCGCGGCACGCTTATGATACGCCTTGACTCGGCAATGAATCTCTCGCGTGAGTTCTACGAGGAGTTCAGCAAGCCGTATGACATTGAGCTTTTACGTCACTTCGGGGGAGGATGCATGCATTTTTGCGGCAGAGGCGACCACTATATAGAGTCGCTTTGCGAGATACCCGAGATGTACGCCTTCAATATGTCGCAGCCGCATCTTAACGATATGGATAAGATATTCCGCGCGGCGGCAGAGTCGGGCAAGCGTATAATAGGCTTCCCGAGAGCTGACGAATTTGTCGGGGATAGCGTACCCTGCGGAATAGTGCATGGATAAAAAGCTCGCCCAGCGGGAATGAAATAAATAAACGGAAATGATACGGTGACCTGCTTCGGTGCTGTGCTTTTCTTTGGTAAAGAAGTATGAAAGATATAAATATAACCTTTCTTGGCAGGGTAATACCTGCCACCCGTGATAAAACTATCGCGGAGATAATAGGCGGTGAGCGTCCTTGCGGCGGTCACGGCAAATGCGGAAAATGCAAATATATAATAGAGGGTGAGAAGTCACCTCTCACGGATACCGAGCGCGAGCACCTATCCGAGAGTGAGATCTCGCTCGGCGTGCGCCTTTCCTGCCTTACCTATCCTCTAGGGGACTGTGTCGTGCGGAGCATAGGTGAGAGCGGCGGCGCGCAGATAGCGACGGACGGAGCTTTACCCGCGATAGAGCTTAAGCCGAGCTTCTCAAAATACGGCGCGGCGATAGATATAGGCACGACGACTCTCGCGGCAAAGCTCTATGACGCCTCGGGGCGTCTTCTTTCCACCTCGGCGGCTATCAATCCGCAGGGCGAGTTCGGAGCTGACGTTATATCGAGGATAGAAGCGGCGCTCGGCGGAAGTGACGTGAAGCTTGCCGAGTCGGTAAGACGCGCGCTCGACGGAATGATTTCGGAGCTTGCGATAGATGCGAAAATTAACATTGGTGACATTGACGGTGTAGTTATAACGGGCAACACGGTTATGCTCTCGCTCCTTTGCTGTGAGTCTGTCGAGCCCCACTCACGCGCACCGTTTGCCGCAAAAAGACTCTTTGGTGAAACTCTTTATGCAGATGCGCTCGGCATAAGGAATCTTGAAGCAAAAACAGAAATATACCTCGCACCCTGCATATCCGCATTCGTCGGAGCGGATACAGTTTGCGCTATCCTCGCGACCGAGCTTTGCGAAAAGGATACCGCTATGCTTTGCGATATAGGCACGAACGGAGAGATGGCGCTTTGGCACGGCGAGAGTCTTACCGTCTGCTCCACGGCGGCAGGTCCTGCCTTTGAGGGTGTCGGTATTTCGTGCGGTATGCGCGGCGGTGTCGGCGCGATTGACAGAGTGAGCCCTATCGGGGGTAGCCTCGCGGCTCACGTTATAGGAAACGTCCCGCCTCTCGGTATCTGCGGCAGCGGCCTTGTTGATGCGGTAGCCGCAATGCTCGAGCTTGAGATCATAGACGAGAGCGGATACCTCGAGGACGATGAATATACCGTTCTCGCGCCCGTCACTCTTACCCCGAAGGATATCCGTATGCTTCAGCTTGCGAAGAGCGCGATATGCGCAGGGCTCATCTCGCTGCTTGATAGCGGAGAGCTCACGGCGGCTGACGTTCCGAAGCTCTTTGTAGCGGGCGGCTTCGGTAACTACTTAAGCTTTGCGAATGCCGCGAGGATAGGACTTTTGCCGAAGAAGCTTGCCGCGGTATCGAAAACCGTCGGCAACGCGGCTCTCTCGGGCGCGGCAATGATGCTCCTTAACGGGGATATGAAAAAGCGCGCCGAGCTAATCGCGAAAAGCGCGAAAACTCTCGACCTGACGTCAAACCCAATCTTCACGGAGAAGTATATTGACGGTATGATGTTTTTGGAGATATAAGATTTTTAATTTGATAAAAGGCGATAGTTTTTTACGGGAAGGTATTGAGCTATCGCTTTTTTTATTGTATAATATTATAAAATAAAAATAATTCGCGAGGCTTATCGGCGGATTGTCTTGCCGCGCGGATTTTATTGAATGGGGGTACGTTATGTATATTTCTTCAAATATGATAAGGATACATAATATTTTCGGAATAAAAAAGACCTTCGATATTTTTGGGGAGGCGGGTTTTTCGGGAATGGATTTCAATAACGACGTTGCCGAATACTGCAGCGATGCTCACGGTAAGGAGTTTTACCTTGACTTGAAGGAGTACGCAGGCGAGAGGGGAGTTACGGTTTGCCAGGCGCACGCGCCTTTCCCGTCAAGCTATCCCGATGCGGCAGAAACCGAGAAAAGATTTGGCGAGATCGTCCGCGCTATGGAGAATGCCGCGTATCTCGGAGCGCCTATGATAGTTGTCCATCCCTGTACTCATCTTAAGTATGACGAGGGTAACAATGCGGATATCCTCTTCGAATATAATCTCGATTTCTACCGCAGACTTATTCCGCACGCGCGCCGTATCGGCATAAAGATAGCTATCGAGAATATCGGCAGAACGTCGGTTACGTCAAGCCCCGAGCGACTCAATAGGCTTTACGATACCTTGAACGATCCCGCCTTTACCGTCTGCTTTGACGTGGGTCACTGCCTGCTCGAGGAGGTTGATCCCGCTACGGCAATACGTGAGATTGGAGATAGGCTTGTCAATGGATGCACGCACGTTCACGATAACTGCGGCGATGCAGACTCGCATACATTACCGTACTTCGGCAAAGTGGATTGGGAAAGCGTTATGAAGGCTCTTGCGGATATAGGCTACAAGGGAAATTTAAACTACGAGGCATCGGGATTTTTCAAGGATGTTCCCGCGCCGCTCCGTCCTGATAGCCTGAAGTTCATGGCTGAGGTTGGCAGATATCTCGTTAGCAGGTTTGAGTATTACAAGAGCCAATGTGAAAGCAATCGGCATTAAGTGATAAAATATTATCCCGCCTCAATGGAAACGTATTAAGTGATTAGAAGATCGAAGGAGTAAATATGAAGCACGTTTTTGTATCATCCACCTTCAAGGATATGCAATATGAGCGCGACGCATTGCATAACTTTGCCGCGCTGAATATAAATGAAAAACTTTCGCCCTACGGTGAGGAGGTCTACTTCGGGGACTTACGCTGGGGAGTTAACACCACCTCTCTTGACAGTGAAGAGGGCTGCCGCCGTGTGCTTGAGGTCTGCCTCGACGAGATCGACGATTGCCGACCTTATATGATAGTGCTCGTCGGCGAGCGATACGGCTGGATACCCGAGGGCGGACTCGTCCGCGACGCGGCTCTCGCAAAGGGGGCTGAGATCTCGGGGGATATGTCCGTCACCGAGCTTGAGATAGAGTACGGAACTTTGCTCTCGCGTGAAAATTCCGGGCGCGTGTTCTTCTATTTCCGCGAGCTTGACACCGCGGGTATGAGCGATGAGGTACGGCGCGATTATCTCGCCGAGAGCGAGCTGCACCGAGAGAAGACCGAGGCGCTGAAGGCGCGTATACGCAGAGCGTATCCCGATGCGATAAGAGAATATACCGCAAGGTATGACGAGGCGAGCGGTAGGATAGTCGGTCTCGACGGCTTCCTTGAAAGCGTTATAGCCGACCTCTCGGGCGCATTTCTCACGGATATCGAGGCAGAGGAGAGTCTGCCCTGGCAAAAGCGCGCTATGCTTAATGCGCGCCGCTATTACGCGGAGCTTGCGAAAAATTATCACCCCGCAGAGAGAGCGCCGCACAGTATGCTCAACGGTATGCTTTCGAGCGAGAGGGCATATATGAGCTTTATTAAGGGCGACTCGGGCGTTGGTAAGAGCGCGTTTTTAGCGCATAGCTACAGCGAGGCGGAGCAGAGCGGAGAATTTGCTCTTTTGCCCTTCGTGCTCGGACTTGATAAGTATTCGACCTGCGAGGCAGATTACTTCAAGCTTCTCGCGTATATGCTCGAGGAGGTCACGGGCGAGGAGCATATGGAGTGCGACTTTGGCGAGGAGTACCTTGACGATGAGGTGATATACCGCATTCTCGCGCTTACCGAGCAGGCGCCCGTGACGGTCGCAAGCTTTATAGATAACTGCTCGTACGAGCTTCAGAACACCCTATCCGTGCGAATTCTTGACAGGCATTTTGCCGCAGGTGACCTCGACTATTTCGGAAAAGAGGAGAGCTACGTAAAAAACCTTGAGTTTACGGTGGCGTATTCTGCCGACGAGGAGGCGGTTATGCTCACGCCGTGGTTTGACTTCTCACGCACTTACGTTTTGAACACGGTATCGGAGGAGGATCAGATACCACTTATAAAAATGCTGCTTCGTCAGAAGCATAAGGAGCTGGATGACTCGGTCATCTCGGCAATAGCCGAAAAGGAGCAGGCGACCTCACCGTTCTACCTGAAGCTTGCTATCGACCGTATGCTTATGCTCGACTCTGCCGATTTTTCGGCAATACGTGAGATGGGCGACGGAATGGATAATATAAACCGCTATCAGATATCCGTGGTGAAGAGCCTGCCCGATACGGCAGAGGGTATGGCGCGCGAGCTTATAGAGCGAGTTGCGTGCCGCGTTGGCAAAGATTTCACTCTTCGCCTGCTCGCGCTTCTCACCTATGGCGCGGTCCGCTTGACCGAGGGAGAGATAGAGCGCGTTTATTTAACACGGGGCTGGGATTTCAGCTCGCTTGAGTTCGCTCTTGTTACGAGAAGTCTTTCATCTCTGCTCAGCTACAATTCCAAGGATAAGAGCTATCGCATAGCCAATCCCGACGTTATTTCGGCGCTCGAGGAGCTGCTCGAGGCTGAGGGCTACTCCTACGTTGCGAAAGAGCTTGTATTGCATATCGCGGGCGAGGGTAGAACTCATACGCCGACTATGGCGAGCGCGCTTTTCCGCGCCGCATCCTATGCATATACCTCAGGTATGGCGACGTTCTACAAAAAACAGATAGATAACGAGCGCTTCCTCTCAAAGGAAACCGCGTGGCTCATCCACCGCCACGGCGCGCAGCGCGTTTCCGATATGCTTGTAAATCTCGTTCTCGATTCTCCCGAATGCGACTTTTCGTTCATTCTCCGTGAGATACCCACCGCATGCCTGACGTGTGATGACAGAGAGCCTTATGAGGAAATCTTGCAAACAATTCTTGACAAAATCGAGATAAAACCCGGTAAAAACGCAAGTATAAATCAAAATTCGTTTGCCGCTATTGCGTGGTCGAAGCTCGTCAGTATCAGAATGAAGGTCAATACGTCGGAGGCTTCGGGACTCTTCCACGAGTTTACCCGCGCGGGTAAGCGCGAATGCCCGATGACACCTCGCGCGAGAATTTTGCTTGACGTTGTTTATTACAGATATCTTGCAGCCGAGGCGTTCTACTCGATGAATATAATCTCGCCCGAGTGCGAGGTGCCCGAGTCGATAGACCTGCTCGAGGAGCTTGACGGATATGAGGAGAAGCTTCTCCTTTCCTCGCATCTTTTCGGAAGCTTTGCGGCGTACCTTAAGCGCGCCTTTGAGTCCTCGTACGAGGAGTTTCACTCAATGGCGAAGCAGGGGTATGAAGCGCTCTTTGACGCACTTGCCGAGGGTGAGCTTAACGTTACCGCAGATGACGTTGCAACCATGATAGATTCGATGCTCGACGAGAGTGACAGTATGCTCCGCGCCGACGTGAATAGCGTTTCCATGGCGCTGAAGATAATGGCGGCAGGTCAGACTCACGTTAACTCAAGACTGCAAAAATACCTGCCGAGAATTCTTGCGGGCGCGAAGTACGCCTTCGATACCGACGAGAGCGACTTTAACGCCGAGACGGTTAATCTTTTACGCCGACTTTGCTCTACATCGCGCGCCGTTGCGGGCGGAGCTATCACGCTTGACGATTTTCTCTACGCCGTCGTGCAGATGGAGCAGTCTTACGATATTCTCTCGGAGCGTATTGACAGCGCTGAGCATTACGCTATCGTCAATCATCTGGATAAGCTCGTAAAAATGATTATAAACGCTTCGGAGGGCGATCCCACGGTCTTTTACCGTTGTTATATGGCGCTTCGTAAGCTGTTTTCCATATTCGATATCTACGAGCTGGAAAGCGCGACGAATAAGCTTCTCTCCTTCCTCTCGGGACTTGAGATAGAGGACGCGGACGCGCCCGTTCTGCCCGAGCTCTTTATAGGCTCGCTCGTTTATGCCAACGGTTGCCCCGATAATGACGGTATGCGCGACCGCCTGCGCGAGCTTCTCGAGATAGTTGAGAACGAGCCCGAATACGATCGCTATACGAAGGCGTATGCCCCCGAGCTTCTCTACCTTAAGATAGATATCAGAACGCCCGAGGAGATCGCGGCGGATGACGAATATATGTACTCGTCGGGGCTTGATACCGCTCGGGGCGGTGAAAATGAAGATGACGGTGAATACTCGCTCGATGATGATGAGGATGACGGTTATTATTCCCGTGAGGATGCGGAAGATGCCGACTCGTATCTAGATGACGACGATTTTAACCTTGACGATGAAGATGAAGATGATTTCGACCTTGACGATGACGATGACTTCTCGCTCGATGACGAGGATGATGACGGTGGCTTTGACGTTTCGGATATAGAGGATATGTCCATCGAGGATATGATGGCTACTCTTGAAAAATGGGGAATTTCTATCGACGATCTGCTGTCGGATGACGATGAGGAGTAGGGTACACGGAGGAATGTCGATATGTTCACTTAAGGTGAACGTGAGCGCGGAGTGCGGTCACACCTCATCCACCGCGAGCGGTCCCCCTTCTCCCGCTGGAGAAGGCTAAAATGCACTTGACTATTTTGCCAAAAAGTGCTAGAATGGGGTAAGACTTAATTCTTAAATTTAAAATACGCTTATTTAAAAAGACAGTTTTAAGGAGAAAAGAAATGTTAAAAAAAGTATTACTTGCCACGCTTCTTATAATAACGGCAACGCTTTCGCTTGCATCGTGCGGAGATGACTCGGATGAAGTCAAGGTCGAAGTAAGTGATGACGGCTACGTAGTAGTAAACGGAAATAAGACCGAGCATAAGGTAGATACCAAAGATGAGATTACCGTTGATGAAGAGGGCCACCTTGTCGTTAATGGGAATAAGACCGATTACCTTGTAGATAAAGCCGACGTTATAACGGTCGATGCCGACGGCTACGTGGTAGTAAACGGAACAAAAACAGAGCACAAGGTACATACCAAAGACGAGATTACCATTGATGAAGAGGGTTATCTCGTCGTTAACGGAGTTAAGACGGAGTATGCCGTAGATTATTGCAATCACGAGTATGAAACGGTAACTACACAGCCTACCTGCACAGAGGGGGGCTACGATACTAAGACCTGCAAACTCTGCGACAAGATCGTTATAGCCAATAAGCAGGACGCTATGGGACACGACGTGCCAAGCTACACGATTGACGGTGATTACCATTACATCGAGTGCACGAGATGCGATTATGCAACGGAGAAGGAAATGCACGTCGCAGGTGACGATAACCTTTGCGTAAAGTGCAAAACCCCCGTATCCGCAACCGCGGGAATAGTATACGACCTCTCGGCTGACGGTACGTATGCCGTAGTTATCGGCTATGAGGGTACCGATACAGCGGTAAAGATTGCGGATACCTACGAGGGTGTACCGGTAAAAGAGATATATAGTGAAGCCTTTAAGGAGACGTCAATAACCTCTGTGGTTATCCCGGATAGCGTTACGAGTATTGGTGCTGATGCGTTCCATTATTGCTACAGCCTTACGAGCGTAGTAATCCCGGATAGCGTTACGAGTATTGGTTATTATGCGTTCTTTGGTTGCAACTCTGCGCTTTATACCGAGTATGAATACGGAAAGTACGTAGGTGATGGCGAGAATCCGTACGCCGTTTTAATCGAAGTAACGAATAAAAATATGACCACGTACACTATCAATCCGGCAACACGTATTATAGCGGATAGAGTATTTAGTGGATGCGAACGCCTTGCTAATATTACTATCCCGGATAGCGTTACGAGTATTGGTGAAAGGGCGTTCGATGGTTGCTACAGCCTTACGAGCATAAAATACCGAGGAACGGAAGAGCAGTGGAATGCTATAACGACGGGTAAAGATTATAAACCGTATAGCTGTATGATAAC
This sequence comes from Eubacteriales bacterium, assembly GCA_045654585.1. Lineage (GTDB taxonomy): Bacteria > Bacillota > Clostridia > Oscillospirales > CAG-272 > UBA1740. Next base: position 27,153 of record JAZONS010000070.1, read on the forward strand.
GTACAATTACACAGGCGAATAATATTCGTTTTATATGAAAAGGGCAACGCGGTTGGCGTTGCCCTTAAGTTTACTAAGGCGTTAAATTTTCATAAAATTATGGTAGAGGTACTGCGTATACAATACCCCTACCGTTTTTTTACCCGAGTTGGCGACAACTCCGCCCGAGATCCTGCTCGGCTCTGCCTCGCACTGCCGTGCAGTTCGACTTCGCTTACGCTACGCTCAGGATGACACGGGGCGGGGGACTCGGTGCTAAAGTTTGCTTTACCCGAGTTAACGACAGCTCTGCCCGAGATTCTGCTCGGCTCTGCCCGTATTGCGATGCGAGCTTATCCCGCGTGGCGCATTCTGCCGATGATCTCGTCCTGAAGATCCTTGCCGAGATTGACGAATCTTGCCGAGTAGCCGCCGACGCGCACCATAAGGTGCTTATAGTTTTCGGGCTCGGCTTGAGCACGTATGAGCTCCTCGACCGATGTGGTGTTACCTTGGAAAATCTGACCGTTATTGTCAACAAAAGTTTTCAAAACAGCCTTCATAAGGCTATCGTTTACCCACGAGCTATCGAAATCCCACATAGTGGAAGCTCCGCCCGAGAAGCACTCAAACGGCACTTTGCATACCGAGTTTATAGCCGCGGTGATGCCCTTCGTCATAGAGGAGGACTGCGGAGTGAGTCCCTGAGCGACGAGCGTGCCCATTGAGCTTCCGTCGGGCCTTGCTCCGAGAGCAGCTGCCGCCATAGGCGCATAAACGAAGGTGAGAACTATCGGCTTGCCGTGGCCGCCGTAGCACGTTTCGAAGGAGAGAAACATTTCTGCAAAGTCCTGCATAACGCGAGCGGCAAAGCTATCCGCGCCGTCGTCGTCCATGCCGTATTTCGGAAGCGCCTTCAGTTTCGCCTGAAGTGCCTCGTAGCCGACGAAGTTCGCCTTGAGCGCCGAGATAAGCTCCTCGGCGGTGCATATCTTTTTATCGAATACCGCAAGCTTTATCGCGTAAAGCGAGTCTGCGACGTTCGGGAGAGCCAGGGGCGTTGCGCCGTAATCGTGATATCTTGCGCCGCCCGCGTTCATAGTTCTGCCGCGCTCGAGGCAATCGTCTATCATCGTTGAGAGAAGATAAGATGGGCGGTTCATATCGAGGTATTTTGTGAAATAATCCTGCTGCTTTAAAGTAAGATGAATTAGCCTTTTTGATTCCTTTATGAAGTCGGAGTAAAAGCTCTCAAAGTCGGAATATCCCAAAAGTCCGCCTTCAAATTCGAAGCATGGGTAGTGCTTTCCCGTGCGCAAGCATTCTCCGCCGGTTACCATAAACTCGACCATTTTTGCCGTGTTTACCCAGCCTACGTAGATCAGGTCGGAGTTCTTTCCCTGAACTCCTATCTCCATACAGCCGCCGCAGTAATAATCAGCCGCATCCTCGTACGGTACGCCCGCTTTTATAAGGGCATCCATTATCGAGCTATCCGATACTATCTGCGCGCGGTTGCCGCCCTTCGTCATATACTCGGCGCACGCGTCGAGAAGCTCCTCGGGCGGATCCTTCGGCAGACGAACGTATACCAATGGGTGGGTTATATTCAGGTCAATTATCGACCTTATCATAATATATGTGAGGGGATTTACCGAGGGCGTTCCGTCGGGATTTGTTCCTCCTACGACGATGGTCTCGCCCCATTTGTCAGCATTGTGTATTCTCTCGTCAATACGCAAGAACAGCTCGTCGATTATCTCCTTTGCCTCGTCGAGCGTTATCTTGCCCGAGTCGAGGTCTGCCTTGAGGTACGGCCAGAGGTAGTAATCGAGCCTTCCCGGGCTGTTACCGCCGTGGGGGTTCTCGCGCATAACGACTATATGCTGCATAAAGTATGCTTGCACGGCATCGCGGAAGCTTTTTGCGGGGTAGCGCGGAACGCGCTTCATTCTCTCGGCAAGCTCATAGTTGCCGAGCTTTTCGTACTCCGCTACGTGCTTATCGTTGAATTCGAGCAGAGCGTCAAGCATAATGATCGCGCCCTCGAAGAACTCGCGAGCCTTGTCGTCCTTTGCCGTGGCAAGGCACTCCTCGACCTTTTTTCGAAGCCCCGTGACTCCGAGCTCGAGAATACGGTCGTATCTCCAGGAGATATGTCCCTTGCTCGTACCGGTCAGCATTTTCGCCTCGCGGAGCTTCTTGGCTTCGGGACAGATCTTCTCAAATTCAAGATATGCGCCTGTTTCTGTATCAAGCTCGGGGCAGGGCTCTGTCACCTTTTCTTCGCGGCAGTAGTAAACTCTGCCGCCGAGACCGTCGCCCTCGTAGGCGAATACGGGCTGATTAACTATTGCGTAAGCCGTAGCGCGCGCTACCTTCTCCGCGTGGGGAAGGTCACGGAAAATTCCGTTCGCCGCACCGTGAAGGTCGGCGTTGAAGTGTGTCGGCATAGCTGCTTCACCGCGAGCGCGGCAGAGAGCTTCAAGCTTCTTTATTCTTTCTGTTGTCATACGTGTTCTCCTTTTCTTAGGCCTGATTCGAACTTGCCGAAAGGTTTTACGGTTACCTTCATTTTAGCATGTTACCTATGGTAAGTCAATAGAATTAAAGATTTTTTTATTTATCTACTGTTAGTTGAGTGTATTGACAAAAGTGGGTAAGTATTATATAATCATTTTTAATGATACGTCCCTTAAAAAGAGAGGAGATCTATATGTTTAATTGCGCTGTTCCCGTATGGAAAAAATACGATAGCTTTGACGATGCTCAAAACCGTCATCTTATATTTCGTGAGAAGCTTCCCTCGCTGGGGGGTGTTACGCTCTCGGTTGCCGCGTCTGACTTTTACAGACTGCGCGTCTCGGGGGAGTTCGTCGGCTTCGGCCCTGCGAGAGCCGCGCTCGGATATGCGAGAGTTGATGAATACGACCTCTCGGAGTATGACCGTGACGGTGAGTGCGAAATCGTCCTCGAGGTTGCGGGTTACCATTGTAAAAGCCTTGCGACCGTGTGGCAGAGCTCATTCCTTTGCGCCGAGCTGAAAAAAGAGGGCAAGGTACTGAAATATACAGGCAGGGATTTTCCCTGCTATGAAAATCTTCGCCGCGTGCGCTACGTCGAGCGGTACTCGGTTCAGCGGCATTATGGCGAGATATATGACGGCGGCTGCGGTGAGATATTCGTTAAGGAAAATTTGGTTTCCGCTGTGCCGATAGACGAGGTGCCGATCTTTATTCCGCGCCACGTGCCAAGGGCATTCTGCGCGGTGAGAGACGTTCGCGAATTTATCGCCCGAGGTGTATTTTGCGAGGCTCCGAACGGTAGAGATGAGTCGGGCGAGTTCGGTACGGGAAAAAAGAAAAACGCATATAGCTTCGAGCTCTCGAGCGAGCCCGGCCACGGCTTCTTCCCCGAGGATAAAATACCCGATAAGCCGTACCGCTATATAGCCTCTCTTGATAAAAAACGTGTTACGGGTAGTGGTATTTTGCCCGTATCCTTGAACTCGGGTGAGTGGATAACCGTCGATTTCGGTATGATACAGGCAGGATTTCTTCGCTTTGAGGCTTGCATCTCTGAGGATGCGGATATAGTGCTTGCGTTCAGCGAGCTTTGCGAGGGGGATACCTTCTCACACCGCGCGGTAAACTTCCAGGGCGTTATCGAGTATAAGCTTCCACGCGGCAGATACACCGAGGAGAGCTTTGAGCCCTATAGCTTCCGCCATGTTTGCCTTTTCGTCAAGCGCGGAGCGATGAGGCTCGACTCGGTCGGATACAGAACCTTTGAGCGCGATACGAGAGGCGCAAAAAGACCGAGCTTTGCAAAAACCGAGCATGAGGAATTATACAACACCGCCCTTCGCACCTTTGCGCACAATGCGGTGGATATTCTCACCGACTGCCCCTCGCGTGAGAGGGCGGGTTGGCTTTGCGACTCTTACTTTATGGGTAAGGCGGAGTATTTCTTCTTTGGAGAAACGCCCGCGGAGGATAATTTCCTCGAGAATTACGTGAGCTTTAAAAACGGCGGCAGTTACCCCGAGGGCGTGCTACCTATGTGCTACCCCGGTGACCCTATTCAGGGGAGCTATTTTATACCGCAGTGGAATATGTGGTACGTGCTGGAGGTCTGCGAATACCTTGATACAAGACGTCCAGATATAGATAAATCGAGGTTTATACCCTCCGTTTTCGGAGTGCTTGACTTCCTTAAAAAGTATGAAAATTCCGACGGACTTCTCGAAAGGCTTCCGTCGTTCAACTTCGTCGAGTGGTCGGACGCAAATTCCTGGACGAAGGACGTAAGCTATCCGACGAATTTCCTATACGCGGGAATACTCGATGCGGTGGCGGTAACGTTCTCCCGACCCGAGCTTTCCGATAAGGCGGAGCGTGTAAGAAAAAAGACCGCAGAGCTTTCGTTTAACGGTGAGCTCTTCGTTGACCACGCGAAAAGAGATACTTCGGGCACGCTTGTAAATCAGATGCATATCTCTGAGGCTTGCCAATACTATGCGATACTCTTCGGTAAAATAGACCTTGCCGAGCCGAAGTATGCGGCACTTCGCGCGAACGTGGTGAATGATTTTTCTGACTTCGAGCCCGGAAATTACACCTTCTGCCCGAAGAACGCTTTTATAGGGCTTTACCTTCGAATGGCAGTGCTGCTTTCTTTGGGGGACAGGGCGCTCCTCGAGAAAAATCTCGAGGTATTCCTTCCTATGTGCAAAAAGACGGGTACGCTTTGGGAATTTCGTGACGGAAGAAACAGCCTTGACCATGGCTTCGCATCATACGTAGCGCTTACTATACCGCGTCATGAAAACTAAATCAAAGAGGTTATTATGGGAGAAACAGCATATATTATAGGTCAAGCGTTCGGCATTATCGCAATACTGCTCGGATTTCTGACGTACCAGGTTAAGACAAAAAAACGACTTATGTTGATTCTGAATGCAACGTGCGCTGTGTTCTGCATCCACTATTTGCTTATCGGAGCTTATACCGGTATGGCTCTTAATCTTATAAACATCGTGAGAAACATATTCTACGAAAGACGTACGAAGCGCGACTCTGATGAGATAATAACGCCTATCGTGTTCGTTGTTATCCAAGTGGTAATCGGAATACTCACCTGGGATGCGTGGTACTCGATATTTGTGCTTCTCGGCATTGGTATAAATACCTATTGCGTTTCATTTAAAAATCCGCAAAACGTCAGAAAAAGTATTATTTTAACCTCGCCTCTCGTATTTACTTACGACGTTTTCGCAAGCTCGATAGGCGGCGCGCTTTATGAATTCGTTGCGTGGGTATCGGCGATTATAGGTATATTACGTATGCGTAAGGGCGGCAAAAAAACAGACTCGTCGGAAATCGACGTTGAAGAATAATTTTAATAAATGCTAACTAAAGTGTGCATATATCGGTAAAAAACGTTATTTTGCTTTCTTGGCAGAGATTGTATGCTAATAAAAATACGGATAGTGTGATAAAATATATAGTACACGAAAGGAAAAACTATGATTCTTATTAAAAACGGATATATAAAGACTATGGTATCGGGCGATATTGATGGCGGCTCGGTGCTTATCGGGGATGACGGAAAGATACTTGCTGTCGGTCGCGATGTTGAGATACCCGAGGGGACTGTTGTCATTGACGCTGAGGGCAGACTCGTCACTCCCGGTTGCATTGACGCGCATTGCCATATAGGCGTGATAAATTCTTCCATGAGATGGGAGGGAAGCGACGTTAACGAGATGTCCGACCCGATCACTCCTCATATGCGCGCTATCGACGGAATAAATCCGCAGGATGAAACCTTCGAGCAGGCTATACGCGGAGGCGTTACCGCCGCTTGCACCGGCCCCGGCAGCGCAAACGTAGTAGGCGGAACGTTTACCGCTATCAAGCTTGTCGGGAAGCGCGTTGACAATATGATAATCAAGGACCCTATTGCTATGAAGTGCGCATTCGGTGAGAATCCGAAGGGCTGCTACGGTCAGAGCGGAAAGAAGGCTCCTATCACGAGAATGGCTACGGCGGCTATGCTCCGCGAGCTTCTCTTCAAGACGAAGAAATATTTGGATGCGAAGGAAAGCGAGAAGGAGCCTGCATTCGATATGAAGCTCGAGGCTATGATACCCGTGCTTCGCGGCGAGATCCCGCTCAAGGCGCACGCGCATAGAGCAGACGATATCCTGACCTCTATTCGTATCGCAAAGGAGTTCGGCGTAAAGCTCACGCTTGACCATTGCACTGACGGCGAGCTTATAGCGGACGAGCTTGCGAAGGAGGGTTACCCGGCATTCGTCGGCCCGACTCTCGGTAATAAATCCAAAATCGAGCTTAAGAACAAGAGCTTTACCACTCCGGGAGTACTTGCCGAAGCGGGCGTTGACGTAAGTATTATCACAGATGCTCCCGTAATTCCGCTCGAGTATCTGCCTATGTGCGCAGGGCTTGCGTATTCCTCGGGGCTGGACTACGAGTACGCCTGGCGCGCAATAACCGTAAATCCCGCAAACGCTGTAGGCATCGGGGACAGGGTCGGCTCACTTGAGGTCGGGAAGGACGGCGACGTTGTTATCTGGACCGCAGACCCATTAAAGGTGCTTGGCGCCGAGTCTTACGTTACCGTTGTTGACGGAAAGGTAGCTTTCAGTAAGGAATAATTCCGATAGAGCACTACAAAGCTCTTGCCCGCTATTATAACGTATCTATTGATTATCTCGCAGGGCTCATTGATACTCCGAAAAAGCTCGATTGATATTGTTCGGCAAACAGATCGGATCTTCAATGAAACAGTGATAAACGGCAGTTTTAATTTTTTTAAAAAACAAAGCGGTATCTGCAAAGGCTCGGGGAAGCGCAGCGCAGATCACCGCTTTTTTTGATTATTTATGGAGTGTTTTAAAAGATTGATTTTAAACGCCGTATTTTAATATAGAGTTTTATCCGCGTAGGCGTGGTCTATCGGAATGCGTTCGCCGCGCCAGGCTTTAGCGTTTGTCCAAAGGTCGTCGGGATCGCTCCAGAAGGGATCGCTCGGCGAAAGACCGAGAGGGAGAAATACCGCCGAGCAGAGGTAAAGGCTGCCTGTGGATATATACGGTTCGGCAAGCTCCGGCTGATAGCCGACGACGCCCGATATGAGCCAGCCGCCATCATCGAAGCAGTTTCCGCTCTCGAGCACGCGGTGGAGAACTGCGGTGAGTCCGCATCTTACCATAGCGGGGGTAAGATTCTCCGCGAGGGTATGCTGAAGGGCGGATTGCGCGAGCATCTGGAAGCAACCGAAGCGGTAGCAGATAGATCTGCCGACGATAGGATAGCTTCCGTCGGGCATTATCATACGCTCGAGGATCTCGGCGTATCGCACGGCTCTTGATTCCGCTATTGGAAGAAAGTCCGAATATTTTCTGTCAAGCTCCTTGACCGTTCTCAGAACGTCAACGAGCATAGGCTGGATAACGAAGCTGTTGTAGTAATCATGATGGTATTGCTTGCCGTCGCTGTAAAGTCCGTCTCCGACGTACCACTTATCGCGGAAGACGTCGATTCCTCGGTCGAGCCGCTCGAGTGAGGGCTCCTCACCCATAAAGTAAAGGGCAGCCTCAACCATAGACGCGAAGAGAAGCCAATTGTTGTTAAACGGCTCAATTACTCTTGAAGAAACAAGCGCATCTTTGAGATTTTTCTTCATACGGTCGGGGAGATTTTTCCAAAGCTGAGTTTTTGCTCTGAGTATTCCGTGAGCTAAAAACGCGGCGTCAACGAGCGGTTGCTTACCCTCGTAAAAGTTCATAAAATCGGGTGATGCGGGATCCGTTGCCATATCAAGCGCCCTCACCGTCTTTATACGGAGCTTTGCCTGAAGCTCGCGTTCCTCTCCCTCGGGGAGATCTGCTTCGAGCCACGGCGCGATGCCCTCCAGCGTTCTGCCGAGAGCTTCAAGGTAGGTGCAATAATTTCTCTCGGGGCGGTCGAGGGGCATATTTTTTACGAGAGTTCCCGCCGCCAGGTTTTCAATAACGGGCGATGCGATCTTAAGCATCGTATCAAGCCAGAATTTTCTTGTATTCATAATATTCCTTTTCGTAGCCAATACCAACCCGACATAAAAGAATTGCGCTTCGGTTTTAGTTGGTATTGGCGTATTTTTGTGGTAAAGTGGGGTGATTTGTTCTACGCTATAACCGTATTTTTGTGCTGATGTTTTTTTGTTAAGGAGTGGGGCACTTCTTTATCCGATATCGAAATCCCAGATGCCGTCGGAGTCTTCCTTTGGAGTGGTTTCCGTACCGGGAGAAGTCGAGATTATATCCTCGGATTTTATTTCTATAAGCTCAATTTTTGGAAAAATGTAAACCTTCATTCTCATTATCCTCCTTGTGAAGCTAAAACTTCCGCTCTGTATTCGCCAGCGCTTTGACAGTAGATATAGAACTTTTGACAAAGGTCAAGGAGCTTATCTCTGTCCGCTCCGCTGTATTTATCCTTGACGAAGGCACAATAGCTTGCTAGATTGTATTCTCCGTATAGGTCGGTGCCTGCCACGGTATAAGTGAAGGTTTCCGTCATAGCGTAAGCGTAAAGGCTGATCTCTACGTAATTGCCGGACGCACCGCTTCCCGTCTTGTAGGCGAGAGTCTTATCCTTCTGCTTGAAGGTGAAGCTTTCTCTGGCGTAGCTGCCGTCGAGATAGAATCGCACCGAAGGTGTGTCCCCGAGCACGAAGGTCGCTTCGTAGAGTCCGGGGCAGCTGCTCTTTGATGATGTGGGCTCAAATGCCGCGGAATAGTCGCCCAGGAGAGCTGTGAGCTCGCTGTTTTCCGCTCCGCCAAAGTAGCTATACGCGCTGTTAACGTACGCAAGCACGTTCATAATAAGTGTTTTTTCGACGTCTGAAGCAGTGCCGTCGAGCAAGAGCTTTGCATACTTTGCGAGAGAGAAGCTGTATTCTCCGACGAGTCTGCCCGACGAGTGATTGAGGCGTACTGACATAGTCAGATTTTTTGCCGCTTCCTTTGCTGCAAGCGGAATGCTCACCTTGTAGTAGCCGTCCTTTTCGGGAAGGTCGGAAAGCTCGTAGCTTTTGCCGTCAACCGTAACGGATTTGACTGAATCAAGCTCCGGTACGTATATATTGAATATGAGATTCGAGTCAAGCGTGAGGCTCATTCTCGGTGTGAAGTCGAGGTAGAATTTACCGCATCCCTCGCAGGTATAGGAGTCGCAATAGCCGACACCGCCCTCAGTGAGAGTGTACTTGTGATCCCCGACGGTATAGTAGGTGTATGCGTTTGAGTTAACGGAGGGGAGCATAAGAACGGTATCGCCGACACTGACGGTAGCTGTGTCCGCAAGTACCTTACCGCCCGAGATTACCGATATGCTTTCATCTAAGATGCTCTCAAGCTCGGATACTGTATAGACGTTTTTATGAACGAGAATCTCGCCGTCTGCCGCCGTTGCCGAGCCGTAAGCTCCCACGGGAACGACCGCCGTATCAAGCGAGGGATCGTAGATCGGTATTGCTGATGAGGTGTAACGGATATTGTCAAGATAGCAGGTGCCGCTGTCCGAGAGGAAGCGTATATATCCCTTTCCGTAATGATATGCGGTATCGGTTGTCAGCGTATATTTAACGCCGTTTACGTAAACGTACATTGTGTTATGAGCCGTGCCGGCGTTCGCGGGAAGCATGACTGCCACTCTGTACCATTTGTTGTTTTCCATCTCGCAGAGAGTAGAGCCTGCGCTGTCAAATTTGGAGCTGCCGCCCGATATCGCGGAATCCTTTCCGTCGGTCTTTATAGCTCCGCCGCCAAAGTATAGGTTCATAATATAGGCGTTTTTCGATCCCGTATAGCCCTGGAAGCCAAGTCGCCACAAGGCACCCTCTTCCACGAGCACGTCAAATTCTATTGCCCATACGTCAGCATTTGCGTTGTTTCTGTTTCCATAGGTTGAATATGCTTGCTTAAGACTTGAATCGAACGTCCATTTGTAAACTTTAGTTTTATTTCCGTATACTCCGTCCACGATTTCAACAAAGTTTTCTTTATTGAATGCACCCGTAGCATCGGTCTGGCTGTCAACATCAAACGTGCCTACGGTGGGCTTGTAGCCGTCGGCACTCTCTATGACTGAGTCAATCGCCGCGAGAGCCGCCGTCATATCGCTTGCGGTGGCGTTAATATCCGCGAGGACAGTCTTTGCCTTTTCGAGCTCGTCCTTGATAAGAAGCTGGGCTACCTTGTTATAAATCGAGAGATCTGCAGATTCAAGCTCGGAAATTCTCGAGAGCAGAGCGCTTCTGTCAACGCCGCCAACCTTTGCAAAGGTAGAGGTTATCTCCCATATAGAGGTAGTATTTTTCGGACTCGTTCCGTTTACCGCCGTTGTTCCCGAGACGTCGGTGTTGGTAAAGGTGATTCTTACTTTTTCCGCTTTGGTAAAGCCCATATCGAGTTCGGTGACGTAAACGTTGGTCGAGACCTTGGTATTAGTGAGATTGAAGCCGTCGCTGCCGCCGTAGAGGGTGGTCCATCCACCGTTTGAATAAACCTCAACGAAGGTCTTTTCACTTGTTGATTCCTCGACTGAACAGGAGTGGAAGGTGTAAAGCTTCAGCGTTTTGAGATTGCACGCGAAGGGGAGTGTTACTGTTACCGAAAACCGAGAATTATAAGTGGATTTCGGACCGAATCTCGTCGTCATATCGTTATCCAGAGCATAAGAGAGAGGGTAGCTCGAGTTCTGATCGACGGTGGCATAACCGTCGCTTGCGTCTGAGATATACTCTATATCCGCGCCGATGAAGGCGTTGCTTGCGGTATCCTCGACGAGCTCGCCCGCGCTTCCGACAACGCCGACCTCCTTTATCTCAAGGAGCTTGCCTGCGAAATAATTAGCGGTCGCGCCTGCGGCGTAGCGCTTCGATGAGTCGTAAGAGCCGTAGATAAGAACGGGATATTCGCTCTCGCATACCTTTACCCACTCGAAAGCGGCTTCGTCGTATTCGTAAAGGCTAAAGAGCCTTACGTCACCCGATGCGTTGATAATCACCTGGAGTGAGCCGTCGCCAAGCTTTATTGCCGACGCCGCATTGATCTCGGTTTCGTCGGGGTTGATATAATCAAGCACGCCAACGCTCTCGCGTCCGTCTGCGTTTACCGCGCATACGCGGTAGGTCATTCTTGCGTTTTCCTCGTCGGAAGAGGTTTCGTAATCAAAGGCAGTTTTGACGGTGCTTGCTATGAGAGTGTAGTCGGGGGAGTCGGAAACGGCTTTGTAAACGTTATAGGATACCGCGTCGGGGCTTGCGTTCCAATCAAGCTTGAAGCCGTTTTCGGAGGTCTGCGTAACGGTGAGCTTCTCCGCGGGAGCAACCGTTACCTTTTTCGGGATATTTGTAATAGTATAGCTCTTGCCCGCCTCTGTATTTAAGGTTATATAATCCTCGCCTTCGTTAGTGAAGCTTACGGCAGACCCGTCGGAGCAGAGTACGGTCGCGTTTGCTACCGACTGCACCTTAAGCTTGGCTTTGCCGCCGAGTGAGCTGTGGAGCGTGAGATTCGTGAGACTTCCGTCAGCCCAGATTGCGTCAAGGCTGAAGCCGCCTCTTGCGCAAAGACCGTTATAGCTTCCGTCAGCCCAGGATTCGGGAATAGCCGCGAGGGGCTCTATATAATCCTCGTGGCTCTGAAGGAGCATCTCGGTGACGCCTGCCGTGCCGCCGAAGTTACCGTCTATTTGGTATGGGTACTGAAGGTTCCAGAGGTTGGTTGACGTGAAGGTTGTAAGAAGGCTTTCGTATAGATCGTGAGCGCGCTCGCCGTTTTTGGTTCTTGCAAAGAGTGCAATCTTATGCGCGTCACTCCATCCTCGAACGCCCATTCCGCGCTCGTTAAGAGTAACCTCTGCCGCATCGAGCCAGGCGGGAGTTTCGCTGTTTATCATCTCTCCGGGGAAAAGACCTACGAGCTGAGAGATATGTCTGTGCTCCCACTCGCCGATCTCACCGTAGTAGTTTTCCTCGCGGAATTCCTTTATCTGTCCTGAGTAGCCGACGAGTATCGCATCGTACTTGTCTATCTGGCGCTTAACCTCGGTGATGAGCTCGTCGTCGGCTATTCCGAGAAGCTCCGCCGCTTCCAGAAGATGACGGTTGTTTAGATAAGCGAAGGACTGCGAGTAGGTGGTACCCTCGGTGTAATAGAAGGAGTTACCTACCTTTTGCTCGGCTGAGTATGAGTACATAGAAAGATAAGCGTCCTCGCTCTCGTTGTAAGCGACAGTCTTCGTTATAAACTCCGCCGCCTCGTAAAGAAGGGGATAAGCTATATCGCGTAGGAAGTCCTCGTCGCGGGTGTATTCGTAGTAATCCCAGAACATCTGCGTGGTAAAGCCGAGCTCTCCGCAGGATGCCGAGTTGTCAAGCTTGAATGGCGTTCCGCCGATGCCGATCGAGATGCCCGCTTCCTCGCGTTCAAGGCTGAGCCCGAAGGGGTACTTCGTGTCCTCGAGCACGGTTTCGGCGTTGTATTTAGCTCTGTTAAAGTAAGATTGCTCGTAATTCACGTACGCCTCGAAGCACTCGGCGAGGTTCGTGGAAAATGCGTGCCAATAGTTCATCTGAACGTTAATGTTGTGCCAATATCCACCGCTCCAGGGAGTGAAGTTATATCTGTTCCATACGCCCTGAAGATTTGCGGGAAGAGTCTTTTCTCTTGAAGAGGATATAAGAAGATATCTGCCGTACTGGTAGTATAGCATTTCAAGATAGTGACCGTTTCCTTCGCCGCTTATATATTTTTCAAGAAGCTTATCGGTAGTGAGCTCTAAATCCTCGGTTTCATATTCGAGGTTGAAATCTACTCTGTCATATAGGGAGGCGTAATCCTCTTTGTGTCTTTCTTTAAGCGTTTCGTAAGCCTCGGAAAGACTCGCGCCGCTCTTTGCAAAGGAGATATCAAGTGCCGACGCCATATTATTCGCGTTGGTCGCGGCAGCATCCTGCGCGCAAGCCTCGCTGCCTTCCTTGTTAAAGCCGTTGCCGCCGATGAGTATAGCGTTGTCAGCTCCGCCGTCCTGCTTATAGTTCGTGTTAAGGCATACGACTACGTAAGCCTCGCTCGCATCGCTTATATTAAGCGTTCCGTTCGTAACTGTCAGAGTCTGATTTTCAAAATCTCTGATACCGCTGTTATATTTGTCGTTGACTGTGGGAAGAGAGTCGGGATTATCGCCCTCGCCGTCGTATCCGACGAAGGTATTATAGGTGTGAGTCCACGAGCCCTCGGCTACGTTACCGTCGGTAAATACTCTGTATTCGGCAATGAAGTCGATGTTGTAGTGCCCCATATTGCCCTTGAGAGTAATGACGTTACCGCTTTCGCTTACCGATGACGTAACGTTTCCGTGCTTTGTAACCGTAGACGTGATCTTTCCGTCAGCGGCGCCGCCGTTACGAACAAAGTCCTGAAGGTAGGGGATAGTCGGGCGGAGAGTGAAGGAGAGCGCTCCTGCCTCACTCGCGGTAAGCTTTATTACCATACAGTTGTCCACGTAGGACGTGAAATATTCTCTTTTATACTCCACTCCGTCATACGTGTATTCGACCGAGGCAAGAGCCTCGTCTATGTTTAGCGAGCGCTTGTAATTATCAACGCTCTCGAATGGGTGCTCAAAATCAATGTAGGTCTCCGAGAAGTTGTTAAGACCGCCGGTGTTATTTGAGGAGGAGTAGGGATTACAAAGTGTTTTTTCACTAAGCTGAACTCTCTCGCTGAAGGTTCTTCCGAAAACGTTCGCTCCGAAATAACCGTTGCCTATCGGGAGAGACCATCTCTCCCAGCCGTCGCCCTCGTCATTCGGTGTCTGCGACGCTCCGTACGCGAGATCCTCGTTGCCGTATGGGGTTTCCTCATCGTACCATAATACGAGAGAGGGATCGTCCTTTGAGGTTCTGACGGTACCGTCATCCGCAGATAAAATCAATGCAGGAATCATACTTGCTATCAATACCGTGATCAGTAAAATTGAAATAAACTTCTTTGCGTTCTTCACAGTGGTTGTCCTTCCTTCTATTTTCTACAGAAAATGGAGATTTCGTTCTATAGTTAATTATATTATATATTGTTTTTTCTTTATTTTTCAACCTACAATAAAGTCCACAAAACAAAAAACTCCACAAATCGTGGAGTTCTTGTATTCATATTAATGCGAGCGACGACGTGAAATTTAAGCGCGCATCAAGCTCTTTTCGTTTTTTTAAGACCTGCGAGCATCAGTGCGCCTTCCGCTGCGGGAGTGTCGCAAACCGTTATCTCAAACCTCATGCCGTAGGGCGTTAATGCCTGGGTTATAAAAGGGATCATAACATCGCGATATTTGCATAAGCTGCCGCAAAGGACGATTTTTGTTACATCTGTTTTCAGCTTATTTGCGGCGGCGTTTATCATTACCGATATATCCTCCGCGTTTTTGCGCAGTATCCTTTCGGCTATTCTATCGCCTTCTGCGTAAGCGGAGAATACGGCTTCCGCAAGTCTGCATATCAGCATTCTGTCGGAGAACAGCACGGGGGGAAGGCTTCCTTCAAATATGTTCATTTTTTCTCGGATAAGCTTTTCGAGGCGCGTTGGCTCACCTATACCGTCCTGAGAGAGGAAGACTGCCCGAACGGCATCCTTTCCGAGAGTAAATGCGCTGAAGGGCTCATCAAATAAGTAACCGTATCCGCCTATACGGAGAAAAGGAGGCTCGGGAGGCTTAGCAAAAACTATCGAGCCGTAGCCGAGATTCACGAATACGCCAACAGAGTCTCCGAGCGCCGCTTCGATTGAATTCCGGGAATTGCTCAGAACTCTTACAGTAGTGAAGCCGAGCCCGTGCAAAAGCATTTTCAGCTCAGACTTTCCAAATCTGTAAATACCGTCGATGCCCACCGAAACGGATATCTCTCCGAAACGAAGATCGCCCGCGATACGGAAGAGAGCGTCGGTCAGTCGCTTTGTCATTTTGTCGAGTCCGATAAGCGTGGGATTAAGCGTTTCCACTGTCAGAGACTTAAGCACGTTGCCTTCAATATCGCAAAGCAAAAGGTCGCACTGCTCGTCGTATCCTGCGATTCCGAGATAATATTTGATTACGGGCGGAGGTGAAAGCAGCTCGTCAACGGATGCCTGCAGTATTTTGGCAAGTGTCGGGAGAAGCGAGGTTGGCGGAAGCGCGTGCGCCGCCTCCCATTTGCTTATCGCCTTGGTCGAATAGTTTATTTGATCGGCAAGGTCCTTTTGAGTATAGCCGAGAGATAGGCGTCTGGTTTTCAGATTTTTAGCGAATGTTTTACATAGATTATCCATTTTGTTCACCTTTAGTTTTTTATAACAACATTCTATAATCATTATAACACGGCGCGAGCGCCTGCGCAGTGCAAAGAAGAGCTTGTTACGTATCGTCTTCAGCCGAGAAGAGCTTCGAGAGGTCCTCGGGCTCGTAATTCGGTACGAATCTCCCGAGCTTTTCCACCGGGGTAGAGAGAAGTATCTCTGAGCCGCTTTTCGTGCACTCGAGGGCGCGGAAGGCTATGCCCGAGAGCCTGTGCCGCAGGAGTATTTTGGCAACGGCGGCTCTGTCACCGCTGTACTCGGCATGGAGGCTTCGCGCTATTATCGCAAGCTTATCAGCGGTGTGCGCGAGCTCTGCGAGCTTATATTCATAGAACTTGAAGTAGGGAACCGTGGCGGGGTTTGCCGCCATGAATCTCTCTGCCTTTTTGCGGTCTGTGAGAAGCAGTGTGAGGCAGTCGCGCTTCGAGGGCGCGGTGATGCTCACGAGCCTGTGCTGAACGAGGTAGTCGGGGGATTTTATCTTGACTCTGTGCCACTTTGCGTCAACTACGACAAAGCCCTCTTTCTCAATCTCGGCAAAGCCGCTATCGGCGGCTTTATTCAGCACGGTTGCCGCCTTAAGGCAATCCGCAAGGCTCAATAAGGGATAAGAGGCAGGCTTCTTTATACCGATGTCCTCCTCTGTTTCAATACCCGTTACGTTATGCCGCGTTCCTATATGGTAAAGGGTGGTAGTGCCGTATTTTATAACGACCTTTGTCTCGGGGCTGACGAGCTCGAATATGTAGGTCTTGTCTTTATCAAGGTCGTCAAAGGATATATCGGAAAAGTTATCCGCTCTTTTGATTATATCCCCGAATCTGACGCCGGGATATGCGTCTATCGTTGCGTGCTCCGCGCGCACCGTTCCGTTTGTCGAAAACTGCCACGCCCCCAGCCGTTTATCATACCAGAGCTTGATTATAGAGCCGTCAACCTTCTCGAGAACGCGGGCGGTGCTCCAATCTATTTTGTCGGCATAGGATTCGTTATGATTGCCGAATTTGCGGAAGGGCCAGCATACGACCTCGCGCGTCTCGACGTCAATTATTATGCCCCGCGCCTCTTTCACGAGCGGCAGGGAGAAGTCGCATCCGAGATCGTATACGAAGATTGCGTAAGCTCCGTCGCGCTTGACCTTTATAAAGTAGTTTTCGCAAAGCAACTTATCGAAGTCCTCGGGGTGCTCGTATATAAATTTGCATAGAAGAGAATTGTTGTTCATTGTTTTTTATCGTTAGTTCTGTATTTTTTGTGTGGATTTTGGCTGAAATGTAAATAATTGTTTTAAATTACGGTACTTTTTGCGTTTTTATATATCGAAGAATATATTCTTCTTCCTGTAATAGTCCTCGTCGCTCATCCCTTCGAGTTCGTTTATGGCAAGAGTGAGAAATCTTCCGAGATAGCGGTTATCCTCGTCTAAGGAGTTAAAGAGTAGCTTTGCGCGCGTAAGGCAGGCTTCCCTCTGCTCGTCATAGTAGCAGCTGATAAGGGTTTTGAGGATGCAATCCTCGCCGAACTCGCCGAATCCGAAATGCATAAATATCCTTTCCGTCATAGTTCGCAGAAGCGCCTCCTGCTCCGCTGCCTCATAGTCGCGCACGGTGCAGAAGGGGTAGCGCCGATTAAGCTCAAAGTCGAGCAGCGTTGCGAGCCTTGCAAAGTCCGCCTCGCGAAACGCCAAGTGCCCGATACCTTCCGAGAGGAAGTATATCTCGTCCTCGATATTATGTATTTCTATTTGTTGGAGCACGGGATGAAAGTTGATAAAGTAAAATTTCCTCTCGTAGTATTCTCTGAGCTTTTCCTCTCCGCGGTAGTGCGTCAGGCAGTGGGAGCTCACCTTTGAGCTGTTATAGGAGAATATAACCTTTTTCGCGGTGAGGTACGCGCGGAAAATAACTACCTCTCTTCCATATGCGCCGTCAACGGCAAGGTCGGTAGACTTTTCGTATATCAGCGCGCCGAGCTTGATATTCTGTTCGGTGGGGTAGGCGAATGAGAAGCCGTTAGTAAGAAGAAATTTATCCCATTTTTCGTAGTTTTCAAGCATACCTTGCTCCGCGAGCTTTGTGTGGAGCTTATCGGTAGGAACGGTACCCTCCGCGTCGGGCTCGTAGGAAAGCTCGTCGAGCAGGGGCTCAAGTCTTCCAACTAGATTTAAATCGTCCTTAGTTATCATACGTCAAATACCTCTTCCTTATAGGCTGAAAATTCCTCGTCCGTCATCGTTTCAAGGCGGCATACCGCTTCAACCGCGCCGTCGCGCAAGCTCTCGTTCTCGGAGTTCAGCGAGTGGAGCACCGCCTTTGCGCGCTCAAGACATTCCTCTCTCGTTTGCGTATACGAGCTGCCGACTATCATTCCCTGAACGCAGCCGTCGCTGTAATGCTCGAAGCCGTAGTGGTGGAAGCCCTCGCCCGAGAGCGCTCTTGCGAGATACTTCCGCTCGCGCTCCTCGTACTCCCTTACGTCGCAGAAGGGGTGGCGCTTGTTCATCTCTATATCGAGTGTTATCGCGAGCCTTGCGAAATCGTCAAAGCGGAAGTAAAGCATATCCGACGACTCGGCGATAAAGTAATAGTTACCGCCTATCTTATGTATCTCTATCTTTTGCGTCGGGGGATAGTAGTTGATATAGTCGAACTTCTTTTTGTAAAAGGCATTGAGCTTTCCGTCAAGATCGTCCTCGTAGTCTACGTGATAGTAGTTGAGTATCGAGGAGTCGTAGAGGAAAAGCACCTTCTCCGCGGTGAGATAGGCGTAGAGCACAACGCAGTCCTGCGAGTGATCTCCCTTGACCGAGAGGTCGGTCTCGCGCACGTAGGTTAATGCTCCGTCGCGCAGGTCTGCGATTATGGGATGCGCAAATCTGAAATGATTTTCACGCAAAAATTCGTCCCATTTTTTATACATATCAAGCATACCGAATTTCTCGAGCTCGCCCTCGAGCTTATCCATAGGTATAGTGTAGGAGCTCGGCTCAAAGGTGATTATATCCAGCATTGACTCTTTTTCTTCGATTATTTTTAAATCCTTTTTTGTTATCATAAGCGCCTCCGACTGTTGCGTTTTTTCGCTCTCTCTTTATTTTACAGTTAAATGGTATCATATTTTTTTGCGTTAGTCAATAAAATAGCTGGTATTTGATGTAGACTTTTATACCTTTTCGGGTCTATTTCGCGGGAAAATAACTCAAATTCCGCCGTTTTTGACCACTGTTGACAAGTATTAATATTTTATGGTAAAATAAAATAGGAGTATAGCAAACGGAACAAAAAGTGCAATTTCTAGGCAAACGATGTCAGTAGCATCTCATTCAAAACAACTTGTAATTTCAGGAGCACGGTATATTATGGGAAATACTTTCAGTATTATAGTACCTCAAATACCCAGTATAGGAGGATAATATGAATAACGGAGCTTATTATTTGGCTGCTTTGCTAATACCCTTGATTGTTCCATTGATTTTATTATTTCTCGGAACGCAAGCTTCAAAAAATACAGAGAATCCTAATGTTATGAAATACTCGCGTTGTTTTGCAATAATTGGAATTGTTGGTGACGCATTTTTCGTTGCAATATACATACTTGGTTTGTTTCAAAACAATAATTATCCGCTTTACACAGAGATTATTATATTCATTATGTTTATTATCATTATTATTCTTGGGCTAATTTGTGTTTTTATAGGACTTAATAAAAAAATAGTTTTAAACGAAGATAATTTTGTTTACGTAAATTTATTGGGTATAAAGAAAATATATCAATACTTTGAGATTTCAAGTATTTATATAAATTATGCTAAAAATACAAAAATACCCGAAAAATACACTATATATATTGGCAGGAAAAAAATAACAGTAGATTACTTGATGAGTAATTTCTGGACATTTGAGGAATTGATTAAAAAGAGACTTAGAAAAGCGAATAATAAGATTAAAATAGAAGTGGCAAGCAAAAAACACAAATAGAATAGTTTACGAGAGCCCGACTCGTTGGGCTCTCCACCCACAAAATATACTTATGGCTGTTTATCCATACCCGTGAGCGTTTTTAACGTCATTGTCCCTTTTAAATACTTTTGGAGGCTATTAAATGTTTATTTCAAATGGGTTAATTATAACTGGAAGTTGTGAAGAAATCAATAATATCGAATATCATGGAATTGATACAAATGTATGGCCGGAACAGTTTGACCTCGATGCTGTATTTACAAACGAAGAATTAGAGCTTTTTGAAAAGGCGACAGACCCATTAAATAATCTTGACACACATTTTTTAAGTGAAAACCTTATAAAAAGATACACTTCTTTTTGTAAAGAAAATAATATTTCTTTCAGGATACTGTATTTAGAATCAGAATCGCAAATTGAAAATTATGATTATTCTTTATATAAGAAGTATGCAAAAAAAGAGTTGTTTCTGGGTTATGACGTAGGAGATTGTTGTTGCGATTTTTATTCGGCTTTATTGAGTGATGTTATTATGCGCCCGATAAAATTCAAAACAAATTTTATTGAAAAGCTTAACAAAAACGGTCTTTTTTCAACTCTTGAAGATGCAAAGCTTTTTGTTAAAGAGCGCGATGAGATTAAAGGGTTAAATCAAAATCTTGTTTTTGAAAGCGGCTCATTTCAAATTATATCAATTTATCTTGTTGAAACTGTTTTATAAAGATTTTACAAAAGCTACTGAAATGTGAAATAATAAAAACTTAAAAAGTACGGTAGAGGCCAATAAAGGTAAGTAATATTGTCATAATAGGAGATTGAAATGATTAAAACAATTGAATTTTGCGGCAAGGATGGTGTTTTATGCAAAAGTAAATTTTATTCCTGCAGCGATCATTTAAATAGGCAAGAAAAATTTATTTTTAATCGTGGCGTTAATTTGCTTATAGGTGAAATAGATGATGGAAATTTTGCAGTAAGTTATCTTCTTTCGATGTACAATAAGTGTGTAAGAAAAAGGTCTTTTAATTATCCGCTAGTTCTCACAATTGATGGACAGCAAACTGATTTGGAAAAATTCACAAAACGTTGCTGTTATCTTGATGAAGGCGAATATCCACTTTTTAAATCAAAAAGAAAAACCGTACGGCAGCTTATTAAAAAAGGCTTGAAGAAAAGCAAGATAGATAAAACTCCCGATGAAGTGATTGAGTTGTTCCGATTGACACCTGAACGTATCGACCGTCCGATTTGCAGCGTTGGAAACGAAAGATTTCGTGCTATGGCTGCTGTTGGTTACGCTTATGGCAAAGAGGTTTTTTGTTTCCCATGGTTGAGCAAAAGAATGTTCGATTATTATACAAATAATATTTTGTGGTTGCTTGAAATTTTTGAAGAGCTCAAAGTAATAGCTATTGTACCCGTTGGAAAATAATATTTAAAAATCTGCGCCAATTAGTATTACATTGCTTGCTTTTCTAATATATCTTGTTGAAACTGTTTTATAAAGACTTTACAAAAGCTACTGAAATGTGAAATAATAAAAACTTAAAAAGTACGGTAGAGGCACTGTGTAACATTTACAATACCTCTACCGTATTTTGTTAGGCTAGCGTTGAATCCGAAGCAATATCTTTTTGCCAAGAGGTTAAGATCAAAACGTATTCGAGTCAGGTTTCACGTGCCTATGCAAAAACTTTTTGGCAAAGTCGGGGCTTTAGCGACTTTCGTGTTGACAGATGCCTTTTTATTGTGCTAAAATAAAGCTAAAGATACTAATTATAAATATTCACGCGAGGTTATTATGGAAAACAACGTTAATTGCGAAAAAAATCCTGCGGTTGAGAAGACCGTCGGAGGGGTTGAGGTAATATGGCGCGACGTGAGAGAGGCGCCGTTTATGCTGCACGGGCTCTTGCTGCCCGACGGCGAGCTGCCGTTTTATCACAGAGTGCCGAAGGCGGTTGCCGAGGCAACGAGCGCGGGAGTTACCGCTCTCTCGAGAGAGTCGGCGGGCGGCAGAGTGCGCTTCGCGACGGACTCGCCATATATAGCTATTCGAGCAAAATTCTGCGTTGTCGGCAGATCTCCGCATCTTACGATTTGCTCGTCCGCAGGCTTTGACCTCTATACGGACGGAGCTTACGGCTCAAGATTTATACGCCCGTTTCTCCCGTCGCTCGAGATGAAGGACGGATATGAGTCGGTAATAGATATGAAGCAATCCGCTATGCGTACGTATACCGTGAATTTCCCTGTGCATTCGGTGGTCGTCAGCCTTGAGATAGGGCTTAAGCCCGGGGCGGCACTCGGTGCGCCCGAGGCATACCGCGACTATGCGCCGATAAGCTTCTATGGCTCGTCGATAGTTCACGGCACGGCGGCAACGCGCCCGGGACTCACCTATTCCTCGGTTATATCGAGGGAGCTTAATCTCGACTATAGAAACATCGGCTTCTCGGGCATGGCAAAGGGCGAGGAGGCTATCTCGCGCTGGATGGCGGAGCTTCCTATGAGCGTTTTCGTCTGCGATTACGACCATAACGCGCCCTCCGTGGAGCATCTTCGCAACACGCATTACAGACTCTACGAAATTGTAAGGGAGAAAAATCCCACAGTTCCGTA
The DNA here is from genome assembly GCA_045654585.1 of Eubacteriales bacterium. Lineage (GTDB taxonomy): Bacteria > Bacillota > Clostridia > Oscillospirales > CAG-272 > UBA1740. Next base: position 49,122 of record JAZONS010000070.1, read on the forward strand.
TATTATGGTGACGCGCCCCGACTATTACACGAGGATAACCGAGCAGGAGCATATACTTTTACGCCGCGACGTTATTATGGAGTCTTACCTTAAGGCTCGCGCGGCAGGGGATAAGAACGTATACTTCGTTGACGGACTTTCGTTCGCGGTATCGCCGCATCAGTATGAATACTCGACGGACAGTATTCACCCGAATGATTCGGGCTTCTTGCGTATGGCTGACGCTATCGGAACTGTTATCCGTCACGCTCTTGAAAAGGGTAAATAAAAGGGGGAGTGCATTATGGAATCATATATCAATATAGATAAAAATATGATAGTTAACAAAACTATCGGTGACGTTCCCGTCGTTTGGCGCGACGTCAGAGAGGCTCCTTTTATGCTGCACGGAATTTTACTTCCAAATGAGAGCGAGCCGTATTACCACAGAATACCCGAGTCGGTCACCAAGCCGCTTGGTGCGGAGCTTTGCAGAAAGGGCAAAATGTCTGCCGGGGGAAGAGTCAGATTCACGACGGACTCACCTTATATCGCTATCCGTGTAAAATTCGTCGATCTTGGACGGACGAATATTATGCCGCTTATCGGCTCGGCGGGATTTGATCTTTTCATCGACGGAGAGTTCGGCTCGAGGTACGTTCGTGAATTCCGCCTGCCGATGGATAGCAGTGACGGATACGAGCAGATAATCGAGCTTGGCGGAGCTATTTCGCGCAGCTTCACTGTCAATTTCCCGATAGGCTCGGTAGTTGAGCGCGTTGAGATCGGACTTAAGCCCGAGGCGTCCGTCACCGCTCCGCGCCCCTACCGCGATATTGCGCCGATAACGGTCTACGGCTCGTCGATAGTTCACGGTTACTCGTCAACGCACCCGGGTTATGCATACCCCGCATTAATATCGAGGGATCTGAACGTAGACGTCAGGAACTTCGGCTTTGCCGGTGTTGCCAAGGGCGAGATCCCGATGGCACAGTGGCTTGCAGACCTCGAAACGAGCGTTTTCGTCTGCGATTACGACCATAACGTTCCAAATCCCGAGTACTTGAAGGCAACGCACTATCCCTTCTATCTTGAGTACAGAAAGAAGAATCCGACAACGCCCTACATAATGATAACAAGACCTAATTATTATACCTGCCAGCAGGACAGGAAGCAAATTCTCCGCCGCCGTGACGTCGTTATGGAGTCTTACCTCAAGGCTCGCGCCGAGGGAGATGAGAACGTTTACTTTATCGACGGTCTTTCCTTCTGCTACGCGCCGCATCAGTACGATTTCTCGGTGGACGGCGTTCACCCGAACGACCCCGGCTTCATCCGTATGGCGGATGCTATCGGTACGGTTATCAGGCACGCGCTTGAGCTTTCGGAGTGAGCTGTGTTGTCCGAAAAAGTAAAAAAATATTTGAGAGGTAAAAGTTATGAAAAAAATCGTTGCACTACTTATGATCGTTGCTATTTGCTGCGTATCGCTCGTATCCTGCGATATGCTTATCGGCGTTGGCGCGAAGCTTGGTGTCTGGCCGAGGAGCGCTGATGAGCTTCTTGAAAAGGTTGAAGATAATATGGATAGCTTGACCTCGTACGAGTGCGATCTCGAGGGGACTATAAAGGCTAACGCTTACGGTTACTACGTAGAGGGCTACGTGACCGGAAAGGACGTGTTTATCAATAAGGACGGAAACGCTTATTACTATTATTCTGAGGTTAATACCGAGAGCTCTGTAAAGGAGCTTCGCGTGACGGAAAATTACACGGTAGCTATCGAATACGATGACGGAAAGATGTTTTATTGGAATTCCGAGCCTACTCCGAATAAGAAGTTCTTCTGCGTTACCGACGTTGAGAGATTCAAGGAGTATATCGACGAGGAATCCGAGATAGATGCCGAGCTTGACGAGTGCGTGAACAAGAGCTTTAAGAAAAACGACGACGGAACGTGGGAGCTTGAGCTTTCGGGCTATACCTCAGCCGCTGTTAAGGAAATCAGTAAGGCTATGGGCTATGCCGAGGGAACATTCAGCGATAAGATCGTGGATATTGACGTAAAAATGGTTATCAATTCCGATCTTCTCGTGCAAAAGATGACGATGGATTTCGTTTTTGAAGAGAGCGAGTTCGAGGAGAATGCTCCCGAGGTTTCTATGTCACTTATTTATTCCTCGTATAATGATGCGGAAAAAGAGAGCGATAAGATAAACGAGAGCGAATGCATCAGAGTTGCCGATCTTATCACACTGCTTAAGGTTGACAAAACCATTAAAGAGAAGTATACGGAAGATAACGGTGAGTTTACGCTGAATATCGAGCAGAGCATTCTCGGTCAGAAGTTTACCGAGAACGATAACGTTAAGTACGGCGTGAAGAACGGTAAATATTACTATGAAATAGACGTTACCTCAAATACTGTTCCGACTTCGAGCGTTAAATATGAAAACGGCACTCTGTCGGTTGACGGAGAATCTGTTGCGCAAACCGAGGATGCCGCGAGATTGCAGATAAATCAGCTTCTCAGCTCCACAGGCTATGACGTGACACTCATCAAGAGTATGGAAAAGGTCAGCGAGGGCGTGTATAAATTCAGCGCGGACGTGGCTGATCCGTCATTATATAAGACTCTTCTTTCATCCATCGGCGCGACCCAGGTATCCGTAGGATATAATTACATAACCGTTACCGTTGGAGATGACGGAGTTGAGTCTATAGTAAGTACCATTACGGTAACGGGTGAGGCATACGTCAGCGGCGTGTACGGAGAGATCGAGTTCAAGGCGGTTACAACACTTACGTTTGATACGGGTGACGCTGATACGGACGACGCCGATACGAACGGCGCAATCTGACAGAGTTTCGCTTTTTTATAACGCGAAATAGCACCGAAGTTTGTTTTTCAAAATCTTTTGTTTTAGGCGTTGAAAAATGTGTATATTGAAGATACAATAATAAGCGCAAGATAAAATTTAAAAAAACGGCGGAGATTTGTTATGAACAATAATTTCAAAGTTTTAGCAAGAAATATGGCAGGGGATATCATTTCCATTGCACCTACGGTTACCGAGGCGGGCTGTGAGATCCGAGTTCTTTTCAAAAAAAGCGATCTTGACGGTAAGGCGTGCAAGTATCTGCGCGTTGATTCCGCACTTACATCCGTACCCGTGGGAAGCGACGGATACGTTATCTATCCTACAAACTTCGGCTACGGCGTTATGATGACGAGGTTTGATAAGGTCGAGCGCGGTGAGGGAGCGGAGTTCCGCTCGAGGACATCGGCTATGCCCGTGGCTGCTGTTTGCGGCACAGAGCGCGCCGTTATGATCCACGTGCAGAAGATGAGCACCGACGCGAGATTCTTCGTAAGATGCGCCGAGGGGGATTACAGAATAAGCCCCGAGATAGTGCTCGACGGTGACGATCCCGACGAGGATATCCTTATAGTTTATAAAAAAATGCCCGGAGCTACGTACGTTGACGTGGCAAAGGAATACCGTAAATATCAGATCGAGGTTATGGGATGCAGACCTCTTCGCGAGAGGGCAGAGGAGCGCGAGCAGCTTCGCCGCGCGGCAGACTGCATCGAGCTTCGTATCCGTATGGGCTGGAAGCCGCAGCCGACGCCCGTTCGCCGTCAGACTCTTGAAAACGAGCCTCCGATGAAGGTAGCCTGCACTGTGGAGCGACTCAATAAGCTCATAGACGCGATGAAGGCGGCAGGCGTCAGAGGTACAGAGATCTGCCTTGTAGGTTGGGGTCCCGGCGGTCACGACGGAAGATTCCCCGATCATTATCCCTTGGATGAAAGATTCGGTAAGGACGAGGAGCTAAGAGCCTTTATCGCAAAAGCGAAGAGTTATGGCTATATGGTCGTCAACCACTCCAACAGCAAGGGCGCATATGAAATAGCAAGAACTTGGGACACCGATACTCTGACTATGAAAATGAACGACGAGGGCAAGCCTGAGGCGTGGTTACGCTCCGATTATGTAAAGGCAGGTTTACAAGGCGGTGACCCTTGGCACATTTGCGCAAAGCCCGCCTATGAAAAATATGCGGTTCGTGATCTCCCCGTAATCCGTGAATACGGCTTTGAGGGACTCCACTACGTTGACGAGCTTACGGCTTGCGAGCCCGTAAAGTGCTGCGCGCCAAATCACCCGATAACGAGAGCAGAAACGGTAAAGTATTACCGCAAGATAGCAAAGCTCTCGACCGAGCTTTTCGGCGGCTTCCAGTCCGAGGCTTGGTTTGACTTTATGAATGCCGACACCGACTACGTGCTTTATACCTCGGTGCACTCGCAGGCGAGCGAGGGCGCTTCTCCTAATCCGCTCTTTGATGAGCTTATACCCTTCTGGGTGCTCGTTTATCACGGTATAGTTATGTCTAACGCGACCTCGGGTACTGTTAACTACCCGATAAAGAGCAGATTTGAGCAGCTCCGTCTTGTTGAGTTCGGCTCAAGACCTATGCTTTATATCAACAGTAAGTTTGCCGGCAGAGATTGGATGGGTAAGACCGACCTATACTGTATGACGGATGAGGAGATCGACGCATCTGTTGCCGCTATTAAGCATGCCGAGGACGAGTACGATACTATGAAGCATCTCCAGTATGAGTTCATAGATAACCACGAAAAAATTGATGAGGGCGTATACCGTGTGACTTATTCCAACGGCACGGTCATAACCGTTGACTATAATAAGGGTGAGTATAAGGTAGAACAATCTTGCTAACGCAAGAGCGATAATCAAGCGAAACGAGGCTGCAAGCTTGCTTGTAAGCGAGTGAGCGCAGATTGCTCCTCGGCGGTTCGTTGTAAGACGAACGAAGTGCGAAGCACCAAAGACTTTAGGCTTTGCGCCGAATAGGAGTATATGCAACACAGGTGTTGCGCGATATGCCATCTTTGATGGCGCGATATGTTACTAGCGTAACGCGATATGTTGCCTTTGGCAACGTGAAAATTTTGCAGTGGCTGTGCCTTTTAGTCGGTTGCACCAAAATACACAGCACAAAAAGGAACTGATATGGTACATTCTATTTTAATAATCGGACAGTCAAATATGGCGGGAAGAGGTCTTCTCTCCGAAGCCGTGCCGCTTAGCTCCGGGGGCGGCAGACTAAAAGTTCTGCGCAACGGCAGGTGGTATAATATCTACCGCCCCGTAAATCCCGACAGATCGTTTTCGGGTACTTGCCTCGCGGAGAGCTTTGTGGAGAAATACGCCGAGGACCACGAGGGCGTGCAGGTTGGAATCATACCCTGCGCCGACGGCGGTACGTCGCTTGATCAATGGCGCGAGGGCAGCTTGCTCTTCGACCATGCGGTTTATATGACGAGGCTCGCTATGCGCACGTCAAATCTCGCGGCTATACTCTGGCACCAGGGTGAGGCGGATTGCGCTCCGAATCTCAACTGTCTTTATCTTGAGAAGGTAACCGCTATTATGACGGCGCTGCGCCGTGAGCTTGGGGCAGAGGATGTTCCGCTGCTTGTTGGCGGACTCGGTGACTTCCTTAAGGATAGGCTCGAGAGCCCAAATCTTGCTTATTACGGCAAGGTAAACGAGGCGCTGTGCGAGTTTGCCGCTCGAACGCACAGATGCGCATACGTACCCGCCGAGGGACTTACCTCAAACTCCGATAATCTCCACTTCTCAGCCGCAGGACTATACGAGTTTGGCCTGCGCTATTACGAGGCTTTCCGTACGATTGAGGACACGGAAAGAGTATTCGAGGAAAAGGTGGATATGGATGCGGTGTATCGTACGGCAATGGAAGAGCTATAATTACGAGGTTAAAATATGATAAAAATACTTGAATATAATCTTAGAGGTAAGCTTCCCGACCCGTTTGTTTTCGATAACGGGGAAAGGCTTACAGAACCTTCCGACTGGGAAAAAAGAAAGAAGGAAATTTACAAGAGCGCGATCGACCTTCAGTACGGCGGCGCCGTTCCCGAGCCCGAATACTTTGACGTTGAGCCGGTATATATCAACGGCAAAAACCCGTCGGTATACAGAATAACGGCGGGCAAGATAGGAAATACGGTAAGCTTTGATATCACCGTTTTTAAGGCTGAGTGTGGCAAGGCTTTGCCCACCGTGATCTCGGGTGACGGTTGCTTCGGCTATGCGTATAAATCCGAGTACGTGAATACCTTCCTCGAAAACGGTATAAATTTCGTTATCTTCAACCGCACCGACCTTATGCCGGATATCGCAAGATATAATCTTAAGATCCCCGCGAAGAACAGCGGTGAGTATAAGCTTGCGGAGAGTATAATATCCGACTACGAGCAGGGGATCCGCCGCGGTGAGCTTGCGAAAATATATCCCGATATGCCATTCAGCGCAATATCCGCTTGGGCGTGGGGATATTCACGCGCTGTTGACGCGCTTGAGAGGCTCGGCTTTGCCGATATGGATTGCATTGCCTTTACGGGTCACTCGAGGGGCGCTAAGACCGCTATGCTTGCGGGAGCGCTTGACGAGCGCGCGGCGATAGTTAACCCGAATGCCGCTTGCGCGGGCGGCTGCAGCTGCTATAGGCTTGTGATAAAGGCTATAAAAGAGGACGGCGTCACAGAGGCGACGAGCGAGCCGCTCTCAAATATATTCCACCACTTCCCGCTCTGGCTCGGCGAGGGTATGAGAGAGTATATCGACAGAGAGGAAAATCTCCCATTCGACTCGCATTATCTTAAGGCTATGGTAGCTCCGAGAGTTCTCTTCGTTTCCGAGGCGGGCAGCGATATTATGGCAAACCCCGTCGGCTCCTGGCAGACCACGATGGGTGCTGCCGAGGTGTATAAATTCCTCGGCGCCGAGGATAAGCTCCTCTGGTATATGCGTGACGGAGATCACAGTCAGAATCTCGAGGATATAGGTCAGCTCGTGAACGTTATAAGAAATTATAAGTACGGCGAGCCGCTTAACGGTAAATACTTTAAAACAAAATTCGAGGACGTGCCGCTCGCATTTGATTGGAGCGCGCCCGAAACGAAATAAATGCTCGGTTTTGTAAACTAATGTCTGCAAAAACAGCAAAAACGGGGCTGCGTCATTTAGGCGTAACCGAATAAAAAACGGTAGGGGTATTGTATACACAGTACCTCTGCCGTACTTTTATGCAAATTTAAAAGAACTAAGGTTGAAAACCTGCGTTTTTCTTCCATTTAATTGAAGTTTTTTTATTCTACCGCCGTTCACTCAACTCTCGCCGTACCTTTGTACGGCTTCGGTCGCGAACGACGATTTCCGCTCTAAATCCCTTTG
>JAZONS010000071.1:0-17381 GCA_045654585.1 Eubacteriales bacterium
AAGGCAGATGGTGCGCCGCCCTTTGGGTGTGGGTGCGCGCAAAGCAAAAAAAAGAGCGACCGATAAGGTCGCTCTTTTTTGGAAGCTGAAAAGCTCTTAGATTAGTTCTGAGCTTCTCTCTTTGCTGCGAAGCATGCGCTGCAGTAAACAGGCTTTCCTTCGGTGGGCTTGAAGGGCACCTGGCATTCGCTACCGCACTCTACGCAGACTGCAGAGAACATTTCTCTTGCACCCTTCTGCGCATTTTTCTTTGCAGCACGGCACTCCTTACATCTGGAAGGCTCATTCTCAAAGCCCTTGGATGCATAGAATTCCTGCTCACCTGCAGTGAACACGAAATCATTGCCACAATCTTTGCACTTCAATGTCTTGTCCTGGAACATGTTTGTTTTTCCTCACTTAAAATAGGTTTTATTTTTTGCCCTTAGACGGATTCCAACCGACGCCTTTGTAAACAACGCTCTCCCTTAAGCTACTTGGGCATATTAGCTAATAAATATCCGACAGTATATCGCATATTTCGCGGCTACCGCGAAGTCTTTTGGAAATGCGCCACTTGGCATTATCCACAGATTTCGGCGTTTTGCCAAGGCTCTCGGCTATATCCTTGGTAGAATATCGCTCAAAGCCCATACGGAACACTTCGAACTCAAACTTGGAAAGCAGTCCACGCGCTATTCGCATAACACGCTCGCACAAATCTCTCGTTGCGATATACGATTCGAGATCGTGCCCGGATGAAATCTTCTCTGCTTCCGAGGTCACGGTGGTATCCTGATTATCCCTCGCATTCTTGCGAAGCAAACTTTTTAGCCTGTTGGATATACAGACTCCGGCATAGAGTCCAAAGGTAACACCGTCACATTTATCGGAATCGTAAGTCATAGCAGCGCTATGCAAAGCAATGCTTGCCTCCTGCATAGCCTCTGATAATTCGCTTTCAGGAAAAGAATATGTAACAACTCTCGCACGCAAGAGCGGCGTATACCTCAAAAGAAGCTCCACGAATGCAGGGTCTGCATCTCTGCCCTCCCTGATCATCGAAAGAAGCTCTGAAAGCTCGATTTTTCTAAAAGAATCCATATCGACTCCGTACGTTATATAGTACATTATAACTATTAAATTATTTTTTGTCAATACTTTTATTCAAAAAAAATTGTTTTTTTCTCGTAATTTATACAATATTTTTCGAATTCTATTGGCGTTTTTGTTTATTTATACGAAAAGGCTTGTTTATACTTGAACAAAATAAAATTATGTTAACATTTTGTTTGGTAAAATTTATTCATGATGTCAAACGATCCATCACGATATATATTCTATCTTGCCTGTCAAACAGAAAAGAATTCCCTTATGAACCTGATCCGGGTTTGCCTCAAACGCAGATATCATCTTTTCAGCCTGAGCTCTTGAATTCACTACGATAGATACAGAAAACAGCTTTCCTTGCCTATCCTTGGCACCGATAGTAACCTCAAAACGCTTATCGGATAATTCTATTATTTTAGAAGAGAGTGTTGCGTTGCTTTTTGACAGCGAAATATATTTTGCTGCCGATTTTATACTGGATTCGCGGAAAGCGGGATCGAGCCTATCATAGAGCTCTGAGGCGATAAGCCTACCGCTATCTGATATCATATAAAAGCGCTCGCCGTCTATTTCGTCGAAAAACAGATGCTCCGAATCGGCAAGCTCGCGAAGGCAAGCTTCGTAATCAAATGTCACTTCCTCAACGTTTTCACTGATGATCTTCGAAAGTGTCATATAATCGATTGGATATCTTATATTATCAAGAAGGAAAAGAAGAAATATTTTTATATCGGTCAAGCTACGTAGCTTGAACCCCGTCTTTTTTTTCATATATTACCCCTTTTATGAAGAATATCGGGAGCTGCCTCAAAGCCATGCCCGAAACAGCCCCCCGAAAGTTATTAGAAATTAATCAAGATAGTCTCTGTAATTTTTCTGCTTTGCATCCGAGAAAATAAGATTTCCAAATCCGTCGAACTCTATCTTTGAAAGATCGCGGCTTACAAACGCAAAACTCTGATTGAATACAAGAGGAATAATGCAAGCGGATTCTACAAGCTTTGCCTCCGCGGAGTGGAGATACTCGCTTCTCTTAGACTTGCTTTCAGCATTGAACGCATTTTCGATAAGCTTATCATATTCAGCATCTGCATATCCGCCAAAGCTTCCGAAACGCTTGCCTATACCGGATTTATCAAACTCAACGCCGCATCCGCTAAAGTTCGTTGAAAATGCGCTGAGGGCTACAAATGCATCGTTCGAATACATCTGCCAATCAACAGCAATTACGTCAAAGTTATTCTCGCCTCTGGTAGCGTCATTAACCGCAATCTGAATCTCGGAGTCAGCAAATTTAAGCGCATTTTCACCCGTTATCTCGGTTACTACGCATCCCTTTACGTCCTTCGTAACGGTAAATCCAAGCTGTGCCCATGCGGCAATTGCAATATCCGCGATTGCAATAGACTCTTCGTCATCGTTTACGGTAAGAGTAAACTTTTTCTCAAGACCTTTGAAATCAACGCTCTTGAGAAGCTCCTTCGCTTCATCTAATTTAGCGGAAGCGGAAATAAGATTTCCTTTTGCAAACGAGGACTTCTTTCCAACGTCGGAAACCGCAGGAGAAATAAATCCTGTTGCAGCTTTACCGAATACTATTTTGTTTATTATTTCGTTACGGTCTATTGCCATGGAAAGCGCCTGCCTTACCTTTGCATCGGCAAAGAGAGGATTTTCCATATTAAACACGTATGTATAAGTAGAAAGATCATCACTGACTATTGCATTACCCTTATTTGCCGCTCTTTCCTCGAGAGTCAAATCGGACATGAAGAATACAGTCTTTTCAGCGATATCATTATAAGTAAGCGCCTGCTCTCCGTTAACGGGATCGATGAACGAAACAATCTTACCGGGTCTTACTTCCTTAGTATAATTTTTAACGTCAAGCGCCTGGTGATAACCAACGTTACGCGCAAGAGTGAAGGAATTTCCCTTCTCATCAAAGTCTGCGATACAGAAAGGACCGTTTGTAATAGCAGTATTCATATTCTCAAACTTTGCCCAATAACCGCTGTTTATCTCGGTTATAACGTCCTGACGGATAGGAGCGGTAGCTACGGAGGCAAGGTTTTTAAGAAGCTGCTTATAATCAGCACCCTCGCGGTACTTGATTGTCAATTCATAATCTCCGGTCTTTTCAGCACCGATAGTATATGGAGATACTTCGCCACACTTGATCTCCCATGCATTCTCTATGTCATAAAGGAGAGCTGCCGCGGGATTTGCTTCATTAGGCTCAAGAAGGATGCTGCGCCAAGCATAGATAAAATCATCGGGCTTTACAGGCTCGGAATCCGACCAATAGGATTCCTTAAGCGTGATAACGATGGTACGCTCATCCTCGTCTACATCATAATCTTCGGCTGCACCGTCAAGCTTAAGCTTACCCTTTTCGTTTACAGTAAAGAGCGGATCGTAAAGAAGCGCCATAAGCTGCTCAGCATTACTGTCAACAAAATAATCGGTAGGATCAAGGTCAAACACTCGCTCACCGAGGTAAACTGAGATCACAGCTCCATCATCCTTCGGCTCACCGCAAGATGCAAAGCAAAGAATGCATGATGCGAGAAGCGCAAGGGTGAGAATCAAACAAACAATTCTTTTCATATTTATTTTTTCCTCCGAAATTAATACAAATTATACTTCTTCATTTACACATTTTATCACAAAATACATTTTTTTTCAATCTTTTATTTTATTAAAGAATATTTTTGTTATAATGCACAAATAGTTATACTAAAAATTGTGTGTTTTGACAAGACTAAAAAGCAGATTTACGGAATACAAAGCGTATTTTTGGGCAAAAATGGTAATTGAATAAGAAAGGTAACGGAGAAAAATATGGAAAACGAAATTTCAAGAAACGGTAATAAAAGCTTTTTCATCGAATCTGACCTCGCATGCGAACGCAGAAGAGCGGATATTTCTCTTCCGGGCGTACAGTTTACTTGCGAAAATGCAGGACCTTTTAAATGGGAAAAAATCAGAATTATAAGTGAAGAAGGTGCACGTTCCATAGGCAGACCTATCGGTAATTACGATACTCTTACAATAAATAAGCTGACGGAGCTCGACGATGAGGACATAGAAGATGCATCGAACGAGATAGCTAAAGAGCTTTGCATTATGGTCGACCGCCTCGGCATAAAGCCGGACAGACTCCTCATAGCCTGCCTCGGAAACAAGGATCTGACACCCGATTCTGTAGGTCCGCGGACAGCGGAAAAGATAAATGCAACAATGCACGTGAGAGATTACGACAGAACACTCTTTTATGACCTCGAATGCTCGGAGATCGCCGTTTGCTCCCCGGGAGTAATGGCAAAAACGGGAATGAGAGCAACCGACATCATCTCCGCCGTTTGCGATAGGATAGAGCCCGATGCCGTAATTGCCATTGATTCACTTGCTTCGCGTTCCCCATCACGTCTTGGGAGTACCGTACAGATATCGGATACAGGTATTATTCCCGGGAGCGGAATCGGAAATAGCAAGCACCCTTTGAATATAAAAACTCTTGGCACTCCCGTCATAGCGATAGGCGTTCCGACGGTCATTAACACGAACCTGCTTCTGGACGAAAATGATTCGAAAAATAAAGGAGCAAGTAACTTTGAAGAGGAAATGTTCGTTTCCCCGCGAGAAATAGATACGATAGCGGAAATATCCTCAAAGATAATAGCCGGAGGTATAAACCAAGCTTTCGGTATATTTCAGTAAAAAAAGTGTACAAAAACCATCTTTCTGCGGTTTTTGTACACTTTTATTTACATTATTTGATTCTTTTTAAAATCAGAGCATCTGTTCCGAGTTTCGGAACAGCGTTAACGTCATTTTCATCTTTGTAATATTTTAGGCAATCGCGAGTTTCCGCACTAACAATTTTCACTTCTTCCGCGGGATATCCGAGAGCAATAACAAGAATTGGTGAATAGCCCGTACCCGTGGCAAGTTTCGAGAAATATTCTTTATCGAAATTTCGTATCATGCAAGAGCCTATTCCAAGCTCACGCGCAGTGAGAACTATCGCTTCAGCGGATATACCGATATCTATGGAAAGATTAACGTCGGGAGTATCCGTTTCGGTAAGCATTAAAATATACGAAGTCGGTGCTACGAAAGCATCAGGCTTTTTTTCCTTTGGAAGATATCCGCCGAGAGCAATATGCGAAAAGACCTCGGGAGCGCGCTCGTGACCTACCGTTATATATCTTATACGCTGAAGATTTCCCGCGGATGCGGCATATCTTACAGAGCTGACAATAGACTCAACGTCTTTACTCATGACGAGTTTCGAGTTATCAAAGCGTCTATACGTCCTTGTTTTTTCAAGAAGATCAACAATCATATTCATACCTTAATAAACAAAATCAAACTCAAAATCGTATATGCTTACGGTATCGCCTTCTTCAACTCCCGCATCTCGAAGCTTCTGTATTACCCCGTTCTTGATCAGCACGCGCTGGAAAAAGTTGAGCGACTCATAATCCGAGAAGTTGATATTAGCCATAAAGTTGAAGAGCCATTCGCCCTCAACGATAAATTTACCGTTTTCACGGCGTACGGTCGTCTTCATTATATCCTCGTTCGTGACCTTTACGTCATCCTCAGGCATATATTCGGGCTCGTAAACAGTAAGAGGCGGAAGCTCTTTAAGCTTTTCCGACGCAAGAGCGACCATGTCGGAAAGTCCTTCACCCGTAACCGCGGAAACGGGGACGACCTCACGCTTAAGCTCGCGGCAGAAATCGAAGAATTCCTTTACGTACTCCTCATCTTCCATAAGAACGGAATCGATTTTGTTTGCAACGATTATCTGGGGACGTGTTGCAAGCTCGGGAGAGTACTTCATAAGCTCCTCGTCTATTTTCTTAACATCGGATATGGGATCTCTTCCGTCAGCGCAGGAAAGATCTACCACGTGGAGGAGGAGCCTGCATCTGTCAACGTGTCTTAAGAACGCATGACCGAGGCCGAGCCCTTCCGATGCACCCTCGATAAGCCCCGGGATATCGGCTGCGAGGAAGCCCTTACCGCCGTCAACAGAAACAACTCCGAGATTTGGGGAAAGCGTGGTGAAATGATAATTTGCTATCTTTGGCTTTGCCGAGCTTATACGCGAGAGTATTGAGGATTTACCAACGTTTGGGAATCCTATAAGTCCTACCTCGGCAAGCATTTTCAGCTCAAGCAGCACTTCCCTCTCCTCGCCCTTAGTACCGCTTTTTGCGAACCTGGGTATCTGACGTGTAGGAGTTGCGAAATGACGGTTTCCCCAACCGCCTCTGCCTCCTCGGCAAATAACGAATTCGTCGGCAGACGCCATATCGAATATTATCTTTCCGCTCTCGGGATCCTTGATAAGAGTTCCGGGCGGAACGGGAATAATAATATCAGCACCTGTTTTTCCGTGGCGCTTTCCGCCGCTTCCGTTATCACCGTTTTCGGCTACGAATTTTCTTTTATATCTGAATGCAAGAAGCGTGTTTGCACCGGTATCGACTTTAAAGATAACGTTACCGCCGCGACCGCCGTCACCGCCGTCGGGACCTCCCGCATTTACGTATTTCTCTCTGTGGAAGGCAACGGCTCCGTTACCGCCGTCACCCGCCTTGAGATAGATTTTTATATTATCTATAAACATTTTTTCTCTCCTTTCGTGGAGCTTCACGTCATATCGTTACGCTACAGAGTAGCGGCAGACAGACTTTTGCATATCGGGAACTTAATCTCCCTCTTTATCACCCTTTTGCCTGATTATCAGTTTTATCGGTGTTCCCGCAAATCCAAACGTATCTCTCAGGCAGTTTTCGATATATCTTCTATATGAAAAGTGGAATAGCTCCTCGCTGTTACAGAATATTACGAACGTAGGCGGGCATACCGCTGTCTGCGTCATATAGTATATCTTAAGTCTTTTACCTCTATCCGACGGGGGCTGAACTCTCGTCATGGCATCGTTAAGAACATCGTTGAGCATACCCGTAGACACTCTGTGGCAGCTCGATTCGTAGACGTCGTTTATCATAGAGTAGATATTCATAACTCGCTGTCCCGTCAGGGCAGAAACAAACACTATGGGAGCATAAGGCATATAAGCTAAAGCAACTCTTATTCTGTTGGTTACTTCCTTAGTCGTGCTGTTATCCTTTTCAACGGCATCCCATTTATTAACAACAATGATGCAAGCCTTACCCGCTTCGTGAGCAATTCCCGCTATCTTCTCGTCCTGCTCGGTAATACCGTCCTTACCGTCTATCATAAGGAGAACTACGTTAGCACGTTCAACCGCCATATTTGCTCTGAGAACGCTGAATTTCTCAATTCTGTCCTCAACCTTTGCCTTACGTCTGATACCTGCGGTATCAATAAAGTTATATTTACCGTACTGATTTTCAACGAGCGTATCAACGGCATCTCTCGTAGTACCCGCAATATCGGATACTATCATTCTCTCCTCGCCGCACATACGGTTGATTATCGATGATTTACCGGCGTTAGGCTTGCCTATTACCGCCACGTTGATAACGGAATCATCCTCTTCCTCCTCTTCGGGGAACTCGCATTCCTCGATTATGGCATCGAGAAGATCTCCCGAGCCCGTACCGTGGAGCGAGGACAGCGCTATCGGATCGCGCTCAAAGCCGAGCTCGTAGAATTCATAGAACTCAAACGGAACCTCTCCGACTTTGTCAACCTTATTAACACAAACTATGATCGGCTTGCCCGATTTCTTGAGCATTACCGCAATATCCTTATCATCGGCAAGAAGTCCGGCCTTTACGTCGCAGAGAAATATGATAACGTCCGCAGTTGCAACAGCGATCTCAGCCTGCATACGCATCTGCTTAAGTATAGTATCCTCACTCTTGGGCTCTATTCCTCCCGTATCGATAAGCAAGAATTTTTTATTGTTCCATTCTGCGTCGGCATAAATCCTATCTCTGGTAACGCCGGGGGTATCCTCGACTATAGATCTGCGCTCGCCTATGATTTTATTAAAAAGTGTGCTTTTGCCGACGTTTGGTCTGCCGACTATTGCAACGATTGGTTTTGCCATTTTTCATCCATCCTTTCTTCACGTACACGCGGCAGCATCAGGCTTGCCGCAAGCTTTTGCCCCGGTCTTTTAATCTTCAACACCGAGCATAGCTCTTACAAATTCATATCCGTCGTTTTCGCTAACCGAAATCTTAACTCCAAGCTTTTCCGAAAGCTCCGAAAGAGTCATACCGCAAAGGAATACGTCCTCTCCGTCGCGCAAGCAATTTTCCGGGATAAACAGCTCTTCACCGAGATCAAGCCCCGAAAGCTGAGCAAGCATATCCTTTCCCGTAAGAAGTCCCGAAACGGTTATGTTTTTTCCGTAAAACTCATTTTCTACCGCGTAAACTTTTATATCCAGCCCCTTTATAAAGTGAGAAAGTTTTTTCGCAAGAGAGCTTATCATCGGATACGAGGCAATACCGGTTGCGACCGAAACGGTCCTCCGAGCTTTCAGCGAATTTTTCATATCCGCAATATCTTCCCAAGCGATATCGAATTCCTCGGCGAAGGAACGAAGCATTCCGACTCCGTTCTCTATCTGCGGATAACCCTCATAGTAATCCTCGTCCGGAATCTCAAGTTCTGCCTTCAGATAAAGCTCGTCCGCGGCAAAGAACATTCTCGAGCCGTAACGCTCAAGCATTTTTTCTCCGACGGAATTTATCATAGCTATTATCTCACGCGCCTCTCTCTTATCAAAGCACGAGAGCGGATAAAGACCTTCGCGGTATTTAGTAAGACCCGCGGGTACTATAGAAACACTTCCCATTTCGGGATAGTACTGCGAAAGATCGTTCATAGTACGGAGCAACTCGTTTTTATCGTTAACTCCGCGACAAAGCACTATCTGACCGCACATTGAAAGTCCGGCGGACTTGAAATCGTTAAGATAACGAAGCACCTCTCCTGCATGCTTGTTCTTCATCATTTTCACACGAAGCTCGGGATTGGTAGTATGCACCGAAATATTGATGGGCGAAAAACGCATTTTGACGATACGTTCGACATCCTTTTCAGTCATATTGGTAAGCGTTATATAATTTCCGTGAATAAACGAGAGCCTCGAATCGTCATCCTTGAAGTAAAGCGACTCGCGCAGTCCTTTCGGATTCTGATCGATAAAGCAAAAGATGCAACCGTTTTTACAGGTGTGCTTCTTGTCCATAAGAGGAGTTTCAAATCCAAGTCCTATATCATCGTATTCGCCCTTTGTTATGCTGACAGTGTATTCTTTTCCGTCACGCTCAAGTAATAGAACGATATGCTTTTCCGCAAGATAAAAGCGATAGTCAAGCACGTCAACTATTTCGTTACCGTCAATCGATATCAGAATGTCATTTACAGCGATATTTTCTTTTTCAGCAATGCTTCCTTGCTCTATCTCGGTTATTCTTACCATAGCTCCTCCTTACCTGAATTTAGGTCTCGTTTTATCTTCCGCATAATAAACCACTTTACATTTTAACATATTTTTTTAAAAAAATCAATATTTTAATAAATAAAAGAAAAGAAATAGTGAAGATTATTGACAAATCACCGAAAATCCTTTATAATTAAGGTGTAAAAATATGCAGTTTTTCAATAAATATACAAAAGTGAGGAAAAGGCAGCTCGCCTGACCTTAGAGATATGAATAAAAAAACAAAAATCTTTTTACTCCTGACCGTTGGTGCGATTTTTACCGGGCTCTCGGTCACCTTTTCAAAACAGCTTGGATTTCTCGAATGGATAAGTCTTGCTCCTGTCGTTATAGCACTCAAGATGTTATGCGATACAGAAGGCCTTAAACTGCGCCGCGTATATCTTTTCGGACTTTTCTATTTTGAACTGTTTTACGCTGTTTGCTTCCATTGGTTCATTTCACTTTATCCGCTTGATTTTACCGGTCTTAATAATTTTTATTCGGTGCTGGTTATAATCGTCGCGTGGTTTGGACTTCCTCTACTTCAGGCGCTGTTCGGCGGATTTGTTTTCGTGCTTTACGTATTGATATCGAGAACTGCCGCGGCAAAGAAATATCCTGTAATTAACGTTCTTTCACTCACTGCTATATATACGTTTTACGAATACACGCAGACACTTGGATGGTGGGGCGTGCCGTGGGGCAGATTAGCTCTCGGGCAAGCAGATATTTGGTGTCATATACAGACCGCTTCTCTATTTGGCTCGTATTTCGTTACCGCAGTTATACTTCTTGTTAACTCACTCATTGCATTCGGTTTTCTGAATTTAAAGACCGAGAAGCGTTATGCGATTTCCGCACTTGCGTTTTATCTTCTGAATTTTGCTTTGAGTATCGGTCTTTATTACGCCGAAGAAAAGCGCATTGAAAATGCAGAAACCGTCACCATCGGAGTAGTACAAGGAAACTTTTCTTCAACCGATAAGTGGAACGGCAGCATTGAGCAGATAGTCACAAGGCATATAAAGCTAACCGAAGAATCCGCCATGGCAGGAGCAGAGGTTATCGTCTGGGCGGAAACGGCACTCCCTATGACCCTCCGCGAGAACAGCTATTACTCGGAGCAGATCTCCGACGTGGCAGAGAAATATGGTGTAACGGTTTTAGTCGGTGCGCTTGAGGGCTCGAAGGAACTTGACCGAAATGCGATAATATGCTATAATCCCGACGGTACCAGGAATGAAACGATTTATGCGAAAAGGCATCTCGTCCCCTTCGGTGAGTACGTGCCTATGCGCAAAGTTGTAGAAACCGTGCTTCCATTTCTTTCGGAGATATCAATACTTGACGACGATTGGATGCCCGGTGACGACAGTGCAATATTCGACACGGATAGCGGTAAAATAGGCTCGCTTATCTGCTTTGACTCCATATACGAGTCACTTGCAAGAGATTCCGTAACAGACGGAGCAGAGCTTCTCGCTATCAGCACTAACGACTCCTGGTTTTCCGACTCCGCAGCAATATATATGCACAACAATCAGGCAAGGCTCAGAGCTATTGAAAACGGAAGATTCGTTGCAAGAAGCGCAAACACGGGATTATCCTCTTTCATTACGTCGCACGGAGATATAATATCTACAACACCTCCGCTCGAGACCGGATATCTTAATTCCGAGGTTGCTTTGCTTTCGCACAGAACATTATTTAACCATATCGGAAACACATTCGTTTTCGTTATAGGAGCGCTTGGTTTAACCCCCATTGCTATCGAAGTGATTTTAAGGATAAAACAACACAGTAACCACAAAAATGCAAATATTAGTTTGCAAACGGGTAAAAGTTATGAAGAGTAACAAACTTATTTACATCAAAATCGTTGATATACTTGAAAAAGGTCCGCTCACAAGACGCGCGCTTATAGATGCCTATATCGGAACGCTCTGTCTCACCCGAGAGCAGCTTCTTGACAGGAGTACTACCGGCAAGGCAAACATCGAGCGAAGCCGAGTCGGCGCGGCACTTGCCGAGATGCGCGAGCGCGGTTTGATATCGAAGAGCCCCGACGGATTATATTCTGCCGCTGATCAAAAGCCCGTTATCGTCCGTTGCGAGCGATGCGAAAGCGAAATACTCAGGATGCTTGACGGCACGCCGATGACGAAGGCCGCTATACGAAAAGAATTAACACGGGTATTCGGTACAGATAAGACCATTACCGAAAAAGACGATAACAAGCTTTTTGCTTATATGGGTGACGCGCTTCGCAGAATGGTGCGTGACGGCGTGCTTATGCTTGCAGATTCTCGTTACTCTATTGCGGAGCGTATTGCTGCTAAAATTGATGATATAGAAAGTATGCTTAAGCTTAAAAGCTCATTTCTGACAAGGCTTCATAAAAAAGGCGGAGAGTTCTTCGAAACATTCTTTATGACACTGCTTGAAAAGTATATTACACTTAACGGAAAGAAAGTTACGTCAAACTCTACCACAGGCGGCTCTGCCGACGGCGGTATTGACGGAATTATTGAAACTGTCGATTGCCTTGGATTCCGTGAAACGATAATGGTACAGACCAAGAACAGATCGGATACAACAATCGAAACTACCGTCAGAGGCTTTTACGGAGCTGTTTGCGCACGCCAGGGCTCGCGCGGAATTTTTGTTACGTCATCAGATTTCCACCCCGCCGCAACAGCTTTCCTTGATTCGATAGACAATTGCGTTGGAGTTGACGGAAGCAAGCTTTTCGAAATGGCTATAGCAACGCATTACGGAATCAAAAAATCAGGAGCTGAGCTCGTGGTTGATGATAAAATATTGTAAAGGATAATCTTGAAATGACACATCTTGAAGTAAAAGAACTATTCGAAAAAAAGGCAGCCGAAGCAAAGGCTCTTGTTGAGAATACAAAAAACGGTTCTTCCCTCTCGGTGACACCGACTCTTGCATATTACGACGATGAGCTTAACGAATCGGATAATTATGACGAAAAGGGCGAAACCTCTATCATAGCGGATATTGAGATAAGACTTTTGGGGCGCGATGGAGAGGACGATCCCATGATTTCGATTGGAATGCTCTGCGATCTTAAGCGCGGTTACGTCAAATCAGATGAAGCGCTCGAAGAGGAAATTGCTAACTTCGATAAGGAGATCTCTGAATTTATTACCAAACTCTCCTCTGCGGAATCGGTCGAGGAATTCATCACCACGGAATCTGAAAAAATTGATGCCGAAAATGAAAAATCGGTAAAAGAACTTGAAGAAAAGCTTGATAAGCTCACAAAATATACAAAAATCGGAGCTTTTGCTCTGATTGCACTTGCATTTCTGATCGCACTTATTAAATTGTTAGTATAAATTAGGAGAATAAATATGAACATTACAGAAGCACGCGACGCGCTCGCACTCACACTTGATGATATTTCAAAGAAAGTTACAGAAAAAGGACTTACCGCAGATATAAAATGCTTTATTGCAGATCACGATCTCGTTGAGCTCACACCCGATAATCTTACCGATGCAGCACTTATCGCCGGAGAAATAACAGTTGGCGCTCCCGGTGCCGAGGAAAAGCTCGTGCTCGAATGCGCGGTAAGCGTTACCGACGGAGAGGTATCATCCGAGGAGATGCAGAGAGAGGTAAACGTTATGAGAGAGAGCATAAGAGAGCTCTGCGAGAAGCTTGACGAGGCGAATAGCCCCGAGGATGCTTTTACCGCAGTTGTTCCCGAGGAGGAAGAGCCTGCTCCTGTACACGTTTACGATAACAAGAGATTCTATATTGCTTGCGGCATTGGTTCTGCCGTGCTTATTCTTCTCATACTGCTCATTGGCGGTCTTTTCTGATCGTATGGATTTTTCAAAATACGGAATCAAGCATAAGGCAAGTTGCGACAGCTGCGAGTTTTATCAGTATGATGAGTATATCGATGCTTACAGTTGCACACTTTCGCTTGATGAGGATGAAATGGGTGATTTTCTGGGATTCAACACCAAAGGATGCCCGTATTACCGTTTTTACGATGAATATAAGAGCGTTCACAAACAAATATAAAATTTGAGAGGACTACTACTGTGAAAAGATTAATTCTTTTACTGATGATTCTTTCATTAATGTTTTCTATCATTGCCTGCGATAACGCAGGCAGTGGACCGAACGGCGTCACGGATGACGGAAGCAACGTTAATGACGGAAACGGAAATACCGACAGTGATACAACAACTCTCCCCGATGGAAGCTCGGTATATAAAAACGTTTTTGTTGCGGCACTCGGTGATAAATACGAAAGACTTAAGACTATAAGAGCGCCTAAGATAGCCGTAGTCGGCGGATCTTCGGTTGCGTTCGGTCTTGATTCAAGACTTCTCGGTACGTATACCGAGCGTGAGGTCGTGAACTTCGGACTTTTTGCCACTCTCGGATCGAAAATAATGCTTGACCTCTCCGAGGACGGTCTGCGAGGCGGCGATATCGTAGTATTCGCTCCTGAGCTTGACGAGCAGACCATGAGCCTTTATTTCGGAGCGAGAGCCGCATGGCAAGCTATCGACGCAAGCGAAGCTCTATACGACACCGTTTATGCAAAGAACAGCAAGGAACTCGACGCGCAAAAGGCAAAATTTGAGGAAGAGCGCGCAGAGTACATAGAGGATGGCGCCCCCAACCCCTCGGGCGTTTATAACAGAAAAAACTTCAACGTTTACGGTGATATCAATTATGCAAGACCTTATAACATTATGGCGCTTGGTTTTGATCCCAATACTACATTTGTACTCAACGAAAGCATCGTTTCAAAGGACTTCCTCGAATACTTCAACAGTTATTGCGACAGAATGAGAGCTAAAGGCGTTGCGGTCTACTTCTCCTTCTGCCCTATAAATGAAAGAGCCCTGGCAAAGGGCACGGATGATGCTTCAATAGCTGCATTTGAGCAGTATCTCATAGATAATCTCAACTGTCCCGTAATATCCGAACTCGATGATTATATAATGGATTGGGGATATTTCTACGATACTAATCTCCACCTCAACGATGCGGGTGTTACAGCACGTACCCAGCAGCTTGTGCGAGATCTTCGCCCCGTTCTCGGATTTGACAGTGATATTGCGTTTACAGTGCCCGATGCTCCCGGTCTTGAAGGCACCATTAAGGTTGACGGAAACAATATTCACGCTTCCCTATTCAAATACGAATACGCCAAGAGCGGTGACACCATTGTTGGTTCGACGATAACAGGACTTACAGCCGAGGGACGCGCCTTCCTAGAAGAAGAGGTTATAATCCCCGCAACGTACGAGGATTACCCGGTTATCATCGTTTCGCCTAACGTCCTATCCGGATTCAAGAATCTCAAAACAGTTACTCTAGGGGAAAACATCAGAAGCCTTCCCGACTCTGTATTTGCAAACTGCAAGAAGCTCGAAAAAATCAATATTAAATTCAGCTCCGACTGCCTCGTTTCGATCCCGGGAGAGGCAACGGAAAAGGGACTTATGGACGGAACTCCGGAAGGATGCCTGATATACTGCGAAGAGAAATACAGAAACGATTTTCTTAACCACTACACCTGGCAGCATTACTACAAATACTTTGCGAGATAACAGGTTAATTAAAGCTTAATATACAAAAACGCCTTGCGATCAAGAGAAGCTCTCTCAACTCCGCAAGGCGTTTTTTGCCATTGTTTGAAAACTATTGTTTACTTTTGCTTAATCTTTTGTTTAAATATCCACTTTTATACAGCAAATTATAAACTGCGTTATTCCATCTCTCCAAGCACCTTCATAAGCGGAACGGGATCGTTCGCGGTTATGAGATCTGCACCCTTCTCGATACAGAGCTTAACGTCCGCTTCGGTATCAGCACAGTACATATGCATAGGAAGTCCCTTTGCGGCAAAGATCGGGAATACCTCGGATTTAACGATATTGAGCGCCAATCCGATCTCATCATAATAGCTATATGAATCGGGAGCAAAGCGGCGCATCTGAAAATCGGGATATCCCATCGTACGTGCGTTATACTTTGTTTTAAGGTATTTGATGGTTTCGGCATCGAATGCATAGAACCAAGCATTATCAAAAAGTCCGAACTCTTTTAATATCGCTACCGATATATCAACGCACTCCTCGGTATATTCCTTGATTTCAACGCCGAGAGACATACCCGGGCGCTTTCTGTCAACAAGCTCACAAAGCTCGCGAAGAGTTGGTACTTCAAGTCCCTGACCTACGAACTGATCCTTGAACTTTTCACGGTATGCGGGCTCAAGAGTTTTTATCTCCTCGAGAGTCATATCCGAAAGTTTTCTGTCAACTCCGCAGGTTCTTTTCGCGTTTCCGTCGTGCATAAGCACCGGCACCTTATCTTTTGAGAGCCATATATCAAACTCGAATGCATCAACGCCCAGATCTATCGCCGCTTCATAGGATTTAAGCGTATTTTCGGGATACTTTGCACAATATCCTCTGTGGCCTTCTATGTAAATCTTTTTCATTTATTTACTCCTTTGATCTTTATTTCTATTCAAATTATATACCTTTCATAGTCAATTGTCAATGATTAAACAATAAAAGTAAATATAAATAATCCGTAGCGAGTTGCGTTTCTAAACGTTTTTGTGCAGTTTGCGTAAAAAATTCAAAAAAATTTTTACAAATCGCAGATGAGAAAAAACGAGAAAAAACGAGATTTCAAGAGCTTTTGCGAGGTTTGCATTTTGTAAATTAATTTGGATCAAAAAAGTTTAAAAAAAGTGTTGACAAACGAAAAAGCTTATGTTATAATAACTAGGCTTTAAAAAAAGGTTGGAGCTCTACGCTCCGCAAACAAAAAACAGGAGGAACTAAAAATGTCCACATTCATGGCAAAAGCAGAAACCATTGAACGCAAATGGTATGTTATTGATGCCGCAGGCAAGCCTCTCGGTAAGACCGCAGTTAAGGCTGCTAACATTCTTCGCGGTAAGCACAGACCTGAGTTCACCCCCCACGCAGATTGCGGTGAGTTCGTTATCATCGTAAACGCAGCTAAGGCTACTCTCTCCGGAAAGAAGCTTGAGCAGAAGTACTACCGTCACCACTCCGGTTATATCGGCGGTCTCAAGGAAGTACAGTACAAGACTCTTATGGCTACTCGTCCCGAGTTCGCTATGGAGCTTGCAGTTAAGGGTATGCTCCCTCACAACACTCTCGGCGCTAAGGCTTTCACTCGTCTTCACGTTTACAAGGACGCTGATCACAAGCAGGCAGCTCAGCAGCCCATCGTAATTGACTAATAGGGAGGATTTTGAAGATGTACACAAGTGCTAAACCTTATTTCTACGGCACAGGCAGAAGAAAGAAGACTGTTGCAAGAGTTCGTCTCTATCCCGGTACCGGTAACGTTACCATCAACGGCAGAGACATAGATAACTACTTTGGTCTTGAGACTCTCAAGCTCATCGTAAACCAGCCCTTCGGTGTTACCGAAACTGTTGGTAAGTTCGATATCGTTGCAAACGTTTGCGGCGGTGGCTTCTCCGGTCAGGCAGGTGCGATCCGTCACGGTGTTGCTCGTGCACTCCTCGTTGCTGACGAAGCATACAAGCCCCTTCTCAAGAAGGCAGGACTTCTCACTCGTGACCCTCGTATGAAGGAAAGAAAGAAGTACGGACTCAAGGCTGCTCGTCGTGCACCTCAGTTCTCGAAGAGATAATTTCGACTTTGTCGAATACAAAAAATGCTCAGCTTATGCTGGGCATTTTTTATTATCTCTTGGACGAACTGAGGAGCAGTTATATTCGCCTGCGGCGAGTGATATTGCTTTGCAGTTGTATTCGGCTTGTGCCGAGTGG
>JAZONS010000072.1:0-37672 GCA_045654585.1 Eubacteriales bacterium
TACTCAGCATCGGCGGCCGTATGTGAATGACACGTACAAATATGCTTGAGGTCATGAACTCAGACTACATTAGAACCGCGCGAGCTAAAGGTCTTAAGGAAAAAACCGTTATTTATAAGCACGCATTCAGAAACACACTCATTCCTCTCGTTACGAGCCTTGCGGGACTTCTCCCCTCGCTCTTCTCGGGTGCTATCATAACCCAGCAGGTCTTTGACCTGCCCGGTATAGGTAACAAAGCCTTCCAGGCAATGGTTGCCGCCGATATCCCATTCATTATGGGATACAATATGTTCCTCGCGCTACTCAGCGTTATCGGCGTTCTTCTCGCCGACCTTATGTACGCTGTTGTTGACCCGAGAGTAAAACTGAGCTAAGGAGGGACAGAGATGGAAAACAAAGAAAATCTCGAAGTTATCGAAGAAGCCAATCTTACAGTTGCAGATGACTCCATTGAGAGAAACGTAAAGCTTATGTCTCCCATGCAGATGGTTCTGCGCCGCTTCTTCCGCTCAAAGCTCAGTATCGTAGGTCTTGTTATGATAATCTCACTCTTCGCATTCTGCTGGCTTGGTCCTGTCTTTTACAGAACGTGGCAGCCTGACGAGGTAGATTATACTCCCAAGATAGAATACACGACCAATGAGGTTACTCTTCCCGACGGAACCGTATTTACTCAAATTGTCGAGAGCGAAGAGAGTGTTAACTCGCTCGCCAAACCTTCGCTTGCGCACCCCCTCGGTACGGATAAAAATGGATATGACGTTTTTGCCCGCATTATGGAGGGTGGTAAAATATCGCTCACGATAAGCTTTCTCTCTGTTTTTATTATCACCTTCTTCGGCGTAATATTCGGCGGTATTGCAGGATATTTCGGCGGAGTTGTTGACAATATCATTATGAGAATATGCGATATTCTTATGTGTCTGCCCGGCTTCCCAATTCTTCTTATTGTAGGTACTATTCTTGAGGCAGATGAGTTCGGCATAGATATGAAGTATAGGATTTATTATCTTATGGGATTCCTTACCCTTATATCCTGGTCGGGTACGGCGCGCCTTGTTCGCGGACAGATTCTCTCTCTCAGAGAGCAGGAATATATGGTTGCCGCAGAGGCAATGGGTTACTCTGTTCCGAGAAAAATATTCAAGCATCTCGTCCCGAACGTTATGCCTCAGCTTATCGTATCGATGACGCTCAGTCTCGGAAGCATGATCCTTTACGAATCATCCCTTTCCTACCTCGGCCTTGGCGCTCCCGATAAATATGCCGCTTGGGGTACTATGATCAACGCCGCTAACGACATCAATATTCTTCAAAACTACTTTAACGTCTGGGGTCCTCCCGGTATATGCATCATTATTGCTGTTCTCGGCTTTAACTTCATCGGTGACGGCTTGCGTGATGCTCTCGACCCCAAGATGAGAAGATAAGGAGGTAATTATGAGTCTTTTAGATAAATTCAAGAAAAATAAAGAAAAATCTACTGATAATCATTACCTCTCAAACAAAGAGATAAAGGCTATTGCAAAAGCAAACTCCAAGGTTATGTTTGATCTTGAAAAGAAAAAGTACAGACACGCCGAGGAGAGCGAATTCGTAACCGAAATGAAAAATCCCGCGAACATTCTGGAAATCGACGATCTTCACACCTATTTCTTCACTGATCAAGGTATCGTTAAGGCCGTAAACGGTGTTTCTTTCGAAATTCCTCAAGGCACTACCGTAGGTATCGTTGGTGAGTCGGGATGCGGTAAGAGCGTTACGAGTATGTCGGTTATGCGCCTTTTGCAGGGTCCTACAGGTCAGATCTATTCGGGAAGCATCCGCTTCAAGTCTTACGACTTTAAAAAAGACGAAAACGGAAATCACATTCCTATCTACGAAAAAGATGAGAACGGAAATGTCGTTTTCAAGCCTCTTTACGATAAGAAAGGAAATCCTGTGCTTGATAAGAACGGAAACCACAAGTCCGTTCCCGTTCAGGCAGTGAATGCTGCGGGCGTTTACGCCTACGAGATGGAAGAAAAGGTATTTGATATTGCAGAGATGCCCATGAGTGAGATCCACCGCATCAGAGGCAGACAGATATCTATGATATTCCAGGAGCCCATGACGTCGCTTAACCCCGTATTTACTATAGGTAATCAGCTTGATGAGGTCGTATTTATACATACACCCGGCGCAACCAAGGAGATGGCAAAGGCTCGCTCTCTTGAAATGCTATCTCTCGTTGGTATTGCCGCTCCCGAGCGCGTTTACAATTCCTATCCCCACGAGCTTTCGGGCGGTATGCGTCAGAGAGTTATGATCTCTATGGCACTTGCCTGCGACCCCCGCCTTATAATTGCGGACGAGCCAACTACTGCTCTTGACGTTACTATTCAGGCGCAGATACTCGACCTTCTTCGCGAGCTTAAGGACAGAATAAGCGGCTCCATTATGCTTATCACTCACGACCTCGGTATTATCGCTGAAATGGCGGATTACGTCGTGGTTATGTATGCCGGAAGAGTTATTGAGAGGGGTACAGTACAGGAGATATTCCATAATCCCCTTCACCCCTACACTATCGGTCTTCAGAAATCGAAGCCTACTATGGATTCGGATACCAATACGCTCTTCAATATTCCCGGTAACGTTCCAAACCCCGTTAATATGCCTAATTACTGCTATTTCAAGGACAGATGCTCGAAATGCATCGGCAAGTGCTCGGGTGACTATCCCTGCATGGTGCAGGTAAGCCCCACACACTACGTTGCCTGCCATCTGTACGGAGAGGAGAATAAAAATGGAAACTAAAGAAAATTTGAATCTCCAAAACGAAACCGCCGTAGCACCGGATGAAAGCTATAAAAAAGAACCCTTCGATCCCGACGCGCTCCTCGAGGTAAGGCACTTAAGAAAGTGCTTCCCAATAAAGAAGAGCTTTACCGGCAAAGTGCTCTCCGAGCTCGTTGCCGTAGATGACGTTTCGTTCAAGCTCAAGGCAGGCGAGACTATCGGTATCGTTGGTGAGTCCGGATGCGGTAAAACAACGCTCGGTAGAACTATTCTTAAGCTTCACGAGGCGTCGGGAGGTCAGATAATCTTCGACGGCGAGGATATTACAGATTTTAAGACCTCTGAAATGCGACACAATCGCACGAAGATGCAGATCATATTCCAGGATCCGTACTCTTCACTTCCCCCAAGAGCGACAGTAGGAAATATTCTTTCCGAGCCTGTTCTCGTTCATAATATCGTCCCCAAGGATCAAGTTAAGGATTACGTCCTCGACCTTATGGAAAAATGTGGTCTGCGCGATTATTATTTCGAGCGTTATCCGCACGAGTTCTCGGGCGGTCAGCGTCAGAGAATTTGCATCGCGAGAGCGCTTTCGGTAAATCCCAAACTTATAGTTTGCGACGAGCCCGTTTCCGCGCTTGACGTTTCTATTCAGGCGCAGATCATAAATCTGCTTAAGGACCTTCAGAAGAAGCTCAATCTTACTTACCTCTTCATTTCTCACGATCTCTCGGTAGTTAAGTTTATCTCCGACAGGATCGGCGTTATGTATCTTGGTTCTATGGTTGAGTTCGGTAATAAAAAGGATATTTTCGCAAATCCCCTTCATCCTTACACCGAAGCTCTCTTCTCCGCGATTCCCAATCCCAACCCTGACGTGAAGATGAACAGAATCGTTCTGAATGGCGATATTCCTTCGCCCGCAAATCCACCCAAGGGATGCAGATTCCACACAAGATGCCCTCACGCAACCGAAAGATGCAAGACGGAGGCTCCCGTTTACCGCGAATATGAGCCAGAGCATTTTGCCGCTTGCCATCTTCTCGAAGAAAAATACGGTATCAAAAACTAAAGTAATATGAAAAGAGATTAAAATGAGTAAGGGAAAGAAGAAAAAAAACAAAAAAACCGTATATATCGATGACGGAAGAACAATAGTTGATATGTCGACTCTCGGTGGATCATCATCGAAAAATGCAAAAAATTCAGGGCCCGTCGGATCGAGATTCAGGGATAAAATGCGCACTTATTTCGAGAGTGTCAAGCTTATGCTTCTCCCTATGCTTCTTGTGCTCGGACTTATTGCGGTAGCTTTTCTACTTCTTTATCTTTTGCTTTCTCTTGCATAAATAAAAAAACTAGCTTGGCGTACCACTCTATGGTAGGTACGCCAAGCTAGTTTTTTTATTTATTCACTTCAACTCAACCGACTTGATATAAATCACGTCGTCAACGTCTGATTCACTGAAAAAATCAAATCTGATCTCATTGATCTTTCCACTCCAATAGCTGAGAGAAGAAACATCAACCGTCAGCGTGTGATATTCACCGTCGTCGATCAGTGGCTGTACAACACTCTTACCTGCCACTGCGGTAACCACGTCGCCCGTGGAAAGAAACAGCTCAATACTGTAAGAGTCATAGGTATTGGCGGTTGGGACCATATAAACGATTTCGATAGTCTTGAAGCTGTCTGCAATATATTCACGCTGTGACGTTGTAAATACGATCGCAGCATAAGGATCTGGACCTGTAACAGTCGCCTTCAGAGCCCCCTCTGCTGCATCAAGACCTGTGATCACGCTATTGCAATCGGAAAGAAGCGAACAGTACTCTTCTTTTGTAAAATCAATGTAAGCAAGATCTATCTTTCCATCAGGCGCTCTCATTGAAACACTATTTTTATCAAGGGACTCGTTAGCAACGAAATCCTTATATTTCGTAAACGTAGCGCGAATCTCCTCAACGCTACCCGCTGTCAATAAATAGCTGTATTCCAATGCCTCAAAGGATACTAGCTTTAGTTTTTTCAAGGGAGCCACGTAGCTACAACTGCCTGCATCTTCATCCTTGCTACCGTTGTAACCGGCTCTTCCTGCCACGAAAACATCGGTATTCGGCGCGTAAACCCCAAGACCGTAATTGTCCTTTGAGCTGGTCCACGCACACCATGCTTCGGTGTTGGACTGTCTTAATGGGAAGGTACAGCTGCCACGATACAGGGGGTCACCCCAGAAATTCAGATTATCTCTGTAAGTAAGCTCGTCTCCGCTCCAAGGCTTCAGACCGTCATAGTACACGAAGGAATCAAGGTAGCTTACTGTGTAGAACGCTGGAAGCTCCTGCGTCGTCACTGGATGATTCCATCTCGAAAAATCAACAAACCGATTCTTCGCTTCGATACAATCGTCGTGAAGGATAAATGTGTTCTCCATATAACTCGGCGTGATCGCTCCGTCAAGCGACCAATCCTGAGGCTGTGTCTTGATGTAAATACTGTTCTCATTAACAACCACATCAATAATTCGGCTGTCATTTCCGTATTGATCTCCACCCTGCACGGGGTTGTAATTCCACTTTGCGTTATTAAATTCTCCGGGCTCATAAACACCGGGGATTTCATACGTTCCGTAATAGGATTGCTGGATGAGTCTTCCTTCATCCGCTTTGTTAACCAGATTATCCAGATCCTTGATATTGCATTTCAGATCGGAAATATAGCAAATAGCACCGCCCCAGCTCATATCTACGCCAAGCTTGAAGCGTTCGTTTTTAATGTAATATTTTGTTGATCCGAAAAGTCCAACATAGCATTTTGTCTTTTCGGTGGAAATGTGATACAGCATGAAACTCGCCTGCTCATTCTCGCAGGAGTCCACAACGATTTTTGTGATTTTGGTCGCAGTTTTCTTGTCAATGTAATTCAGGATCAGACCCGAAAAGTCACCCTCTCCCTGTTCTACGAAAAAATCCGCAACAGTATCTTCGCCTCGGTGGTTTTTATAAGTGACGTACATATGAATGGGATTCGCAGCGCTGTATTGCATAGTAAAACGATTGAATTTCGCTCCGAACGTGTCGGCAGAAAAGGAGAGCTCAAGCCCGGTTTGGAAAACGAACATATCGTCTTCTATTCTTTGATATCCGCTTGCGGTATAGGTCAATCCGTTGCTTGTGTTGACCGTGGCAGAGCCGTCTTTTTCCTTTATGCTCAGCTCCGGAGCAACGAATTCGGTATCCGTACGATCGAATGATGGATTTCTTGTATTTTGTTCGGCGTTACAAGCAGTAAACGCAACTAAAGAAGCCAAACACAAAATAATTGCAATGCATCTTAAAACATTACTCTGCATAATCAATAAAACCGCCCGCCACGAGAATATCACCGTTGTAAATTACGGCAGATTGACCGGGAGTAACCGCTCTTACCGGCTCCGAAAGAATTATCTCGGCGGTATCACCCAAAAATCTGACAAGCGCTAACGTAGGCTTTGCGGCATAGCGAAGCTTTACCGAAAGCACCGAATATTCTTGCTCGGCGATTGCCGAAGTCTCTCTCATCCCCGAGTAAACGACACCGTCTATATAAACACGGGTTGCGAGCGAATCATTCTCGGAAAGCGTAACGGTATTCAATTTGGGGTCAATTTTTGTTACAAAAATACGTGATTTTGCACTTATGCCAAGGCCTCTTCTCTGACCTACGGTATATCGTATGATACCTTTATGCTCACCCAGCACATTTCCGTTCACATCAATAAAAGCACCCTTTTCCGAAGGACCTGCAACGCTTTCTATATAATCTGCGTAATCTCCGTCGGGTAGGAAGCATATTTCCTGGCTATCACCTCTGTCAGCCGCGGCAAGACCCGCATCACGACTTATCTCTCTAATATCCTCTTTTTCCATATCGGAAAGCGGGAGCATCAGCTTTGAGAGTACCCTCTGCGGCAAGCGCCAAAGCATATAGGTCTGATCTTTTTTTGCATCACGCCCGCGCTTTACAGCATAATATTCACCATAACAGTCGCTAATCTTTACTATATCCGCGTAATGGCCCGTGGCAATCATGTCAAAACCGTTTTCCTCGGCAAACTCGAGAAGCTTTATAAACTTAACCTCACTGTTACATACAACACACGGGTTGGGGGTTCTTGCGCGAAGATACTCCGATACAAAGTTACTTTTTACGATTCTGTCAAAATCCGCTCTCGCATCGATCACGTGAAGCGGTATCCCGAGAGAAACTGCCGACTCGCGCGCCTCGTCAATACTCGTGTGCTCGTGCATAAGTATTACTGCACCCTCAACGGTATGACCTTCGTTTTTAAGTTTCAATGCGGCGTATGTCGAATCAACACCGCCGCTGAGTCCTAAAAGTATTTTCATAATACTACCTTTTATTAATAAGCCGTAGGAATTTCGGGCTGATCCCGATTTTCTTACGGCTTATGATTTTTATTCCTCGTCCTCGTGCTCATCGGACTCTATCTCAAAATCGATAGGTCTGCCTATTTTTTTATAATAGTCTGCGAGCGCGCTCTTTACTGCCTCTTCGGCAAGCACGGAGCAATGTACCTTAACTGCGGGAAGCCCCTCGAGAGCTTCGACAACGGCGCTGTTTGTAAGCGCGAGAGCCTCTTCAATAGTCTTTCCCTTTATAAGCTCAGTAGCCATAGACGAGGTAGCTATAGCTGCTCCGCATCCGAAAGTCTTGAATTTGCAATCAACTATAACGTCATCCTCTATCTTGAGGTACATTTTCATTATATCACCGCATTTTGCGTTTCCTACCATTCCGACTCCGTCGGCATTCTCGATCTCGCCCACATTGCGAGGATTCATAAAGTGATCCATTACCTTTTCACTGTACTGCATTTTTTATTTCCTTTTAATTTAGTCTTTATTTAATTCTGATTTCCTTTAACTATCTCTTCCCAAAGAGGACTCATATTTCTAAGCTTATCTATGATTGGAGGGAGAGTTTCGAGTATATAATCTATATCCTCTTCCGTAGTTTCATGCGTTATCGAAAGACGCACTGAGCCGTGAGCCTTCTCGTGAGGCACGCCCATGGCAAGAAGAACGTGAGAAGCTTCAAGCGATGCGGATGAGCAGGCAGAGCCCGTCGATGCGCAAATGCCGGAAATATCGAGCCAGAGAAGCATACTTTCGCCTTCAATGAACTCAAAGCCGATATTAACGTTACCCGCAAGTCTTTGCGTTCTGTGACCGTTAAGTTTGGAATACGGTATCTTTTCAAGTCCCTCAATAAGTCTGTCACGCATTTTCACAACTCTACCAAGCTCGGGGATCTTTTCGCTCGCAACCTCGAGAGCCTTTGCAAGGCCGACTATATAAGGCAGATTTTCGGTTCCCGCTCTCTTTCTTCTCTCCTGACCGCCTCCTGAAATGAGGTTATCAATAACAACACCCTTTTTAATATAGAGCATTCCGATACCCTTGGGGGCGTGGATCTTATGACCCGAAAGTGCAAGCATATCTACGGGAAGCTTCGAGAGATCGATATCTATATTGCCTATGGCCTGAACCGCATCGGTAAACATAAGCGCTCCCTTTGCGTGAGCAAGCTTTCCTATCTCTTCGATAGGCTGAATGGTTCCTACCTCGTTATTGGCGAACATTATAGCGACGATAGCAGTATTATCGGTTATCGCAGCCTCAAGCTCGTCCATTTTAACTATTCCGTCAGAGTCAACCCCTACGTAAGTTACGGGATAGCCCTCCTTCTCAAGGTCATGGCAGGTATTGAGAACCGCGGGATGCTCGATAGCAGACGTTACGATATGATTTCTGCCCTTCTTCGCAAGGCGCTTTACCGCGCCGCGAATAGCCCAGTTATCCGATTCGCTTCCGCAGGACGTAAAATATATTTCATTCGCGGAGCATGAAAATACCTTAGCAATTCTCTCTCTTGCTCCGTCAAGAAGCTCTTTCGCTTCTCTGCCCTTTGCGTGAAGGCTTGATGGATTTCCCCACTGCTCACTGAATACGGGAGCCATGGCTTCTATTACCTCGCGGCTGACAGAAGTTGTAGCCGCGTTATCAGCATATACAAATCTTTTCATTCTTTAATTTTCCCTATTTTTATTTTGTCGATTTTTATACCTTACTTATTGTATACCATTTTAGTGTAGATTTCAATATCTTATTAAAGAAATATGTTAATTTTTTATGAACGAAACACATTTTTCTTTCATATTCGTAATAAATAGATACCTCGTGGCAAAACTTTCCTTGACTTTTATTTTAAATTAAGATATAATTATTTAAGTGGCTCCAATCTAACTATATATATTGGAGTTCTCACTGTTTTGCAAAAAAATAAAAACTAAAGCTGATAATGAAAGAGAGTACACGATGTATACAATTGGAGTCGATCTTGGCGGAACAAATATTGCTATAGGTCTTTGCGATAGCGAGCTGAAAATTATAGACAAGAGCTCTGTGCCCACAAAGGCGCAAAGAGATCCCGAGCTTATCATTAAGGATATGGCTGCCCTCGCGAAAACTATCATTGAGAGAAATGGGCTTAAGCTTTCGGATATTGAATACGTAGGTATTGCCGCTCCCGGTACTGTAAATGCGAAAACCGGTATTATAGAGTACGCAAATAACCTTCCCTTCCTTAATTTCCCTATAGCCGATATATTCAAGTCTTTCCTTCCCGTATCAAGAGTAATTATAGCAAACGATGCTAACGCTGCAGCTCTCGCAGAAGCTCTTGCGGGCGCGGCAAAAGGCACGAAGAACTCCGTTATGATAACACTCGGAACAGGTGTTGGCGGCGGTGTTATTATCGACGGTAAGATATTTGACGGCGGCGTTAACTGCGCAGGCGCGGAGCTTGGACACACTGTTATAGTTGCAGGCGGCAGACAGTGCTCCTGCGGAAGACTTGGATGCTGGGAGGCTTATTCCTCTGCAACGGGTCTTACAAATATGACAAACGAGAAGATGCACGAGCTCAAGCTCAAGGGTGTTGATTCTCTTCTCTTCGATGAGGCGGAAAAAGCAGGCAAGGTTTCCGCAAGAACGTCATTCAACGCTATGCGACGCGGAGATGCGGCAGGAAAAGAGATTGTTGACCGCTATATATTCTATCTCGCGGAGGGTATCACCAATATGATCAATATCTTCCAGCCTGAGGTTCTTTCGATCGGAGGCGGAGTTTGCAACGAGAAAGAATATCTCACAAAGCCCCTTATTGCACTCGTTGAGCGCGATCAGTACACGAGAACAAACAAAAATAAGGCTAAAATCGTTACCGCTACACTCGGAAACGATGCCGGAATTATCGGCGCAGCGGGACTCGGAAAATAATTTTTATTTATATTAATACAAAAGAGGTAAAAGCTAAAAATAAAGCATTACCTCTTTTATTATTTCAAAAACTAACAGCACTCGCATATGAAAGTAAATTATCTTCATACACTTTAATTTTACAAAATCCGAAAAAAGTCTTCTAAATATCCTTTTTTTCTTTTTTATTAACAAATTCTTTTCAATTACTTTATTATTTATTACCAAACTGTTGATTAAAATAAGCTATAATAATTTATAAAGTTAAATATTTTGAAGAGAATCGTATTTGCGGTTCTCTTGTCCAACGAAAGCGAGTTTTTATGCAGAAACGCATTTTCAGATCTGTTTTATCGGTTCTTCTTTGTCTGGCTCTCTCTTTCTCGGTTGCTCTGACACTTTTTTCCTGCAGTATGGCAGGCGGTAATTCCGACTCGGCAGGCGATGCTGACGTCGGTGACAAAGATGATAACAGCTCGGGCAACTCCGGTGAAAGTGATTATCACGGCAAGATCGTCGTTCCCGTTTACAAGGACTATGGAAGAGACACTATTAATTTTAAAGACATTGCGTATACACGACCCAATTACAGCAAAACTATAGAGAGCTTTAATAAAGTAATAGAAGCCATTGAGGAAAACAGTATTTCATTCGAAGATCAGATAAATATGATCATTGATCTCGAGGATGACTATAACAACATTCTCACAATGTATGCTTTGGCGAATATTCATAATTCAAAGAATACCTCGCTTGAATTCTGGAATAACGAATATGCCTTCGTTACGTCAAATTATCCCTCGTTCGCTAACGTTATTGAGGATATGTTTGTTGCCGCGGCGAACTCTCCGCACGCGAAAAGATTTGAAGCAGAATATTTTGGAGATGGACTCATCGAAGAATATAAGGATGGCGGTATGTTTACCGATGAGATGATCGAGCTTTGGGCAAAAGAGGAAAAGCTTGAAGCCGAATACTCTTCCATCTCGACCAACAGCATAAAGATAACGTATAACGGTGTTACCGATAGTCTTGATAACCTTCTTGATCTTTATAAGCAAAAATACGGAGAAACATCGCGCGATTATCTCAGCCACTCGGCACTTATAATGAATATATACAGAGAGAAAATGCAGGAAAAATATCTTGAGATTTTTATCTCTCTTATCAAGGTAAGAAAAGAGATAGCGACAGAGCTTGGAAATTCATCTTATCTCGATTACGGCTACAAGGCTCTCGGCAGAGATTATTCAAGTGAGCAGGCATCAGAGTATCTTGACGATATCGCAGAATATATCGTTCCCGTTTATAATATGCTTTCTCTCTCGGCATTTATTCCGTATTTCTATCCCGACGGACTTGATAAATCCTCGAGAGTAGCTTCCGAAATTACGCTTGATACTCTCATAAATAACGGTTACTATCTTTTAGATGGCGTTGACAGTGAGCTCAACGAGATCTACAGTTATATGCTTCAGCACGGGCTCTATGACATCGAGATCAATGAGGAGAACAGAATGCAAGGCGCGTTCACGACATATCTTGACGATTACAACGCTCCCTTCATCTTCATCAGCGCGAGCGGTGATATAACCGATTACTCGACGTTATTCCACGAATTCGGACACTTTTACGATGCTTATATAAACTACAATTCCGATACCTCAATAGATCAGAAAGAGATATCCTCTCAGGGTCTTGAGTATCTGATGCTTCTCTTCACAAATGAAAAGCTTTCTGATAAGGAACAGCTTTACCTTAAGTACACCATGTTCTGGGACGCGCTTGAAACGCTTGTTATTCAAGGCTTCTATGCTAAATCAGAAGAGCTTATTTATGCGCTCGATTACGACGATATCACGGTCGATAATATCAACCGCGCAGTAAAAAGAGCTGCGGAAATGTTTGGATTGAACAGTAAGAGCATCGATATCTCTTATTTATACGGTATTCCCCATCTCTATCTTTATCCCTTCTACGTTCAGTCGTATGCAGTATCAATCGCTCCCGCTCTGGAAATATACTTTATGGAAAAAGAAAATGAGGGTGCAGGATTTGAAGCTTATCACGAGCTTGTTGACAGAACCGATGAAGAAAATCTGACTCTTCTTGAATCACTTGAAAAGTCAGGACTAACCTCTCCGTTCAAAAAAGATTACCTTCGAACCTTGGCAAATAAGATACACAATGCTATTTTAGGTAAAGACTATTACGAGGATGAAGATATTCAAAACGATTTAAATGCGGCATAGAAACATGCCGCATTTTCCATATTTAAGCCGCCGTTTGCAAATAAAAGGTTACAAACGGCGGCACTTTTTTTGTTTTTTATACTACGTCACTAATACTTTAATAATACTAATATTATTATTGTACTCAGATAAAAACAGATTTATTCTTCCGTGCTTTTTCCGCGAGCGGCATCTATTACCTTCTTATATTCGTCATAGGTGGAAACAGAGGGATGCGATCCTTCTCCGTATTTTTCGGTGTAAATGGTCTGCGTATCATCATCACACAAGATAGGTCTTGTGTTTATGAAAGTAAGCCAATCGCACTCATCCGCAAACGCGCTGACAATTGCGTTTGTAATGATTGAATCGTCAAATACTTTGTCCGGTACGTACAAGCTGGTTTCGATACTGCAATAGTAAACATTCGCATGCGGGAACTTTTCATGATAAAGATGAAGAAGCTCAATAATCATCTCGCCCAAAGCCTCGGGAGTAGCGTAGCATCTACCTTCATTGTAAGTATCGTTAAAGCCGAGGTGAACGATTATTTCCGAAGGATTGAGAGTAAACAGCAGGCGCTCGGAGCATTCGAACCAATCGTCAACCGTTGATCCCGCAATACCGAGAAGATATGCATCTTCATCCGCGAAATCGGTATAAAAGTCATTCCAGTAGTATTCGGTAAAGTAAGAATCTCCAACAAAAACAGTACAACCGGGAGTTTCCTTCGCTTTATCCAGCGTGCCCCCCTCTGCCTCGTACGTATTATATCCGCTATTTATAAGACTTTCACTGTACTCAGGCGTAAAAGCCCTGACGTTGACAGTAAATTCCGCTCTGTGCTTCGTTGTGGATGCAACGACAATGACTTCGATATCATCAGTAAATTCACCCACTGCATATATGCTTCCGTTTTCTATCTTTACACGGTCATCGGAAACCGTATACGTTATATCCTCTTCGTATTCGGGTTTCGTAAAGGATATACCGAGATTCCATGCGCTGTAATTTGCGAAGAGAGTTGTCGGCGCAGAGATTACAAGCTTACCGTAATCACGAACCTCAGCAGCAAGAGTATCATTCTTATATTTCTCGGAAATCTCTGCAAAAGCGCGGAGCGCATTTACAAGATCCAAATGACTGAGTGCGTTATCCTTTGCGTATTTAGCGTAAGAATCGAGATTGAATCTACCTTTGACAGATATAGCTTCTCCATTAAGAGTACCTTCTGCGCTGATATTAAGGATCGTACCGAAGTTATAAACCTTCATACCTTCGACAACAAGAGTTCTATTATCCGCCGTTGTTGCAACATCGGCGAAGTTAGACAACATTCTCGTTTCTTTTCCGCCTGCATAAGTAACAGTTACAGTTCCGCGGAATCCTTCGTGAAGGTTTAGCACAAATATAGGTGATGACTTCAATCTTATCGCAACGGTATCAAAGACGTCGGTAAGACCTTCATTCAAAGCATTATAATTACTGTTTGTCGTATACATAACACTTACAGGTTTATAGTATTCAAGAAGTCTTGCTATAACCGCATCATTTTCTATACCGTTAAAATACTTCGCGGCTTCGTTAGCATAGTTCAGCATAGAATAAACGAGTACCTTATCAGCGTTTGTATAGTTATCGTTTCTCAGTATAGTATCCGCATACTCGGTTATAGATACGGAAATCGTACGCTCTGCTGTATAAGTATCATCACCGCATACCTCTTCTATTGAGAGATAGAAGCTTACAGACTCCGATGCCTTATTGCAAAGCTGACTGAGATCGGCTTTCACGTAAGGAGACTCGCCAAGAGTTACTTCAATGAGCGAAAGCTCCTCTGCTTTGCCTTCATCTTTGTATACCTTTACGTAATCCTTGTATACTGCGGGAATAAAGAGATTAATACCAAAATCTGCGTAAAGAGAAAGATTATACTTAAGTCCGCTTATTCTCTCCTTTACGGTAAACTCGGGATCTATTTCCACATCTTCGGAAAGCGATGTAGGAAGAGCTCCCCACGATTCGAATATCTTCTTGGTTGCAACGAGTCCGTTCTCCGAATCGGGAACAGAAACGCCTGCATCAAACACATTACCGCCCTTGATATACTTTTCTGTTTCGATCGCGTTGCCGTCAAGATCATTCCAGGTTACGTTAACGGTAGCCTGATTTGCGAGAGTCATATACTTAAGAGGCTGAAGCTCGAGTATCTCTGCGTTATTCGGGATAGCTGAGGTATCTGCGCCCTTAACTACAATATAAACATCCTTTTCGGAGAGCGCCGAATTAACAACGGTGATTCTCTTTGTGATATAATAGCCATTTTCGCCGAAGAGTGAGGTTATTTCGTCGGATGCGAAATCTCCGTTATACTTAGCCCATACCGACTGACTGTAGCCTATGGGACGGGTAGTGATAGCTACGTTTTCCATCACCTGTATCTTCGAGGAATCAACGTTTGAGTTATTAGCATAAAGCTGACCGCTTATCACGCAATCCTTAAATGTTATGCTCTCGTAGTTTTCCGTTGCGCCGATTATTGCATCGTTTACGGTTGTCTGTATCATCGTGCAGCCTTCAATTACAGCTGTCGTTGTGTAATCAAAGCTTACAGGAATAACAGCGGATGAAGGAGTACTGATTATATAGTTGTTTTTAGTGTTGATAAGGGTCGAATTTTTGACGATTATGCTTCCGTTATAGAATCTTGGATATATAAGAGCTCCATACGCCGAGCCTACTCTTACGAGAGTTGCACCGTTAATGTTCACAGAGCAGGATTCATCGCCAGTTCTGGGCTCAATCACGCAGTCGCCCACGAGCGTAAGATTAGATGCCGTAGCACCTTCAATTCCCTCTATCATACCAACGTTAAGTATGGAGTTATGAACACTTCCCGTAACGTTAGCCTCTTCCTTTGCGAGCGCGTCGGTTATGGGAGCCATATGGAAGAGTGCGTTACCTCTGACGTTGTTACCGTCTGGCGCACCGCATTTGTATATAGCTCCGCCGGGAGCCGATGAATATACGTTAAGGGTGCAATTCGTCTCCAATTTAAATGCGAGACTAGACTGCTCGATCCTGAGAGTATTACCGTTAAGGTCAATGCCAAAGGTTCCGTTTTTGAAGTTTTTATTGGTAGATCCCAATTCACTGCTCATAAGGCAGTCCTTATAAAGCTTATACGTCTGATTCGCGGCAAGCTTATAGAAGACACCGTTCGGAACGATATCCGTACTTTCGGTAGCGGCTATCAATTTACCGTTAGCGTCAAGCAATACCTGAGCCATATCATAAGCTTCAATCTTAGCAGTGGCATACACGTGACCTGCGGATTCACTGTTCAGTACCTCTTGAACGTACTCATAAGTAAGAGCAGTTTCGGTATCTACTCCGTTCCAGCCAATCTGTCTGTATATCTTATGCTCGGTTTCATCGTATTTCCACTGCTCCGCATTGAACTCATAAGTGGGATAAGCGCCAGTCTTCAATACGGTGGAAACATCTTCATACTCGCCTGTAAGTATATTACCTACCTGCCAATGGAACGTAAGCTCTCCGTCATACTTCTTGTTAAATTCGTAATATAGAATATTTCCGTTCTCATCCGTGATGGCTTCTGAGGGATAAGATCCCGATGCTAATTCAAGAGCATATCCGTTGGTTACGAGAATTCCGTTAACTTCAACGAGCTGCTCTCCCACAACGTCACCTTTAAGCTCCGCATATACGCCTCCGATAGTATTCGCCACAGTCATTGCTTCGTTTACGGTTTCATAAGGCTTGCCCGCTACGGTTATAACGTTGCGAGTAAAGCTACCGTTTTCTTTCATAGAATAATTCTCTACGTAGTAATCGGGATTAAGCGAAGCGGCGGATTCTTCGGTCTTATATTCGGTAAATACTCTGTAAGAAATATTATCGAAGAGAATAGACGTACCTACCGTCTGCGTGGTGCTGACGTCAAATCTTAATCCCTGCGCATAATATGCCATAGCCTCATCATCAGTGCTTGCAACGGTTGATATGGTGCAGTATCCGAGCTTCTCACCGTTGAGATAATAGTAGATTCTGCCGTAGCCGCCAATAGCGTGCTCCGCATAGAGAACTGCAGTTATGCGGTTCCATCCGTCCATATCGAGCTGAACGGTATCCGTAGCTCTACCGCTGAGTCCTGCAATATTCAACGTTCCGTTAGAAGCAAGCGAAAGAGTTGAAGATGTGGGAATTGCGCCTCCATCGCTCGCGTTTCTTGCGCTGATTTTGAGCGTTCCAGCCGCAAATCCGTATTCGGAATCGGTAGCTATATCCATTTCGCAGATCGCAACCTTGAATGCGTTATTTCCAAGCTTTGCTTTACAGTCTTTACGCGTATATTCGTATAAGCCGAAGTTTGGACCCGCATTTGTTTTTCCCGTCGAAGCATTCGTTCCGGCAATATTAAGCTTAGAACCGTTTGCATACGCAACACCGCCTACCGTCGCTGCGGGAATCCAATACTTCATAGCAGTGTTATCAACGGTTAAATACTCCGCAACCGCACCGTTAAAGTTATAGAACTCGCCTTCGCCCTCAAAGAGCATTCCCGTGCCGAGCTTGCTTGTGTAATAAGCGATATTTGCCTTTACGGTTGCATTGGATGACGTGAGATTACCGCCAACGTGATACTGCACGATATAGCTTCCGTCGGTAGCGGTATCGGTAAGATGTATATTTGAATTCTCAAAGTTCCATAAATGCCAGAAATCGGTATTATCCTCTTTGTCACCCTTCTTTACCACTACGTAAGGTGCGCCGGGGTCACCTACGGGATCGTACACAATAGCATAGGTTTCGGAGCTTGCAGCAGTAGTACCGTCGGGATATTTAATACCTGCGTTTGTAAGCTGGGAGTTTGAAGAAAATCTTGTTCCCTCAGATACGTACAGCTTTGCATCGTTTGTGAGAATAGCGTTATGATTAACAATCTTTGAGGTTGCATCTATATAAATGATTGCATTGTTCGTGATCTGTCCACCCTGGTCGGATTGACCTAAGATATGTCCAACACCCTTAGTGGTGCTGTTTATGAGGTTAACTCTGATATTGTTACCAACCTCTTCGGTAGCGCCGCCGTTGGCGTGCATAACCATATTATACGCATACTTTAGCGTAGAATCCTTGACATTGATAGTTCCGCGGTTAACAACTCCCGCTGACATACTGTCAACAAAGATCGAGGATCTCGTTCCGTTTTTACCCGATACTGCATCGAATACACAGTTTTCGACGTCAACTATAGTTTCGGTCACATCTTTGTATGCTGCACCTATAATAGTTATAAGGCACGCAGTATTAGTAACCGTTGAATTAGTGATCTTAGCATAACCGTTATAGCCTAAGGCAAGGAAACGAAGCCCGCCGAAGGATTGTGCTGCTGCATTATCGCCGGAAGTTAAGCAGTTGAACTTTACGGCATCGATATACCATTTTGCGCCATAGGTATCGTTTACGTTGTCCGTTGCTGCCGTAGTATAGTCATTAAAGAACGCATTAGTAGTTGCAGCGTTGCGCGTTGATACGATATCAAGGTTCTTCATATTATACGTTCCGCGCGAAACGTTGATAAACTTTTCGGAAGCGGTTCCTGTGTGCAATACGGAAATTCCCTTGCCCGTACCGATGATCTCAAATGTACCGTCTGCAGTTCCCCCATAGATCGCTCCGTCAACCGTGATAGATCCCTCACCCGTTACGGTAAATTTCAAGCCTGCGGCATTCAAAGAAAATGCCGAAGAAAGAGAGGACGAAAGATCGTATCCGTTAAGATCAAGAGTTAAATTCTTCGTAATCTTGATTGCCGAGGATACCTTTACGTTGCTTTTAAGCGTTACCGTGGTTCCCGCTTTTGCTCCCAATAAAGCATCAGAAAGCGAAGCGGCGGTCTGCTCAGTACCGTTTGCATCCACGTATGCGATGCTCTCTGCCGAGTCATCTGCGCTGACCGTAAGTACGATGCCTACGCAGATGAGTGCAACAGCCAAAACTAAAACCAGAATTTTGCTGAGTTTTTTCATTTTCGTTTTTTCCTTTCGCGTTTTATTTTTGTATGTTAAATAAATAATAACATACTCTGCTTTAAAAAAACATTGCACAATGTCACTTTTTTATGTCAAAATGTCACTATATCAAAAAAATGGGGGTTATAAATGTTTTAAAATTAATAATACAATATTTTAGTATCGCTTTTAATATAATGTACAATTTTTTAAAAAATGTCCGTTTCAAACAAACATCTTGTAAATCCTGACTTGTTACAACAAAAAAAGCACAACTCGGAATCACTTTAAATGAACCCGCGCTGCGCTTTTATTTTATCCAAAGAGACTGTTATACTTAATAAAAAAATCACTTTTATATTTTTTACTATTCTGATTCGTCAATATATCTTTCCGCTTGAGTAGTGAAAAGCAGATGATACCTTCCTTGCCTTTCCATAAGCTCGTCGTGGGTTCCCTCCTCAACTATCGAGCCGTCCTCAAGGACTATTATCTGACCTGCCACCTTGGCGCCTGAAAGTCTATGAGATACGAAGATGGATATTTTGCCGCGCGAGAGCTCTGCAAAGCGATTAAGAACATCCTGCTCAGCAAGAGGATCAAGTGAGGCCGTAGGCTCATCCATAATGAGTATGTCCGAATCCTTGTAAAAGGCTCTTGCAATAGAAAGTTTTTGCCACTGACCGCCGGAAAGCTCGATTCCGTTTTCTTCAAACATTCGTGTAAGCGGTGTTTTATATCCGTCAGGAAGCTCCGAGATAAATTCGTGAGCATTGCCAAATTTCGCTGCTTCTATAAAGTCGTGATCTTTATGCTCACGTCTTACGTCACCAAACTTTATGTTTTCTTCAGCGGTATCTGCATACTTTCCAAAATCCTGGAAGATGATACCGTACATATCGTAAAGCTTCTCAACGTCGTATTCTCTTATATCTCTTCCGTCGAGCAGTATGACTCCGTCCGTTGGATCATAGAGTCTCATAACTAGCTTTAAAAGCGTTGTTTTTCCCGCTCCGTTGAGTCCGACAAGTATGACAGATC
The DNA here is from genome assembly GCA_045654585.1 of Eubacteriales bacterium. GTDB lineage: Bacteria > Bacillota > Clostridia > Oscillospirales > CAG-272 > UBA1740. Next base: position 19,421 of record JAZONS010000072.1, read on the forward strand.
TATCAGTTTGCAAAGTAAGATTTACATTTTTAATAACATCTCGGTCTGTACCCGGATATCTGAAGCATACGTTTTTAAATTCTATCGTATGCGGAGAATTGCGTTTTGGAACAAGAGGCTCTTCTATAATCGGAACAACGGTTGCGGGTTCTTTCATAAAGTCGAGCATATTTTCGATGAAGAGTGTTCCCTCGTATATCGTTGCGGTCGATGCTACGATCGTCGATACGTAGCCTGTTATGGAAGTGAGCGCACCTGTATAAAGCGACCAATCTCCGATCTCGCCTTTTCCCGAGAATACAACGTTATAAGCGACAAAGGCAAAGAGCGCTCCGCTCGCAAGCACGTATACAAGGCTTACGATTATCTGCATCAGGGACTCACGCAGAATAATTCTTCTAAGACCTTTATAATAGGTTTTAAATGCATCGTCATACTTTTTTTTGAAGGTATCCGCAAGTCCCAGTATCTTTATTTCCTTCGCATGGTCCTTATTTGTCATAAGAGATGAATAATAATTCATCTGACGGCGTTCTTTGGAGTGGCGTCGCAGGTATTTGAAGTTTCTGTTACGGTAATAGTAATTTACTATTGCGCCCGGAATGGATGCGATAATTACTACCAGAGGAGCAAACGGGCTAAGCATTGAAAGAACTACTATGAACGATACAACACTGAGAACCGAGCTTATTACTCTGAAGGTTGCGGAAAGTATATGCAACGGTCGCATTCCGGCTTCTCTGTTCGCATTCTCAAGTCGCTCGTAAAACGCGGGATCGTCAAATGAACGTTGATCAACGGTCTTCGCCTTCGTTATTATCTTTACCTTTATATGATTTACCACAAGCTCGCCCGCAATCGAGGTTACGCAGGTGTTAATTCGGCTCAATACCCTATTCATAAAAAGATATATCATATCAAGCACGAGTAAGAACACTATGGGCTCAAGCGTTTTGAAAAGATCACTTCCTATACTGCCCGATGCGTTTGGAGCGGTAATAAGAAGGTCAGCGATATTATTGATTAAATATTTTGATATGTAAGCCCCGATTACGGGTAAAACACCGTCGAATACACATAAAAGACACATTGCAATAAGTATTTTCGGTGAAGCTTCCCATACAAGTTTAATAATATATACAAGGCGTGATGTAAAACCTTTTATTCGTTCCAGAAGATATCTCGGAACATCTCTTAAGCGTTCGGGACGGGGTATACCGTCATTCACAGGCTTCGGCGCTCCTGAAAAAGTATTTTTATTTGACATAAGGTGCCTCTATACTGAAATTTTTATAATCACATTTTAACACATTTAAAAATATTTTTCAATAGCATTCTTTTCATTAAAACAGTCATGCAAATACTCTTTTTACAACTAATTTGTATTTTAGTGCTGTTGATTTGTAATATATTCCATTGTAATTTAGCCTATTTTACAAAAATATGAATTTTATCACTTTTTTTGTATGCATTTTGTTTATTTTGAACAACGTTTAACTTTAACTTTGTTTGTTTTGTCAATGGAATTCTGTTTTGAGTTATGATACAATATAACGTGTTTTAAAATATACAATCACACTTCTGTGATTATCCAATATACTGTATAAATGAAACATTAAAACTGCTTTTAACGCATACAATCGGAGGATATATGAACCTACCCTTTACAAATGAACTTTTCGACCTGTCAAATTCGCTGGCGGGTGATTTTTTATCAAATTTTAAGCATCCGCACGAGGCTTTGCCAAATATAAGTGAGTTTATAACCTCACTTTCAAAAACTCTTTCAAGGGATGAATATACAGAAGTATCGGAGGGCGTTTTCATTGCAAACGATGCAACGGTGGCAAAAAGCGCAACTATACTTCCTCCAACAATTATCGGGCACAAAGCAGAAATACGCGTCGGTGCATTTATACGCGGCTCGGTGCTTATCGGAAACGGAGCTGTTATCGGAAATAGCACGGAGGTAAAGAATGCAATTATTTTTGACGGAGTTCAACTCCCCCACTATAACTACGTTGGAGATTCCATTCTAGGTTACAAGGCGCATCTCGGCGCAGGCGCCGTTATATCAAATTACAAGCTTGATCATAAAACCGTGAATATACGTTCCGGGGATGAAAAAACAGAAACGGGACTTCGAAAATTCGGAGCAATACTCGGGGACTTTACCGAGGTTGGATGCAACAGTGTTGTCTTCCCCGGGTCGATCATCGGAAAACGTTGCCTTATCTATCCCTTGAGCTCGGTACGTGGAATTATTCCAAAAGACTCCATACTTCACACGGGTGGTATTTTAACGCACCGTGAAACCGATCAATAAATTCAACTTGCGCTTTGCGTGAAAGGATATATATTATGAAAAAGTTATTTGGGACTGACGGCGTTCGAGGCAAAGTCAATGAATTTCTCACGAGCGAGCTCTCCGAGAAAATCGGAAGATCTCTCGGAACGATGTTAAGCCGTGACAATAAACTGGCCCGCGTTGTAATCGGCGGCGATACTCGCGAATCTTATGCAATGCTTATGAACTCTATATCAAAGGGTCTTACAGAATGCGGCGTCGACGTTTACGAGGTCGGTATCCTCCCTACTCCCGCGATTGCATTTCTTACCGCAAACGATAACTTTGATGCGGGTGTTATGATCTCTGCATCTCACAATCCGTATGAATATAACGGTATCAAAATATTTGCCAAGGGCGGTTTTAAGCTTTCCGATGAAAAGGAAAACGAGATAGAGCGAATGATTCACGAAGAATTTTTCGTTTCAAATGCAAGCATTCGCGGAAAAATTCAGCACTCCCCCGAGCTTCTTTCAAAATACATCGACTATATGAAAACTTACATACCTAAAGAAAAGCTTGACATTTTCGCGATTATTGACTGCGCAAACGGCTCATCATCTGCAACAGCCAAAGAAATATTCTCTTTCCTCGGAGAGAGAACGTTATATTTGGGAATAACTCCCGACGGAAAAAATATCAATGACGGATGCGGATCAACTCACATTGATCTACTTGCAGAAAAGGTAAAGGCGCACCGCGCGGATATAGGCATTGCTTTTGACGGAGATGCTGACAGATTTCTCGCAATAGACGAGAGCGGAAATGTGATTGACGGTGACTTTATTCTGGCAATTCTGTCACAAAGTCTTTTCGAAAAAGGTAAGCTTCCGAATAATACCGTTGTAGGTACAGTTATGACAAATTACGGTTTTTCAAGGTTTGCCAAGGATCGAGGATTTACTTTTATACCCACCAAGGTTGGTGACAGATACGTGCTTGAGGAAATTGAAAAAGGCGGCTATGCTCTTGGCGGCGAACAGTCGGGACATACGATAATCAGAGAAGCTGCTACAACAGGTGACGGAGAGCTTACGGCACTATATCTTTTAACGCGGATGGCAGAAACAGGAAAACCCTTATCCTCTCTTGCGAGTATTATGCAAAGTTTCCCTCAACACACTATAAACGTTAGCGCTGACGAAAACGGTAAAGCACTGATCAAAAACGATGCGCGCATTACCGCAATTATTGATAATGCTAAGATGCGCCTCGGTGACGACGGTAGGATTCTGGTGCGCCCATCGGGCACAGAGCCCGTAGTAAGAGTTATGGTTGAAAGTCTTGACCCTGCTCTCGCCAAATCCCTCTGCGATGAGGTCAGCAAGAAAATTACAGAATTATTATAATAAAATAAACTCCGTTTGGCTTTCATACTTTTTTGCCAAACGGAGTTTTTATTAATTTGCTTTAAATTCACTGATAAATTCACCGGCGGTGAACTTATTATCACGACTGAATCTCGAACATATTTATTATCTGATAAAATTCGTAAATACGTGCTATTCGCGTTCGGGAAGGCCGTATTTTTCTTTACCGAGAGCTATGGATTTCATCAAAAATGCCATATTTGCAGCCAAAGTACGCATACTTTGCATTCCTTCGGCATCCTGCTCCGCTTCTCCCGGTCTTCCACCGTGAATACTGTTCCAATACTGCCCAGATGCTAATGGCATTCCGGATATAGTAAAGAATTTATTAAGCTCGTCAAAGGTTGAGGAGAGTCCGCCTCGCCGAGCGGCAACAACGGCAGCACCGACCTTCATACGTTTATCAAAGCGCGTGCTGTAAAAGAGCCTTATGAGAAGCGCTGTCAATGTGGAATTTGCACCTGCATAGTATACGGGACTTCCAACGACCAGTCCGTCACAGGCCTCGAATTTTGGCGCAATCTCATTGACTATATCGTCAAATACGCATTTGCCCGATTCGTAGCATTTAAAGCAACTGATACATCCGCGCACCGCGAGATTACCTACATGGATTAGCTCAGTGTCTATCCCCTCTTTTTCAAACATCTTTATCATTTCATTCAGCGCAGTTGCGGTATTTCCGTTTGCGCGGGGACTTCCGTTTATGAGTAAAACCTTCATTCTGTATCTCCTTTAGCTAATTATTATATTCTGAAATATAAAATATCAAACAAAACAGCCGTGGGAAAAGAGAGGTTCTTTCCCCTCTGTCAGCGTCATAATTCCAAAATGCCCCTCCCTTGAGCCTACGCTGCCCGGGTTAAAAAGATAAAAGGACTCTTCTCCTTCGTTTACGTATTCAAGCTCGGGTATATGAGTATGACCGAAAAGTACAATATCAGCAAAACGCGATTTAGCGAGATCGGAAAGCCCCGCCTTGCCGTATTTTGCGCCGTAAAGATCGCCGTGCGTATAAATTATTTTTTTACCCTCAAGATATATTTCTGCGGTTTTCTGAACTGCTTCACCAAACACTATATACCTAAAATCACAGTTTCCCTTGACTGCGAGAAACTTTATATTAGGGAATTTATAGAAAATATCCTCGATATCCGAAAGTCCGTCGCCTAAGAAGAACACAACGTCCGCATCCGGATTTTTTCTGATAGCCTTCTCCATAAAGAAGGAATAATTATGCGAATCTGAAAATACAAGACATTTCATATGCTTTGCCTTTCACGTTTTTTGATAAACTGAATATATATATAACGAGAGTCGAAGAAGATAAAAATGACGATTCTACAAAAGAAGTCAGGAGAAAATAATGAAAATAGACAAATCAAAGCTTGATGCTATGGCGAAGCTTTCGGACAGCGAGCTATGGGCACAGATCAAATCGGTAGCTGAGGCTCACGGAATCAAAATGCCCGAGAAGCAACCAAGCGCAGATGAGCTTTCAAAGGTAAGAGGAGCGCTCTCCGAGGCAGATAAGCTGAGTCTTATGACCGCTATGAGAATGGTCAATAACCTAAAAAAGGGGGATAAGTGATGGACGGTATAGCTGATATATCGAAAATAATCGGAATCATAATGGAAAACCCCGAAATAATCGAAAAGATCAAGAACCTTGCAGGCGGTAACGAAGGAAGCGAATCTATCCAAGAAGTAGCCGCGATTTCGGAGGAAACCACGCAGAAAATACCCGATGAAGATATCAAAAATAGCGCTGAAGAGGTTGCCGAAGCATCAATCGTTAAACCCACAGTAAACACTAAAAAAAGGCGGCACGATCTTTTATGCGCAATAAAGCCTTACGTTTCAAAGGAACGAGGAAGGGCAATAGATACTATGCTATCGGTTATCGACGTGCTCGATATTGTGAAAGCGAGGTAAAATATGTATTCAAGAGGATTTGGCACGTCGGGTGATGTTAAGTTACCCGAAAAGTACGACGGAACTGCCCTGATAGATATCCCCGTAGAAGAAGAAAAAAGTCCCCCGCAGCAGATGCCGCTTTTTTCGGATACACAGAAGCGTGAGGTAAAGATATCACCAAGTGAAATTCCTAACGACACTCATAACGAAGAGTCGATAGGCACAGAAAAAAGCGAAGAAACGGCAGATGCCGCGCTTTTCTCATTCGCACCGCTCAAGCTGATATCAAAGATAATTCCCGATGGTACTCGTCTTGGAAAATTAATACCAAAAATCGAGATAGAAGAGCTTATAATTTTAGGGATCGCGGCATTTCTTTTCTTTTCAAAATCAGGAGATAAAGAATGCGCTCTAATGCTGCTCGCTCTTATATTTATATCTTAATATGTATTATTTTGTTTACATATATGATATTTTTTCGAAAAGCCGACGCAAAGACTTAATTAAGCGTCGGCTTTTTTTGACTGATTATAGATTATAATTATTTTGAGTATACCGCTTTGCTTATCAGAAAAGCGAGAGCTGGTTAGTTTCGGTGAGTCCTTTGAGTACTCCGTTTGCACGAAGTAGCTCAACAATTGACTTTGATATTCCCGATTTTTCTCTTAACTGCTGAATCGAGAAGAGGTCGGGATTATCCTTCATAGTATCAAATATCTTTTCAGCTGCGGTATCACCGAGTCCCGGAAGTGAGTTGAACGGCATTCTGATCTTTCCGTTTTCGGGAAGGAATGCTCTTGCATCCGAGTGCTTAAGATCAACGCCGAGGAATTCAACGCCTCTTGCAATTGCCTCTCTTACAAGCTGCATAGTTGCAAGCATTTCGTTATCCTTCGCCGTTGCGCTTCCCTCGTTCTGCTTCTTCTCTATTTCGGAGATGCAGTCAGAAACACCTCTGTAACCCTTTGCGACTATCTCTGCGTTAAATCCGCCCGGGGCAACCGTCAGGAATGCCGCATAGAACTCCATAGGATAATATATCTTGTACCAGCAAAGTCTTATCGCGGACATAACGTAAGCCGCCGCGTGAGCCTTCGGGAACATGTATTTTATCTTTTTGCACGAATCGAGATACCACTCGGGAACACCGTGCTCTCTCATCATTCCCTCCCACTCCGGAGTGAGACCTTTACCCTTTCGAACACTCTCCATTATTTTGAAGGCTGCAGAGTTATCAAGTCCGTATCTGATAAGAGTGTTCATAATATCGTCACGGCACCCAATAACGTTAGATATGTCACAGGTTCCCGCTTTGATAAGCTCGTCCGCGTTACCAAGCCAACATCCCGTTCCGTGAGTAAGTCCCGAAATCTGAAGCAGGTCGGCAAAATTCTTCGGCTTCGCATCCATTAGCACCTTCTGAAGGAAACGGGTTCCCATCTCTGGGATACCAAACGTTCCAAGCTGAACGCCGCCGATATCCTCCGGCGTTATTTTAAGAGGCGCTACGGAGTGGAAGAGCTCGTATACCGATCTATCGTTCATTTTAACGTCAAGAACGCTAGTGTTGGTATATTTCTCGAGCATCTTATACTTGGTAGGCATATCGTGTCCAAGCTCGTCAAGCTTAAGGATGGTATCGTGAAGATAGGAGAACTGATAATGAGTTGTTATAATATCTGAATTCGGATCGTCTGCGGGATGCTGTACCGGTGAGAAATCATATATCTCATACTCCGTCGGTACAACTATGATTCCGCCCGGGTGCTGAGATGTCGTTCTCTTTATACCGACCATAGCAGATACCATATAATCTACCTGCGCTCTCGGTATAGAAACTTTTTTCTCCTCGAGATATTTATTTATATAGCCCCAAGCGGTCTTATCGGCAAGTGTACCGATAGTTCCCGCGCGGAACACGTGACCTTCACCGAAGAGCTCCTCGGTGTATTTATGTACTTTACCCTGAACGTCACCCGAGAAGTTAAGATCTATATCGGGAGATTTATCACCGTAGAAGCCGAGGAATGTTTCGAACGGTATATCGTGACCGTCCATGATAAGCGGCTCACCGCAGTGTGGACAGTTCTTATCGGGAAGGTCGAAGCCCGAGCCTACAGATCCATCAAGGAAGAACTCGCTATAGCGGCACTTCGGGCATCTGTAATGCGGGGGAAGAGGGTTAACCTCAGAAATACCCGACATCGTAGCAACAAATGACGAGCCAACCGAGCCTCTCGAGCCTACGAGATATCCTAGGCTCTCGGAATATGCAACAAGTTTTACGGCAATCATATAAAGCACGGCAAATCCGTTCTTTATAATAGACGTTAGCTCCTTATCAAGACGCTTTTCAACGACTTCGGGAAGCTCGTCGCCATACCAATCATGCGCTCTGTTCCAGCAGGACTCCGTAAGCTCATCTGCCGCGCCCGGAATATCCGGCTCGTAACGTCCCTCGGGAATAGGTCTTATTTTTTCGCACATATCAGCGATCTTGTTCGGGTTTTCAATAACTATCTCACGCGCGATCTCTTCACCAAAGTATGAGAACTCCTCGAGCATCTCATCCGTCGTTCTGAGATAGAGATCCGACTCTCCGTCACCGTCGTCCATTTTCATTCCCGCAAGAAGTATCTGACGGTAGAGTCCGTCCTCCTTGGTAAGAAAATGCACGTCGCAGGTTGCGCATACAGGCTTTCCGAGCTTCTTACCGATAGCGTATACACGGCGGTTGAGCTCACGTATTCCCTCTTCATCCGCAACAGTTCCCTTTTCTATAAGGAAGCTATTATTGCAAAGAGGCTGAATTTCAAGATAGTCGTAGAAGGATGCAATATCCTCTATTTCCTGATCGCTTTTTCCGTCAAGTATTGCGGAATAAAGCTCACCTGCAACACAGGCAGAGCCGAGGATAAGTCCCTCTCTGTATTGCTCGAGAACCGTTTTGGGAATTCTCGGCTTTCTTTTATAATAATCAAGATAGCTGAATGAAACAAGCTTATATAGATTCTTTAATCCTTCGAGATTCTTAGCGAGAATAATTATATGGCGCATCTTAAGCTGAAGCGGGTCTGCCTTTTCGCTCATAAGACTAAGAAGATGCGTGAAGGTTACAACTCCCTCCGTCTTAAGTCTTCTCTGCATCTCGAAGAATATTCTTGCAAGCACCTCGGCATCGTCAGACGCTCTATGATGGTGGAAATCTCCGAGCTTATAATAATTCGCTATAGTATCAAGCTTATGATTTTTTAATTCGGAGTTGAGATATCTCGAGAGTCCGACCGTATCAAGATACGTATTCGAGAATGGATATCCACATCTCTCGCACGCAACACGCATAAAACCTACATCGAATGCCGCATTGTGCGCTATCAGCATTCTGTCACCCGCGAAATCAAGGAATGCCTTTACGGCTTCACGCTCTTTTGGCGCGCCCTTAACCATTTCGTCGGTTATCGAGGTAAGATTCGTTGTTTGCTCGCTGATAGGCTCCTCGGGATCAACAAAGGTGTTGAATACCTCAAGCACCTCGCCCGCCTTTATCTTGACCGCGCCTATCTCGATGATCTTACCGTTTCGGTTAGAAAGGCTTGTAGTTTCAAGGTCGAAAACGATCATTTCATCGTCAAACGCAGGATATTTATTACCGAAGATACACCTCGCCGTATCGTCAACAAAGTACCCCTCCATACCGTAGAGCACTTTAAGATCGGCATCCCCGTGCTTCTCAAGCTCAAGCATTACCTCGGGGAAGCCCTGCACGTTTCCGTGGTCGGTTATGGCTATCGCGCGGTGTCCCCACCTTATAGCCGTATCAATAATGTCCTTCGGCTTTGTCAAGCCGTCCATCTGCGACATATTTGTATGAAGATGAAGCTCTACGCGCTTCTCCTTTGCCTCGTCCATTCTGTGAACGCGCTTTATCTTCATTATAGACTTCAAAGACAAGAACAGCTCGTTCGTGAATTTATCGCGCATCGGTCTTGCAAGCACCGCTACGTCGGGCTGAGATTTGAACGCCTTTACAAAGCCTACCTCGTCAGGGAGCATGCTTTTCTTTATGTAAATTCCTGAAGCTCCGTCGGAAATGCCTATCGTTACCGTAACCTTATCGCCCGCGCGGCTCTCCTTGGTTTCACAGGAGAATACCGTGCCGAGGAATATGCCCTGACCGCGCACCTTTTCCGCATCTGATAAGGGTGATGGCTCGATTATATCAAACGGCTCTCCGAAAATAACTTCGGGGCTATCGGTTTTATACGTTACGCAACCGCGTCGAAATACTGTATCCGATATGTCTTCGCTGACACCGGTCATGCTCGAAATACCGGCTTTTTTATCAAAATCATAGTGAGGATCGTTTGCCCGCTCTGCTGCCTCGTCTGCGGCACGCTTAGCACGGAATTCCTCCGCAAATCTCTCTTTATTCTCTGCCTCGGCACGTCTTATGGTTTCAAGCTTTCTTTGCTCGATAACTCTCTGCCTTTCCTCAGCTCCGCTTCCCTCAACTATCTGTATCTTTCTCTCAAGTCCGTATCTTGAACGAAGAATATTTGAAAGAATAGCTTCGGTATTTCCGTCTACAACAAAGCTTACGGCACGGCTGAAATACGGAATTCCGATGGTTATGACATCTCCGTTATCCGAGAATTCTGCTCCCGAGAAAAATCCGTTCGTTATTGCTCCGCAAAGAGCCGCCTCTGCCGCTATCTCCGAAAAGTAGCCGATCTCGAATATTTCCGGTGGAAAATGAGGAAGGATCTTAAAGGATTCAGCTTCATAAAGAGTACGGCAGTCATCCTCTATCTCGTATATAAGCTCCGCATCAACGTGAGCCTCAAATGACAGCTCTACCTCAACGCGCATAGGCTCCTTCTGATATTTAACTTTAGTGCTTACGGCGCTCTCGAGAAGCGCTCTTTTATCCTTCGTGGGATTATATCGCCCGAAGATCTCCAAAAAGCTCTTTACTGCCATTTTTAACCTTTCTGTAACATATAATGTTACATTTTCTTTATCTCTTCTATAAGCTCGGTGACAAGCCTATCCTCTTTTATCTTACGGACTATCTCTCCTTTTTTAAAGAGAAGTCCCTCTCCTATACCGCCCGCTATGCCGATATCCGCTTCTCTGGCTTCACCCGGACCGTTTACAACACAGCCCATCAACGCGACGGTAATATTTTTATCAGCTATTCCCTCATCTGCCGCTCTTTTCTCGAATTCCGCGAGCATTGGAATAAGGTTTATTTTCGTTCTTCCGCAGGTCGGACATGATATAATGTTCATGCCTCTGTTTTCTGTTATTTCAAGCGAAGAAAGTATTTTCTTAGCTATTCTGACCTCCTCGACTGGATCGTCAGTCAATGAAATTCTGACAGTATCTCCTATTCCTTCGGAAAGCAGAGAGCCGACACCTATACTGCTTTTTATGACCGCTCCCTCTCGGGCACCTGCTTCGGTAACACCGAGGTGCAAGGGATAGCTTGTCTTCTTTGCTAAAATTCTGTTTGCCGCTATCATCGTAGGTACGTTTGACGCCTTTACGGAAATCGCTATGTCCGAGAAGTCAAGCTCCTCAAGAATAGATGCGTGATAGAGCGCAGACTCAGCTATCGCATCTGCCGTAGGAGCGCCGTGCTTTGCCAAAATATGCTTCTCAAGCGAACCCGAGTTTACACCTATTCTTATTGGCAAGTGAAGCTCTTTACATACCTTCACCACCGCTTCGGTCTTCTCGCGGCTACCGATATTTCCGGGGTTGATTCTTATTTTATCAGCGCCAGACTTTGCTGCGGCAATCGCTATTTTATAATCAAAATGGATATCGGCAACAAGCGGTATCTTAACGCCCATTTTTTTAAGAGCACCAAAGGTTTCTGCCGCTTCAATATCCGGCACTGCGAGACGCACGATGTTGCATCCCGCATCGGCAAGCCTTGATATCTGGCGGTACGTCGCACCAACGTCGTGCGTATCGGTATTCGTCATAGATTGAATACTTATAGGATAATTTCCACCGATACCGACCTCTCCGACCTTTATTGCGTTTGTTTTTCTTCTTATTGCGTTATAATCCATTTTTACGTCCTTTTCTCTATCGAAAACTAGATAATAAGCTGAATAACGTCCTTTACCATAATAACCATGGACAGTCCAAGCAGAAGCATAAGTCCTACTCCGTTTATGATCCCCTCAACCTTTGCGGGAAGCTTCTTTCTCGTAATAAGCTCAATAATAATAGTTAAAAGTCTGCCTCCGTCAAGCGCGGGGATGGGCAAAAGATTCATTACGCCGAGATTTATACTTATGAGAACGGTGATATACAGAAGCGATGTAAAGCCAGCCTTTGCCGCGCTTCCTATCGCGGAGGAAATTCCAACAGGTCCGGATACCGCCGCAAAGCTATATCTGCCCGTTATCAAATCATAAAGCGATTCCCATACCATTCTGACTATAAGAGTCGATTTGCTCCAAGAGTATTTCATAACGGAGCCGAAGGTTTTTTTAACGCGGTTTACCTTAAAATCCATCACTCCGAAGCTCTGTCCCTGGTCGGTTTGCGTAGGAAATACTACGTCCTCAAGAGTCATTTCCTCACCGCCGCGAATTACAACTATATCTACGGGCTCGTTTCCGTGCCTCATTATTTCATAAGAAAGCTCGTCGAGGATACGTACTCGTTTTCCTCCGACCTCTACTATTTCATCGCCAACGCAAAGTCCAGACTTCATACTGATAGGCTCCATACCGAGATCCTCTGCGGTATGATACTCTGCAACTCTGGTATTACCGATATTGATAAGGCAGGTAAGGATTATCATCGCAAGGAAACCGAATACGATATTTATGGTTGCGCCTGCCGCAGTGATTATTAGTCTTTGCCATGCGGGCTTTTTACCGAACGTATTGGGATCATCTCTGTAAGGATCGTGCTCGCTACTCTCTTTAGCACCCTCGTTATATTCGCCGTTTTCACCCGGCATAGCTACAAATCCGCCTATCGGAAAAAGCGCCAGACTGTATTTTATGTTGGTTTTTTTAGACTTCCACGAGAAAAGACGCGGACCCATACCGATAGAAAACTCCTCTATCGTTACCTTGAATATTCTTGCCGTTATATAATGGCCGAACTCGTGTATAAAAATCAGAAAGCCGAACACGAGTATAGAAATAATAACCGTTACCAATTTGCGATCTCCTTAACATATGCCGCTGCGACGGCGCGTGCGCGCCTGTCACACAAAATAATATCATCGAGCGAGGTTGCAAGTTTTGCATCGCTCATTTTATCAAACGTATAAATTACAGTATCGGAAATAGCGTTAAAGCCTATTTTACCGTCGAGGAATGCCGATACCGCAACCTCGTCTGCTGCATTCATTACGGCGCACGAGCCGCCGCCTGCCGAATATGCGCGCTTTGCAAGCGAAAGAAGCGGAAACGCCTCGGTGTCAACATCTTTGAACGTCAAAGCGCCGATCTTTATAAGATCGAGCTCATCGGATACGGACTCCATTCGCTCGGGATAATCAACCGCATACTGAACGCACATTCTCATATCGGGGACGGAAAATTCGCCGATGACGCTGTTATCAATATATTCAACAGCTGAGTGCAATATACTCTCTCTGTGAACCAAAACCTTTATTTTATCAGCTCCGATACCAAAAAGATGAGCCGCCTCGACGATCTCGAAGCCCTTATTCATAAGAGTTGCGGAATCTACGGTTATTTTTCTGCCCATCTTCCACGTAGGGTGAGAGAGCGTATCGGCGAGCGTTACGCGGGAGAGCTCATCTCTCGTTTTTCCAAAGAAAGGTCCTCCCGATGCGGTCAGAAAAAGTCTTTTGACCTCAGATGCTCTTCCGCTTTTCAAGGATTGGAAGATAGCGGAATGCTCACTGTCAACAGGGATTATTTCAACACCGCGCTCCGCTGCCCTCGACATCACAATATCACCCGCGATAACGAGAGATTCTTTATTTGCAAGAGCAAGACGCTTACCCGAGTCGATTACCGCAAGCGTGGGAACGAGTCCCGCTTCTCCAAGTATAGAGTTAACTACCGTTTCGGCAGAGCTTTCCGAAATGGCTTCAACGATTCCCTCCCGGTCTGAAAATACCTTTATATCGGTATCGGCAAGGCGGGACTTCATCGAGCTTGCCGCCTTCGCATTTCCCATTGCGAGAAATCTCGGCTTGAACTCACGCGCGGCAGCCTCTGCCTGCTCTTCATTTATGTTTGCGCTTATAAGATCAACCTTATATCCTCTTGCTCTCGCAACGTCAAGAGCCTGCATTCCGACAGAGCCGGTAACCCCAAGGATAGCTATATTTTTCTCCATATTAAGCCTCAATTTATATTTTTCGGCAAAATGCCGCAGCTATCAAACTAAATGTTTTTTATAGGGCTGTCTCCTCTTACTTTAGAGACAGCCCTACGATGAACTGCACACGTTTTCATAACGGTGTATGTTCTTATCTAAAATCTTAAGTAAAAGGTGCGAAAAGAAGCACGATTATCATAGTAGCGCCCGATACGGTGAGAATAGAATCAAATCTATCCATAATTCCGCCGTGCCCGGGAAGGAGCGTTCCATAGTCCTTCACGCCGCGCTCTCTTTTAACGAGCGATGCAATAAGATCACCTATCTGACCTACAACAGAGAGAATGGGACCAGCTATCGCAAGAACCAAATAATTAACCGAAAGCTCCGTAGTCAGCGATACTATCCAACCGTAAAGAAGCATAAACAGCATAGTGCAGACAATTGCGCCTATCGAGCCTTCTACGGTTTTTTTAGGGCTGATCTCGGGAATAAGCTTATGCTTACCGAAGAGCCTGCCCGTGAAGTATGCGAATATATCGCTTATCCATGCGCCGATAAATACAATTCCGATATTGAAGAGCCCTGCAACGCCGATGTATCTGATAACCGAAAGCGCCGAGAAGCAGCAGGTTATATACATTACAAGGACAAAACCTGCGGAAAGACTTGCGAACTCGAGCTTCCCCTTCATAAATACTGCTACAATGAACAGGTAAAGCATAAAAATGAAAAGCACAAGCGCAAGAGCTACGATAAACTTATATTCGGGAAGCCCGAACACTCTCAGCATAAAATAAGAGAGCGTAGGCATTGCAGCCGAGATAATATATGCGGGAACCGAAAGCTGATATTTTTTATCAAGCTCAAATACGCGAAGCACCTCTATTGCGGCAATAACCGCAAGAATGGATAATGCTACCGAAAATACAGGTGTTTCGGATAGCAACAGCACGGCTATAAGAACAGCCGCAATAAAAATTGACGTTATTACCCTGGTTTTCATTTTAGAACATACGAGCCGAAAATCAGCTCTCATCCTCCTTGTCAAGACCACCGAAGCGACGGCGTCTCTTATAAAAGTCGAGAACACACTTCTCTATATCCTCACGTCCGAAATCAGGCCAGAGAGTATCTAAAATCATATACTCGGAATAAGCTCCCTGCCAAATAAGGAAGTTGGAAACTCTGAAATCCCCACCTGTTCTGATGATCAGATCGGGATCGGGCATATCGCCCGTATACATTGCGCGAGATAGATTCTCTTCTGTTATCGGGAGTCCATTTGCAACAAGCTCGTTTGCAGCATGGACTATCTCGGCCCTTCCGCCGTAATTGAGCGCAATATTGCAAACAAAGGTATCGTCCTTCTCCATTGCTTCGATTTCGGCTATTTTATTTCTCAGCTTTTCGGGAAGAGCCGAGGTATCTCCGATAAATCTGACAGTCAACGCCTTTTCATCACGAAGTCTGTCCATATAAATCTTTTCAACATACTTATAGGCAAGCTTCATTATTGCATCTACCTCTTCCTTGGGGCGTTTCCAATTTTCGGTGGAAAACGCATAGAGAGTCAGATACCGAACGCCGATATCGCGGAACGCCTTAAGAACATCCTCAAGTATAGCCGCGCCCTTTTCATGTCCTTTCGTTCTCGGCAAAAGACGTTTTTTAGCCCATCTGCCGTTTCCGTCCATAATTATAGCTACGGAGCGTAAGCGCTCGTCTGCCTTTACGGTTTCTTTTATCTTTCCTGCCAAATCAAGCTTACCTTTCAAAATTTTATTTTCGGCATAATCTGCCGAAGGGAAATGCGGATCTATGATCAGATCTCCATGATCTCCTTGGTCTTGGATGCGGTTACAGCATCAATTTCCTTGATATACTTATCGGTGAGATCCTGGATCTGCTTATCGCTTGTCTTTGCCTCATCCTCTGTCATCTCGGAGTTCTTCTTCATAACCTTGGTCTTATCGTTTGCATCGCGACGGATATTACGGATAGCAATCTTTGCATCCTCGCCCATCTTGGATACCTGCTTGGAAAGATCCTTTCTTCTCTCCTCTGTCATAGGGGGGAAGGTAAGACGGATGCACGCACCGTCATTTTGAGGATGAATTCCGAGGTCGGAGGTAAGGATAGCTTTCTCAATGCCCTTCATAGCGGACTTATCCCATGCGGTGATAACGATGGTTCTCGCATCGGTTACTTTTATCTCCGCGATAGAAGAAATCGCTGTGGGTGAGCCGTAATAGTCAACCTCTATTTTCTTAAGCACGTCGGGATTTGCTCTTCCCGCTCTGATTGTAGAAAGGTTCTCACGGTAAGAAGCAACGCTCTTTGTCATTTTGGATTCATATTCTCTGGTATCGAGTTTCATAAAAAATCTCCTTTATGTATTGTTTGTATTTTAATTTTTATTTTATTCAGCAAATACGACGGTACCTACGGTCTTTCCCTCTACCGCCTTTTCGATATCTTCGGGATACTTAAGTCCGAATACGTGAATAGGCATACCGTTCGCAAGGCAGAATGCTGTGGCCGTTGCATCGATCGCCTTAAGATTCATAGCGAGAACCTCGGATGCTTTTACGGTTTCAAGCTTTTTCGCGTTCGGATCGCGTTTAGGATCCGCCGTGTAGATATAATCAATGTTCTTTGCCATAAGCATAGCATCTGCGGATATCTCCGCCGCTCTTACAGCTCCCGTAGTGTCGGTCGAAAGGAACGGAATTCCAAGTCCTGCTCCAAATACTACGATACTTCCACCCTCGAGATACTTAACAGCATCCTCAGCACGGTAATTCTCCGCGAAGGGCGCCATCGGAACTGCA
The DNA here is from genome assembly GCA_045654585.1 of Eubacteriales bacterium. Classification (GTDB taxonomy): domain Bacteria; phylum Bacillota; class Clostridia; order Oscillospirales; family CAG-272; genus UBA1740. The sequence continues at coordinate 36,220 of JAZONS010000072.1, forward strand.
GTCATTACGTGAGCATCGCCGCCCGCTCTTACTATCGCATCCTTAAGACATATAGCATTGATGACCGTAGCGAGCATACCCATTCTGTCCGCATCCGTTCTGTCCATTTCTCCGCCTTGTCTGCCGCGCCAGATATTTCCCGCTCCGACAACAACTGCGATCTCGTATCCTTTCTTAACACAGTTAAGAAGCGATACTGCAACCTTATCTACGAAATCCAAATCGTAGATATCGTTTCCGCCGCAAGCAAGCGCTTCGCCCGAAAGCTTAAGTAAAACTCTTTTGATTTTCTTCTCTGCCATGTGAGCCTATTCCCCCATAATATATTTTCGTTTATTATTTTACAATAAAATTGCTCTTTTGTAAACACATTTTTAAAATTTTTTTTATTTATTTTAAAAATTTAAAGTTTTTTGCGTAAAAGCGGCTCGTTAAGCTATTATCAAGACTCGATTTTAACAAAAAAATTATTGAAAAAAGCGCTTTTTGATTACGTTATAGAATCAATCGCGGGCACTATGCAAAGTCAATACAGAAAAAACAAAAAAATAAAGTAACGAATGACAGTTAAACATGGAATAATAAAAAAGGAGGTAGAAGGTGCAGATGCAAGTTCTACCTCGTTTTATTAAGATAATCGACAATTAAAAACAATATTGTCTTGCTTAACTATCAGAATTTAACACTTTTAAACTTTTTGAGCATTGCAACCTTTGCTTTATCTGCAATGTTCTTCGCGGTGAGTCCGTAAATCTCGAGGAGCTCAGGTACATTTCCGCTTCTGCCGTACTGATCGTTTACGCCGACCTTGATAACGGGTACGGGGCAATTCTCGGAAAGTACGTCGCATACTGCTGAGCCAAGTCCACCGATGACACTATGCTCCTCTGCGGTTACAACAGCACCCGTCTTACTTGCGGATGCGATAAGGAGCTCAGAATCAATGGGCTTTATCGTATGGATATTGATAACCTCAGCATCAATTCCCTCTGCAGCAAGCATCTCTGCTGCTTCAACCGCAAGATGAACCATATAGCCGTTTGCAACGATGGTCACGTCCTTGCCCTCGCGGTAAAGAACGCCTTTGCCCATCTCGAATTTATAATTCTCAATTTCGCTTGTGAGATTCGGAACTGCAAATCTTCCAAAGCGGAGATATACGGGACCGTGATAATTTATAGCCGCTTCAACTGCCGCATATGCTTCGTCCGCATCAGCGGGAGAAATAACCGTCATGCCGGGGATAGTTCTCATAAGAGCTATATCCTCGTTGCACTGATGAGTTGCGCCGTCCTCACCTACCGTGATGCCTGCGTGAGTTGCGCCGATCTTTACGTTAAGGTGGGGATAACCTATCGAGTTTCTTACCTGCTCGAATGCTCTGCCTGCCGCAAACATAGCAAAGGTAGATGCAAATACGGTCTTACCCGTTGCCGCGATACCAGCCGCAACG
>JAZONS010000073.1:0-17437 GCA_045654585.1 Eubacteriales bacterium
ACATAGGCGCGGGACATTTTTTAGCGAACGTGCGCCGTTCGCTTTTTGGTGTTTCCCGTGATCTGTGTGTGTAAGTACGGGTCTTTTTTGTTTTGTCAAAGCAGTTTTGAGTGCTATCTAGGAAGGTGAAAACGGCGAGTCGGATGTGAGGGTTTACCTCTAAGTTATTAAACTCATATTCTTGGCAGTATTACGCTCACACACCAAAAAAAGATAGGCTATCTCGTGATAGCCTATCTTTTTTTGGTGCGGGAGACGGGAATTGAACCCGTACGGTAAAACCACACGCCCCTCAAACGTGCGCGTCTGCCAGTTCCGCCACTCCCGCAAAGCCTTGACTATTATACAACACAATATTAGGTTTGTCAAGTCTTTTTTTTGTATTTTTGATATTTTTTCTTAAAAAAACGAAGGTGCTGTAGTTGATAATCAAAAATGCCTTAATGTTATAAGATTTTTTGTAAGATAAAGGAAAATAATAGAAAATTCGCTTACGACCTATACTCCTGAGGTGTGATGCCAAAGTATTCCTTGAAATTCCGGTTAAAGCTGCGTAAAGACTTATAGCCGCTCTCGACAGCGCATTCCAGAATTGATGATTCGCTGTTTTTTAATAAATAGCTTGCATAGTTTAGTCTGCATATGTTTACGTAACTGTTATATGACATCCCCGTAGCCTTTTTAAAATACCTTGAAATATAGGCATGATCATAACCTATAGCGTGGGCAGCATCAAGAAGAGAACATTCCGTACGGTAATTTGCATCAACAAAGCCGAATATCTTCAAAAGAAGATTATCCTTATCGTTATATGAGTTAGAGAAGCTGACTTGCTTTTCAAAACTCGCGGCGGCGGAGTAAAGCAAGCCTTTAACCGCAATTATCGAGTCTTCCGGATCAAGCGAATCAAGTGCTGTTATCAAATAATCATCGAGCTTGATCTTCGATGAGGAGGGGTGCATTCCCGAATACTTTACGGTAAAGCTCTGAACAATTTTTGGCGAGAAAATAAAAAGCATATGGCGAGACTTGTCAGATGACAGGGAATGAAGCTGATTTGGGAAGATAAGAACTGCCTCTCCTGCGACAAGATTATAAACTTTGTTATCAACAGAAATGGTCATGCTTCCGTCAAGAATAACGGCCATTTCAAAGCATTGATGCATATGCGGCGGATAACTGAAATTTTCTCCGTATTCCTTCTTCAGATACTCGGGAGATACTATATGATGAAGCTGATAAAACATAAATAACTCCGAAAACAATTTTTGTCTATTAATTATAATGTATTTGGCTAGAAAAGTCAATATATATCTGCTAAAATAAAAACAGAAACACAAAACAGAAATTGTAGGAGGTAGCGTATGAAATACTACATAGGCGCAGATCTTGGTACCTCGTCACTTAAGCTTATGCTTACCGGGGCGGACGGAAAAATACTCAAGAGCACAACGCGCGAATACGACGTTATTTATCCGAAAATCGGCTGGAGCGAGCAGAATCCATGCGATTGGTGGGAAGCCTTCGTTTCGGGCACGAGAGAGCTCATTGCTGATATTGACGGAAGTGACGTTGCGGCTATCGGTGTAGCCGGACAGATGCACGGACTCGTTGTTCTTGACAAGGACGATGAGGTTATAAGACCTACTATACTTTGGAACGACGGAAGGACCGAAAAGGAAGTTGAGTATCTCAATGGAGTTATCGGTAAGGAGCGTCTTTCGGAGATGACGGCAAATATTGCTTTTGCGGGCTTTACCGCACCTAAAATTCTTTGGATGCGAGCAAACGAACCCGAAAATTTTGCAAAAATCTCAAAGTTTATGCTCCCAAAAGACTATATAAACTATCTTTTGACGGGAGTTCACGCAACCGACCTCTCGGATGCATCGGGGATGCTTCTTCTCGATGTGAAAAACAGATGTTGGTCGAAGGAAATGCTCGATATATGCTCTGTAAAGGAAGAATGGTGCCCAAAGCTATACGAGAGCTACGAGGTTATCGGAACGGTTAAAGAAAATATCGCAAAGGAGCTTGGTGTAAGCTCTTCCGTGATTGTCATTGCGGGCGCAGGCGACAATGCTGCTGCGGCTATCGGTACGGGTACTGTAGGCGAGGGAAGATGCAATATTTCGCTTGGAACATCCGGCACTGTGTTTATAAGTTCGGATAGCTTCTCGGTAGATTCGAATAACGCGCTCCATTCATTCGCGCACTCTGACGGCGGATATCACCTTATGGGATGCATTCTTTCTGCAGCATCATGCAATAAATGGTTCTGCGACGAGGTGCTTGAAACCAAAGACTACGCAGGCGAAAGCGCAAAAATTGACGAGTCAAAGCTCGGGCAGAATAACGTTTTCTTCTTGCCATATCTTATGGGCGAGAGAAGCCCTATAAACGATACCAACGCAACCGGAGTATTTATAGGTTTAAATCCGACAACGTCAAGAGTAGATATGCTTCTTGCTGTGCTTGAGGGCGTTGCATTTGCGATAAGAGATAATCTCGAGGTCGCAAAGAAGCTCGGAATTGATATAAAGAAGAGCATGATATGCGGCGGAGGAGCTAAATCCCCGATTTGGCGCAAAATACTCGCAAACGTGCTCGGTATCAAGCTTGAGATGCCGCTTGCGGAAGAGGGGCCCGGATATGGTACTGCGATCCTTTCAATGGTTGCGGACGGAGCGTACGGCAGTATTGCCGAATGCGTTGATAAGCTTGTTAAATGTAAAGGTGAGGTCGAGCCCGATGATAGCCTTACCGCCCTTTATGAGAAAAGATATCAAAAATACAAAAAAATATATCCAACATTAAAGAATTTATATAAGGAGATAAAAGAGTAATTATGGAATTTTTCAAGAACATACCCGAAATTAAGTATGAGGGAAAGGCGAGCAAGAATCCATTCGCGTTCAAGTTCTACGACAAGGACAGAGTTATAATGGGCAAGACTATGGAGGAGCATCTTCCTTTTGCCATGGCATGGTGGCATAATCTTTGTGCCGCAGGAACAGATATGTTCGGCAGAGATACAGCGAATAAAACCTTTGGCGTAGAGGCAGGTACTATGGCTCACGCAAAGGCGAAGGTTGATGCGGGCTTCGAGTTTATGAAGAAGCTTGGTGTTAAGTATTTCTGCTTCCACGACGTTGATCTTGTTCCCGAGGCTGCTGACATAAATGAAACTAATAAAAGGCTTGACGAGATAACCGATTATATACTCGAGAAGATGAAGGGAACAGATATCAAGTGCCTTTGGGGTACTGCAAATATGTTCTCAAACCCCAGATTTATGAACGGTGCGGGAAGCACTAACTCTGCTGAGGTTTATTGCTTTGCCGCAGCTCAAATCAAGAAGGCTCTTGAGCTTACTGTTAAGCTTGGCGGACGCGGATACGTATTCTGGGGTGGTAGAGAAGGCTATGAAACGCTTCTCAACACTGACGTTAAGTTTGAGCAAGAAAACATTGCAAGACTTATGAAAATGGCAGTAGAATACGGCAGATCCATTGGATTTACAGGCGATTTCTATATTGAGCCTAAGCCCAAGGAGCCTATGAAGCATCAGTACGATTTCGATGCGGCAACCGCGATTGGCTTCCTTCGTCATTACGGTCTTGATAAGGACTTTAAGATGAATATCGAAGCAAACCACGCAACTCTTGCGGGTCATACCTTCCAGCACGAGCTCAGAATTTCCGCAATCAACGGTATGCTCGGCTCTATCGATGCAAACCAGGGCGACTATCTTCTCGGTTGGGATACTGACGAGTTCCCCTTCGACGTATACGAAAGCACTCTTTGCATGTACGAGGTATTGAAAGCGGGAGGTCTTACGGGCGGCTTCAACTTCGATGCTAAGAACAGACGTCCCAGCAATACTCCCGAGGATATGGTTCACGCTTATATTCTCGGTATGGACACATTCGCACTCGGACTTATCAAGGCTGCGGAGCTTATTGAAGACGGCAGAATTGATGAATTTGTAAAGAATAAGTATTCCAGCTTTAATAATACCGAGATAGGCAAGAAGATCATTTCGGGTGACGCAACGCTTGAGGAGCTTGCAGCTTATGCCGCAAAGCTTGGCAATCCTGCACCTACCGAGAGCGGCAGAGCAGAGTATCTTGAAGGTGTTCTTAATAACGTGCTCTTTGGTTAATTAAAATAATATTGGAGGTTTGTATGTCGGATTTCAAAAGACAGGCAAAAGAACTCGTCGCAAAAATGACAGTTGAGGAGAAAATGTCGCAGATGCGATTTGATGCTCCCGCGATTGAAAGGCTTGGTATTCCCGGTCATAATTATTGGAATGAATGCCTTCACGGCGTTGCCCGTTCGGGTGTAGCAACGGTATTTCCTCAGGCGATAGCTATGGCGGCAAGCTTTGATACCGAGCTTATGAATAAAGTTGCGACTGTTATTTCTGACGAGGCTCGAGCAAAATATAATGAGTACAGAAAGTTCGGTGATACCGAAATATATCAAGGACTGACCTATTGGTCACCCAATATCAATATCTTCCGTGACCCAAGATGGGGAAGAGGCCACGAAACCTACGGTGAGGATCCGTATCTTACGGGTAGAATGGGTACAGCATTTATAAAAGGACTTCAGGGCGAGGGGAAATACCGCAAGCTTGATGCAACTATCAAGCATTATGCGGTGCATAGCGGTCCTGAGGCAGGACGTCATAGCTTTAATGCTGTCGTTTCGGATGAAGATCTTTACGATACTTACCTCAAAGCTTTCAAATACTGTATAGAAAACGCAGATCCTTCCGCTGTTATGGGAGCTTATAACAGAACCAACGGCGAGGTTTGCTGCGGAAGTCCGACTCTCCTTCAGAAGATACTTCGTGAGGAATTCGGCTTCAAGGGCTACGTAGTTTCCGACTGCGGAGCAATTAGAGATTTTCATGCGCATCATAAAATAACGAACAATGAGCAGGAAAGTGCGGCACTTGCCGTTAATAACGGATGCGACCTCAACTGCGGCTTTGTATATAAGTGGCTCGCTGAAGCATATGAGGACGAGCTTATTACCGAGGAGAAGATAACCGAATCCTGCGAGCGTCTGATGGAAGCAAGACTTCGTCTTGGTATGTTTGCCGACGATTGCGAATACGATAATATTCCTTACGATATCATAGCTTGCCCCGAACATAAGGCACTCAGCCGAAAGATGGCAGAATCCTCGATGGTTCTTCTCAAGAATAACGGTATTCTTCCTCTTAAGGGTAATAAGACTCTTGCGGTTATCGGTCCCATTGCTGACGATAAGGACGTCCTTCTCGGTAACTATAACGGAACTCCAGATACGTATACGACTCTGCTTCGCGGTATACAGGAAGGATTTGACGGAAAGGTTATATATGCAAGAGGCGCGTATCTTATTAAAGATCGGGCAAGCACTGCATATCACGAGGAATTCCCGATGCGTGAGGCCATTATAGCCGCAAAAAAGGCAGATGCTGTTGTTCTTTGCCTCGGTATTACTCCCAGAATGGAAGGTGAGGAAGGATATTCCTTTGGAAACAGTCTTAAGGGAGATAAGGGAACAATCGTACTCCCGGAATCTCAGCTCGAGCTTCTCCGAGAGATCAAAAAGTGCGGTAAGCCTATAGTTTGCGTGCACGTGAGCGGTAGCTGTATGTCTTTGGTTGAGATCGACGAGAGCTGCGACGCTATTCTTCAGTGCTTCTATCCCGGAGCAGAAGGTGGCACAGCACTTGCTAATATTCTCTTCGGCAAAGTATCTCCGAGCGGAAGACTTCCGGTAACCTTCTATAGAAGTGATGAAGATCTCCCGCCCTTCACGGATTACTCAATGAAGGGAAGAACATACCGCTTCTTCAAGGGCAATCCTATGTATCCCTTCGGCTTTGGTCTTAGCTATGCGGATATCAAGGAAGAATGGTTGACTCCAACGCGCGTGAAAATTTACAACAATGGCGGTATGGATACAGACTATGCTGTTCTTCGTTATGCCGATGAAACTAAGCGTGAACTTTGCGATTTTAAAAAGGTTCATATTAATGTAGGAGAAAGCTTGACGGTCGAGTTTTAAACGGAATAAACTTATCTTACTTCGATGTTAACGTATGTTTATTTTATAAAATAAATATTCTTGATACCCATGACTTCCACCGTATTAATGCTATAAGTAATTTAAATTATGTAGTCGTATCTGTGTGAATATTTGCTTTATAAATCAAGCAATAGAGGTAAAAAAATGCGTAATGTAAAAAAGACTTTGACGGAAGGTCCGATATTTTTCCGCCTGTTCTTATTTTCGCTTCCTATCATGGCATCCGGATTGCTGCAGGTTATGTACAATATGGCAGACAATATCATTGTCGGAAACTTTTCCGGTGATAATCTGGCATTGGCAGCTATAGGAAGTACTGCGACTCTCACAACATTGATAGTTAATTTCCTTATGGGATTTGCTACGGGATCCGGTGTGATCATAGCACGTAACTACGGTGCAAAAGACGAGAATGGATTACGTACGGCTATTAATACATCTGCGGCACTCTCGATATTAGGCGGTGTATTCTTCGCTTTTATAGCATTTTTGTTCTCCAAACCCCTTCTCACGTTGATGGGGACAAAGGATGCTTTGATGACAAGAGCTGTACTGTATTTCCGTATCATCTGTGTAGGTATCCCGGCAAGCACGATATATAATTTCGGCGCTGCAATACTGCGCTCGATAGGCGATTCGAAAAAACCTCTTTATATTCTTTCTGTCAGTGGAATTATAAACGTAATATTGAATATCCTTTTCGTTATGTGCTTCGATATGACTGTTGATGGCGTAGCGCTTGCTACGGTTATTTCACAGTATCTTTCGGCAGGGGCAGTTATCGTTCTTCTTTTAAAGCAGCAAGATGAAAGATGCAGATTGAATTTTGGTTCTATAGGATTCCACAAGCAGACGCTGGGAAAAATTATGAAAATAGCTATTCCGGCAAGCCTAAACAGTTCGCTGTTTGCAGTTTCTAATATATTTATTCAGAGCGGAGTTAATCAGCTTTCGATTGCGGAAGTTTCAGGAAAAACTATTGCGGGAAATATTGATTCGCTCGTATATACTGCAATCAACAGCTATTATCATTCATCTATGACGTTTATTTCGCAGAATTACGGCGCAAAACATTACGATAGAATTAAAAAAATTATTTTTTACGTTATATTGCAGGTTTCAGTCGTAGGAATTGTATTAGGTCAGGCAATTTTACTCTTTGACAGGGAGATCGTAGAATTTTACGTCGAAGCATCCGATCCAAACAGGGAAGCTGTTATCGAATATTCTTTGGAAGTTATGAGACTGATCCTGAATATATATTTCGTATGCGGAATTATGGACTCATTATCGGGAATGCTCAGAGGCCTTGGTAATTCTTTGACTCCGATGATTGTTGGCTTACTCGGTGTTTGCGGTTTGCGTATGGTTTGGATTCTCGTATTCTTTAGAATGGAAATGTTCCATAATTTAACAGGAATGTATCTTTCTTATCCTATTACTTGGGTATTCTGTATTTCGGCTCTTTCCGTAGCACTAGCTATGGAGTACCGGAAAAAGAAGCGCGCGCATTTGAATTCGCAATCTGACGTGTAAAATTACAAATAAGATAAAACGAATCAGGTACAAAACAAGTTGTGGACTGTATTAAATGATCTAATTCATTTAATACAGTCCTTTGTTTTATAAAACCGAAAGCTTTTACTGACCGATGTGGTGGAGAATGCTTTTAATACAGTCAAAAAAGCGTTTTAGAATAATAAAAGCTTCGTATTTAGTTAATTTCTGTTGCAATTAATAATAAGTTGGTGTATAATATAGATAAAAGAGGTGATTTTTTGAAATTTGGAATGCCTACGTTGGTTGAGTGCAAAGATCTCTGCGAATGCGCTGAGCTTGCATCAAAGCTTAATCTTAATTTTGTTGAAATTAATACTTCATTTCCCGAATATATTTATGGAAAGTTTGATACTGCATATGCGTGCGAATTAGCAAAAAAACACCAAATTTTCTATACGATCCATGCTGACGAAGCTTTAAACCCCTTTGATTTTAATCCAAAGGTTTCAAATGTATATTTTGAAATTATGAAAGATACAATTAAAATCGCTAAAGAGATTAATGCTAAAGTAATAAATCTCCATCTGCAGAAGGGAATTTACGTAACTCTGCCGGGAGAGGTTATCTTACTCACTGACGTTTATCACGATATCTATATTGAAAACGTTAAACGTTTTATAAAAATATGCGAAACCGAGCTTGCGGAAACGGATATAAAAATATGTATCGAAAACGTTGATACAAATGCTTTTTCATCATCACAGATAGAAGCACTTGAACTGTTTATGAAGAGTGATTGCTTCGGTCTTACGCTTGATACAGGTCATGAATGCAAACTAAAGTTTGCCGATTTGCACGTTTTTGATAATTATCCTGAAAAATTATGGCATATGCATCTTCACGATTGTAAGGGAGGGTCACCGCATTTGCCTCTTGGTACAGGCGATGTAAAAATTGAGGAACGCCTATCGAAGCTTAGAGGAAACAACTGTCTTATCGAGGTAAAAACAATAGCAGGACTTATAGAAAGTGTTGAATATATTAGAAAGTGGGGACTTTAAAATGACCAACAAAGAAAGATTTATTGAAATATACAATACTTACATAAAAAGAGAAGGAGCGGATAGACTTCTTGATTATCTTGAAAAATCGGATTTCTTCACGGCTCCCGCATCCGCTAGATTCCATTGTTCGACCGAGGGTGGACTTTGCGAGCATTCTCTTAACGTTTACGATGCGCTTCGCGGATATCTTAATTCTCCGAGAGCTAAGGAAACCTACGGCTTCAACTATTCAGAGGAAAGCATCGCCATCGTAGCTTTGCTTCACGACCTTTGCAAAATCGGTGTTTATAAAAAAGGCTTCCGTAACGTAAAGGACGAAAGCGGCGCTTGGAAAAAGGTTGATACCTTTGAATATGACGATCAGCTCCCTTACGGACACGGTGAGAAGAGCGTATATATTATAACGGGCTATATGCGTCTTACAAGAGAAGAAGCGTTTGCTATTCGCTATCATATGGGATATTCCTCCGAGTTTGAGGATATTCGTAACGTTTCCAAGGCGTTTGAAATGTTCCCGCTTGCGTTTGCCGTTCACGTTGCGGACAGTGAGTCAACATACTTCATCGAGGGAACACCAAAAAAATAATTGTTTGCTAATAGCTCTTTTCAAAATGGAGATGAAGGTTTGAAAAGATTTATAACTTTAACGAGTCTTTTGTGTTTAACATCAGGCATTTATTAATTAGAAAAAAGGTATAGATACTGATAAATTTCCAGTAACTATACCTTTTATATTTATAAGAACATATATATAAGTTAATAATAAAAATACCCCCGAATCTTATCGACTCGGGGGTGTAGCTATTTAGAAATTAAACGTTGAATTTCTTTCTTGCAACGTACGAGGTGTGAAGTGCGTGGTGAGCCGCATGGCAACCGTAACCACCCTTGAAGTAGTTATCGTATACTTCCTTGATAGTGGGGTTGAGATGAGACTTACGCATCTCCATTGCTTCGTCCTGAGCATAAAGAGCCTTAGCTCTTACAGCCTTAAGATCAACGGTATCACGAACGTACTGAGGCTGAATGGGCTGACCGCCGCCGTTTACACAGCCGCCGGGGCATCCCATGATCTCAACGAAGGTCCAATCAGCTTCGCCGGAAGCGATCTTATCCATAACAAGCTTAGCGTTAGCAGCACCGGAAGCAACAGCAACCTTGATCTCCATGCCAGCAATGTTATAAACAGCTTCCTTAAGACCGTCAGTACCGCGAACCTCGTGGAACTCGATCTCCTTGTTGTCCTTACCTGTAAGAACGTCGTTAGCGGTACGGAGAGCAGCTTCCATAACACCGCCGGTAGCACCGAAGATAACAGCGGCACCGGTATCAACACCGAGAGGTGCGTCAAACTCTTCGTCGGGAAGAGAAGTGAACTTAAGACCTGCACGACCGATCATCTTAGCAAGCTCACGGGTAGTAAGAGCAACGTCAACGTCAGCAATGCCGTTTCCTGCAGCAGACATATCGTCTCTACCCACCTCGAACTTCTTAGCGGTACAAGGCATAATGGATACTACGAAGATATCCTCGGGCTTGTAACCCATCTTATCAGCCCAGTAGGTCTTGATAAGAGCTCCGCCCATCTGCTGAGGAGATTTGCAGGAGGAAAGGTGATCTATCATATCGGGATAGTAGAACTCGCAGAACTTAACCCATCCGGGAGAGCACGAAGTGATCATAGGAAGGGTTCCGCCGTTCTTAACTCTCTCAAGAAGCTCAGTAGCCTCTTCAACGATAGTGAAGTCAGCAGCGGTATTAGTATCGAATACCTTCTCGAAACCGAGACGGCGAAGAGCAGCAACCATCTTGCCCTCAACGTTTGTACCGATCTCCATATCGAAGCACTCGCCGAGAGTAGCTCTGATGGAAGGAGCAGTCTGAACTACAACGTGCTTGGTAGGATCTGCAAGAGCAGCCCAAACCTTGTCCGTATCGTCGTGCTCAACGAGAGCACCGGTAGGACAAACAGCAGTACACTGACCGCAAGAGATACAGGGAGTCTCGTTAAGAGTAATCTCGAAAGGCTGACCGATGCAAGTATCGATACCTCTGTTGTTAGCACCGATAACGGATACGAACTGCTCGTTACAAACAGCAACGCATCTACGGCAAAGGATACACTTGTTGTTATCTCTTATAAGGTGAGGAGTTGAGTAATCAAGCTCGTAGGTGGGCTTGAAACCACCGAATGCCTTAGAGTCAACACCGTACTCAAGGCAGAGCTTCTGAAGCTCGCAGTTAGTAGAACGTGCGCAAGAGAGGCAGTTCTGATCGTGAGTAGAGAGGATAAGCTCAAGAGTGGTCTTACGAGCCTCTCTAACCTTAGGAGTATTCGTCTGAATCTCCATTCCCTCTGTAACAGGATATACACAAGCGGTAACAAGTCCGCGAGCGCCTGTAGCTTCAACAACGCAGATACGGCAAGCGCCGATCTCGTTCTTTTCTTTCATATAGCAGAGAGTGGGAATCTCCACACCTGCAGCGCGGGCAGCCTCAAGAATAGTAGCGCCCTTGGGTACGCAGACAGCGATACCGTTAACTTTAACATTTAACATTTCCATGACAGCGTACTCCTTTCATTACTTCTTGGAAATTGCATCGAACTTACAGCCGGCAACGCAAGCACCGCACTTAACGCACTTAGTAGTGTCGATAGTGAAGGAAGCGAGCTTATGACCGGGAGCGATGTAATCTGTTCTAATGATAGCATCAGCAGGGCAGTTCTTAGCGCACTTGCCGCAACCGATACATTTTTCCTTATCAATAGAATAGTTAATAAGACCCTTACATACGCCTGCGGGACAAACCTTATCAACAACGTGAGCGATATACTCCTCACGGAAGAATTTAAGCGTAGCAAGAACAGGGTTGGGAGCAGTCTGACCGAGACCGCAGAGAGAGTTCTGCTTTATGTAGTTGCAAAGCTCTTCAAGTCTGTCGATATCTTCAAGAGTACCGTTACCCTGAGTAATTTTATCAAGGAGCTCGAGAAGTCTCTTAGTACCAACACGGCAGGGTGTGCACTTACCGCAGGACTCGTCAACCGTGAACTCAAGGAAGAACTTAGCCATATCAACCATGCAGTTGTCTTCGTCCATAACGATAAGACCGCCCGAACCCATCATACAACCGATGGAAACGAGGTTGTCGTAGTCAACTTCAGTGTTGATAAGGGAAGCAGGGATACATCCGCCGGAAGGTCCGCCTGTCTGAGCAGCTTTAAACTTCTTACCACCGGGAATACCTCCGCCTATCTCGTTAATGATGGTATCAAGGGTTAATCCCATAGGAACCTCAACGAGACCTGTGTGCTCGATCTTTCCGCCGAGCGCGAATACCTTAGTACCCTTGGATTTCTCAGTACCCATGGAGCTGAACCACTCAGCGCCGTTAAGGATGATCTGAGGAATATTAGCAAACGTCTCAACGTTGTTCTCAACAGTAGGACGGTTGAAAAGACCCTTAACTGCAGGATAGGGAGGACGGGGACGAGGCTCACCTCTGTTACCCTCGATAGATGTCATAAGAGCGGTCTCCTCACCGCAAACGAAAGCACCTGCGCCGAGCTTGATCTCGAGATCGAAATCGAAGCCGGACTCGAAGATGTTCTTACCGAGAAGTCCGTATTCCTTAGCCTGATCGATAGCGTGCTGAAGACGTGTAACAGCGATAGGATACTCAGCTCTTACGTAAACGTAACCCTTGGTAGCACCAACTGCGTAACCGCAGATAGTCATAGCCTCGATAACTGCGTGGGGGTCACCCTCGAGGATCGAACGGTCCATGAATGCTCCGGGGTCACCCTCGTCTGCATTACAAACAACGTATTTCTGGTCAGCCTTGTTAGGCGCGCAAAGAGCCCACTTACGGCCGGTGGGGAATCCTCCGCCTCCTCTTCCGCGAAGACCGGAATCGGAAACAACCTTGATAACTTCCTCGGGAGTCATCTCTGTGAGAGCCTTACCGAGAGCTGCGTAACCGTCCATAGCGATATACTCATCGATATTATCGGGGTCGATAACACCGCAGTTACGAAGAACTATACGCTTCTGGGACTTATAGAAGTTAGTATCGGAAAGGGAAAGCTCGGATGCTGCCTTCTTAACGGTCTCGTCAGCTTCCTTGTCTCTGTAAACAAGACGCTCAACGATTCTACCCTTGAGAAGATGCTCCTCAACGATCTCCTTAACGTCATCGGCGGTAACTCTGCTGTAGAATGTTCCGTCGGGGTAGATAATAACGATAGGACCAAGTGCGCAAAGGCCGAAGCAACCCGTCTGAACGAGCTTTACTTCCTCAGCAAGACCGAAAGCCTCAATGTTCTCATTGAACGCCTTCTGGAGCGTCACGCTACCGGAAGAGGTACAGCCTGTACCGCCACAAATAAGTACGTGTGAACGAATCATCAGTTATTACCTCCTTAGTTAGCGCCGGCTACGGTATATTCCGTAACAACGTTTCCGCCCTTTAAGTGCTTTTCAACAACTTCCTTAACCTTGTCGGGAGTCATTTTGATGTAAGTGATTTTTTCCTTACCTGCTTCGAATACCTCAACGATGGGCTCGAGCTGGCAGAAGCCGATGCATCCGGTCTGGGAAACGGTAACCTTTTCGTAAAGGTTAGCAGCGTTAACCTCCTCAACGAAAGCGTTGAGAACCGGGCGGGCACCTGCCGCGATACCGCAGGTAGCCATACCGACTACAACGCGAATTTCGCCCGTGCCCTCACGAAGAACAATTTTGCTCTTCATTTTGTCTTTGATTGCCTGAAGTTCAGCCAAAGATTTCATTTTTTCTTCCTTTCTAAGATAATACTATATTTGATTTTTATCAAATCGAATTATATTGTTCCTCAAGATTTTCCTTTATCCATATAAGAACCTCAAAGGTATCAAGGGGAACGTCATCGAGAACAGCTCTCAGCTCTCGTGTATCAAGAGCGACGTAGTTACCCTCCATCTTGTGCAGAAAGAGAATATCAACGTCTGGATGACCTTGAATAAGCGTAGTTAATGTAGAGACTACGTCGCCAAGAGGTGTAAAATCGATGTGGTTTTTGTAGAACAGTGCGCTGACAGTCGTTCCGTGATCATCGGGTGAAGACTCAAAGTGCTTCGACTCAATCGTAACGCTGCCGCCGGTCTGCTCTGCGGCAAATTGGAACAGCGGAATTCCCATTCCGACTTTTCTGGTCGTTCTCGTGGTGTAAAAAGGATTTCTTACGTGCGCGAGAACTTCTTCGGTCATTCCTGTTCCGTTATCTTTTATAGTAATAGTAAGCGTATCACTGTCCTCAGTAAGCAAAATTTCAACGAGCGTTGCCTTTGCTTTTAATGAGTTTTCTGTTATATCAAGAATGTTAAGCGATAATTCTTTCATAAATTACCTCCGGAACATTTCAAACAGCATACGCCTTACTTCTTCGGGAGAATCACTGTCCGTTTCAAGATCAAAGAAAAACTCTTTATCTCTCATAGACGTCAGCTGATGGGCATCGGAGCTGATAACAAATCTGTCCTCAGGGATGCCGTGTTTTTTTGAATATTCACTGCGCTTTTCGCCGTCGTGCAGTTCAAACCAAGTGAATTCTGTATCGGGTGGAATAGCACCGAGTATGGCTATCATTCCGTTTGAATCCCGATCAATATGCGCGGGATAGCATACGCCGCCGTAGGAAGATACCGTTTGCTTCGCATCGTCTATTGAGATAAACGTTGCGTTGGAAAGTAGATAATCTTCCTTTCCTATAGGCTCGTCCTCTTCGTTTAAGATCAGCTGCTCACCGAAAAATTCGGGGCGATTTTTTATCTTGATTCGTTGCGTATCAAGATAAGCATCGAATCTTTCTGCATCGGAAAGATGCTCAAAGAGGCAAACTATATGTATATCCTCGGAGGTTGTAAGCTCCATACCCGCAATGGGTACAATGCCGTATTTTTCTGCCGCAGCAAAGAAAGCGGGGCAGTTTTTGCAAGTATTATGGTCGGTGAGAGCAACAATATCCAGTTCCGAAAGCGAAGCCATACCGGCAATATTGTTTGGAGTGTTGTCGTCGTCACCGCAAGGGGATAGGCAAGAGTGGATATGCAGGTCGTAATAATATCGGCGCATTATACGGCACCCGATATGATCTTTGCGACTTCATATGCGGAATAGTCTGTGGCGAGCACGTTAACTCCTTTGCTTTCTGCTAAAGCAAGCACCTCACCGTCGAGCAAAACCCCCTCGCAAAGCAAGACCGACGAAACGTCTGCAAGCGTTGCGACGGCAACGATATTGAGGTTAGACATTATTGTGATCCATAAATTATCCGTTTCCGCTTTTCCCATAACCCAGCTGAGAAGGTCTCCGATATATGCGCCGCAAATCTCCCTTTCGGGCGAGGGCATAGTGAGAACCTTGAAGCCAAATTCTTTTGCAAGTGATTCTACGGTCATAATAATTATTCCTTACTGTCTTTTGGCTGCCTGTAATTCTTTATCGGGCAATCCTCAAGACGCGCGGTTTTTTTGACTACGTCCTCCGCAAACGCTCTGCATGTGGGAGCACCGCATGCACCGCAATCGATGCAGGGAAGCGAGTCCTTTAATCTTTGAATATCAGTCATCATACGCATTGATTCGGCAATGCTGTCACCAAGGCGTCCGAATGGCTTGTAAGTCGGCAGATCCTCGAAAAGATAGTCCGCCGATATGTAATTTTCATCTTTGGGTAAATTATTCTGAGACACGGGAAGATATCTTCTCAGTGTCTGGAGTCTGGCTTTTGCTATAAAAGGATTTTGCATGGTAAGTACACCGCCGACACAACCACCCATACAGGCGTTGAGCTCAATGAAATCAAGAGGCGGAATATTACCGTTTTCTATCTGATCAAGAACGTGAATGACGTTTTCAATACCGTCAGCCGCAAGATAATCCTCATTGAAAATAGCCGTAGCCTCGCCGCCGGATCTTGCCCAGCCTATACCTATCCTACCCGATTCCGAGAGCATTTCGATATCTTCATCCTTTTTCATCTTGGCAATCAGAAGAAAATAAATGTCACTTATCGAAATAACCTCATCAACTGCGCTTGAATAGCCGGCAAAACCATTCTTCACGTAGCTGACCTTCGCGGGGCAGGGGGATATAAAGCATACGCCAACGTCCTCGGGGTTGAGCTCCGGATGATTGCGAAGCGCTCTTTCCTTTGCGTGCTTTGCAGCGATTTCCATCGGCGGAAGTAAATGAATTATGTGCTCGCTGAGCGAAGGAAATCGCAGAGCGATGAGTCGCATAATAACGGGACAGGCAGAGCTGATCGCCGGTTTTCTTACGCCGTCTGTTTCGAGATAAATTCTTGTGTATGCGGTAACGAGCTCGGCAGCCTTCGCTACCTCATAAACGTCATCAAAGCCGATCTTAAGCAAACCGTTTAATACGTAATCAACGTCATCAAGATTGTCGAACTGACCGTAAAGCGTCGGAGCCGGCAATGCAATCTTCCATTTGAAGCGTTCCATATCCGATATTTTACTGCAAACAGCCTTTTTGGCCTGATGCGGGCAATATCTGATGCAAGCTCCGCAGTCGATGCATCTCTCCGAATCAATAACGGCGCGTCCGTCTTTAATTCTGATCGCTTCGGTGGGGCAGTGCCTTAGGCACGTAGTACAGCCTGTGCACTTACTCTCATCGAGCAGAACCGAATGTTCATAAGAATTCATAAGTTATGAGCACTCCTTTCCGAGATCAAAATCAATCTCAAATATTAACCTTCATAACGATGCGAGTACCCTCGCCAAGTTTTGACTCAATTTCCATGCTGTCGCTGTTCTTTTTCATGTTTGGGAGACCCATTCCTGCACCAAATCCGAGAGAACGGATACTGTCAGGAGCGGTAGAGTAGCCCGCCTGCATTGCTTTTTCAATGTCCTCAATGCCGGGCCCCTTGTCCTCAAGTATGATTTCGATATATTCCTCGGTAACGCTGACCTCGGCTGTGCCGCCGCCCGCGTGAATGACCATGTTTATTTCTCCCTCGTACATTGCAATAGAGACTTTTTTAATAACCTCTGTATCGAAACCAAGCTGCCTCAGATTCTTTTTGACCTGAACAGAAGCCTGCCCGGCAGAAGTAAAATCATCTCCCTGAACATCGAAACGAAAAACTAACTTATCACTCATTTCGGAACCTCAGCAGTTCCTATAAGACCGTTGGAATAGAGAATTCCGCAAGTATTATAAAGCGTTTTATTCGTGCTCATCATAACTATGCCGTTTTCTTTTGCGAGATCTATCATCTCCTGATTGGGAGTTTTTGAACGAACGAAAACTATGCAAAGCATATCCATCATTAATGCGGTACGGATTACCTGAGGGTTTACAAGCCCTGTCAGAAGCACCGCCTGATCGGTAACGTAAGCAAGAACGTCGCTCATAAGATCACAGCCGAATGCGGAGAAAACTTCGTTATTGAGATTTTCCTCGCAGCAAAGAACTTCGGCATCGAGCAATTTTTGCATCTCTGAGATTTTCATTTCAGTCCCCTTAGTGTAGAATAATATCTAAACCGGATAGATTAGTTGTACTTTGCAATGATACCCTTTACATCATCAACGGTAAGACGTCCGTAAACGTCCTCGTTAACAGTAAGAACGGGTGCAAGACCGCAAGCACCGATGCAACGGCAAGCAGTAAGAGAGAATTTACCGTCAGCGGTACATTCGTCTGCTCCAATACCTAAAAGCTCGCTGAATCTATCAAAGATATCACCGGCTCCTTTAACGTAGCATGC
>JAZONS010000074.1:0-17841 GCA_045654585.1 Eubacteriales bacterium
TTCAACTAAAAACAAAACTGACACCACTCGAAATGCGATGCCAGTTCGTTGTTTAACTTCTAATATTTTCTGCCATTAAGGCTGTTTTTGTACTGTCCGCACAATTTGGGGCAGTTCAATAAGCGCTCTGCCGTTTAAACATTTGGTTTTCAAAAAATATAATCAAATTAAAGATTAATCAGGAAAGCCACAAAAACGCAAGGAGTCCCGCAACTGCAAAAGCTCCGATGCATATGAGAAGAAGCGGTCCGTAAACTGTAAAAGCCGCCTTTATCATAGAACGTCGCTCCGCTGGCATAACGATCGGGGCATTTTTTCTGCGCTTTGCCTCCTCCTCTACTTCCTCGGGAGTCTTTCCTTCAAGTGCTGCCATAGAATATATGGTTTCACCTTTATCCTCAAGATATACTATCTTTTTCTTTTTTTTCTTCATTTTGATTTACGCCTTGATATCGCCATCTGCGAAAAGATGGCACGCAACGAAGTGGCCTTCGCTGATCTCCGTCATTTCCGGGGCTTGA
The DNA here is from genome assembly GCA_045654585.1 of Eubacteriales bacterium. Classification (GTDB taxonomy): domain Bacteria; phylum Bacillota; class Clostridia; order Oscillospirales; family CAG-272; genus UBA1740. The sequence goes on from JAZONS010000074.1 coordinate 522, forward strand.
TTCTTACATTTTTCGGTGCAATGCTCGCATCTGGTATGGAACTTACAGCCCTTCGGAGGATTCTTGGGGCTGGGAAGCTCTCCCTCAAGAGCTACAGGCTCGGACTTATGGTGCGGATTCGCAACGGGAACTGCCGAGAAGAGCGCCTGAGTATAAGGATGCTTTGCATTAGAACAAATGTCTTCGGTTGTACCTGTCTCCACGATATTACCGAGATACATGACCGCAATATTATCGGAAATGTATTTAACAACGGAAAGATCATGAGAAATGAAGAGATAGGACATATTCTCCTCACGCTGAAGCTTCTTAAGCAGGTTTATGATCTGCGCCTGAATTGAAACGTCAAGAGCGGATACGGGTTCATCGCATATAACGAGCTTCGGCTTTACCGCGAGAGCTCTGGCTATACAGATTCTCTGTCTTTGTCCGCCTGAGAACTCATGAGGATAGCGATCGAAATGATGCTCCTGCAATCCGCATCTGGCCATTATACTGCGTACGTATGATGCTACTTGATCGGCGGGAACAACGTTATGTATCTTAACTGCCTCGCCGATTATCGCACCGACGGTCATTCTGGGAGGAAGAGAGGAATACGGATCCTGGAATATCAGCTGAAGATCCGTTCTCAAGCTTTGAAGCTCCCTTTTGGATGCTGTTGCAAGCTCGTGATCTACGATTTCGCCATTTTCATTTTTGGAATGATATATGGCAGAACCTTCGGTTACGTCATACAAACGGAGAACAGTTCTTCCAAGGGTGGTTTTACCGCATCCCGACTCACCTACGATACCGAGAGTTTTTCCTCTTTCAAGCTTAAACGTTACTCCGTCTACCGCCTTGAGAAATCCTATCGGCTTACCCATAAAGTTTTTTTCTGTCGGAAAATACTGCTTTAAGCCTTTGACTTCGAGAATATAATCCTTTTCCTGAACCTCGGGGGTTTTATTTACGTTATTATTACTCATTGTTTTCTCCCCCTTCTTCATCGTAAAGATGGCAGAATACACTATGCGTTTCGGTTATCTTTATCTCTTTAGGATATTTACCTCCACACTTACCGCATCTTCTGTTACATCTTCCCTTGAAAAGACATTCATCGGGAATATTTATGGGATTAGGTACGTTACCGGGAATACTGTAAAGCTCGGATACAGCATCGGAAGCAAGAGAAGGCTTTGCCTTTTGAATTCCTACTGTATACGGATGCATGGGATTATCAAATATCTCATACACAGTTCCCTTCTCTACTATCTTACCGGCGTACATAACAACTACGTAATCTGCCATTTCGGCAACAACTCCGAGGTCATGGGTAATAAGCATAACCGAAGCGTTGCAATCCGCCTGCACCTTTTTAAGAAGCTTAAGGATCTGACTCTGAATTGTTACGTCAAGCGCCGTAGTAGGCTCGTCTGCGATTATAAGCTTGGGATTTCCGGTAAGAGCTATAGCTATCATAACTCTCTGTCTCATACCACCCGAAAGCTGGTGCGGATAGTAATTAACGATAGTCTCCGGCATAGGAATACCTACGAGGGTCAACATATCTATTGCCTTCTTCGTAGCCTCTTCCTTGGTTGCCTCGGGATTCTGGAGGAAGAATACCTCCTCGATCTGATAACCTACGGTAAATACGGGATTGAGGCTTGTCATCGGCTCCTGGAATATCATTGATATATCCTTGCCTCTGATGCGGCACATATCAAGCGTGGGCATTTTGGTAATGTCGTAGCAAAGTTGTTCGCCCTTTTCGTTTTTACCGAGCTCACCCGAATTGAATCTGATCTCGCCGCCTGTTATCTGACCTTGAGGTGCCTGAACGAGCTGCATTATGGAAAGGCTCGTTACGCTCTTTCCGCATCCCGACTCGCCAACAAGACCTACGATGGAATCCTTAGGTACGTTGAAGGATATATTATTTACAGAACGTACAACTCCGTTATCCGTAAAGAAGCAAGTTTCAAGATTCTCTATTTCAAGAATGTTATCAGGGGATTTCATTACAGTAGTATAATCAGCCGCAGTACGCTTTATTCTCTTAAGCTTCTCATACTTTTTCATTTCAAGGAGATTGCTCTTAATTATTTCGCGGCTCTCCTTGAGTGTCATTAAATTTGGATTTTTTGGGTGCTTACTCATCTTTATCACCTCTTTGATTTAGGATCCATCGCATCTCTGAGACCGTCTCCAACAAAGTTAAAGGCAAGAACCGCGATAACGATAAGAATTCCGGCAGGTACCCAAAGCGCAGGGTATGACGCCATAGTTACCGGGTCTGTTGAAGAGGATATCATAGTTCCCCAAGCCGCATAAGGAAGAGGAATACCAAGACCGAGATAACTAAGTGTTGACTCATAAAGAATGATACCGCCAAGTCCTAACGTCATTGATACGATAAGCTGAGGCATAATATTGGGCACAAGGTGCTTGAAGATTCTTCTCCAAGTAGGAATACCCATGACTTCGCAAGCGACGATAAATTCCTGCTCGCGAAGATAAAGTATCTGACCTCTTACCATTCTTGCAATACCGCTCCAGCCGAAGATCGTCATAATCAACATCAGGTAATATATTCGCGATGACGACTCAACGTTCCACGAATCGATAACTACGGAAGCGATAAGAAGTATAGGGAGAGTAGGGATACAGTTGAGAATATCAACTATTCTCATTATGATCTGGTCGATCTTTCCGCCAAAGTATCCGGAAATACCGCCCATTATGATTCCTATTATGGTTTCAAGAATTACGACGACAAATCCGAGAGTTAAGGAAACTCTTCCGCCGTACATAAGTCTGATAAATACATCCATTCCCTTCTCGTCGGTTCCGAGAGGATGGGATGCAGATATTGGAGCATAGGAATTAATTCCTACCTCTTCCTCTATGAACTGAATTACAGGATATCGATTTCCGTCTTTATCCGTTGTTTCTACGTCAAGAGTGTTGCTTATTCTTTTAACCGTAGGTGTGAGATCTGTTTCGGTCTCCTGCCATTCGTATCCGAACAAATACATCATAGGCGGGCCAAGAAAGGCAAAGGTAAAGAGCGCTACAAGCATTATAACTCCGATAAGAGATAGTCTTGATCTGAAGAATCTTCTCACGACCATCCTTATGGGGGACAGTTCTTTATAGTGAATCTCTGTTTCTTCCTTAACCTCTTCGCAATTTTCAGCAAGGATCTGGTTTTTTTCTATTTTTTCTTCCATTTTAATCTCCTTACTTCGACAGCTTTACTCTGGGGTCAACCACAGCGTACATAAGGTCAGAAAGCAAAGTTCCTATAACCGTCAGCACTGCGAGGAACATATTATATCCCATTATAAATGGAACGTCACCCTGCTGCAACGCTTTATACGCAAGTCTTCCTATACCGTCGAGGGCGAATACCTCCTCGGTGATCATTGCGCCGCCGAAGAGCGAAGGAAGAATACCTGCAAGAAGCGTCATAAGAGGGATCATCGTGTTACGGAATGCGTGTACGTAAACGACCTTTTTCTCCGAAAGGCCCTTTGAACGCGCGGTACGAATATAGTCTGAATTAAGAACCTCAAGCATATTGGTTCTTGTATAACGCATCAGGCTTCCTATAGAAAGAACAACGAGAACTATCATAGGAAGAATAAGATGGCGAAGAATATCGAAAACGTGCGCCAATCCGGTATACGAGGCTCCGCCCGTTACAAGACCGAACGCCGGTAATATACCGAGCCAGCTTGAGAATATCTTGATAAGCAACGCTGCAAAGAAGAATGAAGGCAACGATATACCTATCATAGTTATGGTTGTTACAGCGTAATCTGCGATGGAATACTGATGAGTTGCGCTCGTTATGCCGAGAGGGATAGCTATCGCAAACTGGAATATAAGAGCAACGAGAGATATAGTGAACGATATCCACATATGCTCGGCAATAACGGTATTAACCGGCTTCTGATAAAGGAAGGAATCTCCCATATCACCGCGGAGCATATTTCCGAGCCATGAAAAATAGCCGGAAAGGATAGCCCCTGTTTTGTTCCAGAAGCTCGCAACCTCATAGGTTGCGGCTCCTGTATAGGAATAAATTCCCTTTTCCATTACGATTCCGCTTTCATCAGCGGTATATCTGCCTGATTCGACGGTTTTTGCGAGTTCTCCGCTCTTATCAAGCACGCGATACGTTCCATCGTCCTTTAGTTCGAGATAAATATTATCCTTACCGCACTCGTAAGTACCTGTATAAAACTTAACGAAGCTGATAAGACCGTTGGTTGTATCCGAATAATTCTTCTGCTTTGTATCCTTTTTAAAGGTCTCGCCTGCAAAGTCGCCGTCTTCAATATCAATATAAATATAGGCGTCCGGCATATAAAGACCGTATCTTTTTTTAAAGTCGTCGAGCTGGTCCTGCGTTATAGTTCCCTGCAATATCTGCGCCGAAAACTTGGTTTCAAGATAATCGGTAGGCATAAGTCTTACAAGGAAATATATGATAATCGAAACGCCGAGCAAAACGATTACCGAAAGACCAAGTCTTTTCGCTATGTATTTAAGCATCTTTGATTATCCTCGTATTATATAGCGGTTATGAGGGCTCACCGTCTGCAGTATCTTTTGCATCAACCGCACCCGCTGCTACCTTTTTTTTCTTGTAGTAGAAGTATCCGCCTACACCGCCTGCGGCAACAAGTACACACGGAATCGCGATAATAACAGGAACCCAAGATCCTCCGTTACCTGAACCTGCTGCACCGTTGTTTTCGTTGAGGCTCACTTCCCAAAGCTTGCTCATAGGTCCGTTATAAGGAGTAAGCTCGTCTTTAGGAGTAAGGGTATTTACGTCTATTATGTTAGTGTTGTATGCGTAAAGGTCACTTCTCTGATAAGTGGGAAGCTCAACTGCAAGCTCCATTACGAGATCAAGAGCCTGCGCATAATACTCAATTCTCTCTTTTTCAACAAGAGTTTCTCTTGCAAGATCAATAATTTCGGAAAGGTCCTCTACTATTTTACGCTCTCTCTCATACTTATCATCACCCTTAAGGATTGCACGGTATCCCCAGTTTGCAGTGGAGCTTGCGGTGGAATCCTTATGGTAAACCTGATACATATCAGGGTCAACGCCTGCGCCCCAAGCTGCAGCCCAAACGGTAAGGTCACCGTTGTTCAGTTTCTTAAGAGCGTTGATATCAGTCTTAACCTCTACCTTGAAGCCGTGTTTATTAAGTATATCCGCAGCGGTCTTCATAGAAAGGTATGCGGGATGGTCCGTGGTATCACCTGCGATGGTGAAGGTGTATTCGCATACGTCACCGGTTTTGGGGTTAGTATATATTCCCTTGGAGTTCTTGGTATATCCTGCCTTCTTAAGAAGCTCGTCTATCTTTGCTCCGGTTTCATCGAAAGCATAATACTGACCCAAATCATCCTTCTCGTCGGGATAAGCCCAGGACGCCTTAGTCATGGGACGGGTAATGGGATGCGAATATCCTAAGTAATATTGAACGGCATACTCCGTATTGATAGCGTGCATTATCGCCTGTCTTACTTCAAGAGAAGGAACTTTCTCCGCATTGATTCCGATATAACCGTAACCGTTTGTCATAACTGCGGATCTTGCAAATCCCTTTTTCGCATTTGCTTCAATAAGTTCAATGTTTTCTTCCTTACATGCGGGCTCAACGAAGTGAACGTCACCGGAGAAGAGCGCCTCAAGCATAAGGTTTGTGGAAACTACCTGGAAGTTTACGTACTTGATCTTAACGTCGAACATAAAGTGCTCGTTACGCTCGAAGTAAACAACATTATTTGCTCTGAACGTTCCTGCTTCAACGTTTGAAGAGTCACCGGTGCTCGTGGTTGCCTTGTAAGCACCTGCTCCTACGGGAACGCCAATCTTATCGGGATCCTTAATAACGTTGTTCTGGAACTCGATGTTACCGAATTTTACGCCGAAGTTGTCGGTATAGTCAAACTTATTAATCTCCTCAGTGCTGGAGTAATACTTCATGGGAGCTACAGTGAAGCCGAAGTTAAGGATTGCCTTGGGGTCAACCTTGTTGATCTTTATGGAAAGAACCTCGTTGGTATCGTTTGTAACTCTACCCATATCGTCACGGGTGGGAACGGGATACTCTTTACCGTTTACGGTAACAGACTCAGTGAAATTCGCATATTTAATACCGGAAACGTTTGTGATCTTATCAGTAACGTTCTCGAAATATGCCTGCTGCTCAAGGAATGAGAAGTAAGTAAGAAGCTGCACAGCCGTATTCCAACCCTGAACTACCTCGGGAACTGCCATGGGGAACTTGCTGGTGTAGATAGCGTTTATAGCCTGCTGCTCTGTCCAGTCTTTGCTTTCCGGACCGAGAGAATATTCGAACTTATACTCATCTTCGTTCCACTTGATAAGTCCCTCGTTATAAAGGAACGCCTCGGTATCGTTGGTAAGAGTAACCTTCTTTTTGTCCTTATCGGTAAAGGTAATATCCTCTGCTGTACCGCGAGAGTTATTATAATCCTGCTGAAGCTCTTCCTTGAAGTACTTGCTTGCAAGCTTATAGTCGTCAACTACGGTATTGTATGCCTCGCCGCCGAAGTCGATATATTCCTGCATCTTAACTTCAAGCTCTTGGAGCATTTGCTCTTCAGTAATGCTTGCAATAGTGCCGCTTGAGGTCTTATGTTCCTCATAAACACCCTTTTCGATAACCTCAACGAGTCTTTCGATACGAAGCTCTGCAAGATCGTCGAAGGAAGAGAGGAAGCCTTCCTGCTCGCTCTCACGTTCATCGGGAAGCTGAGTACGGTAAGCTTTAAGACCTACGATATCGGTAGAGTAGATAGTAGAGCTTCCGTAATATGCGGGATCAAGATACTCATAAAGATTGAAGAGAACGTCTCTCATAGTAAGAGGAGTTCCGTCGGAGAATTTAAGACCGTTCTTGATAACGAAATAATAAGTGGTGTAAGCGGTGTTACCTTCTGCGTCCTTTTCGGGAATGGCCTCGTAGTCAAGAACAACACACGCCTCGTCTTCACCGTATGCGGGTTTACCGTATGGGTCGGTGGTAAGCATACCGATCTGAGTCATACCGATAATACTGTTATCGGGTCCTGATGTTGCATAGAAGGGGTTGAATACTCCGTCAAGCTCTGAGGTTGAAAGCACGAGACGGGTGCTTTCATTATCGACAACGGTGCTTTTATTGTTACAGCTCGTAAGAGCCATCATGTTACCAAAAAGCATTACCAAAGCGAGAATCAAGCATACGACTTTGTTTGAACTTTTCATTTTGTTTTATATACTCCTTTAAATATAATCCTACTGTATATTAACGGTTATATTAGCGCTGAAGCTTTCATCAACGCCTTCCATAACGTCTTCATCGGGTTCTCCATCGTAGAAGTATACCGAATTAACACAAGGAAGCTCACCTGTATAGTTTGTTGTAAGCGTTCCGGTGACGGTGACGTTATTTACCTTAGCACCTGCCTGCATATCCACGGCAAGTGCTGCAACCTTAGGTGTAACCTTAATAGTTGCGGTGCTGTTTTTTATATCTGTGAAATCGAAAGCAACGTTTTCGAAGGTTACGTCCTTGATTTCAGCAGTTTCCGTAAGCTTTTTGAATATTGCCGAGGTCGGAGTTGAAGCAGCTCCGCTCTTGCTTACCTTGAAATTGAAGATTTTATAACCGTTTCCGTTAAAAATTCCGGAGAAGGTTCCCACGGAGAATTCCTTGCCTTCGCAATCAATATCCTCCATCAGATAAACGTTGCCGCTAACGGCACTCTTAAGCTGATCGAAGTCGCTGACAATATTCCATTCGCCCTCGATATAATCAGCGTAAACAGCTACGTCAAAATCGCTCTCTCCGCCCGGATGAGCGAAATTCTGATTCCAAGGAATAGTTAACTCCTTATCGGAATAATATCCTACACAGGTGTATCCCTCTCTCAGAGATGCATAATTCTTCCAATCGGAGAAGGTCTCTCCCTCAACCGCAGCATAGTCGCCGAGCTTAATAGGATCTTCACTGTCATTCTTAAGATAATAAACGGAATAGGTGTGTTTTATTGACTTTTCCCAACCCGCATAGAGCGTAAGCTCAGGCTCATCAAAAATCGTGTCGAAATCCCATTTTGAAGAAGGCGTGCAATTCTTATCGGTATACCAACCGGTGAAATCGTATCCGCTTCTCGAAATTGAATAATTGTGGATATCTTTTGATGGATCAAGGATATAAGTTCCGGGATAGTACGCAAATTTAACGTTCGTTTTCGTGCTGGAGGTTCCATAATTAAGAGTTCCTCCGTTGATGTCGAAGGTAACGATATTTTTACCTTCGAATTCATCGGTGTCGCCCGAGCACCCTGACAAAGCAAACGTCAGGGTGAGGGCATGCGCCATCATTAAAATAAGTATCAGAAGTTTTTTCATTTCAGTTATCCTTTACTTCTGTTGATTAATCGTCAGAGGAGCTATCGTCGCTGCAATCCGCCTCATCGGATCCATCCGTTTCGGCATTTTCTTCGGCAGGTTCAGAAGCGATTTCTGACACAGCTTCGGTTACGGGTTTATTTTTCTTCTTTATAATGATAAATACCGCAACACCTGCTGCTGCGAGAACAACAACAGCGCCAACAACAATAAGAATTACTATGAGAGTTTTGTCATTCTTACCGTCGTCTACGGGATCATTAGTAGGAGGATCGATCGTAGGCTCATCCGATGCGAAATGCTCCGAATATGTTTTGGAGAAATCGGGAGTTACGCCCATTGCGGCTGTAAGCGCTGCGATCTTCTCATCGAGAATACCCTTGTTAGTTACCTTTGCCTGCTCCTCTGCGGTAAGGGCGAGTAAGCTTTCTCTTGCTTCCTTAACCTTGTTGAAGCAGTATTCGTTGTTATACATACCGAAGAGCTTAGCTATCTTGCTTTCGGCAACGCATACGTAGTAATCACTGCGAGCTTTCATGAATTTCTCGATAAGAGCGTTATCAACGAATGCAAGCTCATCGTCTTTGTCCTCAAGAGCGTTATACGCGTCTATTGCGGCAGAAACCAAAGCTTCATCAAACACTGTAACAACCTCGGGAAGCTTATTTACAGCGTTCACGAAGGTTATAGCGTAAGAGCCCATAACCGTTCCGCTTGTCTGATCTTCGCTTACCGTGAAGTATGCGTTATACATACGGTTGTCATATCCGGAATTATTCTCGGGGATAATACAAACGAGTCCGTCTGCTGTCGCCGTTCCTATCTCGCCCTTGAAGTTGCTGTAGTGATACATGTCGGAGAACGAAACCTTTTTAAGAGTATAGTAGTAGAAGTTGAGGCCGTAAAGCTCATCAAATGCGGTGAAATCGTCCTTGTTGTCGGGCTCGATGGACTGGTGACCGCCGGTCCAGGTTCCCTCAAGTGTGGGCGCATAGTAGGAGTTGAATTTAACCGTTTTAAGATTTACGCATTCGTCAAATGCGTGGTCGCCGACATAAAGGAGCGAGCCGGGAAGCTCAACCTTTTCAAGATAGGTATTACCGTAAGCGGCGCAGAATTCAATTCTGATCGTGCCCTCCATAACCGTAAGCACGGTATCTTCCTTTGCGGGAGGATAGCAGGAGAGAACGTATCCCTCGGGATACTTAGTATAAAGAACGCCGTCTACGATCTTAACGTTTCCGAGATCTGCGGTTTCAATCTTTTCTCCGTCAACCGTTGTGAAGAATGCGGCAAATTTGCTGCATGCCTCAAATGCTCCGGTATCGATAAATTTAAGATGCTCAGAAACCTCGAATTCCTCAATAATGGTAGCTGCGAAAGCATTTTCACCGATACTCTCAAGCTTGGGAGCATTTACGGTCTTGAGGTATCCGTTGCTGACAAATGCCTGCTTACCAACTTCGCGAAGCTCGGGTGCATTAAGAGTTGCGATGAGGCTGGGATTTCCGCTGTGGTTATAGAACGCCATAGAACCGATAAATTCAACCTTATCAAGATCAAGCGTACCGTAAAGCGGAACTGAATAGAATGCGGTATTTCCTATGTAGGTTATATTGCTGAAATCAATTTCCGTAAGCTTCTGGCATCCGTAGAAGGTATACTCCTCGATTCTCTCAAGCGACTCATCAAGAGTTACGCTTCTGAGCGCAGAGCATTCTCTGAAGGATCTCGCACCGAGAGAGGTTACTCCTCTGAGGTCAATGCTCGTAAGTGACTTACATCTGTAGAACGCATTGTAACCGATAGTTGTTACATTGGGAATATCTATAGTCTGGAATATAGCAGCCTTGCTTGTCTGCGTGGAGCTTGCGAATGCGCTGTCACCGATTATCTTAAGGTTTACAGCTTCAAATTTCTTAAGCTTTTCGCAGTCGGAGAATGCGTTTGCGCCAAGCTCTGTTACTTCGGGAATAACAACGTCCGTAATAGCCTTACATCCCATAAATGCACGGCTTCCGATAGCACCGCTGATTTTATCAAAATCGAACGTATCAAGAATAGTACAGCCTTCGAATGCGCTTGCGCCAACCGTGACGTTATTGCCAAGAAGGTATACCGATTTGATCTTTGTGCTCTTATAGAATGCCGACGTACCGATGACAGCGCCCTTTCCGAGAGTAACCGACTGGAGATCTCTCAATCCGGAGAATGCCTTTTCACCGATAACTACGTTATCAAGAGACATATTTATCGAAGTAATAGCGGTATTTACAAAAGCTTCATCGCCAACCGATTTAACTTTAGTAAGAGAAATATTCTTAAGAAGCTGCGATCCCTTGAAGGCAGCGCCCTCAATAGTGATATTATTTGCAGGAAGCTCCACGGTATCGAGCGCGGTACAGCTTGAGAATGCGCCGTAGCCTATACGCTCAAGGAGAGAGCCCTGCTCGAAGCTGATGGTTCTTATGTAGGGGTTGGATGCGAATGCTCCCGATGCTATGACCTTAACGCCTGCGGGAACTGTGAACGCCGTTACACTACGGTCGGGAATGAACATAACGAGACATTCACCGTCCTTGGTATAAATAGCGTTGCCATCTACCTTATAGCTGTCGGATTCGGTAACGACTATTTCCAAATCTTCGATATCATCGAAAGGACCGCTGCCCATTCCGATAATAACGGTATCCTCTCCGAATACAAGCTCGGAAAGACCGGAAAGTGCAAATGCACCTTCGCCGATGTAAACTTCCCCTGTGGGAAGAGTTACGTTCTGAAGCTTTTCGCATTCGTAGAACGCCTGCTTTGCGATCTGCTCGCACTCGCCTTCAAATACTACTGTTGTAAGATTTGTACAATCTCTGAATGCTTCCACTCCAAGATAGGTAATATCATTTTTAACGATAAGCTCGGTAAGGTTATTACAGCCCTTGAATGCTTTATCGGAAATAATATCGGAATAAACTGTTATCTTCTTTACCGCAGAATTCTCAAACATACTGGGAGCTACTCTGGTCTTAAGACCAAGCTCAACGTTCACGAGGTAATCGCAATTGGAGAACGCTCCGTCACCGGTGCGGCTCAGGTTGCTGAGCTTGACCGCGGAAAGTCTTGAGCCTGCGAATGCCTTCTCACCTATAGCGTAAACGCCGGAGAGGTTAATACCTCCGATATCGTCGCAGGTAAGGCTCTTGTTATTCTCGAATGCGTTATCGGAAATAACTTTTACGTCGTCAAGGTTGATGTTTTTAAGAATTTCACAGTTTGCAAATGCATGGGAACTGATTACGTCAACAGACTCGGGAAGCACTACGTCGGTAAGCGCCGAGCAATTATAGAATGCGTATTTTGAAATCGTTGTAACGCCCTCGGGGATTACTACTGACGTTACGGTTTCATTACCCAGAGGATCCTTCTTAAGATCGAAATCGTACTCACCGTTCTCGTCTCTACCCGATTTATCGTTATCGAGATAGTAATGAGCGAATGCGTACGGACCGATCTCGTAAATACCCTCGTCGTCGGGAATAACAACGTCGCCGCCGTTACCCTTATAAGCTATGAGCTTACGGTTTTCAATTACGAACTCGCTCTTTACCTCAACAGAGCAACGAGCCGCGAGAAGCGATTGCTTTCCGTCTATCGTTATCTGAAGAGATATTCTTGCGCTTCCTTCGCTTATCGCCGTAACCTCACCTTGCTCGTTAACCGTTGCAACTCTGGGGTTACTGCTCTTCCATTCGAAGCTGTATCTATCATCATTAAGAATAAGATTCCAAGGCTCAAGCTTGTAATTAAGCCTTACGCGCTCCGAGGGATAGAAGGATATACTGCAATTTCCGTCGAAGTATCCAAACGTGTCGGTTGCTCCGATCTCGGAAGAGCCGATATCGTTCGGGAATGCAAACAGAGTATTATAGGAAATGAATTCAAGAGAATCGATCGGAACTTTCAGCGAGGATTTCGGATTATCCTTTTCCTCGTTGGTAACTATTATGTCTATTGTTTTATAAAGAGGTACTTCAACTTTATCGCCGCCCGAGGAATCAACGGTTACCCATTTACTTCCCGTGACGCTTATGGTTGCTTTACCGGGTTTGAGTGTTTCTATCTTACCGCCCTTGATTGCAACAACGCTCTCATCGGACGATTTCCATGTAAGAGTCTTGAGATAATCGGTTTCGAACTCTGCAACCGTTTCTGCGGTATCCTTACGGAAGAGATGCTGTGTAAGATCTACAGTGTCGTGGATAGGAAGCTCGAGCTCCTCAAATTCGAACTCAAGATCAGTGCTGTCCGTTTCGGGGAAAGGTATGAACGAAACGCCTGCGTTAAGCGCATAGTCGTCGATATAAATTGTAAGACCGTCGGGATGCGCGGATTCCGCAATAAGATCGATGTAATCGGTTATTTCAAGAGTGACCTTGGTTACCTCGCCTTTATTCTCCTGATAAACCGGAATAGCGTACTCGGAAAGAGAAGCGTAGGTCTTAATTGTTTTACCCTTGGTATCCTGGTATTCATAAATGACTACAGGACGCAAGGACATTGCGTAATGGTTATCATAAACCATTATATCTGCGAAATATTTCTTATCTTTTTTATTACTGTCAAGTTCGGTTCTGAACGAAGCGTCAACAACAGTCGGAGCTTCATAGTCAATCGTGAAAGAGAAGGAATATGTATCGAGAGAATTTCTCGTTCCGTTATCCCAGTCAAGCTTTGCTGTCAGCGTGACCTCAAACTTCGTGTTATTTGCTCCGAAGTAGGTATTGTTCTTCTCGTCAAGCATACGGAGAACGTCACCGTCTTCATCTTCGCTGAACTTGGCGATATAGGGGTAAGGCGATCCTTCGTAGTGCGCCTTATAGCAGTTATACTGAGTAAGCTGCCATACCTGCTCACCTGTCGTAGCATCGGTTATAACTATACTGAGCTCCTTTGCTCCGCGTAAAAGTCCCGCATAAACACCGAAAATACCGTTTATCGTCTCGGTGTAATACGAAATGGATGCGTGCTCCTCCGTTGCGGGAATGGGTGAATACTTGCTCTCGTCTATCTTATAAAGGAAGCTTCCAAGAGGAATAGCGTAGTCGTTGTAGTAAGAGCCTACGGGAGTGGTGGGATAGTAATCCGCTTTGATCTTATCTTCTTCGTCGATAGCATTGTTGTGAGCCTCGGTTTCAACCTCATAGAAGTCAAGGTCGAAGATTGGAGCATCACCCCAGTTGCCGTAGAACGCAAGGAAGGGAGCGTTAAGATCTATACCGTTTTCCTTAACGTTCTCGAAGGTTATAAATCCTTCAACGTACATTCCGTTTTCAAAGGTTGAATCAAGATATGCCTTATCTTTGTCAGAAAGGGTTATCTTAACCGTAACTTTAGCGGTTTTTCCGCCTTCAACGGTAACGACACCGTTGCTGAAGCTTGTTCCGTCACCGCTTACGGAATACTCTGAAGTATTAGAGAGAATATAAGCCATCTCTGCCACAAATTCGGGATCAGAGGTAGATACGCTCTCTGTCATAGTAATATCCCCGATGGTGTAGCTTACAGCTTCACTCGAGAGGTTCTTGAGATAAAGAGTCATGGAGTAAACGCCGGTACGAAGAGGATCATCTCCAAGCTCTAGCTTGGTCTTACCGGTGCCGTCCTCTTTAACGTAGAGGTATGCAGGAGTAGTAGTCGCTTTTGCTATATCGGCAATACCTGCACCCTGCTTTCTGGGAGAGTAGGGATTGCCCTTCATATTGTCTGCAATCGTTGCAGTTGACATACAAAGCTGCTCAACGAGATCACGAACCTGAGTATCGGACAGCTTAGTATATTTTTCCTTAACGTACTGACGGATAAGGACTGCAATACCGCACATATTGGGAGCCGCCATACTGGTTCCGCTGAGCTCCTCATATCCACCGCCGGGAACTGCGGAATTGATATTACCTCCGTGCGCGGTGATCTCAGGCTTAAGCTTGAGGTCGGGAGTGGGGCCCCAGCTGGAGAAATCACTCATAAAGGGACCTGCTTCGTTGTTATAGTTAAACACAAGCGTACCGCTTGATACAGCTGCCATCGCCTCACCTTCGTCCTTGCCTATTGAAATAGCAGGGATCTTGGGATCGTTACCGATGGTCATACCGATCTCGCCGAACACGTTGTTATATATGATTACAGCCTTAGCGCCTGCTTCGTACGCAAACTGGATTTTTTCCTGGAAGGTTATATCTCCACGGCGAACAAGAGCAACCTTGCCTTTAAGATCAAGACCGGAATAATTGATTGCATAACCGAGTCCAGGAACGGTAACATACTCAAGCTCAAGCTTGGGATTGTCTTTGGTTACTCCAAGCATCTCAAAGAAGTCATATTCTTTGCTGTTGTTGTTATATGCCTCTCTGAAGAACACCTCGATGTTTCCGTTAACGAACATATAATTTTCCTTCTTACCGTTGATCGAAGCTACGGTGAAGGAATTTTCATACGTTGCGGGGGCTCCGATGATACCGGAATCGGGGTTATCGGTCTTGTTGGTATTACCCTGCTCTCCGCCATAAGCACTGCTATGGTCGTTAGAAGCAGCAACAATGAGAGAAATACCCGCGTCCGAAATCTTTTCGTAAAGCTCATTTTTATATACCTTGTCCGCATCACGCTCAATGCTGAATCCGCCCGACGAACCAAGACTCATATTGATCGCGTCAACGCCAAGTCTTACAGAGTCCTCAAGAGCCGCGATAATATCGCCGTCCTCCGCGCCTCCGTCCTTATCGCTGAACACCTTCATTATCGCAAACTGAGTATCGATTGCAACACCGACGATCTCATTATCGTAACCTCCGATAATGCCGGCAACGTGAGTTCCGTGAGCATTATTAAAAGGCATAACGTCGGGATCGTTATCAGCATAGTCGTAGCCAAACGCGATTTTATCAAGAGTTATGTTACCGTAGTAAACCTCTCTTGCCTCAAGGCCCTCTGTGCGCTTGTAAGCTTCAAGCGTAGGAAGGATTGCTTCGATTTCAGATCTATCCCAGAGGGGATCAACTACCTGGTGAGTAGTGAATGCACTGTGCGCATAATCACAACCGGTATCAAGGATAGAAACAATAGTTCCTTTACCCGTGAAGCTGATATCGCTCGAGTTGAATATTCCTGTGGGATAAACATTAACAGGGTTTTCAACTGCAGCGGCAGGCTTATATGTATTGGAAATAGTTAATCTTCCAACACCTTCAATCTTCGTGATGTCATCCATCAGCTCGTATGTAGTGCTGACGTAGGCACCGTCGAGAAGCGTATTGTACTGATGCTTAACATCAGTGATAAGCCCTTCAGCGAAGAGCTGGTCGATAACGGCACTGCGATCGGCATCCAGCTTCTCTGCCAATTGCTTGGCTTCACTCGTAGAAATGTATTCTGAGAAAGTCATAGTACTTTGAAGACCCGATTGATTGTAAGCATCAACGAGGGAGTTATCGGTAAAGGTGATGATAATGCTTACCGGTCCCGAAAGATCATACTCGTCAATCCTCATCAAAAGATCTTCGTTTACAGTACCAAGAAAGTCTTTTCTAAGACTTGAAATTATCTCGTCACTGTTAATACCACCGATTCCGTTAACGATAGCTCCACCGTTAGAGCTATTGCCGGAAATCGACCCTGAATTTGCGAAGATTGCAGAGGCAGGTAAAATTAAACTTTGCACGAGCAAAGTTACGAGAAGGGCGATTGCCACGATTCGTCCCACCAAGCTATTCTTCATTTTTGCTGTTTTGGTCTTGAAATTTTGCATTTTCGTTCTCTCCAAAAAATTTGTTCGAAGCAGTGTTAAAACTTTCGAATATAGCAAGTATTATATCACTTTAGTCGAGAAAAGTCAACCTATTTTTTAAATTTATAAAATAATTTTTATATTCATATTTTATTTGCGTTTCAGCGATGATTTTTCGGGCTTCTTTGCAATCTCTTTAATTCTCTTACTCGAACATGGGAGTGAAGACAAAAAGAAGAAAAAAGCACACTAACCGAAGACTATCTTGCTCTTGATTATCCGGTACCCATAGAGCGAAAAATCTCACTTTTTTCCGCTTATTTGGTACACCTTTTGAAGCATATTTACTTAAAAACAGCAAAATTTTGCAATAAAAAATCTCGTTTTTTTGGTCTTAGAGCATAATACAGCAGGATTATCGGTAATATTAGTGCGTTTTCTTAACACGGGTTCGGTTTAATATGCGGAGAAAAGGCTTTATTGAGTCCTCCGTTTTCCGTCTTTCGGTATCATTTTAGTTTTGATCATATAACCGACCGAAACAGAAAAATGTTTTGCACAGAGCCAACGCAAACAATGTGTATAACAAGCTGATTTAACGATTTTTTTGTACTATATGTAAACAAAAGCGTTCAAGAACGCATTTTTTTTGCAACTTTGAACACAAAAAACGCGGATGCTTCAACGGCTCAAAAATATAGTTTCTAAGTTTATATAGCAAGTGAAGTTGTTATGCGGATAGTGAATCATTATCTATGGCAAAGTTGGTAAACTTCACTGCGCGGAAACTTCGCTTTCACATCGGCGAAAACTGCATCGAATTTGCATTTATGTCTACGAATGCAGTTCCGGAAAATAAAAGAGGGGCTGCGTCATTTAGGCGTAACCGAATTAGCGTGTTATCCCAAGCGGATAACACGCAATGAATTGCAACCTTGCGGTCGCATGAATTGACACTTTGTGTCATAAATTGCCTGCGGCATGAATTGCGCTGCGGCGCATTGAGGTTGCGATTCAAATCACGGAGCGAAGCGAGAAATCATGGCGAAGCCAATTCATGATGCGTCAGCATCAATTCATTCATAAAACGAACAGGGGCTGCGTCATTT
>JAZONS010000075.1:0-79108 GCA_045654585.1 Eubacteriales bacterium
GTGCGGCGGCGCAGATAACCTAGCATAGCCGAGTCGGAGAGCTTGCTCTTCAGCGAGGCGGCGACGGTTGCTCCTTGGCGGCTCGTCATAGACGAGCATAGTGCGTAGCACCAAGGGCGCTTTTTGCGCACTTGCGCCAATTGGAGTAAGGTTCAAATAAATACATTGCCCTACTTTAAACTCGGAATACCTTTTGAGGTATTCCGTATTTTTCTTTTATGCGGAGAAGAAAGGATTTTTCACCTCTGCGACGTTGCACGCAATGCGTGCGGCGGCGCAGATAACCTAGCATAGCCGAGTCGGAGAGCTTGCTCTTCAGCGAGGCGGCGACGGTTGCTCCTTGGCTGCTCGGTCTTACCGAGCATAGTGCGTAGCACCAAGGGCGCTTTTTTGCGCACTTGCGCCAATTGGAGTAAGGTTCAAATAAATACAATGCCCTACTTTAAACTCGGAATACCTTTTGAGGTATTCCGTATTTTTCTTTTATGCGGAAAAGAAAGGATACTCAATTTCGAGTATCTTTTTTTGTTTTTTAATAAAAAATTTGCATTCTTTTCTTTTTTATGTTATAATATAGCCGTTTAACATCTGGCAAACAAAGTAATATAATTATATCTGCCATGATGTTTCATCATTTTTTAATTATTTTCAAGGTGAAAATATGAATAATGTAAATAAGACTTTATATATTCCACTATACGGCAAGGCATTTGTCAGCAAAAATGGATTGTTTCTAGATGACAAAAAAGCTGAGGAGATATGGGCTGCGGAAGGCTTTGCACTTAAGGGAAAATCTAAATCTAAGTGGCTCGCTTACTATATGGGAATACGTTCTTCCGTATTCGATGAATGGGTGAAGCAAACCTTGAGCGAGGCGAATGATGCCGCAGTTGTTCATATCGGATGCGGTATGGATAGCAGAGTGCTCCGCATTGGTGCCTCGGGGCATCTATGGTATGACGTTGACTTCCCTGCTGTCATCGCAGAGCGATGCCGCTACTACTCGGAAACAGACGGTTACAAGATGATTTCAGGCGACGTAAGAGAGTCTACCTGGCTTGAAGATATCCCAAAAACAAAACACGCTATCGTTGTTATGGAAGGCGTTAGCATGTATATGTCTGAGGCTGAATTGAGGGGGCTTATGGATAATCTCTCAAATCATTTTGAAAAAATCGATCTGCTTATGGACTGCTATTCCGTGCTCGCCGCCAAGCTTTCAAAATTCAAGAACCCAATAAATGACGTCGGAGTTACTAAGGTTTACGGAATAGATGATCCGAAGCTTTTGCAAACCGGTAAACTCTTTTTCGTTAAAGAGCACGTGATGACTCCTCAAAAATACGTGGACGAGCTCAGAGGTTTTGAAAAATTTATCTTTAGTAAACTATACGCAGGTAAGCTTTCGAAAAAGCTATATCGCTTGTTTGAATATAAAATTTAATGATAAAAGGCTGACTAAATTTACGTAAAACACACGAGTCAGCCTATTTCAATTTATTCGATTTTAATAGAATCTTTTTTCCGCGTAGCACTAAGGCGGAAGGGTGAGCTTACTGTTTTAATACTTCTTTTCCCACTGTTTTCCTAATAAAAGTAAAATATATTGACAAGCAACGAGAAAAAATGATATAATGTAACAAATTGTTAAAATTACAACGATCGGGGAACTGACATGAATAAGAAAAAAAATTCTAAAAAGCGTATAGGAAAGGCTAATCCCCTGCTTTATGCCGCTGTACACTCGGTTCTTAAGCGCAAATACACAAAAAAGTATAATATCACTTACGATAAGGATATAGTCAAAGATATTAAGGGGCCCGCTATAGTCGTTGCGACTCATACCTCCGACCTTGACCATATTCTTTCCGCACTCACGCTTTATCCCATTCGTCCGACTTACATAGTCAGCGAGCACTTTATGCATAACCCCTCTACCGCAAGGCTCTTGAAGCTGATGCACGTTATTACCAAAAAGATGTTCACCCCTGACGTTTCTACCATAATGAATATAATGCGTGCGAAAGCCGAAAATGCGGTCATAGTTATTTTCCCCGAGGGCAGACTCTCCTGCTATGGAAGGACACTCCCCGTTGCCGACGGCACGGCTGAGCTTATCAAGAAGCTCGGTATCGACCTCTACGTCTGGAAGGCTGAGGGAGCATATCTGACCTTCCCGAAATGGCGTGACAAGGGCGATGATAGAATAGGCAAGATCAACGCATCGGTTAAGCTGCTTCTCTCGGCGGAAGAGGTTGCCGAGCGCACAGTATCCGAAATCAAGGAGATCACCGAAACGGCAATATTCAACGACGATGAGATCGCTATGGCAGGTGTTGAATACAAATGCGATAGCATTGCGCGCGGTGTCGATAAGATACTCTTTAAATGTCCCCTTTGCCAAAATGAGGGAACGATAACATCAGAGGGAGATCACATCCGTTGCGAATGTGGGCTTGATGCAACGCTAGACTCATATTACAAGCTTCACGGTGCTCCGTTTAACAGCATAAACGAGTGGTTTGAGTGGCAGCAGAACTCTATCGATACAGATACAGAATGCATATCATCGAAGGCAAGGCTCGGTTGCTGCAAGGAAGACGGTTTTATGGATGGAAATGCGGGCGAAGGCGAAATCTATATTGATAAGGACGTATTCAAACTTTCTGGTACACTTCACGGAGAGCCAGTAGAATTCTCCGTCAGCTCGAAGAAGATCGGAGCATTCCCGATAACCCCCGGAGATCATTTTGACATATACCATAACGGTAATCTTATTTACGTTTACCCCGAACCCGATCTCAGAGCATCGGTCAAGTGGGTATGCTTCCTCGATAAGCTTAACGAAAGCAAGAAAGCTGTTGCGCCATAAGACGTTAAAACAACTCTTGTTTAAAAACGATCTAAAACATAGAAATTTTTAAAAAATCGGACGTTTAATATGAAAGTATTTTTTGATGTATACGAGGAATATCTATCCGAAAGGTATGACAAATGGGCTGACTCTCAATCGCTTTTTATGAAGCTCGTCGAAGAGATGGGTGAGATCGCCGAGGTGCTTAACTGCCGCGCGGGACGAAAAACCGCAGGTGATAGGGATCTCGAAGCCGAGCTTGGCGCAGAGCTCGCGGATGCTATTCATTATATAATAGCTATCGCCGCAGTAAATAATATTGATCTCAGCAAGTCTATTATCGAGAAAGATAAGCTAGGATCGATCAAATACGGTCACAAGATAAATCTCGAGGACTTTATTAAGAAAAAAGGTGAAGAGGTTTAATATTAATAAAATGGGCTGACTCAAGTTGTTAAATACATTGAGTCAGCCCATTTTATTATTGTATTTTATTTATGCGTTATAATAATTATCAGCCTATCGTGATAGTGTGAGTTCTTGCAAATCTTCCGCCAACCTCTACGGCGTGCATTCCTTCCTTCTCGGCAAAATTATAGCTGCTTCCTACAACATCGGGAAGCCCGCACCAAGGCTCAATGCAAAGATAAGGAGCAGTATGCTTATGCCAGAGAACAAGATAGTCAAAGCCGTCAAATTCCACGGTTATACGTCTGTCGCTAACTCGGCTTGAAAGAGTTACACTATTGCTCTTAACATCACGGAATACAAGAGCATCGAGGGCAAAATGCCTATCATCGAGCACGAGCTTATTGCTGTTGTTTACAACAAGCTTGGTGTAATCCGTTACTATGTCACCGTTAAGACCGTAAGCATAGAGAGTTTCACGCTCGGGGAAGATAAGCTCATAAGCCTCAATTCCCTCGGGGCAAGCATATGCTTCGTGCGCACCAAAGGTGCAGTACATAACCTTATCGTCAAGGTTCTCGGCATCATAGGTTACCTTTATGCTCTTACCTTCCAGCTCATAGCTTACGCGGAATGCAAAGGCATAAGGGTACATTTTTCTTGTAAAATCGTTATCGCGAAGAATAAAGGTAACGGAGCTTTCGGTGCTCTTCTCTACCTCAAACACGGAGAGCTTTGCAAAACCGTGCTTCGACATCTCATAGCTCTTACCGAAAAGTTCGTATCTTCCGCCCTTAAGTCCGCCGCACATCGGGAACATAATCGGTGCGCTCTGCGCCCAGAACTTCTCATCCTTGTTCCACATATACTCAACACCGTCACATACAATATGCGTAAGCTCAGCGCCCATTTTCGCAATATCTACCGTAAGATGTTCATTCTTGATTGTTACCATTTTTATATCTCTTTTCTGTTTTTATTTGTTTTTTTGAAAACAATTGTTGTCAAATTCAGCGTTAATCCTTAAGAGTATCAACAAAATAAGCATTTGAGCAAGCTCGTCTGCCTCTCATATCGGTTACGGTAATTCTGAAGTATTTTGCCTTCTCGTGAACCTTGAAGCATGCTTCTGTTACGGGAATGTCATTATTAGCGAGTACGCTTTGTGCGCATCTGATGTCATAGTTGCAAACTATGCGGTCAGCGCCTGAGCACTTAACGTAAACCTTTCCGTCTTCATAATAAAGCTCGCGGATCTCAGGTCCCTCGGAAGCATAGAAATCTCCGTTTTCAAGCGCTTTTGTTACGGTGCGGTACTTAAGATTTTTAGCTTTAATCATCGTAAACGCCTTGCCCGAATCGGAACGTCTTGAGTTATCCGGAGCGGAGTTATGATTATCATCACCGCCGACTACGAAAATACGCTCGCCACCTTTTAAGATATCGTCATAAACACGGGGATTATAATCGTCATATCCGGAAACCAGGCACGAGCCGTTGAACATTTCCATAGCGTGCATACCGTGGTATCCCATATAATTGCTGTAATCCTCAAGAGACCACGAGGGATGATTGTAGGTTACGAAGAAGCCCTTCTCTCTTGCGGTCTGCATTATTTCGGAAATTCCCTCGGAGCTAAAGACGCGCTCGTAATCGGGAAGAGTGTCATCAAATTTTACAAGATGCTTGAAATTCGGAGCATTTCCAAAAAGATATTTGCTCCTATGCCACATTGGCTGAGTAAGATTTTTCTTCTCAAGTCCGATAAAGCAAAGATGGCAGGTTTTAGGCTGATCCGCCCAAAGCTTTTTTTCATTCGTTTCCATTTCAAATCCGTGCAGAGCAAGGAAAGTATCATCGGTAAGATCATCGTGAGGTATCAGTATATCGTGATCGGTATAGGCTACGATAGAGTAACCGAGCTTTTTATACAGCTCTTTAACTTGCTCCGGTGTTTTTTTACCATCTGAGCAGGTGGTATGGCAATGAAGATTTGCCTTGTAGAAATTGCCCGTTTTGGGTAAAAGATATTTTTTCATAACGGCTCCTCAGTATTTTGTGATACTTTGATTTTAGCACAAAAGATGTATTTTTTCAATAGAAAACATAAAAAATTTATTGATTTTACATTGTATATATGCTATAATGACTTCATTATACTGCAGTATGCGCTCAAACGGTTGTAAAACACTCGGGGTGCAATTAAAGTACAAAAGGAGAAAGTATATGAAAAAGTTTTTCCACTATTTCTTCGGGAAGGGCACGGAGCTTGAGTTTAAAAACTTTTCCTTTGCTCATTTCGCGCCTATTCTTATCGCGGCGGGTGTTATCTACCTGATCTACAGATACAGAAGCAATCTTCTCGATTGGAAGCACGAGGGGAAGATCAGAATGGGGCTTGCCTTCGCTATGATTATTTGCGAAATGTCATATTTCTGGCGTCTTGTCGGAATAACCGAGCTCGATCCAAATCCCGTAGACCACCTTCCGATAACAGTTTGCGGATGGGCGCTCATCTTCTCGAGCTATATGATAGCAACAAAGTCACAAACTCTTTTCGACATTGCTTATTTCTGGGTATTTGCGGGAACGATCTTCGCACTTATCACCCCCACCGTTATTACATACACAGGTCCTACGAGATACAGATATTATCAGTTCTGGTGCGAGCATCTTCTCGGTTACGTCGCAATATTCTATATGATGTTCGTGCATAAGATGCGCCCGAATTACAAGTCGATAATCATCTCATATTCTTCTCTCGCCTGCCTTGCGGTCATCGCATACGTTGCAAACGTCGTTATAGGTCCCGGCGCGAACTATCTCTTTATGGCAAAGCCAGAGAGCACACCGTCTATACTCGATATTCTCCCCCCTAACTTTGCACTAAGGCTGATAATTATGATACTTGCAGTCTCGCTTTTATTTGCGCTTTCTTATTTGCCCTGGTTTATTATGGACAGAAAGAAGGCTAAGACGGAAAAGAAAAGCGCTGCCGGGGCGTAATGTAAATAAACTTAATACACATTTTAATTGTCGGGGTAAACTGCGGTTTACCTCGTTTTTTTATTAAGATATTGTAAATCTCAACTTTATATGATAAAATATACTAAACTAATTTTTTCAAGGAGATTGTATGAGATCAGAATACTTTCCTAAATCCCCCTGGGGCAGAAGACTTATTGATGAGCCCGAGATAGTTGGACTTAACAAGCTTCCCTATCACGTGCCTACGGTTACGTATAAGGACGAAGCGGAAGCTATGCTTTGCGACTATGCAAAATCAACTTATTATCACTCTCTTTCGGGTACCTGGAAATTCAGTTACTCAGCGAGCATAGATAATATTCCACAAGGCTTTGAAAATGATAACGGTGAAGCTTGGGACGAGATACCAGTTCCGTCATGCTGGCAGCTTTACGGGTATGGCGCGCCAAAATATATAAATGTTGGTTACTCCTTCCTCGAGAGAACGGATCCTCAAAATCCTCCATTCACTTCGGAGAAAAACGGCATAGGTATTTATAAACGCAGTTTCTCCGTTCCCGATCATTTTGCAAATAAAAGAGTTATTTTGCGCATAGGCGCGGTTTCGTCGTCAGCGACAGTCTATATAAACGGTATTTTCGTGGGTTACAGCACAAACAGCAAAACTGCAGCGGAGTTTGATATTACAAATTTCGTTTTCCGCGACAAGGAAAATGATCTCTCTATACTCGTCACAGAATTCTGCGCGGGCTCCTGGCTTGAGGATCAGGATATGTTCAGACTCAGCGGTATTACAAGAGATGTTGCCATATATGCCGCGGCGGATATACACCTCTTTGATTTTTACGCATACTCGGAGTTCTCCGATAATTTTAAGCGCGCAAGCCTTATAGTTGAAAGCAAGCTTCTAAATATGACGGAAAGTACCGTTCCAAAGAAAAAGGTATCAATGAAGCTCATCTCCCCTGACGGAAATACAGTAGCCGAGGCTGATGCCGAAAACGGTAATATCAGCTACAGATTCGAGGAGAAGGTGCCTTACACAATGCCCGCGGATATAAAAGGTGGCACAGTTGCAACCGCTTATCTAAAGGCGGATATTGATTCTCCTATGCTATGGACTGCTGAAACGCCAAATCTCTATACAATTATCCTGACGCTTTATTCGGATAACGGTGAGATATCGGAAATTCATTCGTCACGATACGGCTTCAGAAAGATAGAAGAGGTGAGCGGCGAGCTTCTCATAAACGGAAAAGCAATAAAGCTCAAAGGTGTAAACCGCCACGAAACGCATCCGAGAACGGGATACGTCGTAACACGTGAGGATATGGAGCGCGATATTATTCTTATGAAGCGCAATAACGTAAATGCGCTTCGCGCCTCGCACTATCCATGCGATACGTATCTTTACGATCTTTGCGACAGATACGGCCTTTACGTTATGGATGAGGCTAATATGGAATCTCACGGCATTTCATACAGAAAAAACATTCTCCCCGGAAACGATCCCAGGTGGCTTACCGCCGCACTTGACAGAGTAGGAGCTATGGTGCATTCGGATAAGAATCATCCATCTGTTATCATATGGTCACTCGGAAACGAGATCGGATTTGGCGAAACTATCGCTATCGCAGCATCATTCTGCAGAACGTACGATCCGACACGTCTTATTCATAAGCGCCAAATGAACAGCGTTGCGGATATGGACAGCGAGACCTATCCTTCACCCGAGAATATGATAGAACACGCAGAAAATAATCCCGAGAGAATATTCGTCACTAACGAATACGCTCACGCAATGGGTAACGCCTGCGGAAGCTTATGCGATTACTGGGATGCTATTTATACGTACCGTCAGCTCGGCGGCGGATTTGTATGGGAGTGGTGCGACCACTCGCTTATAAAGAAAAAAGATGACGGAACCGAATATTACGGATACGGCGGCGACTACGGAGAAACGAAGCACGACGGCAACTTCTGCTGCGACGGCTTAGTAACACCTACAAGGGACTATACACCAAAACTTGCAGAACTCAAAAAGGTTCACGAATTTATAGTATGCAAGAGTTTTGATAGAGAAAATGCAAACCTTTGTATACATAATCGTTATTTCCACACAGATTTATCCGATTTTTATATAAGATATGCTATCCTTGCCGACGGAAAAGAGATCTACGAGGGCGAGGTAGAGTGTCCTCCGATTTTACCGGGAGAGAACGGATACGTAACACTTGAGATTCCAAAACTTTATGTCACGGATGAGATTATTCTCGACATCAGCTTCAGATACAAAGAAGATCAAAGCTTCTGCGACCGCGGTCACGAGGTTGCGTTCTCGCAGTTTAAGATTTGTGAAAAAGAAAAAGAAACATTTAATATTTCTGCACTTCCTGATATTAACGTCAAAGAAACCTCAATTGATATTACCGTTTCCGGCTCAACTTTCGTATTCACTATTGACAAAAATACAGGTGAGTTAAGTATAAGATACGGTGAGCTTATAGCTGAAAAACTCAACACGCCTACCTTCTATCGCGCTCTAACAGATAACGACAGACGCAAGCTTGCATTCGATAAGAATGATAAGAACGGCGGCGCAACGTGGGAGAGTGCAGGTCTAAAATTAATAAAGAACGTATGCAAGTCTGTTTTCATCACAGATAGATGCAAAAACTTAACACGGATATCCGCAAGCTATCATTGTTCAGCTAATGATGAAGCAGGATTTGACGTATTATCAATAATTACTGTTTTCGGTGACGGAAGAGTTCTCTTTGATAATACCGTTACCCCCATCGGCAAACTTCCCACTCTGCTAAGAATAGGTTCATCGACTATCCTCACGTCCGAAAATAACAACGTGAGTTGGTACGGATTCGGTCCGCACGAAACATATCCCGACCGTTCGGCATCGGGTCGATTTGGACTTTATCGAGAGAAGGTTGGTGATGCACTGAATAACTACCTTATGCCCCAGGAATGCGGAGCAAAGATGAATAGTGCTTATATGACGCTGACAAACGAATCGGGTGAGGGCTTCGGCTTCTTCGGTGAAATTTCTTACACGATGTCAGCTCTTCCGCATACCGCAGCCGAACTTGACGAAATGATGCATTTATGCGACACGGTATCGCGTGAGAAGACCGTTTTCACGCTTGACTATGCGCAAAGCGGACTTGGAAACCGTTCCTGCGGTCCCGATGTTCTTCCAAAATACCGCCTTATGCCCGAGCCCGTGCGCTATGCATACACGGTATGCCACGTAACGGATAATAATCCGCTCTCTATTTGTTCTTATCCCGAGGATATCCTTTCTCCGATAAAAGTATCCTCAAACAAAGTAGCAATCAACACGGAGGACGAAGAATACCGTGATCCTTCGGATGAGGACGTAAGACGCAAGACAGGATTTAACGTATAAGGAATATCTTTCAAGTTACAATATTTTCATATTAAAAAAGGCTAGCTCGTTTTTTCTGAGCTAGTCTTTTCGTTTTATCTTTTGAGAAGCATTTTGATAATAGAGCACTGCAATCTTTTTGGAAGAATATTAAGAAGCACAAGACCTATATTTCTGTGCTTACTGTATGCGAGCTTTGGATGCTTTGCCGTTGTTGCGCGATATAATGTTTTCGCAAATCTTTCGGGTGGCATCGGCGTTCCCGTAAACTTCTTTACAAGCGAGGCAAAGTGTTTTGATTCGGAACTGTAAAGAACCGTACTTTCGGCAAGCCTCTCGGTCGAGTCTGCCGATGAGGCGGCAAGCGGTGTCTGTACAGCGCCGGGGCGGACAGCTATAACCTTCTGCCCGAGCAGATTCAGTTCCTGGCGAAGGGCATCCGCATAGCAATCCAGCGCGGTTTTGGAAACGTTATACAAACCGTTGAAGGGCATGGGCGTGTAAGATGCTACCTCACTCGTTACGATCACTACCCTACCTCGCTTTGACAAAAGCTCGTGGAAAACTCTCACGGTAAGCATAGTTCCGAGAAGATTTATATCTATAAGTCTTTTCATATCACCGTAGTTGCTTTCCGCAAGCGCCGCCATCATATGCACTCCCGCAACGGTTACAATAGCGTCAAGCTCGACTCCATCCGCCTTCAGCTTTTCTTTTATTTTGACGAGCGCATTCTCATCTCTTATATCCGCTTCAAAGCTCGCTCTATCATTTTCTGTTTTTTTAATATCAACGGCGTATACCGTGTGACCTTTATCCTTGAAGTAATTTGCCGCCGCAAGTCCAATGCCGGAAGCGGCACCCGTGATAAGTATTCTCATATTTTTCTCCCATTTATCCTATTTTCCGATATTTCCCGTTTAGTTCTCTTGTGTCAAGAGTCTTCCTCAATCGGCGCAGAAAATACCGCGTTACTGCTGTATTCCCAGTTTAATGTTTTTTCCTTGTTCACAACGGTCATTTTTGTTGATACTTTATAGTTCTTCGGTGTCATTCCCGTTATATGCTTGAACTGCCTGTTAAAGCTTCTTTCACTGCCAAAACCGCATTCTAACGCTATTTCAAGAGAGGAAAGCTTAGTTTCAAGTAGAAGCTTTTTGGCACGCTCTACGCGTATACATGCAAGCAGTGTAGGATATCCAAATGAAAAGGATTTTTTTATGCAATGCGAAAGATAATTCCCACTGTATCCTATCTCTCTTGCAACTACGTCAAGAGGGATCGTATCGGTGTAGTTTTCGTTAACGTACTGCACAAGCTTCTCTATCGCGCTACCGTCTGCTTTGCTTTCACAAAGGCTGACCTTCGCAGTAAAATCCGAAAGCATTGCGTAAAGGCACGAACGTATACTGTAAATAGAAAAATCCTTCTCATCAAGAAGTCTTGACGTAAACAGATCGAAGGTTGATTTATTGGCATGGAATACAGAACGCTCACCCACCTTCCCCCCTGCATTCTCAATGTAGTCAGCTATCAGACTTGGAGAAAACGTATATATCACAAATTTACTTACTCTGTCAGACGAATATTTATGAGTCTGGAACGGAAATATCAAAATAAAATCGCCTGCTCTCGCGCGTTCGGGTTCCCTATCTCCTACCGTTATCACGAGTTCACCTTCAAGTACAAGAGTCAACTCAACAAACTGATGAATATGCTTATGAAAATTATATTTTTCCTCGTGGAGCTGATAACCGAAAACGTTATCCTTTCCAAAATTATGGCGCTGTATCCTCATTATTTCTCTCCATTTCCCAAGTCGCTTCGTAAATTCCATGGCTCTTTAACTTATTATTTCGCTATGCAATATCACTTTCTGTCCTTAATTCTATCATTTTTGTCCTAAATTGTCAAGTGCATTGTGCTAAAATCATATTGAAAAGGTATTTATTTTGCGCGCGTTTGTATATTTTGACAAATAACACTGTTTAATATATACAAAAGCGGAGCAAATAAATATCTTGTGGTTAATTGCATATCAAAATCTAATAATACAAGGAGAATGATCATGAAAGCAAAGAAAAAACTGACATTGAAGATCTCGGTATTTCTGATGGCGGTACTTCTTATCGCACTTTCACTCACCGTAATTATGGCTTCCGCATCGGAACCCGTTGAAGTGATGGGCGAAATGACAGACATCAAATCGAAATTTTCAAGTTATCTCGCTCAGGATACTGTAAGAGTAGATAACGACGGTTACGTCGGTGACTACCAGTATACCGTATACTACGACACCTCAAAGGGCAGCTTTAAGGTTGGCTACGAGGGTACTCCCGTAGTAGTTTACACTATCAACCATCCTAAAATCGCGAGGATAGGTACGGATAGTAACGAGACGATCATCAAATCTATGCTCGACCGCGGATATGCGGTAATAGTTCTTGACTACCTGAATCAGGATACAGCGGTAAGTCCCGCTATCGCTAATTCCACTCAAAGCTTCAGAACACAGCTTATTAACGGAAAGATACTGACTAATACAGCGATATTCCCCGCAGGCAATGTCCGCGAGAACTTTCTCGCTCCCTCGGGCTACAACGTGCTTCTAAACCAGGTATTCTGGGAAATAGATAAGCACTCCGCTGAGGGTACGCTTGAGAAGATCGTAGAGAACTGGAACTCAGACTTCCGTGCTACTAAAGGCGCCAAGCTTCTAAAATGGGTACATACAGATGGAACAAGAAAGGCCGTTCAGAATGATTTTGACGGCAATGCGCCCGTTTGGTACGATGCAAACGGAAAGGTTGACGCAAACGGCGAATATACGTACGTTAAGTTCACCAAGGCCGAAACCGTTACCGACTGCGTTGATCCCGACGGAAGCTTTATTGATATGAACCTTTATATCAATATCGTTTATCCTACGAGCCCCGCAAATAAGGTTCCCGTTATGTCTCTCGCTAACTCCTCCGGTCATCCGACAACCTCGGTTACGGGCGCAGATCTCAGACCTCACTCAAACGACTTCCTTTATAACGGATACGCAAACGTAGTATTCGACTATCTTTGGGAGCCTATGGCGAGAAACGCATCGTGGGGATACTACGACGGAAGCCAAGGCGTAACGAAGGACCATATGAACTATGCGCTTATGATATATAACGACAAGCTCGTAAACACAGCGGCTATGCGTTATCTCCGTTATATCTCCCTCTCGGGCGGCGATACTTACAACTTCGACCTCAACGCATTCGGCGTTTACGGCAACTCTAAGGGCGGTTGGTTCTCTTACCTCGGTGAAAAGAATATTCAGTCCGCGCTCGTTGACGCAACTAAATACGAAACGACCGAAGCGCTTGAGCATGCTATATCGATAGCTCTCGAGAATCTCGTTCCCGACCGTTACTACGAGGGACATCACGGTGAAACGCGTTACAGTGTCGGCGCAGGCACGATCACTGCCGACGGCTTTACCGTTAAGGCAGGCGAAAAACAGCCTTGGCTCACCTATGGTGGCGTTGAGATAATCTCAGGCGTACAGTTCACTAACCCCTGCAACGGCTCACAGCAGGAAGATATTACCGCAGGTCACGCACCTATGTTCATTTCCGGTAATATGACCGATACTTATAACGCGGCATTCGGTTATTCAAACGATATTTATAATATCTGCCGCGAGCTCAATATTCCTATCCTTCAGTTTGAGGTTCCGATCGGACACACTCTTACGAGCGGTATGGATATGAATTACAACGTAGATACCTACGACGCATATTTCAGATACGTTAACTACTTCCTTAAAGGTGATGCTATCAGCGTAGCATACGTATCGCCTATGCCGAACGCAGGCGGAGTTAAGGTCACCGATAAAATAACTATCGGCTTCGCAGGTCAGACGACTCTCGCAGAAGTTCAAAAGATTACTCTCACCACGAACGGAACTACAGTTTCGGGCAACTGGGAAAGCTCTTGCGGAGGAGTTGTCTGGACCTTCATTCCCAATGCTCTTTCAGGAAACACCGAGTATACTCTCACAATTCCCACCGATTTTGCAGGCGCAAACGGCAAGGCTATCGGCTCTGTTTATCAAGCGTCGTTTATGACCGAGTTCGATAATGCAACCGCGACGGCAGCTTCCGGAAACTATTACACTCTCACCGCTCCCTCGATGACAAATGGCAACAGCTTCGTATTCCGCTTTAACGTTACAAACGATGCGGCAAACGTTGCCGAGCTCTATGCGGTAAACGCAGTGGGTGCAACCGGCGGAACACTTCTCGGAAGTATAAATCTCCGCGGCGCGGGCTCTTATGAAATAGATATTACCGACTATATTGTTGCAAATGCAGGTAACGAGATAGTTCTCCTTCTTAAGGGCGCAAGAACCGCAGGCACGACGAATGTTCTTACAGAAACGTTTGACTCCACTAAGCCCTCGTCTACAAACAGCAAGGTTACCTATACCACCGGAGCTGTAATCGACGGAGAGAAAACACTCGGTGCTGCGGTTACTACACCTACCGCAAACGGTGTTTCGGTTTATTATAACAACGTTACTCACATCTTCACTTATTCTAAGGTTACGGGCGGTGAAATTACCAGTGCCAATAACTACGGAAGAAGATATACAATCGCATTCGACGTTTACGATACAACAGAAAGAGTGCTTCAGCTCAAACTTAACTGGATGACAAACCGTACAGGCTACGGCACAATAGATTACAATCACGTTATCCGCAACGTTAAGACTACCGCTAACGGCTGGACTCACGTTGAGTTTACATACGACGTATACGAGCCTGACTACGGATTCCCCTCGGCTAACAATACTCAGTCACTCGCAATATACGCTTCTCCCGACGGAGATACTAATGCTCCCATTTACTTCAACGATCTTATAGTAGATGAAACCGTTACCGCAATTACGGTAGGCGGTGCCGTTGTAGCTGAGAAGAACGACGGAACAGGTGCATACAGCGCGCCTGTATCCAACACTCCCTTTGCTATTTATAACGGCAAAACCAAAATTGGCGAATACTCAGGCTGGGCGCAAGCTCTTGCGGCTTACACCTCGGGATATACCATCAAGCTTCAGCGCGATTACACTCTTACAGATACTGATCTCTCAGATAAGCTTGGCGGCTTCTCTGCCGTAAATATCGACCTCGGTACTTACACCATCACGTGTGAGAATACAAAGAATTCTCTGATCTGGGCTAAGGCTACAAGCACTTCCGATACCGCTATCAATATCATGGGCGGAGCTATCCGTCTTGGCAGAACAGCGCTCGTTTCCTACGAGGGCGCAACCTCGGCAGGCTCTGGTAAGGTCTTCAATATCAACCTTTCAGATACATACGTTGGATTTGCTCCGAACGCATGGGCAACGGAACTTATCTCCGACACAGATACTACCTCGGGTATAAACGTAAACGCTAATATCAATCTTGCAAATTGCACGTTTGACTTCCCCGAAGCATCTCACGCAAAGGATAGCGCAATTATATTTGCGGCTCCTTTAACAGCTTCACTCAAAGTATCTTATACAGTTACGGGCGGCACTATCAAGCTCTCCTCAGAGAGATGGATAACCATTCTTGATAATGCTAAGATAGTTGAGTTTATCAAAGATTCTAACGGTAATTACACCGTTTTGGTAATGCCAGAATCCATAACCGTTCCCGTTTCGGGATCATACCTGCTCTCAGACGGTTATGCGGCTTACACGAAGGCAAGTGTTGCCGATAATATGGCAACGTACACTCTCACCAAGGGTGATAACTCGACAAAATACGGTATAATCACAGAAAACTATGCAGATGAAGATGCATATCCCGTTCTCCTCTTCAAGGACGGCGTGCTTGTATCCGCTCATACAACTCTCGCTTCTGCTATCTCGGGTGCGAACGGTCTTCTCGGCGGCGAAGAATACACCAACGCGCAGGCTGAGATACTTCTCAGAAAGAGTATAGAAAACACAGCTGAGCCTACGTTCGGCAACACCGCCGGCACTCTTCTTATCGACCTCGGCGGAAATACTCTCACCAGAAACAAGGTAATTATCAATGCCGTAGTAACGTCCTCTACTCCTATGTTCGAGACCAACGTTATCTTCACCAACGGTCGTCTTGAGACGGCATCAGCCGTTATAGGTGTTACTCACTGCCTTTATACAACGGAAAACGTGAAGACTTATAACTTCACCTTCGATAACGTAACCTTTGGATTTGCATCCGGTGCAACAGGTCTAAATGCCGCATTCTGGACTATCTGGCAGAACAGTCATCCCACGATTATAGACACCAATATCAATCTCAAAAACTGCACCTTCGATCTTAATACAAACAAGCCCGCAAAGACCGGCTCGCTATTCTCTGTTAATACTGTTGCTGCAGAGTGCGATTTTATAATCGAGGGCGGCGAGATCATCGGTAACGGATCGGGTATAACCCTTATCAATACCGATAAGAATGACAGCGTGCTTCTCAAGAAGGACACTGAGGGTAATTATCTCAAGTTCACACCGTCGAACGGCGGCACTCCCGTTGTTGACAACTTCCTTTGCGATGACGGTGTATACAGAAACTTCCAGGCAACCGATAGCGGCTATGAGCTTAAGGAAAACGACCTCGCTACTCCTTACGGCGTTATCACGTCTACTTACGCCGATGCGGAAACATACCCCTTCGTAGTATTCAAAGAAGACGGAACGCTCATCGGTGGTTATAAATACTTCTACGGCTCAAACGGCGGAAACAGCGCCTGGGGTGCGGCGAAGGACTATGTAAAAAGCAATAAGTTCAACGTCGATACCGGTAAGTTCACCGTTAGTACCTATAAAGCTTATATCGTAATGAGAAGAGACTACACGTTCCAGACTATTACTAAATCCGATGGAAAAACAGTCTCCGAGTATACCGATAACTTTGCTCAGGTAAGAGGTGAGGTTACAATAGACCTCGGCGGATATACACTCAGCCAGGATTCAAAATCCACGCAGAGCCTCTTCAATGCTCACAGCAAGAGATGGGAAACCGTCACTAATGCTGCCGGCGAAACCATTGATTATAATTTCCCCTCTATCTACAATATCAAAAACGGTACTATCAAGGCTAATACTACATCCATTATTAAGCACAGCGTTGCCAACAACAGTAGTGCTTTGAAGGTATATACTTTAAACTTTGATAACGTTAAATTCGGACTTGCAGAAGGTGCAACAACCGCAAACCTTCTTACTTCCTACGGCACGGAAAACTATGCTGCAGGCCTTAAGCTCAATCTTAACGATTGTACCTTTGATCTCAATACCGTTAAGCCTACCGCAGCAATAACGCTTCTTAACGTTAATAACACTCCTTCAAAGGTCGATACGGATATCACTGTTAAGAACACGAAGTTCCTCATTGACGATCTTTCAAATATCACGTTCTCAGGTTCAAAGGGCTCCGGCGTATCACTTGAGTTCATTGATGAGAAGGATGCTCCCGCAGCAACTCTTATCACCCTCTCGGCAAACACTCCTAACACAACGTATTTCAGAGCCGATGAAGGTAACAGATACTTCGTTGAGCACGAGGATGACGGTACGAATTCTGTCTACTACCTTGAGAGCCTTACAACTCCTTACGGAACCGTTCCGCACTCGACGATAACGTCTAATCCCGGTTACCTCTCCGCGGTTGACTATCCGTTCTTCCTCTTTATGAACGGAAGCTTCAAGCGAGTTGACGAAACGTGGGCTCTTGCGATATCTCATATCAAGGATTACTGCAAGGGTTCTGCATCTGCATCAAAGAGCGCAGAGATATTCTTAAGACGTGACTACAGCGTTCAGACGGCAGTTACCAGATTGGACGGCACAACCGCAGACGACACCACTTGGAATCTTCTTTATATGATCGGCGGTACTATGAGAGTAGACCTCAACGGTTATACTCTTATACGTAAGAACAAGCCGATACTTGACATTTCAAGTAACACCGATGAAGCTCTCGCTTACAAGACAACGATAATCTTCGAAAACGGTAACATCTTGATATCGGGCGGTCAATTTATGGGCGCCGACGTTAACGGAAACCTCACCGAAGCAAAGGGTGCTAAGGTCTGGGATATTTCGATAAATAACGTATACTTCAGTTATGCAGAAGGCTCAACTGCAAAGAATATGATTGCGGCAACCTGGACCAGCGGTAAAGGTTACATGACAAATATGTACTTTGCAATGAATAACTGTACGTTTGATCTTACTAATGCGCCTTCGGGTGTTATCATCTTTAATGCATCCGATAACAGAACAAACGGTGGCAAAACAGTAGATTATACGGCATCTATCAACGGTGGAAAGATAATAGGCTATTCAAGCGTTCCTACTATGATGAATGCTAATACCGGTGACACTCTCACCTACGCTCCTTACGACGGCAAGTATCTTGCTATCGAGCTTCCCTCCACCGTATCTCATCCTACGAACACCTTTATCGCAACAAACGGAGCTTCACTCACGTTTGCCAATGAATCAGTAAAAGGTGGCTACGTGCTTTACCGTCTCGGTGAAGCTATTAAAACTCCGTACGGTGATATTCCTTACAGATATAATTCTGTAGAAGATTATCCATTCGTAGTATTTGATGAAAACAAGAACTTCAAGGGCGCGGACGATACTCTCCTTGATAAAGCCTCCGCATACGACAACGAGGGCGCGTTCAATACCGCTAAAGGTTATTTGGTCGGCAACGTATGGGATGGCACCTCTTACGGAGTAAATCCCAGAGTCGCATTCATTCTTATGCGTCGCGATTACGTAATGGCATCGAACGAGCAGTATAACAACATCGCTCAGGTTCAGGGACTTCTCAACATTGACTTAGGTGGATTCACTATCACTGCTCC
Organism: Eubacteriales bacterium; assembly: GCA_045654585.1. Classification (GTDB taxonomy): domain Bacteria; phylum Bacillota; class Clostridia; order Oscillospirales; family CAG-272; genus UBA1740. Next base: position 18,549 of record JAZONS010000075.1, read on the forward strand.
TAGCAACCGCGTAATGTTCGGCTCAACGATTAAGCCTTGGAGCGGTTCGGGCGACCTTGCTATATTCCCCTCCGAGTTCAATATCACAAACGGTGAGATAATCCTCGACAAGAGTCCTCTCATTCAGTTTGATGCTTGGACCGGTGCGGCTGACAGACCTAACGATTACGTTGCAAACAAGAAGTTCGACTTCACCTTCGACGGCGTCAAAATTACCGTTACCGGCACTACAGCAAATCTCGCAGCGGCATTTAAAAAGAGCGATACCCCAAACGCTATAGGTAATACTTGGCTAAGCTTCATTGACTGCACGTTCGATATTACGTCTGCTAAGGATGGCATAGTTCTATTCGGACTCGGAAGCGACACTATCCACAACAACGTAACAGTTACGGGCGGAGAAATAATCGCGGGCGACACAATCTTTACAATGTTCTCAAAGGACAAGGCTACAACATCTGAGCTTCTCTTCACCAAGACCGAGGATGGAAACTACACTGCACTCACTGTTGCTGCAGGACTTTCCGCTCCCGAAGCAGAATTCCTCACCACTGCAGGTAACGCAATATTCGTTAAGGTCGAGGATGGGTCCGATACCACAACTTACAGACTCAGACTTGCCGAGCTTGCAGATATCGATTTTACTCCCAAGATGAGCCTTACTCTTGACAGAGATCTTGTCTTTAACGTTTATATTCCAGAAAAATCCCTAGTTAAGTTTACATTAGACGGTGTTGAGTATAATGATCTTATCGCGATAGACAGTCTTAAAACAGCTATTGACGGTGAGGATTATTACCTCATTTCAATACCTCTCGCCGCAAAGGATGCAACGCGTACCATTAAACTTATAGCAACCGTTAGTGTTGACGAGGGCAAAACCGCAACCTCTACGTATAACTTCGATATTGTTAAGTACGCTAAGAAGATACTCGTAGGTAACAGCGATGTCGAGAATCAGCTTATGCGCGATGTTCTCTCTTACGTAAGAAGCGCTTACGAATACTTCGAAATGACCGATAACGACGCGACAATCGCAGAGATAAGCGCGCTTCTCGGAGACTCTTACGATGATAATAATACGCCCGCAATGGACGGAAGCGCTGCGGCTCCCACTGTTGGACTCAAGTCCGCAACGTTCATTCTCACCTCAACTCCCACAATAAGATTCTACCTTGCGGACGGCGCTGACGCATCGGCGTACAGCTTCTATGCAAACGGCGTAGGTCTTAAGACCGAATCGGGAGAAAACGAGAACGGCAAGTATATTGATATCGACGTTTACGCTTACAGAATGTGCGAAACCATTACCTATAAGATAGGCGGCACAGAATCGGGTAGCTTCCATATCAAGGCTTACTACGAATGGGCTAAGACTCAGAATAACGATGCACTTGTTTGTATCGTTGAGCGTTTTGCAAAATATTGCGAAAGCGCTAAGGCATACAAAGAATCGGCAGTTAACGACTAAAAGGAGGAGTGTTTTAATGCAGAATTCAAAATGCAAAATGCAGAATGAAAAGAATGAATTCGGGGCTAAGGATTATATGGCTCCCGAGCTTGAAGTTATCAAGCTTGAATCAGAAGATATTATAACTACTTCACCGGGTACGGAAACAACACCGAAGGAAGATAACGACGGTATCTGGGACTTTGATCAGGGCTGATCATATTTCTTATCGCTTAAATCTTATTTTAGCGGGCAGTCAATTCGGCTGCCCGCTTTTCTTTTTCACCGTATAATTTACTGCTCAAAAAATTGAGTGAATAATATTTTTTCTTGACATTTCCCGTCACGAGTCGTATAATATCTTTAGAAAAACTAACAAGAAAAAAGGAGACAATTATATGTTAAGCTCAAACTACGAATTACGCGCAAAAGCCAGAGCTATCCTGGGCGGTGGTATTTTTAAAAACGAATGGCTATATGCTATGGTTATCGCACTTATAGTATCGGCGATCAACGGAGTTCTTGCCGTTACCGGTATCGGAGCGTTTATCGTCAGCGGTATACTGATGTGCGCCACGTCAAACTATTTTATCGGAAGAGTCAGAGGTTTTGTTCCCTATGATGGACTTTCTGCGGTTGTTGACGGAGCAAAAAAAGACCTAGTCGGAGCTTTGGTAACAGGTATCCTTCATACTGTTTTCATCGCGCTCTGGACCTGCCTTTTCATCGTTCCGGGAATTGTAAAATCCTGCTCTTACGCGCTTACATTCTATATCAAAAACGATCGCCCCGAGCTTTCTGCCAATGATGCTATTACCGAAAGCAGACGTATGATGGACGGCTTCAAGATGAAGTATTTCCTTCTGCAGCTCTCGTTTATCGGTTGGATAATCGTCGGCGCTCTCTGCCTTGGCATCGGTACTTTCTGGGTGCAGGCATATATGGAAGCTGCAAATGCTCATTTTTACGAGGAGGTTAAGGCAGCGAAGGCTCCATTTACAACCATTCTCCCTCCTGAGGGCACAGTGATTTAAATTTTCAATAAAGCAAAAGAGCTTTCGGAATGCTTTTTCAGCATGCGTTTCCAAGGGCTCTTTTTCTTTTCAGTCGCGATATTGCAGATAATGTTTTATTTATAGACATTTATTGACAAACGGTTATATTATTGGTATAATTAACTTAATTAAAGCTTTTTGAGAAAAGGAGAAAAAAATGAAGTTTAACGGATTCATCATTGCATCCTTTATTGTTTTTATTGCAAGCATTACTCTTTCATTTTTCAGAATAAAATACAAAAAGGATAAATTCTTTACCCCGTTCAGAATAATATTTTTAGGAACACTCATATCCGGAGTAACACTGTTCTTCCCTGTTTATTATGAAAATTTCGAACATGGTAGCTATTCCTTCTGGATATCCGTATTCGCAACCCTTCAGCACACGTTCAGACTATTTGCTATTGATGGTGAATATATCGGATACTTAGAAATGGTCCAACGGTTTATTGTAGATTCGTCTACACTCAGTAAATACACTTTCATGTGTACCATTCTCTATTTTGCAGCTCCGATACTCACCTTCACATTCTTCATTTTAATGCTGAAAAACTTTATTGCGATTATTGCGTACAGAAGCGTGTTAAAATGCAAGGAAACGCACGTTTTCTCGGAGCTTAACGATAAATCCGTAGCTCTTGCCAAGAGCATCATCAAAAATGACATCGGTGACTCCTGGTGGAAAAAGAACGTTAAGCTTTTTCGAAAGCAAGTCATTGTTTTTGCGGACGTCATTGCCGATAAAGAGGAAAAAAACTCCGATCTTATAGACGAAGCAAAAAAGCTAGGCGCAATTCTCTTCTATAAAGATGTCGAATCTCTTCATATTGCTTTCAAGAAAAGCAATAGAAAGATCAAAATCTATCTTATCTCCGAAAACGAAAATGAAAAGCTCAAACAAGCAGAATATATAATGAAAAACTACGATCTTACCGGTATTGAGCTATATGTATTCTCGGAAAGCACTCAAAGCCAGATGATACTGAGAGATAAGAACGTAAAGAATATTAAGGTCGTACGCGTAAACGATATTCGCACTTTGATATATCATAATCTTGACAGATTCGGTATGCGACTTTTCAACAAGGCGTTTCTCAGATATAATCCCGACGAAAAGATTAAAGATAACAGCAAGAAAAATAACGATAAAAAGTCGGCAAAAACCTACAACAGAAGCACTATATCCGCTGTTATTATCGGCTTTGGACGTTACGGAAAAGAAATGCTCAAGGCTCTCTCCTGGTTCTGCCAGTATCCTAACTTCGATCTTAAGATAGATGTTTTTGACAGCGACAAAACTGCAAAAGATTATTTCGAATTTAATTTTCCGGGAATGAATAGCAGAAGCGGAAATCCCGTCAACGGCGAGGATAACTATACAATCAATTTCCATCCCGAAACAAACGTTAATTCTCCAAAATTCAAAACTGTATTTGACAGCATAGAGAATCCTACTTATATTTTCGTCTGCTTAGGCAGCGACGAGGATAATATAAATGCTGCGATGAACATTCGCAGGCTTTGCCAGCTTCGCGGATTTTCCATAAATGACGTTGACGTAGAAACCGTCGTTTATGACTCTAATTCTGCCCGTCTTATCAGCTGCATATGGGATGAGGATAACACTCCCGCTCTTATGTATGATACAGAAGAAGATCAGAAAAAGGCGCTTGCTGCAGAGAAGGAATTGAAAGAACTTCTCAAAAAGAAAGAAGAACGTGAGAAAAAACGCGCTGAAAAAGCCGAAGCCAAGAGAAAAAAGAAAGAATCTAAAGAAGTCAAAGCTGCAAAAGAGGTTGATTCCAAAGACGATAATGCTGCTCTGACTCCCGAAGCTCTTGAAGAAAAGAAGAAAAAGGAAGCAGAGGCTAAGCGTAAAGCTGAAGAAGAACGCAAGAATAACACGTACGGCATACATATAATCGGTGATCTTGATAGCTTCTATGCATTAAATACGGTAGTAAACGCCGATTGGGAACAAGCGGGTAAAATTACCAATAGAAGATATTTCGTACAAGCTAAAAAAGCAGCACTGTACGAAGAAGCAGAAAAAAATAAAGCCGCAAACGGTTCTTCGGAAGCGGATAATGTCAAAGAGACAGCTAATGAATGCTGTAAGAAAAATGATAAACAAAGTTCTACCGCTTTAGTTCTTGACAAAAAAGCAAAAGAGGCTGCCGATGCTGCCGCAGATATCGAATTCTGGCAAAAGGAATATAACTACCGTTCTTCCGTTTCAAAAGCTATACACGAGAAGCTTAAGCTGAAGCTTCATCAGTTTACTGATTACGGAATTATAATGGACGAGCTTCGGGAGCCTCCGCTTATCATAGAAAAGTGGGAAGATGAAAGAATCTTTGAATATTCAAAGATGGAGCATCCGAGATGGTGCGCTTATATGAGAAGCGAAGGATATGATACCCCCGCAGATGGTAAAACCAAGAGCAATACGGCAAAAACGCATCCGGACCTTATCCCCACCAAAAACCTCAAAAAGGAAAAGCTCTTCTATGATCTTTGATTTCAAGACGAGTAGTAAAATAAGGAACAAGCAATGACACTTATAGAATTCTACGATAAAGCTAAAATTGAAAATATAGCGGGCGCGCTTCTTCTGCGCGCCGACAAGCTTATTTTCATTGGCGATAATCAAAAAACAATCACTAAGTCTATACCCGTTTATCAAAATTTACTCAAAAAACGTAATATAAACACCGAGGTCTTCTCCAAGACCATAAACAAAAACAACCTCTCGGTTATCGTCGAGCAGTTATCTTTAATAGTCGAAGAAAACGACGACTGCATTTTTGATCTTACGGGCGGCGAAGACCTGTATCTCGTCGCGATAGGCATCCTTATGGAGAAATATCGCGATCGCATACAGTGCCATAGATTCAACTTCAAGAACAGCACAATTACCGACTGCGATGCTGACGGAAACGTTGCGAAAACAGAATCCTTCGATATCTCAATAGAGGAAAATATTCTTCTCTACGGAGGCAGAATTACATCCGATGAAAACAGCATAAGCTTTGTATTTGACGATGATTTAAACTACGACGTCGAGAAAATATGGAATATTTCTAAGGAAGATCAGAAACGCTGGAATAATGCATCAGGCACAATCGGTGATATTCTGAAGCTTTGCAACAAGGCATCGGGACTTGATGTCAGATTCGAAAAAGACCTCGCCGAGAGTGAAATCAGACGCACGGGTAATTATTATGGTCTAAACGAGTATTTCTTAAAAAGACTCGAAGAAAACGAACTTATTCATTCCCTGGTTCTTGGCGATGAAATATCCTTCTGTTTCAAAAACGAATCGGTGAAAAACGTGCTTTCCACCCCTGGAAAGATGCTCGAGATAGCAGTTGCAAGTAAGCTCTCTACTCTTAAGGACATTGATGGAAAAAAGCTTTATAACGACGTAAAGGTTGGAGTTCTTATCGATTGGGACAATGACGAATCCGATGGAGCTCAGACGCTTAATGAAATTGACGTTCTCGCTATGAAGGATTCTATCCCCGTATTTATCTCGTGCAAGAGCGGACTTTTCGATGCAAACGAGCTTTACAAGCTAAAAACCGTAGCTTCAAGATTCGGCGACGATTATGCGAAGTGCGTCCTCGTAGCAACGTCTATGGAACGCCTGAAATACAACGATAGATATATCAGAAGCAGAGCAGATGATATGAAAATAAGGATAGTTGATGATTTTGATACTATGGAAGATGCCGAAATAAACAGAGTGTTAAAATCGTTATACTGTAATTAACCGTTCAAATAAAAACATAAAAATAAAGACCGTACCGATTTTTCTCGATGCGGTCTTTTATACGTTTAAAAACTGTACCGTTATGGTACATTTCAAAGAAAATTCTACCGTTTTAGTCAAAACAATGGTAAATAACTTCAAAGTATATCCAAATTTCAGATTTCCGTTCACATCAATATTTGTTTTCTTTATCTCTTGACTGTTCTTCTTTATTAAGGTATAATATAGGTACAAAATTTAACAAAGGAGTATTATATGGATATCAATAAGATCCTCGAAGGCGTTAAGTGCGAATGCGGTAAATTTCACGAATGCGCTATAAAGTACGTCTACGTTGAACGCGGAGCGGCTTCGCATTTGCCGAAAATTACAGAGAGTTATAAAAACATTCTTCTCGTTGCCGACGGCAATACATATCTTGCGGGCGGAGCTTTATGCGAAGCACAGCTTGCAGAAAAAAATGTTCGCCGTGTTATTTTTCCATCAGCTCCTCTCCTTATCCCAAACGAGCGTGCAATAGAGAAAGTTAGCAAACAAACCGACGGAATAGATCTTATACTCGGAATCGGTTCGGGAGTTATCCAGGATCTTTGCAAATACATAGCCAATAAGACGGATATTCCTTACGTCATTTTCGCTACCGCAACTTCTATGGACGGATATGCTTCATCAGGCGCTGCGATGATAACAGACGGAATGAAGGTAACCTATTCCGCAGGCGTTCCGCTTGCTATCCTTGCCGATACAGAGGTTCTTGGGAGCGCCCCCCTCGAAATGATAAAAGCAGGATACGGCGATATTATCGGAAAATATTCCGCTCTTAACGATTGGAAGCTCGGCGCAATCGTTAACGGCGAGTATTTCTGTAATTACGTTTATGATCTTACGTACGATATGCTTAAAAAGGTGCTTCCTCTTGCAAAAAAGCTGATCGCGCGTGATGAAGATAGCTTAAAGACACTTATGGAGGCACTGATCCTTGTCGGAATCGCAATGAGTTTCGCGGGAAGCTCAAGACCCGCATCCGGCTCGGAACATCATCTCTCTCATTACTTTGAGATTACGGGCATCGTTGATAACAAGGCGTATCTTCCTCACGGAATTGACGTTGTTTTCTCAACCTTCGTTACATCGAAGATAAGAAGAAAGATAGCTGCATCCAAGTTCCCTTCTGCCGACTTCGTGCAAACAGAAGAGGAAATGACGTCGGAGCTCGGTCGAGTTTACAAATCTGTTGCCGAAGGTTGCATAGCGTTGCAGCGTAAGCTTGGCACTTACGAAGACGTCAGAGCCGAAAGATACCTCGCTAACGAAAAAGAGATCAAAAAAATCTTACGAGAATGCCCCACGGCTGAAAAAATTGCTTCGATACTCGGGGACATTGAGCTCGATCTCAACGATTTTTATAAGACGTACGGTGAAGAAAAAATTTCCGATTCCGTTAGATACGCAAAGGACCTTAAAGACAGATATACCGTTCTCTGGATGTACTACGATATGTTTGGAATCGAGGATTGGAAAAATTGATATGAAAAATATAAAAATAATTGCTATGGATCTCGACGGTACACTCACTCAGCATAAAACTCCGCTCGACGAGATACACACCGAGGTTTTAACAAAGCTTTCAAAAAAATATAAGCTTCTTATGGTAGGAGCGGGCATGTGCCACAGAATATTCAAGCAGATGAACGGCTTCCCTATCGATATTCTTGGAAATTACGGTATGCAATATGCAGAATATAATCCCGAAACAAAGGATATTGATATAGTGTTCGATGAAGTTCGTCCTTGCGACAAGGAAAGCGTTGAAGCGAAAGTTACCGCACTCAGAAAAAAGTACGGATTTGAAGAATTCCGCGGAAACAACGTTGAGTATCACTCCTCGGGATGCGTCACCTTCCCTATACTCGGCACGGCTGCTATCGCAGAAGATAAGCTTGCATTTGACCCCGACAGAAGCAAGCGTCGCGCAATATACGATGACGTCAAGAGCGTATTCTCCGATTATACCGTATTCGTTGGCGGCTCATCCTCGTTTGATATGGCTCCGTTCCCATTTAACAAAGCATATGCGCTTGGTAAGTACTGCGACGAGCGCGGAATAGCGCATAACGAAGTCGTATATATCGGTGATGATTACGGCCCCGGCGGCAATGACGAATCCGTATACAAGTCAGATTTCAATTATCTTACGATTGACGATTACAGAGATTTTCCCGAGGTTGTTAAAAAACTTTTATAAAGAAACATTTAATATTGCAAATATTTATTTGCTTTTTATGTATTTCATTTCGTTTTATACAAAGCAAAAGCAGAGCAAGACCGGCTTGCTCTGCTTTTTTATATTTGTTTTAAAGTATATAAGCTTCCATTTCAGACTCGCAAACGCCGAGAGATTCGCACAACTCACATAAAAGAATATCTTTTGCGCGCTTCAGCGTATTCTCATCACTCACGAATACCTTTTTACCCTCAGCGATACGTTTTTCGGAGTTCTTCTTAACCGATTTTATGACGGCGACAATATTTGAATGCTTTCCGCTCTCAAGAAGCTCGCGGTAACATTCAGCCCTTTTTCTGCTATCATCTACCCAGGGGGTAGCCTCTATATCAGGAATAGTTTTAATAAACAGCTCGGCTTCGCGTTTTGACATTGGCGCTCTCATATGCGAAACGAGCTCTTCATTATCCGTCGGAACAAAGCTTAAGGAATCAGATTTTGCGGATTCAGACTTCAGAACATAGTAGGTATGCGTATTTCCGAGAACGGTCTCATCTCTGATATCATCAATAACAAACAATCCGTTTGTTCCGTATACGATCTTATCGCCAACTTTAAACATAACTCCCTCCAAAAGAACTTTATACACTTATTTTACCATATTTTAAAAAAATTTGTAATTGGCAAAATAAACAAAAAATTGTTTCTACGGAAGAAAATGTAATCTTTCTACATCAGCGAGAGAAGCATTTCAACTTCGCTTTTCTCTGGTGGATTTGTACCCGAGGTCAGGCATGCTGCACTTCCAAAAGCAACAGCAGTTTTTAGGCACTCAGCGATGCTCATGCTATGTGACATGGCGTACAAGAATCCGGCAATCGAACTATCCCCTGCTCCTACGGTCGATATTGCATTTATTTTTGGCGCTTCTACAGAACAAATCTCTCCGCTCGAACAAAGTACTGCGCCGCGAGCTCCAAGTGATATCATAACGTTTTCGATGCCCTTACCGCAGAGCTCCGTTGCCGCATTGACCGCGGAATCAAAATCCGATATATCTCGTCCCATATATGCGGTTATCTCTTCCTCGTTCGGCTTTATCAAAAACGGCTTTACATCAAGCATATCCGAAAGCGAAAACGAACGCGAATCGAGTACAACGCGGACACCGCGTGTCATAACCTTTTTTATGTAAGCCTTAGCTTCATCTACAGATACCCCCTCGGGAAGTCTGCCTGTAAAGGTAAGAACCGTATCCTCATCACATATTTTATCTGTTATTCTCTCAACGGTATGCATAAGATCCGAAGGTGCTTGTGTTCCGGTAAAACTGATTCTGGTTTCTTTTCCATTTGCTGTATGAATCGTTATATTTTCGCGAATCCTGCCCTTGATTCCAACTTTTTGAAAATAAATGTTTTCATTTTTGAGCCTGTTTTCAAAATCGGCGCCATTTTCATCTCCGATGACAACAACAGCTGTATTGGAAACACCAAAGCGATTTAACGCTCTGGAAATATTAACACCCTTTCCGCCTGCGTCAAAATCGGTTACTCTTGCAATATTTTCGTGATCTACAGTAATACTATCCGCATCACAGTGAATATCAAATGCGGGCGCAAGAGTTAAAGTTACAATTTTCATATCAAAACTCCGAATAATCAAATATTAATTACATATATATTCTATCATATTTTCTAAGCATTTTCAAGAAGATATTTTTCATCCTCGACGCACCCGAGTCCGTCGTTTCTTTTTGCTATACGTGAAAGCTCTAAGCGAAAAGGATCATTCTCTCCCTGAATCTCAAGATCATCTATCGCAATACAATGCAAGTCCGAACCCGTGTAACATATTTTCTTGGTTCCACTTGGATCAGCAAGCGCTACTTTTATAATATGAGTAAAGTTTCGGAAATTTACGATATTATATTCGACGAGTCCCTGCCAAAGAGATACTCAAAATTATAAAGAATAAATAAGCAAAACCCGACTCCAAAAAATGGATTTAACAAAAAACGTGTAACGCATGCATTTTTCGACCATAATTATAACTACGGTGAATACACTACGAAAAGCTGAATTGAGCTCCCGACGGATATGAAAATTGTTTTCCAAAAATCCACTCGGGTGTGCTTTATTCATTAAATTCACTGCCGATCATAATTATGCGGAGAATGATAATGAGCAAGGTCGAAATATGCGGAATCAACACGTCTAAGCTTTTGACTATCAAAGAAGATGAGATGCGAGAGCTTCTGTCAAAAACGAAGGAAGGCGATATGAAGTCTCGCGAACGACTTGTACTTGGTAATTTAAAGCTTGTTCTCAGTGTTATAAGACGCTTCAATCTGAAGAATGACACCGCCGACGATCTGTTTCAGGTTGGCTGCATCGGACTCATTAAGGCTATTGACAATTTCAACCCCGCGTTTGACGTAAAATTTTCTACCTATGCCGTGCCGATGATAATAGGAGAAGTAAGGCGCTTTCAGCGAGATAACAACTCGGTCAGAGTTTCAAGAAGTATCAGAGATCTGGCATACAGAGCCCTTCAAGTCAAGGAGGACGTTATGAGGCGCGAGCAACGCGAGCCAAAGCCAGCGGAGATAGCAAAGGTGCTCGGCGAAGACGAAAAAGCAGTTGAAGAAGCAATAGAGGCGATCGTCGAGCCCGTGTCGCTTTACGATTCGGTTTTTGGTGACGGTGAAGACACAATGTACGTAATAGATAAGCTTGCAGATGATACTCAATCCGACGAGATACTGATAGAAAACATTGCCTTAAAGGAAGCACTCAAAAAACTTTCCGAGCGCGAGATGAGTATAATCAGGCGACGCTACTACAACGGTAAAACTCAAATGGAGATAGCCGACGAGATAGGAATATCTCAAGCTCAGGTTTCAAGAATTGAAAAGGGTGCTATCGACAAAATGCGCAAGTATATGGAGTAGTTTTGTACTTGCATTTGACTATGATAGTTTACTTTTAAAACAAAAAAAGCTTTCCGATGCAATACTCGGAAAGCTTTTTGTTATTTAATTTTAGTTGAATGTTATAGTTTCATTTAACCGAATCGACAGATATCGTTATCACTCTTCATCAATGAAAACCCGCTTTATCGCATCAAGATAACCGTATCCATATAGAGAATCGGGCTGAAGATATGAAGTTTCAGTCCACTCGTTCCACGAGTTTATTGTTATGAGCGGTACCTGACCATCATGCTTATCGGCATACTCCTTTGCAGAGCGCAAAATCTTCTCGAAGTTCTCGGGCGTGTTATTTTTCACCACCCTCGGAACAAACTTTTTGAATCTCGGATTGTTGTCCCAACCGCAAGACACGTGAGCGAAATAAGGCATACCGTAGGATTCGGAGCAATCCGTCCATATATTCTTTATATCCTCGTTTATTTCGTTATAATCTCTGTCAACGTCTGTCAAGTGCGCATACTGATAATGCGTAAAGCTATCGAAGCCGAGATTGTTTACAAGAGATATGGAGTCTACGGCAGAGCCACCGTCAACACCGGAGAGGTTAAAAGTAGTTCCGCGTCTCCCCGTGAACTGCAAATGCACGCCGCCAAATCCGCGCTCCTCTGCCCTTCTCTTAAACCACGAGAGCGCATCCTTTGCTGCAGCAACGCTTCCGAGTCCGTCAACGAAGGTTTTTATCTCATATATCATAAATACGGGTTTGCCGTCTATTCTATAATAATTTTCAAGCCCGAAATACTTATCCATAACGCGCTCGCAAATACGTTCAAACTCAACACGCTCAACGCCTCCGCGCCAGATAGGCACGTTAAACACGTCGGTATCGGCGAGCTCCTTATTCCAAAGATGCACCGCATCGTGATTAGCCCACATAAGATAAAATTTCATCTTACTGTTGTTCTTCGCCTTAAGAAATCCGTCGTTAAGGCAACATTCGAGGAACGGGCGTCTATCGTACCAGTACCAATCGTAGATGAAAACGTTTACACCGTGGCTTACCGCCGCTTCGATCTCCATCTCCATAACCTTTGGATCAGCCTCGTTAACATAGCCCCATACGGGCTCTCTCGGCCAGGTATGTCCCTCGTATTTCGCGGTAGCGCTCTTCACGCTCTGCCACTCACCGATGCCATCGGGCCAGAACATTCTCGTCCTCGGCTCATCACCCGTGTACGCGGGCCATATATATGCAGCTATGTCATATTGGTTTTTCATAAATACCTCCCTCTATTTTTTTATTATTATATCACGCGCTTTTATTTTTGTAAAGTCTTTTTTAATATTGACTTTTCTTTAAATGTATGATATATTTTATATAGTATAATAAAGTTAGGGTTGTTTACATGCTGCTTTCGATTATAATATGCCTTTATAACACCGACAAGCAATTTTTCGAAGACTGCTTGTCTTCTATAAGCAATAGTTCTCTTTCAGATGTCAACTATGAAATCATAGTTATTGACGATGGCTCATCTTATGATTATTCCGATATTCTTAAGAATTACAATACCAGAACAATCAAAACAGAGAATCGCGGAATTTTTCGTGCCAGATTGCTCGGTATTGCCGAAGCGAAAGGTAAGTATATTTCATTCGTTGACAGCGATGATACGGTCAGCTTTAATTATCATCTTCCAATGCTTTACGAAGCTATAAACACAAAGTCGGATATAATTTTTAACGATTGGGCATTCCATACAGAACGGACAAGATACTATTGTAAAAACGATTCTACAATATCAACAGATTTCGTTTATGAAAACGAAGACGTTCTTCCCGCGTTTGCAAAAAACGAAGGTCGCGAGCATTCGTATTTTGTACTTTGGAATAAGCTCTTCTCTTCAAAAATTCTGAAAGATTCTTTAGAGTTTCTGGAGCCTATCGCAAACCGTCCCGGAAGATTTAATTATTCGGAAGATACCCTCATATGCTTTGCAGCTATGACTCGCGCAAAAAGAATAGATAACATCCATACCGGATATTATTTCTATAGAATACATTCATCTCAAACGGTTAACGTAGTAAGTGAGGAAAGACTAAGATCGCACATTTTAAATATGAGCGAGACTTTCGATATAATGATAAATAACATCGCCTCGCACTCGAGAAAAGAAGAAATTCTCGTATCGCTAAAAAAATGGCGTGGCTTAATGTCCAGAACACATTACTCTTATGCTTCTGCCAACAAGTACACGACACTCTATGAACTTATAAAAGAAAGATACCATACTGATAAGCTTGAAAAATCAAAATACCGTGATAACAGCGCTTATTCAAACAATGTAGTTTTACCTCAAAACTTTGCGGAACTTGATTCTTTTCTCAATAACATCTTTATCTCAAAAACCCCAATCAGCGTTAAATTAAATCATAGTTGTAGCTATATCAAATCAAGCATACGATATATTATGACGATAGCCGATAATGTTTCTATATCCGACGATGGCTTAGTTCCACCGCGAGAAATTATAAAGTTTAAAGACAAAATTTTAATGAATAAATTCGTTTATTCACTCGGACTAATCCTTTTCAAAAAAGGATCCAAGCTAAGAGCTTTTTTAAAAAAGCATATTTGAATATATATATATTATTGGAGATATAAATGAACAGCTTAAAAAAACAAAACGCTTTATCAAGATTTTTGGAGCATCATTTCTTGTTTACCGAGTTAGTTAAGCGCGACTTCAAACAAAAATACAAAAGAACATATCTCGGTATGATTTGGAGCATATTATCACCGCTTCTAACCCTGTTAATTATGTCTGTAGTTTTTGGTAGATTTTTTGGAGGCAGAACCGAGCATTATGTTATTTATCTTTTCTGCGGAAACATTGTCTTCGGTTATTTTTCTGATGCTACTAGCGGTGGTATGAGTGCATTAATGGCAAATGCCTCAATTTTCACTAAAGTAAACGTACCAAAATACCTATTTCTTTTTTCAAAAAACATTTCATCTCTTATTAACTTTGGATTAACACTTGCAGTATTTTTTATATTTTGTATTTTTGACGGAATAACATTTACTTTTGGATTTGTTTTTTTAATTATACCAATCGCCTGCTTAATAATATTCAATATAGGTGTTGGACTTATTCTTTCTGCACTTTTCGTGTTCTTCCGCGATATGCAATATCTATGGAGTGTTTTTACGACTCTTCTAATGTATATGTCGGCAATATTCTATACCACAGACACATTTGGAGAATACGAAAAATTATTTTTATTAAATCCTGTATTCGTTTATATCAAATATTTCAGAATCATAGTTATAGACAACTCGTTCCCATCTATCCAATACAATCTTCTCGCGATAGGTTATGCCGCGCTTGCATTCCTTGTCGGTGCGCTGTTTTATAAGAAATTCAATCACAAATTTCTTTATTACGTATAAGGAGGTAGGTAAAAATGGCAGACAATAAAAACGAAAAACCTATTCTCTTGCTTGAAAACGTATCTATTCGTTATATAACAGGAGATTTCAAAGAAATAGGAATCAAAGAGTTTATACTCAGAAAAATTACGAGAAGATATCAAGTAAAGGAATTCTGGGCTGATAGACATATTAGCTTTTCTATAAACCGCGGTGATATGCTCGGTATAATCGGTACGAACGGAGCGGGAAAATCTACACTTCTCAAAGCAATATCCGGAATTATGCTTCCCACCGAGGGTTACGTTGAATGCAACGGAAAGATTGCCGCTTTGCTTGAGCTCGGCTCGGGCTTTGACGGAGATCTTACAGTCAGAGAAAATACCTATCTTCGCGGTGCTATGCTTGGATATACCAAAAAATTTATGGACGACACCTACGAGGATATTATTAAGTTTGCTGAGCTTGAAGATTACGAAAACAGCGCTTTTAAGCACCTATCTTCAGGTATGAAATCTCGTCTGGCTTTCTCTATCGCTTCTCTCGTCAGTCCCGATATACTGATCCTTGATGAAGTTCTTTCGGTTGGTGACGGCGCTTTCCGAGCAAAGAGCGAAGCAAAGATGAAGTCAATCATAAGCGGCGGCGCAACTACTATTCTAGTTTCTCATTCAATCCCCCAAGTGAGAGCAATGTGCAATAAAATTCTTTGGCTTGATCACGGCAAGCAGATTGTTTTTGGCGATGATGTTAAGGGAATATGTGATCAGTACGAGAAGTATTTAAATACTAAAATACTCCCTAGCATATAAACACGGCGGTGAAAAATAAAACAGGCGACAGTTATCTTAAAGTGAAACTGTCGCCTTTAATATTCAACTATCTTTTTATATTTGCCACTCCGTTTTCAAGAATCACTTCAAAACTGTCAACAAACTTTCCATGTATTTTAGAGTATATGCTGATAATCAAATTTGCTTCCGTGTTTAGTTTTGAAACTCTTCGAGTGTCATTAAATGTATAAAGATTATTTGCTTTAGGCTCCGAATTATCAACAAGCACTCTTATATTAGTATTACCTGTCACATAAGACATTTCACTAATATTTGAGTTCTTAACTTCGATATAATCTTTATCAAAATCAACCAGAAACGCAAAGGATGAAGAAGCACCACAATCAAAATTCATAAATGATAATTTTGATTTAAAATCAATAGAATCAAGCACTTCTTTATTAACATTGCAAGAAGACACAGTAACAATATAATTACTTCTGTCCCGCATTAAGAAATAAAAATAATCTTCAACTCTTGAATAAGGAAGCCATGCATCGAATTTATTGTTAAATTCTAACGGCTTGGGCTCTGTTAACGCTTTTTTTAGCCACTCATAGCTATCGTTAATTTGTTTATTTAAAATATCATCTATATCACCTATACTCTCAAACCAAGAGGTGTCAAGTAGAAAATCTTGCATATTGTCTACTTTTACCCACCTGTTATGAAGTTTAAAAATATCCATGATAGATTCTATCCGCGATAAAGCCCATCTCTCTTGCAAAAGCACAAATGGTTTTCTAAACATGATGCAAAAACAAGTTGCATGATACGAATCGGTGATAACAAAATCTGAATCAATTATTATTTTCAACCAATCATATATTTCTGCATCTTCAGTAATATGCATCGACCTGTCTTTGAACCATTGGCTTTTACGACTAAAGTGCCCTGGATCACCGTCAGTGACATTGTAATTTTCTAGACCTAAATATTCAGTTATTTTTTTTACAACTGACAATTTAAAATCATTTGGCTCTATTATATAAGAACCTACAAAAGCACCTTTAGGTTTTATTTTTGAACTCTTTGAAAACTCTTTATATTTTTCTATATCAACCAAAAATACAGGATCCATTACATGCTTTGCATCAACCCCATACTCTTCTTTAAGAATTTTAACTCCTTCAGCTTCTCTAACGCCAATTCTGTCAAAATGCTTAAAGTATTTTGATACCTGACCAATTCTTTGCATAGGAAGACGATGCTCGCTATGCCCAAACGATGAAGCGTACGCTACTTTAATTTTATTATCATTAACAAAATCCAAATAAAGGCTTTCTTTCCAGCAGCGGAACAAATCATAGTTCCATATTTGATCAGAACCTATTACAATTTTTTCAAAAACAGAATTTAACTCAAAAAGGCGTTTATCTTCAATTTGTTCCGTTGTTTCACACCTTTCAAGGAAAAATCTTGTTGCATGAGTTACTGTTTTACTGTCTGCAGAATTTACCGGTCTACCAATTATGGCAACACTGTACCCCATATTTTTAATAGCTTCATATAGTGCCCAATAAGTTATTAATCCTCCAAAATTTGGATTCATAGTAACACCAAAAACTCCAACATCGTATTTTTTTCCGGATACAATATTATACGCCACTCTTAATGAATTGTGTTTCTTGATTAATTCAACAAAATCGGTATTATCTCTGCTTCGTTCCAATACCCTCTTGTTTCTATTCCATGACATAAGCGTTTCAATCGAATATGCCTCTTTTTCTCTTAAAGATTTTAACGCTTTTTGAGAAATTTTTTCACCTAACTTACTATTGATAATTACAATCGAGCAGCCTTTCTCGTAATCGATTTTTGTCTGAGTAGTTTTAGCTCCCCAAAAATCACCAATAGAAATATCGCCAACTCTGGGAAATTCACAAAACTTGCAATTAAAGCATGAATCTCTTTGTGTTAATTTACCCGAAAAGGCATCATAATACGAATTATCAAAATACTCAGAATAAAACTCACGACCATCCTTTAGTACCACCGTAAGCGAGCCGGGATGACCGTTTCTGTGATGCTTATTTCTAAATAGAACGGTATCTATATCGTCTTTGTTAAAGTTCTCTTTCAAATAATAATCAAAAACTTTTGGCGACGGTGTACCATGACATAAAATATCTACACAAAACAAATGATCATATTTAACTTTCAAAAAACATCTCAGAGCAGCAACCTGACACGGTGTACCTGTAAACATTACTTTTTTTCCAAGTTTTAAAAGGTTCTCAACTTCTTTATAAATACTTGTAGCATCGCTTTGGACGTATTTCGACTTTTGCATTCGTTTTACATCTTCAATGCAATTGCTTACAATATGTTTCACCTTAAGATTTTCATCATATACCGCTCCGGCTACATAGCCCTTTTTAGCAATAAAATATTGAGCAAGCGGGTAGAAGATACCTCCCGAGCTGCTATTATCTCTTATAATATCATCCGAAACAGCTGCAAATCCAAAAGGTTCAAAGTCAAATGATATTTTCTCGTTTATTGCAGGACAAGTTTTTAAACATTTACCGCAATCGATACATTTATCAATTTTGAGTTTTGGATGAAGATGCCAGTTTTGGTCATCATACTCAAGCGTTAACGCGCTCGTAGGGCAAGCATCAACGCAAGCACCGCAGCCACAGCAAATCGATTTAATTACTTTTTCCTTAACATTCATAGTCAATCCTTTTCAATATAATCGATTATACACTTATAAATGTGATTATAATTTTTTTCTTTAATCAAGCATAAATTGTCAACTTCATAACCATTGTTTGCTGCAAGCATGTTTTTGAATGAATCATCGTCAAACAAAAGAAATTGGCTAACATCATGCCATGATTTATCGTTGTACGAAAGGTCTTCATTTTGTTTATGCCAATATATAATTTTTTTGTTCGCTATCATATCTCTTATTTCATTAGCACGAGAATACATTGGAAGCATAAACGGCATATAGTAATCAGAAGTTACAATTGACTTTGCATGCAGGAATAAAAATTTATGTTTTTTAGTTTGAGCTGTAACTACACAACCGAGTTCTTTTTTTAATTTTTTAGGAATTATACAATCTTTAGAAACAACAAGATAAGGTTTTATTTCTGAGTTTGACCTTAAATATTTTACAAAATCTATGCATTCAGCGTCTATTTCATTGCGCGTGTTGCAAACAAGGCATATGTTTTTCTTTCCCATATACTTTTTTGTAATGTAATACGCCCATCTAACGTATGCCATCTTGGTGAAATATGTATTTTTATGAGATTTAAGATGCTTACAAATTAAATGATTCAAAAGAAGGATTTTTTTCTTGGAATAAGGTTCGAAAACAATGTCAGTTCCATTTCTCTTAGTCAAAATCATATCTTCAGCAGAATAGAAAGAATAACCATATTCATTTATAGGTGCAAACTGTTCAACCGACACATAATATGGTATAAATAATTTAACACCATCATAGGTTAAAGCAAATGTCAGCTTGTTTTCAGAGAATTTATTAATAGTTGTCTTTATATTAAATGAACGTACAGGCTTAAATGCACTATTTACTCCATATTTTCGATGATCATTGCTATTTTCTACTTTAATACTTTCATCATTTAAAAATGCACAAAGCATCATTTTTCCAAGTTCGTCAATAATCTCATAAAAACCATCTAACCAAACAGTATCACCTTTTATTTTGATGTGCTCTATGACTATTTTCAAATTGTTAATATAACCTATATAATACGGTGGAGAAACCAAAAGACGTCCAACATACGAATCACAATAATCAACCTTTTCGTTTAAGCACCATTTAAAAATATGGTACTTGTATGCTACTGCATCAGAATTAACTTTTGCGAAAAATTCATCAAAATAAGGTGTCATTTTGGCATATTTCCAAAAATAACTAGTAAGGGGACTATTTTCATCTTGCCATGCTTTATTAGAACCTGCATAGTGTATAACTATTGGATTTTTGCTGCTTTCCAACAATTCTTGTTTCAAATATTCAGGCAACCACTGCATGGAATAATCATACTCTTCAAAGAAACTCCATTTTGCATCTATTATCAGCAAATCATCTTGACACAATACATTAAAAATATCTTGATCGTGCTGCCGCCAATTCCTTGATGAAATGATTTTTTTTAGATCTTCAAGAGTATATAAATCATTTAGTTTTTTGATATTTACAATAACCATGCTAGAAATAAAGTACCTATCCATATCTTTGATACCTATTTCGGTTCTATACTCAAATCTACCGGAACTACGATCATAACAAGCTGCAATTCCACAATAATCACGTGTTGCTGCAGCTATGTAATCAGTCATATCTATATCCATCAACTCGGAGATATCAGATATAGCGACCATATCACCATCAAAATATATCACCTTATCATAATCAGGCATAGCGAAGGGAATAAATAATCTGAAATATGCCTCTTTTGAATAAGTTGTAGGCGTATAAACACTTTCTGTGAAAAATTCAACATTTTCAAGCATCGAAGATATGTCAATGATTCGAATGCTTACATTAGTGTATCCGTGTGCAAAACTAGTAATGATCTTTTCGTTTGCTTCGTCAATATCAGTACTTAAAATTATTATGTCATAATTTTTGTCTAAAGAAGAATTCTCTATGATTGATTTAACCATCACAGCCGTTTGCGGAATATATGAATTGTTCGCAGAAAAACATACAGGGACACAATTGTTTGTAAATACGTGTTTTACCACATCGCCATTTTGAATTTTTATCATAACAAACTCCTACATTTTTTTTTATTATAACATAGTTATAATTTTTTGTCAACACAGATTTATTTATCTCGATGGAAATCTAAAAAAATCTACAAATATGTATTATTTAACTTGGCATATAAATTCAATTTCTAGATAATTGAAAAAAATCCCCACCACAATCCAATATGTAGTGGGGATTTTTTCAAATCGCATTTCCCTCTCCGTCGAAGAGAGGAAGTTTTTCGAGGTAGATTATATCGTCGCGCTCGGTTGCATCGCCTTCGGCAAGGATAGTCATCTTGCCGACGATCTCTCCGCCCGCAAGCTTAACGAGATTCTCGAGCGATTCGAGCGAGCCGCCGGTGCTGATAACGTCGTCAACGATAAGCACGCGCTTACCCTTCATATACTCAGCGTCGGAACCGTCGATATAAAGAGTCTGCCTTGCCGCCGTTGTGATCGACTGAGTTTCGCACGCGACAACGTCCTTCATATAAAGCTTAACCGATTTACGCGCAAGAACGTATCTGTTCTTTCCCGAAATTCTGCACATTGCGTGAACAAGCGGAATTCCCTTTGACTCAGCGGTAAGCATAACGTCATGCTCGGGAGCCTTTGCGTAAAGCGCTTCGGCACATTTTTCGGTAAGCTCAACGTCACCGAAAAGAATGAATGCTCCGATATAGAGATTGCTCGCGATAGGGCAAAGCGGAAGATCGCGCTCAAGTCCTGCAACTTTTAATCTGTAATACATATAAGTACCCTCTTTCAAGCCGCAAAGACCTTAATGGTAATTGCGGTATTTATTTTTGCACCTATAGTATACTACAAAATTTAAAGTTTTTCAAGGGGCACGCGAATTTTAATAAAAGAAATAATGATTTGATACGGTAAACGCGTATGGTCGATTATTGTATATCCAGCTCGACGTTGATTTTGACGGCTCCATAAAGAAAAGTATATCGGGGGATACACTAATACCTTCAAGGCAAATTTTTGCCGCTACACTCGCGCTGTAGGTCGGCACGGCATAAATGCTTCCATCGGACACGGGGCTGAACTGAACACCGTATTTTTTGTCAAAGATCACGCCGTAAATAGTGTTCGGATACTCCTTATGTCTTACACGGTTAAGCACTACGTTTCCAACAGCAATCTGACCGAGAAGCGGCTCACCGCGGCTTTCCGCGCTTATGATTCTCGATAACCAATACAAATTGTCGTATGCATAATAATAGTCCGCGTGGATAAGCGGTTTCACTTCTCCCGAAAGATATACCTCACGGCTCGGCAACCATTCAACGTCTAGTGAAAGTGCCTTTGCAATACTGCGCACGGGTACGTACATTCTGCCGTCGGAAAGAATCACTGCAGGTGTTCGTGCAAGAAGCGGTCTTTCGTTCGCGTAGATTATGTACGACTCGTCGGACACACTCATTGAAAGTCCCGGCATACTGATATAAGCGCACCGCGTTTTATCATCAAAGGCAACCGATGCGCCCGCGAGCGTAGTTACAGCGCGGAGCGGTATGTAGGTCGTATCGTTTATTATATATGCAGCTTCATTTATGTACACGTCCCCGAGCCTTACTCCTACCGACGGAAGCTTTGTTACGTCTTTGCTACTCACTCCTTGGAAATAATCAAGCTCCCGCTTTGTAATATTGACCTTTGCCGCAGAAACAGAAATCTGAGCCACACTCAAAAACATAACTACCGTAAGTATCATCAAAGATCCGATTTTTTGAAATGCTTTCATATCTTCTCCTTTCCTTTAATATAAAAAAGGCATCTCTCTGACACCGCCCGGCTATATGAGAGCTGCCTTTTTCATACAAATATTATACACTTTCCCACGCCTTCCGTCAATGCAAGATATATGGAAGATTTGGCAATATAAGGTATAATGAAAAGGATTGTTTACATTTATTAAATTTCTTCCTGAGATCCCGTGGGGTTAACGATACTGTATCCAACGTTTACAAGGTGGTCAGCGACTCTTTCAAGTCCAACTACAACAGATGAATAATAGGGGCTCACGTCAACGTTGCAGTTACCCTCTGCAAGTCGGGCAAAGTGGCTTGCGATAAGCTCTTTTTTCTTAACGTCAACGCCTTCCTCAAGCACTGTGAGCTCGGGAAGCTTTTGTCTATTGAGATTTTCAAAAGCATCCTTGGAGATATAGAACATCTGCATAACACTTTCACGCATAGATGCGATCTCGTTATGTGCCTTATCGGAGAAGGATATCTTCTTGCCAATCATTTCAACGCCGATCTCGTGGAAGTTCTCTGCATGGTCTCCAATACGCTCAAGGTCATTAAGAACGTGGAAGTATGAGCCTATAATGGTTTCATCACTCTGCTCTACGTCACCTGAGAGCTTTATAAGGAACTTTGTCAGCGCACTGTTTGTGAAGTCGATTATTTCCTCATTTTGTCTGATACGCTCATCGTGCTCAAGCGAGCCGGTATCCATAGCCTCGAATGCGTAAGTAACGTTTTCTTCAACGAGTCCGAGCATATAGTCCATTTCCTTCTTGACCTGCATAAGAGCAACAGGTGGCATGGTAAGAAGTCTTTCATCGACGTATTTGAGCGTGATAACCTTCTCTGTTTCCGCTTTGTCCTTAATAACCAAGCAGGAATATTTTACAAGATGCTTTACAAACGGAAGAAGAACGAACGTTGTAGTAACGTTGAATATAACGTGGAATGCGGATACTCTCATCTGGAGAGACATTGCGTCGCTTCCGGGGAAGATCGAAACCAAAAGATTTACAACGGGATCTCCGAATATCCAGATAATTGCAGTGAACAAAGCCGTACCTATAGCGTTGAAGGTAAAGTGGATCAAAGCTACGCGCTTTGAGTTTGCGTTCGCGCCAACCGATGCAAGAAGTGCGGTTACGC
Organism: Eubacteriales bacterium; assembly: GCA_045654585.1. Lineage (GTDB taxonomy): Bacteria > Bacillota > Clostridia > Oscillospirales > CAG-272 > UBA1740. The sequence continues at coordinate 41,906 of JAZONS010000075.1, forward strand.
AAGTACCGATATTAGCGCCGAGTACGATAAACAAAGCAAGATCAAGAGGAAGTACGCCTGCGCCAACCATTGTAATAACAACACCTGTTGCAGCCGAAGAGCTCTGTATAAGCGCGGTGAAAATAATGCCGACCAAAATAAGAAGCAGTGGGAAATCAATTTTCTTAAATACTTCGGTGAACATGCTTTCAACGAGAGGATTTCCAAACGCTTGCTTACTACTCATGATTTCAAGTCCGACGAAGATCATTCCAAGTCCGCAGAACAAACTACCGAAGATTTTAACCTTCTCGCTCTTGAAAAAGCCCATCATAACACCCGCAAAAGCAAGAAGATACATTATCATATTGAAATAGTCATTCTTCAAAGCAACCAGAATGCCCGTGATAGTCGTACCGATGTTCGCGCCCATAATAATAGGCGTTGCCTGAATAAGCGTCATAACACCTGCGTTTACTAAGCCTATAACCATAACCGAGGTGGCGGACGAGCTTTGTATAATAGCCGTTACTCCCGCACCGATTCCTACGCCTGAAAAACGGTTATTGCTTATCTTTTCAAGCATCTTTTTCATTCCCTTACCTGCGCTCTTCTCAAGTGCGTCGCCCATATAGTTCATACCCACTATGAATACGCCGACACCCGCAAGGAGCCAGATAAGGCTTTGTATCAATTGCATTATTTCCTCACCTGTTAACATAAAAATCTCCTTTTTAAACATCTAAAAAACAAAAAAACATAACACAAATTCCCGTTATACGATTCATCATGTTACAACGTTTTCAATGCGCTAAAGCATTTACCGTCGAATATTATATCACAAATATTTTTTATTTTCAATCGGTTTATATATAAAAATGGAGAAAACCGTAGTTTTTCACCTTGGTTTTCTCCTGAATATATTAGAAATCAATTAAATTCCAAAGGTAGTCTTAAGATACTCTCTCGAAGCCTTAACACTCTCAAGATCGGTCATACCGAGAGAGGTCTTATCCTGCTCTACGATAACAGTTTCGGTTCCGCTCTCCTCGCAAGCCTCAAGGATAGTTTTGAAGTCCTGGATACCGTATCCTACGGGTCTGAACTCAAATTTATTCTCTTCTCTCGTAGGCTTCTTACCGCCGTCCTTACCGTCGGTTGTTATAAGATCGTAAACGGGACCGCCCGCGAAGCTTTCGCAGTAGAAATCCTTTAAGTGAACAATATCTACCTTGCCTGCATATTCACGAATCTTACTCTCGGGAGCAAGACCTGCATATTTGAGCCAACAGGTATCAAACTCGGGAACGAATATATCGTTGTCTATCGCCTCAAAGAGGTAATCGTGAAGATATTTGCCTTCGAACTTCTCAAACTCGAAATCGTGGTTATGATATCCGAGAAGCATTCCGTGCTCGGCAAAGAGCTTTGCATACTTAGTAAAGTTCTCTTTGGTTGCTTCCCAACCGGGTCCGCCTGCAAGCTTCGATTTATCGTGCCACGGAACAACAACGTACTTTACGCCGAAGTTCTTAAGATAGTTTATACCTGCTACAGGATCTGCATCAAAGAAATCCAGTCTCTGATGAACGGATATACACTTAAGACCCAGACGGTCAAGGATCTCCTTGATTTCATCACTGCTCTTTCCAAAGTAACCTGCGAACTCTACGTATTCGTAGCCCATATCGCGTACTGCGGTAAGAGTACCTTCAAAATCCTTTTCCATGCTCTCACGCACACTGTAAAGCTGAAGACCAACGTTAAACTTTTTCATTTTTTCACCTCAAAACGTTTTCCGAATTAAACTTCAGGAATAACTACCTCAACCTCACGTCCAAGATCGGATGACTTAGCGATAGAATCGAGAATAGCCTGGTTGTAAAGGATCTCGGATGAAGGAACGGGAGCTGCAGTTCCGTTCTTTATAGCGTCGAGGAAGCTTCTGATCTTCTTATCGAAGTTAGAGGGTGCGCCGGGAATCTCCTTCTTCATGGGAAGCTTAGTGGTTACCTGGTTGCCTGCTACCTCGTGATAGATAACGAGATCGCCGCCGATGCTTCCGTTCCAGCACTCGGTGGAAGGAATACGGAGTGAGCCCTTAGTACCGTAAATAATGGTATCTCCCGATGTGTCAAGGTTCATTGCCCAAGCAATACGGAAGTCTATAACGATACCGCCTTCAAGACGAATGAATGCTGCAGCGAAATCGTCAACACCGAACTTCTCTGCGTACTCTGGGTGACCGCATTTCTTATATCCGATGTAGTTAGGATCCTTACCGAAGAAATCAGACTTAACACCGGTAACGGTAAGAGGCTTCGGATAACCGAGCGAGTTGAGTACCATATCAAGAGAATAGCATCCGATATCTGCAAGTGCTCCAAGACCTGCGGTAGCATCCTCAATGAAGCTGGTACCGAAGGGAGTGGGAATACCGCGGCGTCTGCCACCACCGGTCTGAATGTAATAGATATGACCGAGAACACCCGACTGAACAACTTCCTTAACCATCTTCATGTTATCGTCAAGTCTGGGCTGGAAGCCGATAGAGAGGATTTTTCCGCTCTCACGCTCTGCCCTCATTACCTCTACTGCCTCCTCGGTAGTTACAGTGAAGGGCTTCTCAAGAAGAACGTGAACTCCTGCCTTAAGTGCCTGAATAGCACAGGGAGCGTGCTGACGGTTATATGTACAAATAGAAACAGCGTCAAGCTTTAAGGACTTGTCATTAACCATTTCCTCACCCGAGGCATAGCACTTTACGCCTTCCATATTTGCCTTTTTGAAGAAAGCCTCAGCCTTTCCGGGAATGATATCCGCACCTGCTACAATCTCGATATCGGACTGTCTAAGATAGGAATCAAGATGAGCCTTTGCTATCCAACCGCATCCGATAATACCGATGCGAAGCTTTTTAGATGCGTCAACTACTGTTTCGTTATGCACTTCCTTAAATTCATCAAGAATGTTTGACATTTTGTTTTTCTCCTTAAATCAAATTTTCTTTCAGAGCTTTCGTCTGACGAAATAATTGCATTTTATTGCTAAATTAATTATACATTAAATATATATTGAATTTCAATTATATATTTGTGTTTTTCTTGAAAAATATTGACTTTTATTTAAAAAACGGAGTGTTTTTTTATTTCTATAAAAGCCACAAACAGAACCGAAGTTTCTGCGGTAAAGTCGGCTCTTGCCACCTTGACGTAAGGTGTGGGATTATAATCGTACTTGCTTGAGATCGTTCCGCCTCCCGTTATATTTCCGAAGATTTCGCCCCATCCGCCCTCGTAATTGAGGTATTCCGAGAAGTCGTTGTAGTGATTATTTGTATAGAATACGTATTTCTCATTCGTATCTGTCACGGAAATGCCGCTTGAATAATAGAATCTTGTATACACTATTCTTGCCGCACCTCGAGTTATCTCTCTGCCATCGTTGTAGACCTTTGCCGTATAAGAGGGATCGCAGGTCGTTCCCGTTGTTCCGATATCCAATTCATAATACTGAAGATCACCGCCGCAACCGCTTATTCTCGGAAGCACGGGCTCGTACGGATATTTCGAAGTATTGCCCGAAAACTTTGTATGATTAACACGAAGATATACGCCCCAAGGACTCTCGTATGGCTTTGCCTTTTTACTCGAAGAATAATTAGCGGGTATATCTCCGAATGCGAAAACGTACGCCGCGACCTCTTCGAGGGTTACGTAACCGCCTCCGCGATATATCGTATTAACTATCTCTCCGTTTTCATCTACTATATGATACCCTTTACCGCCCTCGGTATAAAGCGCCGAGGTATTTCTTACATATTTACCATCCTGCATCGGTCTGTTTTCCGCTACGGTCTGATACTGATCCTGCGCCTCAATAGTTCCTGACATAAAACAATGCAAGCTTCTGTAATAAGCATCAAGATAGCATTCGGCTGGCTCGTAATCTCGGTAGAACTCCTCTGCAGATATATTCTCGTAAGGGTCGGTCGTATAATCACGGTCCGGCTCTGTTTCTTCATTGCCATCATCTTCGGGAATAGAATCGGTACTTTCATCTCCCGAAGGAACGTCTGATCCGTCTTCGTCAGGAGCAGTGTCCTCGCCTTCACCTATATCGGGCGTTTGCTCTTCTTTATCACTTTGATCGGGGAGCTCTCCGCTATCCGTATCGGAATTATTATCATCGGGTGGGGATACGTCATTACCGTTATCCGCACTGTTTCCCAAGGATAAAATAAACGAATCGAGAGCATCGCAGCCCGTCAATGAGCCGACAAATACCGAAATCAGTAAAACGACGGCTAAAAGCTTATATAGTATTTTCATTTATTACCTCACTTTTCTACACAGATATTTTATCATTATACTTCCGCTTTGTCAACATCTGTCATTCATTAATTCTTTTTGGTAAAAGCGATTTTTTTATTGACTTTAAAAAAACATAATGATATAATTGTTGAGTAAGTCAAAAATTTTCAAAAACTATGCTCTCTGAGATACAAATACGTAAAGCTACCATCAGCAAAGGAAAACAAAATGATATCAAGATTTGAAAAATTCTCTTATCTTATAGGTGAGCTATCAAAGCTCTTGCATAAAATTGAAGGTGAGGTGCTTGAAGCGATCGGACTTAAGGGACCTTACGCGATCTATATTTTAACTATCGCGAAGTATAGCGAAGGAATAACCGCATCCGAGCTTTCCGAAATATGCGGACGCGATAAAGCGGACGTTTCCCGTGCCGTTTCAGCTCTTCTCGGCGGAGGATTTGCGGAGAAGATCACGGAGGAAGGAAAAAAATACAAATCCTTATTCAAGCTCACAGAAAAAGGATTTAGCGTTGCAAAGGATCTGCGCACAAAGGCGGACAACGCCGTAGAGTATGCGAGCTACGGTGTATCGGCGGAGGATAGAATGGTCTTCTATGACACGCTTGAAACTATTTATTCAAATATGAAAAAAATGAGTGATTTCGGAGTTTTGCAGGATAGCGATTAATTTGTTCCGTATTTGGTTATAATCCAAATGAAGCTTACTAATCAAAACAATATTTTCGTCCGGGTGACAGCTTTGTTACCCGGATATTTTTTTAAAAAATTGCCTCGTCATCTGAAAAAGCGATAAGTGACGAGGTTAAATATGGAGGTAATATGAAAAATTACGTAATTTTCACAGATTCCGCAAGTGATATCTCACCTGCAACGCTTTCCGATTGGGGAGTAAAAATGGCGCCGCTTACGTTCAGATTTTCGGACTCCGAGCACGATTTTCTTGATACGGAGATGGCACCGGGAGCGTTTTATGCAAGAATGCGGGACGGTGACACAGTTCATACGTCGGCGGTAAATAAGGAATATTTCAAGGAAAAGTTCACTCAAATTCTTGACACGGGTAACGATATTCTCTATCTCGGCTTCTCGTCCGCATTGAGTACGACCTTCAATTCGGCAAGGCTTGCAAAAGAAGAGCTTGAAGCAGAAGCACCCGAAAGAAAAATCATTCTCGTTGACACAAAATCGGCATCGGCGGGACTTGGACTTACGGTTTACCTTACAGTCAAGGAAAAAGAAAGAGGCGCAAAGATAGAGGATGCCGCAAGCTTTGCGAAAAATATCTCCGCGAAAATATGCCACTGGTTTACCGTGGATGATCTTAGCTACCTCAAGCGCGGGGGACGTGTCAGCTCGACTACCGCTTTTTTCGGTAATATGCTTGGTATTAAGCCGGTGCTTTTTATGGATAACGACGGACTTTTAAAAAACTACTCTAAAGCGATAGGCAGGCACGCATCTATCGAAGCTCTTGCCGCAAAATACGGAGAGCTCGCAGAAGACAAGACAGAAAATACCGTTTTTATTTCACACGGTGATTCATTAAGTGACGCAAAGCTGCTCGAGCGGATGCTTGCGGAAAAATACGGCGCTAAGGTTAAGCTGATAACAGACGTAGGCTGCGTTGTCGGTGGGCATTCGGGCCCCGGTACACTTGCGCTTTTCTTTATCGGTAAAAGCAGAAAAGGAGAATGACCCCCTTAAATATGCGAAAAAAAAGTAAAGATAACCTTGACGGCTCTCTTTTCGCAAAAATGGTAAGAGGCGGTGCCGCAGAGCTGGGGAACAACGCGGACGAGGTCAACCGCCTGAACGTATTTCCCGTCCCCGACGGGGATACGGGCGATAATATGCGAATGACTATCGAGAGCGGTATTGCCGCAATTGAAAATCTAAACAGTGATAATCTTGCCGAGGTGATGAGCGTGCTTTCACACGGGATGCTACTTGGCGCACGCGGCAACTCCGGCGTTATATTATCGCAATTCTTTGCAGGAGTTGCAGAAGAATTCAAGAACAGTAAGGAAGCTGATGTATATTCACTCGGAGAAGCTTTGCGCTCGGGAGTTAAACGGGCGTACGGCACGGTTATGACTCCTACCGAGGGTACAATTCTGACAGTTGCGAGAGAGGCGGTCGAGTGTGCCGTTTCCGGCATCACTTCAAAAACAACTATCAAAAGTTTTTTTGCAAAGCTCGTTGACGAGATGTATGCTTCACTTGAACGAACACCCGAAATTTTGCCCACTCTTAAGGCGGCAGGCGTTGTTGACAGTGGGGGCGCGGGACTTTTCTACATTATGGACGGCTTCAGACGCGTTCTTAACGGCGAAGAAATTTATAAAACATTAAAAGACACAAAATCGCAGCCTGCGCAAAACATTTTAGTAACCTCATTTGGCCCCGAGAGCAAAATGACCTTTTCATACTGCACTGAGCTTATCTTGCAGTTGCTTTTTGCAAAATGCGACGTATCGGATTTTGACTTAGATGAGTTCAAACGCTACGTATCAAAACTTGGAGATTCTGTTTGTATTGTAAAATCAAATAGCGTAATAAAGCTCCACGTTCATACCTATACCCCGGAAATGGTCATTGCTTACGCACGCGAGTTTGGTGAGCTGATTTCCGTAAAAATAGAAAATATGAGTATACAGCATACAGAAGTAACGGGGCAAACAAAAGCTAAAGATACTAAAAACAAATCAGAAAACAGCGAATTCCGACAACAATTGTTTTCAAATACGGTTACATCGACCTCGAACCAAAAGAAAAAGTACGGTGTTATTGCGGTAGCATTCGGCGACGGATTAACAAAGCTTTTTTATTCTCTCGGAGCTGACAAGGTAATATATGGCGGACAATGCGCAAATCCCTCGGCAAGCGATTTTCTCGATTCTATAAACGGTATTCCCGCAGAGCACGTTTTTATTTTCCCTAACAATTCAAATGTCATTCTGGCCGCCAGGCAAGCCGCAAAGCTTTGCACGAGCGCTTCGGTACACGTTATAGAAACAAAGAGCATCGGTGCAGGCTATGCAGCGCTCGCAAGCTTTGAATTTGATAATCCCGAAATCGACAGCGTTATCAAAACTATAGAAAATGCTATTACGGGAATATCCTGCGGTCACGTTTCCCCCGCCGTGCGCGATGCAGAGATCGATGGGGTTAAAATCAAAAAGGGCGACACTGTCGGTTTTATTGAGAGACGTATAATATTAAGCAGATCCTCTCTGTACTCCGCCGCACTTGATACCGCGCAAAAGCTTCTTTCGGGCAGATCGCATCTAACGGTATTTTTAGGAGCTGATGCGACGGATAAGGACACGGAGAAGATATTAAATAAGATAAAGAAAAAACACACCGATGCCGAAGTATTTGCATACTATGGAGGTCAGGACGTTTATCCTTATATTTTCGTAGCAAAATAGTCGCCTATTTGCTTTTCTCTACCGTTATCGTGCAAGTTGCTACAAAAAAATCGTGATTTTTACGATTTGACAATAATAAACATAAATGGTATAATGTACTTACAATAAAATTTTGGAGGTACGTTATGAAAAAAATTATATCTATTTTACTTCTTTTAGCACTTGCAACGATGCTTCTCGCTTCTTGCGATATGCTTATGGGCGGTGCTGATAACGGTGACGGCGGCAAGGATGCCGCGAGTGTTGGATACTTCACAAGCGGCGAAAAATCTTATTTCGTTACACCCGACGGCACGGTTGAAATCAGCGGCGGCGCTGCAAAGGTAGTTGCTTCTGCTCCTGAGGGAACTCCCGAATCCAAGAAGTTCGATGCTCCCGATACTTTCGCTGCAACCTTCACTACCACAACTTCCGGTTCGGGCGTTGCTATCACGGGCGTATCCGGCGCTGACGTTGTTATGGTTCCGAGGACCATTGACGGCAAAGAAGTCCTTGACATTAGGTCCGGTGCATTTAACGGCGTTAAAACGGTTATTATCGGCAATCTTAGAGATGATGATCTTAGAATTAACATCAGTGACGGTGCATTTGACGGTGTTAAAAACGTTTATATCGCAACTGTTCCGACTCAGTTCACTGTTTCTTACAACACTCCTATGTTGTTAAACAACAACAAGGATCTTATTATTAAAATTTCTGCAGATGAGTATTCTAATTTTAAAACCGATTACGCATGGGGTAAATACACTGACAATCTCAAAAAATACTAATTAGCAATTTAATATAAAACAACCGAGCTCGTTTGAGCTCGGTTGTTTTTTGCGTTTATGAAATCATTTAAATATTGAGAAATATTTCGTCGGCAATTTATCAGCCAACTACCTTATATCCCGCATCCTCGATTACTTTAGCAAGCACATCCTTTGCGTCAGGGGCATCATTTGCAAGAGTGATTACTGCATCACCTCTTTCGTGGGAAACGTCAGCTGAAGAAACAAGCTCGGATGCTTCAAGAGCCGACTTTACTCTGCCCGAGCAATGAGGGCACATCATACCTTCGATCTTAAGTGTTAAAGTATTCATTTTTTCTTCTCCGTTTTTGTAAACATTTGTTTGTGTTATAGTGTTTTCTTTTAGATTTTTCGTGTTACGGGTGGGGTTATACAGGTTTAATCGTAGCGCATTCATTACAACGATAAAGCTCGACAAACTCATCGCCACAGCGCCAAACATTGGCTCAAGCTCCCAACCGAACGGAGCTATAAACACGCCCGCAGCAAGCGGAATACCGATGATATTATAGATGAACGCCCAGAACAGGTTTTCGTATATATTAAGGAGTGTTCTCTTACCTAATCTTACTGCCGCCACAACGCCCTTAAGGCTACCCCGTGTTAAAACAACGTCGGCGGAATCGATTGCGATATCCGCGCCCTTTCCTATCGCTATGCCAACGTCAGCCTCGGTCAGGGCAACCGAATCATTGATGCCGTCGCCGACCATTGCGACCGAGCCAAGCTCTGCAGAAAGCTCCTTAACTACCTTTGCTTTTTCTGCAGGTAAGACCTCCGCAACAACGCGGCTTATTCCTACACGGCTCGCCACGTAATTTGCCGAGCTCGGATTGTCACCTGTTATCATAACTGTTTTTATACCGAGAGCTTCCAGCTCAAGAACAGCCTCGCGGCTATCCTCTTTTATTCTATCGGCTATTGCGATAAGACCAAAAATTTCCTTCTTATCAGCTATTACGAGAACTGTCTTTCCCTCTTCTCCAAGCGACGCAAAGCTTGCAAGGCTATCGCCTAGAAGCTTATTCCCCGTCATTTTTTCAATAAAGTGAGCGTTACCGCCAAAGACTTCTTTGCCGCATATACTTGCGCTGACACCGAATGGATATACCTTGAAGTCCAGAGCTTCGGGATACTCGGTGACATAGTGCTCTTCTTTATATCTCATAACAGCGCGAGCTAATGGATGCTCGCTTTTTTCTTCGAGTGAAATTACGGTTTTTATAAGCTCGTCATTACTAAGAGAAATACCTATCACATCGGTAACCTCGGGACTGCCTTCGGTTATCGTTCCCGTCTTGTCAAATGCAACAGCAGATATTCTGCCCGATGCTTCAATCGCTCTTGCGTTCTTGAAGAGTATGCCGCGCTTAGCGCCGACCCCCGTACCAACCATTATTGCAACCGGAGTTGCAAGCCCGAGAGCGCAAGGACAGCTGATAACAAGTACGGTCACCGCACGGGATAGCGAAAATCCGACATCCTTGCCAACACAGAGCCAAACTATAAACGTTATAAGAGAGATAATGATCACTGCAGGAACGAATACTCCTGCGACTTTATCCGCCGCCTTGGCAACGGGAGCTTTACTCCCCGATGCTTCCTTAACCATTTTTATGACCTCGGAAATCGCAGTCTTTTCACCAACTCTTTCCGCCTTGAGCTTTGCATATCCCGAGAGGACCATTGTTGCTCCAAGCGCGGATGCGCCAACTGTCATATCCTTTGGAATAGACTCTCCTGTGAGAGCTGACTCGTCAACGGATATCTCACCTTCTATGACAACACCGTCAGCAGGTATATTCTCTCCGCGCTTAACGATGAATATCTCGCCAACCGAAATATCCTTTGCGGGAATCAATACTGCTTCTCCATTGCGTATTACCGTTGCCATTTTGGGAGAGAGGTCCATAAGCTTCTTTATTGCCGAGGTGGTTTTACCTTTTGCAATAGTTTCGAGAAGCTTTCCTACGGTTATAAGCACAAGAATCATCGCAGCCGACTCAAAGTAAAGATGATGAAGTCTTTCGTGAGCCGAAGCAAAATCACCCGAGTGCACGTCACCGCTCATAAGATAAAGAATAGCTATACTGTATAGATACGAGGCAAGGGAGCCAAGCGCCACAAGCGTATCCATATTTGGCGCTAAATGTACAATTCCTTTTGCACCATTATGGAAGAAATGTTTGTTTATTACCATAATCATGGTACAAAGTATGAATTCCGTAAGAGCGATCGCCGATGCGTTTTCCGAAAGAAACGAGGGTAACGGAAGGGATAGCATCAAGTGCCCCATTGAGATATACATAAGTATAAGAAGCAACACAGACGAGGAAATCAGCCTTATCAACGTATATTTTATCTCCGACCTCGTTTCCTTTTCGGCATCGGTATCTTCGGTTTCTGAGGTTCCCACACCGTCCTCGGCACTTGCCGTATATCCCGCCCCGGATACTGCAGCCGTTACTCTTTCCGCGTCTACCTCACCTTCGACACTCATTGTACCGAGAAGTAGGTTTACCTCACAGGTCACCACACCTTCAAGAGCGTTTACTGCTTTCTCTACCCTGGCAACGCAAGCCGCGCAGCTCATACCGCCGACTTTATAATTTGCTTTTTTCATTTCAGAACCTTTTATTTTTTATTTCGGTTTATACCAATGGATATTATACACTTTTTTAGTATATTTTGTCAAGAATAAAATATTTATTTATATAAAAGAAGCACCTCCCGTTAGTCAGACGGGAGGTGCTTTATGCAGTCAATAACGGTTAGTCAGACCGTTATATTTTTTTGCCTTGCAAGAGCGAGATATTTGTACTGAAATGCGATATGCTAATTAAATCAGTCTTATATCTCACTCTGCTTTAGCAATACATCATTTTGAACGTATTATTGATTTAAATTATTCTGCGGGAGCTTCTTCGGGAAGCACGAGAGTGCCTGCCTTATACTGCTCTGCAACCTTCACGTAGTTGTAAAGAGCTTCAACTACTGCTACAACGCTTTCCTCTGCGTTTGCAGTCTGGTACTTAGCATAAGTATCAAGGTTGAGAGTTCCTGCTACGGTCTGCTCACCATCAACACCTGCAATAGTTCCAACCGCTATGATATTGATGTTTACACCAAAGTTGAAGATCTTCATTCCTTCGATCTTGATTGCCTCGGTAGAGCCTGCATTTATTGTGTAGGTTCTTACGTTGCCGTCACCGTAGGTTACGTTAACGGTTCCTGCAAATTTGCCGTTAGGAACGAGAGTGAATGCGGGAGCATCGCCAAGAACGATACCTGCGGATGCGAATACATCGCCAAGTCCGGTATCTGCAAGAGCGTTACCATAGGACTTATCTACGGATACCTTGTTCCACTCTGCGTAGGTAGTAAGAAGACCTGCAATTACAGTATCCTCTGCGCCCTCGAAGTAGTTGGATGACGCGCCTACGAAGCTAAGCATATTATACATAAGTATCTTATCTGCCTCGGTGAATTCACCTGCAAGGACAGTAGAAGCGTAGTCGGTAATGCTTACGTTTACAGTCTTAGTTGCGGTATAGCCGTCCTCTGCAAGAGCGATCTCGAATACTGCCGCATCGGATGCTTCCTTAGCAACCTTGGATGCAGTTACCTTGTAATACTGCTTCTCACCGATAGTTACGGTTTCACCTGCAAGAGCTGCGCCGTTAACTGCTGTGATATACTGCGCATAATCTGCAGGAATATATACGTTAACTATGAAGTCAGAGTAGAGAGAAAGGTTAGCCTTGAGGCCTGAAACGTTAGCCTGAACGGTGTATCCCGGGATAACGCTAACGTTCTCGGTCATAACGGTGCCTGCCGCGGGAGCATTTTCCCAAGTTCCATTGTGAACGAGTTTAACTGAGTTGAGCTTATACTCTGCTGCGGTAGGAGCGGTTATAGCCACGTATGCCGTGCCGGATACGTAATACTCGGTCTTTGCATTTTCGTTCGAACCAAGTCCCTTCCAGCTAACCTTAACTGCGTCATCTGCATAAATTGTTGCGCCGGTAAGTACGGGAAGAACGTAAGCATTTGTAAGTCCCTCAACAGATGCGCCGTTATTTGCGATATTGAAGGTTGCGTAGTTCGCAAATTCTCCGCTTTCGGAATTATATGCGGGGATATTGAACGTAAGCACGGACTCGGTGATACCGAGATCAATGCTCTGCCATGTCATAGGAATGTTGCATATTGCAGTTATAGTACCAGCAGTAGGATTAGCGCCGGTACAAGCATGAATCTCTGCGGCTACGAAGCCGTCCATGGAGTTTCTGGTTTCGTTAGAAGGATTAAGTCTACCCGTTGTTACAACATTTTTGAAGGTTATAGCAACGTGTTTATTGTCACCGTTATTTGATACTACAGGATTATTAGTCTTTCCATCGGAAATGCCTGCAACATTATTGATAATAATGACGTTTTCAAGCAAAAGATTTGAGGTAATAGTAACATCCTCAAAGCCTGCATATCTCGTTCCGCTTAGCTTACTGTTAGAGGAGAATGCCGTAGCATTAACTATATTATCCTTATAAGGAGCGAAGATGATACCGTTCTTGAAGATGAGATCGCCATCGAAAACATATGCATCAAGTATGGTTCCCGAGGCTGTGGGAGCCATAACATTAACACCGTCGGAGATCATAACGCAGTTCTCGCCACCCTTGTGACCGTAGAAGAGTCTATCTGCAACAAGTGTCATATTTGAGCCGGGGATATCGCCAAACTTACCAACGTTTACGTAAACTTCGTTAACGTCTGCTCTGCTTGCTCCAAGATTTGCATATATAGCATCGTTTGCAAAGTAATAACTTCCGGAATCCGTCTTGGTTCCGTCGGTAATTGCAAACAACGTGCTTCCGCCGGTAACTGTGCCTGAAGCGTTTGCTACTGCTGAGATAAGCTGAGCGCCCGCAACAGAGGAATAAACATTCATAGTGGTGTAAGCGCCAATTTCAAAGAGAGTTCCTGCCGCACCTGCGGAAAGCGTCTTACCATTGAGGTCAACGTTAAGAACCTTGGGCGCGTCTGCGGTCGAAGAGATAGCAACGCTTTCATCAATAACTATATTATCAAGAAGAACGAGCGTATCATTCGCTGTAATCGTTTTTAATGCTTCAATCGCTACATCTAAATTTACACCGCCGTTATAAATAGTTCCCTCTGCATTCTTGATATAATAGATCATATCAATTGCGGTGATTACGGGATAGAATCTTACTGCTCTGTTTTCATATTCCTTAGCTGCTTCAAGCTCGGCAAGTGTGGGAACGAGCGCCGTTACCTTCTCGGTAGCAAGATAATCATACGCCCAACCGTCCTGAGTTATGGACTGAAGGAGAGTGAAGTCTTTTGTTTCTTCGGTGAAGAGGTTTTCGTGGTCAAGCTCAAATCCAAGCTTAACTACTTCCTTAACGTAGTTAGCATCATCTGCCATCTCGGCAAGATCCTTAAGAGCTCCGTTATACCAGTATGCATTGTACCAGTAATCCTCGCTGAAGGTGTACTTATCACCGTCAACAGCGAAGCCGTATGATGCGGGATCAACAGGAATATTATTGCCGTTTGTGAATACCTGACCGTTTTCACATACAGTCTGCGAGAACAGCGAATCATTCAACTTAACATTTACATTCTTTTCGGTTGCATATTTAAATGCATCGTCAAGATTGTCAAACGTACGTCCACCGGCAACGATAGAAGTTCCAACGTCACCCTTTTTCTGCGCGGTCATAAAATCAAGAAGATAAGACTCGGGAACATGGACACCGATAGCACTTGTACCATCCGATTCTTTGGTGGTATCTATATAATCAGCATAAGCTCTTACCATAAGATTATCAAATATTATCGAAGATCCAACTCGCTGATCAACATCGTTACGAACATCCACACGGAAGCCCTGAAGATAACAATAATTATCTTTATAAATTCTGGAATATCCAAGATACGAACCGTTTATGTAATAATATACTCTTCCTTCGGAAACACCGGGATCAGTATAACATACTGCGGTAATATGATTCCATTCACCTATATCATTAAGCTTAGTTACATGATTCTCTGCAGCAACAAAACCATTTTGAAGAGATATATTACCGGAGTTATCAAAATAAATCTTATATCCGTTTTGATAAGGAGATCCTCCATTTACTGCTTCCGCATCTGCAGTTGCAGGAGTATAACGCTTTCTTGCATTAATATTAATACTGAATTCTGAATATCCAAGATAAGAATCTGTAGCAAAATCCATATCAAAGACTACAACCTTAGCGCGATTATCTCCGGAAGCATATCTATACTTAAGTCCTATATGGTCCTTTGTATCATCAGGTCTATTTCCACCAAAGACAAAGAATGGGTCATTATTAGACGTTGATTCAGTTCCAAAGTTACGGATTTCCGTAGGATTATTGGGATCGAGAGGATTTACCCAATATTTAAGATAAGTATCACCGTTTACATAGCTCTCGCCAAGAGAACCTTTCTTGCAACCCAGCTCGGAATTACTAGCAATTGTTCCATCAATACCCGACGATTTACCATCTTGCATAAACCAACCGCCAAGGTTCTGGGAAGCTTTAGAACGTACATCCTCAAAGCCTGTGATATAAAGATAGTTGCCATTTCCAACGGAATACGTAGCACTTGTTAGTGCACCCTCTATTGCATTTCCATTGGAATCATGCGTTTTAACTACTACGTAGGGATAATCTTTATTACCAACAGGATCATATACTACCGTATATGTTCCGTCTGATGGGAAAGTGGGTTTTGAGGTAGAATTTGTTCTTACACCATTACCTGCTGTTAATGTAGAACCATTTATAGTCGCAGCAAGTGAACGAGAAGTATAAATACTATTGCCCGTTATGGTAAGCTTGATCTTTCTTCCTCTTGCGAAATCCGCTCCTGCATCTCCGGAGCTATTAGCTCCTCCACACTGAATAACGGAATCAACAGCATTTATCAAAATGTCATTTCCACCCTCGCTTGCCTGGGTGTGACCGGTTACGAAAACTCTGTAAGGGCCGTTAAGAAACGAACCTTTGATATTAACTATACCTTTAACGTTAGCATTTTTCTCCCAATCACTTGTTTCCGAGAAGAGCATGCAAAAAGCTCGCTTTGACGTATATTTAGGATGAGCATACAAAACAGAATCAATAACGTCCACAATAGTATCATCTGTTTTTTCAGCGTTAGAATAACCGCCAACAAGGATAGTTGAAGTACTGTAAACCTGAGAATTCTTTATCGAAATGTAACCTTTTCCGGAAAGCTGGAATACGCTCTGTCCGGGGTTGTTCGCGCTTACAGTATCACACTTAAAGTACATTTCATCGAAGTACATTTTCGCACCTGTGGCAGATGCGCTTTTTTCCATCATAAAGAAGGATTCCCACTGAGTTCCGCCCGAAACGGTAGAAATTACATTAAGATTTTTAAAGGTTGAAGTTCCGCCGAGAACGTAAGCAATGCGTACACTAGAACTACCGGTATGATTGATATCGATACCTTCTGTGCCTGCTTTACCTTCAATCGTAACCGTAGGAGCGGCACCGCTTGCGGTACGGAATACCATACCTTCAACATTGATCGTTCCTTCACCGATTATGTTGAATTTTACACTACCTGAAACCTCGAACATAACTTCAGCGCTTGATGCAAGCGTGTAGCCGTTAAGGTCAATGGTAAGGTCTTTGGCAACCGTATACGCCGTAGCAAGCGTAGCGTTACCTTCGAGTTTTACTGTTGTCATACCGTTTTCATCTGCTACTGCAGTATCTATTGCAGCCGCGAGATCAACGGTCGTATCATCTGCGCTTACCGCGAGAACAAGTCCCGTGCAGATGAGAGCAACAGCTAAAACTAAAACTAGAATTTTGCTGAGCTTTTTCATTTGTTTTTTTCTCCTTAATCAAATTATATTTATAAGCATTTGCTAATAAATCCATTATTAAGATAAATTAATTGAAAATTCAGTTACGTTATCGGGCGCTTTGAAAAAAGCGCCCAAAGGAAGCCGCGCGGCTTCCTTTTTTATGAGGAGATATTTTTGAGATTGCGGCGGGAGTGCTTGCTCCCGCCGTACGGGTTGTTATCTTAGGTGGTGCCGCCTTAGGTTGTTGTATCGTCGGTGGGCTCATCTGTGGGCTCATCTGTGGGCTCGTCGGTGGGCTCATCTGTGGGCTCGTCAGTGGGCTCGTCAGTGGGCTCGTCGGTGGGCTCGTTAACCTCGGGCTTCTTAAGCGTGCCCGCTTTATACTGCTCTGCAGCGTCTACGTAATCGTAAAGAGCATTTACAAGATCGAGAACTTCTGCGGAATCTTCATCCTCTGCTGCGTTTACGCTATGGTAATTTGCAAAGGTTGCAAGATTGATCTGGCCGTTTTCAATTGCAACTGCTTCTTCACCGATAGTGCCGTTTACCGCAACGGTCAAGGTTTCTGCAAGCTCGTATGCCTTGAGTCCTTCTACGGTAAGCTTGGTTGCCGTTTCGGATGCTTCAACTGTGAAGGTATATGTACCTGCACCAGATGTTACGGTTACAGTTCCTGCAAAGCCTGCCTTAACAGCGAATATGAACTTAGGTGCTTCTTCAAGCTTGAGAGATACGCTGGTAAATGCTGCGGAAAGTCCGGTATCCTCAAGAACGTTCTCGTAAACGCGCTCTGCTACACCTACTACGTCAGCATACGTAGAAAGTATATTCGAAACATCTTCGTTAACTTCACCGTCGAAGTATTTACCTGCTTCGTTAATATAATTAAGTGTATACCACGTCATCATTAAGTCAGCCTCGGTGTACTCCGCTGCTTCATTCTTAAGAATGGTTTCGAAGTAATTGATAAGGCTTACGTTTACGTCGTAGCTTGCATATACTGTTCCGATATTAGCGTTAGTGCTGTCGGAAAGGCCTATTACGAATGCCGCATCATTTGCAGCATCCTTTGCAGCGATGGCTACGCTATAAACAACGTATGCTACGCCTTCAACTTCAGCGTCGGTACCAACAAGCACCTCGCCTGCATAGGCTACACCCGAAATCTGCTCGGAGTATTCAGCAGGTACGTAGAAGTTAAGTATGAGGTCTGAGCCGATAGTCATACTTGTCTTGAATCCGCCAAGATTTACAATTACGTCATAATTTGCAGTAATGGTTATATCCTCTACAACGCCTTCGGGAAGTATGGGAGAATAAGTTCCATTGTGAACAAGAGTAAGAGCGCCGAGAGTTACAGAAGGAATAGTTGCGGTAGATGCAACGTTGGGATTACCGCCAACAACGAATTTTCTCGTAGCAACTCTATTGCCTTCGATATCGTTTACAGTTACGGAGCGGATTGTTCCTTCATCTATAGAGCCGGACATCTTCTCGATAACGGGAAGAACAAGATAGCCTGCGGCATCAGCCGGAACGAGGTGTTCGTAGCCGGACTCTACTACGTAATAGTATCTATCGTCAATAACCTTTCCGCCGGATGCGTAAGGATACTGAACAGCAATCATATGAGCATCGGGATCAGCCATAGCGCCGTAGTAATTAAACGTCAGGGGCTGATTGAAGTAAGCCTTCTCATAAGGAGCATTAGTTCCAACCGCATAGTTGTACGCTCCAACACCCGTACCAATGAAGTTTCTTGAACCTTCGTTAGATCCGTTAAGTCTTCCGTTGGTAAGAACGTTCTCAAACTTAAGGCATACGTTATCCTTATAATCTCCGTTGTTTCCGATAAGTGATCCGGAATTTCCGGACGAAAGTTTATTCTGATTAATGAAAATAGAATCCTCGATAAACACGTAAGGAGTCATAATAATGCCTTCAAAACCATTCTGACGTCCGTTTGCAGGCTTACTGCTAACGTCATAGCTCTTAAGGTCTATAAGATTATCACAGGTAGGACCTATAAAAATGGAATCCTTAACGATGATCTCACCGTCGTAGTATCTCGTCATGATCATTCCCGAGGAGTCGTTAGTTCCTCTGAGTGCGAGAATATTATTCGCGTGGATCGAGCAGGAGTTATCTCCTACAATACCCTCAAGGATAACGCCGCCGTTAATTGTGAGGTTATTTCCGGGATAGGTAACGTCACCAACAGTCGTAGTACCGATATTGATATGAGCGTTATATACATTGCCCTTCTGGTTAACGTTCTCCGTTCCGCCGTAGATCGCGAACATACGCTGACCGTAAAGCTTATCGCCTTCCTTATATCCTCTGGAGTAAATGTACGCGCCGGGGCGAGAAGAATATATTGTAAGAGTAGTGTTTCTCGAAACCTGAGCTACGTTACCGCCTACGGAAAGCATCCACTTGAAGCCGTTTACGTCAACCGCGAGCTTCGCGGAATTTGCCTTCATCGTTTCAAGCTCATCGTCGGTATACTCGTTGTCTACCTCAACGCCGGGGTCAATACCGGGATTGTCAAACTTGATATTACCCTCGTTAAGATTAAAGTCGGCAAGGAGAACGAGAGTTTCTCCGTCAGTAAGGTTCTTATAAAGATTCTTTGTTTCGGCATCACTGTACGAAATACCTGTAACAGACTTATCGCTCTTAACAACGTAAGCGTTGAAGTCAACATTTATATCACTGTAAATAGGATAGATGTATACAGGCTCATCTCCTTGCGCGATCGCGTAGGAGATGGTTACCGCGCTCAGGTCTTCACCCTTTGCAGCTGTGGGGTCAGTAGACCAACCCTCAAATTTCTTGAACACAGTAGAGCTTGCGGCAACGTATTCGGGAGCCGCTACCAAGGGAGTGGGAACCTGACCGATACCTACGACCGTTTTATCGTAGTAGTCATCATTTCTCATCTGAGATACGTCACCGTACGCTCCGGTATACCAATAGTGGTTAACCTTATACGCATCATAAGCGCTATTGAAGCTGAACTTCAAGGGATTTCCGTTTTCGTCATACGTTACAACGCACGAGGACGAAGCGGGATCAAGATTGAATTCATAACCGTTCGTTATTATCTCAGCGTCGGTATTTACAATCTGAGGAAGCTTGATATCCTTAAGAAGCTCGAGTGGCTTGCCTAAGCTTGCCGCATACGCAAGCGCTTCATTGATGCTAAGATCTAATGAAACACCGCCTACCGAGTACTGAGGAACGATAAATTTATATGCAGGAGAAGAGGTTACGTAATTATCGGGGAGATAATTTCCAGCAACGCCGTTTGCGCTGTCCGCATCGGTCTCACCCTCATAAAGATACTCGCTGTATGCTCTGAGTGAAATATTATCGAAACATACTGAAGCATCAAGCGGATGCGATACGCCGTTTACTATATTGAAACGAAGACCCATTATGTATGCCTGGTTTGCATCGCCGTATGCTTGAGAATCAACAAGATGCTGACCGTTAACGTAAATATGAGCGGCACCCTTATTTCCGTTGAGCGTAGGGTCGGTATAAATAACAACCGTTACGTGGTTCCATTCGCCCGCGGGATTAAGAGTTACACTGTTATCCCAGTTGCTGATCTTGCCGTCAATGGGCGATAACGTTCCGTCATTGGAAATCTGGAAGAGGTCACCCGTCGTAGCATTGCCGCCGCTAGAGGTTTTTCTCGCCTGAGACTGCACTTTCATTATCGGATAACCCTTATCCGAATCCGTACCGAAGTCGAAGTCAAGAATAGCAACTTTAGCTCTCGTATATCCGCCTTCTTCCTGTACGTGAGCCTTATTCGTTGTATAGTTCATATTTCCGCCGATGATCATATACGGGTCTGTTCCGTAAGAGATCTCGTTGGCAACGTTATCAACTCTATGTGTGTTATTAGCCGAATGCTCTGTAACTACAAACTTAACGTAGCTGTTACCGATAACCGAACCCTTATATATCGAGCCCGCCTTGATGTCGAACTGCATTCCCGTGGCATTGTTCTTGAAGGTCTCCGAGTCAAAGTAAGTCTTTGAGGAATTTGCCTGGAAGAGCCAACCGTACGTAGTATCGTCGTCAGCAACGGGAGGAGTTGCGCCAATCGCCTCAAAGGTGTAATTTACAGTATAAATAGGAGCATTCGCAGGAACGGACGCCGCTTCAACAAGAACGTAGGGGTAAAGAGGATCGCCTGCCGGATCATATACCCAAGCATAAGCATCGCTTACTCCTATTTTACCGTCGGGATATATAACACCGTACGAAGCGTCCGTCGCATACGAAAGAATGTTTATTCTGGTTCCGACCTCTACGGTAACGGAAGTATTATCCGAGCTAAATATCAAGTGTTTATCCTTCTGAGCAGCACTGATCTTCGTATCTTTATCAGCAGTTACATTGATATATCTTGCAAACACTTCGCTATGGTTGCTTCCGTTTGTACCGATACAACGAGCCTCGGTATTATAAAGGTTTATGGTAGCGGTAACACCGTTTGCACTGCTTTCGTAGGATGCATAGAAGGGTCTGCCCGCAACCTCTACGAATGAGTCCTTAACGTTTACCTGACCTACGGTACCTACGTGAGCCCAGTTATAACCCTCAAGGAAGAAGCCGTAGATGGTAGTAGTTTCATAATCCGCTACGCAGTAAAGTCTGGAATTTTCAAAAAGAGCGACCTCGTCAGTCTCCTTCTTAGCCTCGGCTTCACCAAGGAAGATACCCGAGTTCTGCGTATACATTACGGAATTTCTTACGGTAAGATGCGACTCCTTACCTGCAACAGATACAAGGAAGAAGGTGCCGATCGTCTTCACATCGTGATGCATTTCAACGTTGTCAAGGGTCATATCTACTTTTGCGTTGGTATTGTAAACCGTTTCGAATAACGCGGTGTACTTCTTCGCATTTCCTTCATCAACGGTAGATACTACCTTTAAGTTTTTAAGACTAACGGTTCCGGCAACTACAGAAACTATTCTTCCGCTTACGCTACCGCTATGGTTGATGTTAATACCATTACCGCTTCCCTCGATTTTTATCGTGGGAGTTGCTTCGGCATTATCCGCACTTGCTATCATACCGGCGAGATTAAGATTTCCTTCACCGATAATAGAGAGGGTAGCGTTTTCCTTCACTACGAAAGCATTTTCGTCATTATAGCTGAAGGTATAGCCGTTCAGGTCTATCGTAAGATCCTTGTCTACGATATACGCTTCGCTGAGCTTTGCATCCCCAGTCAGCTTAACGGTTTTGCTTCCGTTCCCATCAGCCGTTGCTTCATCTATCGCAGAGGCAAGGTCGTATGCCGTATCGTCAGCATTGACCGCTATAACAAGCGCTCCGCAAAGAATGGCAAGCGAAAGAATGAGAACAATTATTTTGCTTAGCTTTTTCATTTACGTATTCTCCTTTACGTTTTTATTTCGCATTTGATGTCAATATTGGCAAAATTATACCTAACTATATTATATATTATTACTAGCGTTAAAGTCAATGCACGAAAAATTACAAAATATAAAGGTTCTTTTGTATGTTTTCACCAAATTTCATTCATAGATATATTAGCGCATAAAAAAAGCATCACAAAAATAGCGATTACTGCACTTGACAGCAATCTTTTGCTGTGTTAAACTAGATAAAATCAACTTGAAAGGAGAAGCCGATGAAATACGATATAAGCATGAATTTACTCACTGTCAGTGTTCGCGAAACGGTAAGCACCGCAAGACGGGGCATTTCAGCATATTCACCGCATGATGCGGAAGAGCCCGAGCTTTTATCCGAGCTTCTCCCAGAAGGATACTCAAATGACGACGCGGTACCCTTGCAATGTGAATTCGAAAGCGGAGGTTACGCCTTCCGACTTCACGGTACTGCCGCTAAAATAGAAAACGAAACGCTGCATCACGTAAGCGTTATTCCAACTATTCGCGACGTAAAGAAAAAAGAAGTTATAAAGCAAGCTAAGGGCGAGGCGCTTATGCTTGCGGCGATTTATCTGAAAACTAACACGTGTCAGGACTTCAAAATACGCACGGTGTTCGTGGCTGAGGAGACCCGAGAGACAGAAATAATTGAAGAAACACTCACCCGTTCAAAGATTTTTGCCTTTTTCGACAAGTGTTGCGCCGAGCTTCACGATGCGGGAAGAGCCGAAATAGAGCGAGTTACGGAAAGACTGCCTTCGATGGCAAAAGTCCCCTTCCCTTACGGAAAACCGAGAGCGGGGCAAGACGAATTTATCAGGGCGGCATACCGCGCCATTGCCAAGGGTAACGTGCTATACGGAACAGCGCCTACCGGCACGGGAAAGACTGTTTCTGCCCTCTTCCCCGCAATAAGAGCGCTTGGAAAAGAAAAGTGCGAAAAGGTGTTTTACTTAACACCAAAGCAGACCACAGCCAAAGCTGCAACGGAATGTATAGTGGCAATGACGGAAAAAGGGGCTGTTATACGTTCTGTAACACTTATAGCAAAGGATAAGCTTTGTAAAAGAGATCATCTTTGCAAGGAGAGCAAAAAGCTTTGCGAAACATTCAAGAATAACAATATGAAAAGGGCAGTTTTTGCTCTGTTTGATGCAAAAATTGCCACTGTTACCCCCGATGACGTGTCAAAATACGCCGCGGAATACTGCGTTTGCCCTTACGAGCTATCACTGACTTATGCCGAGCTTTGCGATGTTATAATCTGCGACTTTAATTATCTTTTTGACCCACAGGTATATATCAGAAGATTTTTCTCCACGGGCGGAAATTATACGTTTCTTATCGACGAGGCGCATAACCTCGGTGAGCGCGCAAGAGAAATGTACAGCGCTGAGATTTCTCTTTCGGATCTATCTTCTACAGAGCTTCTCGGCGAGCTTTCGTTATTAAAAAAAGCCTCTGCCAAAGCTACGGAAATATTTAAAGAAACCCTCCTCCCCCTCTTGCGTGATGAAATAAGAAAGGATAAAGACGGAATCTCACACGGGGCGTATCATTCTCGCGATATTCCCGGTATTTTCTATTCTGTTTTCGATAATCTGACGGCAATAGCCGAGGATGAATTATTTGCAAATTTTGCCGCAAGAGATGATGAAAAAAATGCAAGAATTGCTTATATAAGGGACTATTTATTTAAAGTAAAGAAGTTCTATTCTGCGCTATGCAGATTTGACGACTCCTTCGAGTTGTTCGTTTTTCTTGACGGTGATGAGCTCCGTGCAAAGCTATTTTGTCTTGACACGGGTACGGTTATTCGTTCACGTCTGGAGCTTGGAAGAAGCGCGGTTATCTTCTCGGGAACGCTCTCCCCAATTGAGTATTACCGTTCTGTTCTCGGGGGGGATAATTCCTCATTGACACTATCACTCGACTCACCTTTCGCAAATGAGCAGCTCTGCGTTTCGGTTATGAATACCATTACCACGCGGTTCTCCGAGCGCGACGATTCTCTCGCCGCAGTTTGCAGAGTTATCGCCGCAACTCTTTCCGCAAGGCGCGGAAATTATATGATATTCTGCCCTTCCTTCGCATATTCAAAAATGCTTTGCGATGCCTTTAAAAAGAAATATCCAAAGATAAATATCATTCTGCAAACGCCCGATATGACGGCAAAGGAAAAGCAAAATTTCCTTGCCGAATTCTCAAAGGAAGACGGTAATTATCTTGCCGCATTCTGCGTTATGGGCGGAATTTATTCTGAGGGTATCGACCTCGCCGGGGATAAGCTCATAGGCGCCGTCATAGTCGGAATAGGTATGCCCGCACTCTCATACGAGCGCGAGGCTATCGCAGCATATTACCAGGAAAAACTCGAGTCGGGTACCGAGTATGCTTACCTCTACCCAGGTATGAATAGAGTTCTTCAGGCTGCAGGACGTGTTATCAGAACCGAAAGTGACAGAGGCGTTATCGTTCTTATCGATGACCGCTTCAACGATCCGCTTTATAAAAAAATAATGCCCTCGCTTTGGTCGGGCATGCAGTTTCTCTCCGACGCACGAGAGCTTCGCGAAAGACTCGATGACTTCTGGCAGGATATCGACAGCGAGAGTTAAATAGTTAGATAGAAAAAAACTAGGGGGACTTGTCGCACAAGTCCCCCTAAACCATCTATTCTAACTAATGATATGCTGTCAGCTTGATTATCAGATCGAGATCATCGGGCTGAACTTTAGCTTCGTGCGCAGCTCTGTTACGAACGACGGCACCGCACTTCTCACACTTATGAATGATTATATACCCACGTTTCGAATCCGGCTCTGCACCGGCAGGGCGAAGAATTCCGCAGCAGGGATTTGCGCGGTCTCCGGGGTTTATATCGACGTGGAGAGAACAAAGACAAAACGGGCAATGATTCCTTGAAGTATATCCGAGAGGCAAAATCTCCTTACCGCAGTTTTTGCATACAAAGCCGTTATCATTTTTTGAGAAACGTTTATTTTCCATTTTCTTCTCGCTTTACGTATCAAAATTAAAGTTTTGGGAAGATTAAAACTAAAGAATAAATTTGGAGGTCAATTATGAAAAGAATGCTCGGCATCGGCGCCGTTATCATCATTTGCATGGCGCTTGGCTTAAGTCTTACGAAGGAAATTGAGGGCATCGGTAGCTTAATCATAAAATAAAAAACGCAGACTGTTGACTAGAACTCCGACAAAACCTCAAAATGGCATAAAGCCTATTTTCCAACGCAGAATTTTGCAAAGATATCACTTACAACCTCTTCACTGACCGCTCTGCCGTCGAGCTCGGATACTGCGCCTAGCGCAAGCTCAACGTCGGAGCTTACGGCATCCTCAGGCAGCCCTATTTTGATTGCATCTGCCGCGGTCGAGAGATAGTCTGCGGCTCTGACGAGCGCGGCATACTGACGGGCTGACGAAACGACCGCATCCTCACCTATCGTTATTTTTTCATTGCAGAAGAGCGAATCAACGATCTTTGAAAGTTGATCCTTTGCGTCAGCAGCTCTCTCTTTTGCCGAGATTCTGAGCACCTTCTCAAATCCGCTATTCAAAAGTTGTTTTTCGTTCTTTTCACTGATATTATCCGATTCCGGAGAACTATTGTTTACATTTTCACCGCTTTTAGTTAAAATTCCGATTTTTACAGCAGATGTATTACTCAAAGCTTTAACAATCCTAACGTCTTCACAATCAAGCTCGGAATTCGAATCGAACAATGCAAGCACGAGCTCCGCGGATTCTATTTTCTCCATGGAACGCTCAATACCTATAGCCTCAACCGTGTCAATTTTTCCCTCTCGTATACCAGCCGTATCATAAAGTTTAAGCATCACGTTTCCAAGAGGTACGTTTTTCTCGAGAACATCTCGTGTTGTTCCCGGAATATCGGTAACTATCGCGGCATCCTCGCCGACAAGAAGGTTATAAAGCGTGCTTTTACCAACGTTCGGCTTACCGCAGATAACCGTAGAAACGCCAAGCATAACGGCTTTACCCGTTTTATAGGTTGAAAGAAGCTCGTCCACCTTGCGCTTTGCATCAAGTATCGATTCAAGCACCTCGCCCGATGTCATTTCACCGAGGTCCTCATCGGGGTAATCGATTCTTGCAAAAACCGAACTTAGAGTTGACACAAGGTCACCCCTTATCTCTTCGGTAGCGGCTTTCAGCTTAGTTCTCGATTTTTCTCGAGAGAGTTTTACCTGCGCGGTACTCTCTGCTTCAAGAAGCATACTTATAGCCTCGGTCTCGGTAAGAGTCAGCTTGCCGTTAACGAAGGCTCTTTTTGTAAATTCTCCTCGCTCTGCAGGCACGGCACCCGCAATAAATGCGCTCTCGAGCACCATTTTTGTAACCAATATACCGCCGTGGCAGGATATCTCTACAACATCCTCACCCGTGTATGAATTAGGGGCCGGAAAATATGTCAGAAGGCCGTCATCTATCTGCTCATTTAAATGAAGAATATCTCCGTATATCTGTATACGCGGTATGAT
The DNA here is from genome assembly GCA_045654585.1 of Eubacteriales bacterium. Taxonomy (GTDB): domain Bacteria; phylum Bacillota; class Clostridia; order Oscillospirales; family CAG-272; genus UBA1740. The sequence goes on from JAZONS010000075.1 coordinate 68,315, forward strand.
TTTTTCAAGACTTATTTTTCCACGTGGACGGAATATTTTTTTGGCAATACCGAGTGCATCATCACCCGATATCCTTATAACCGCAACCCCACCCTTGCCGGGTGGGGTTGAAATTGCTGCAATTGTTGTTCCGTGGAACATATTACTTATCGTCATCCTCATCCTCGCCGTCGAGAGAATAGTCCTCTGCGGGATGAGTGGTCTCAAGAATTACAGTCTCACCTTCGGTCTCCTCATCAGATGTAACCGAGGACTCAACAGCCTCAACACTGTCAGTAACGTCGTCAGCATCGGGCGCGAATTCCGTCTTAAGAGGAGTTACGGTTTCTTCCTCTTCGAATATCCCCTGAGGCTTCTTGTCAGTAAGGAAGATAACGATCTTTCTGTTACTGTCAGAACCAATTGAGTTGGTAGAAACACCCTCGATGCCCTGGATCTCGGAGTGAATGATTCTTCTCTCATAGGGAGTCATGGGCTCGAGCATAACGCTTCTTCTGTTACGAAGAGCCTTAGCTGCCATACGGCGCGCGAGTGCTCTGAGAGTTTCTTCTCTCTTCGCTCTGTAGCCTTCAATATCAAGAGTTACACGGCTCTTATCGCGCTCACCTTTGATGTTCTTTCTTGCGGAAGCGAGATTTGCAAGATACTGAAGCGCATCAAGCGTATCTCCGTGATGACCGATAAGAGTGGATGCATCCTCACCAACGATGGTGATTCTTCTTGTTCCGTCCTCGCAAGCATAGAGCTCAGCCTCTGCCTTGAGTCCGATATCAGCGATAACCGTCTTTACGAAATCGTAAGACATATCCTCACCTTCAGCAACCTCACGGCGCTCCATCTTGAGCTCCGGTTCGGGAATTACGGTAGACTTAACGGTTTCTTGGGAATGATCCTCACGCTTCTTATTTTCGTGCTTCTTGTGATTATTGTTACGCTTTTTGTTATTGTGGTTCGGCCTATGAGCTTCCTTATTTTCGTTACTCTTTGCGCCGTCCTGATTTTCCTTATTCTCTTTGGTTTCTTTATTTTCCTTCTCGCGTACGGGGCGCTCCTTTCTCTGCTTGGGCTCGTGCACGTCCGGAACTTCAATAGTAGCCTTTACCTTTGCGGGCTTAGCCATAAATCCAAGGAAACCGCGGCTTCCAAGGTCGATTATTTCAAAATTAACATCATCGAGAGGACCTGCGCCGAGCGCCGCTCTCGCATTTTCTTTTGCTACGGTGATATCTTTACCGGTTGCAATTATTTCTTTTAACATTATAATGCCTCTTTCTAATACTTTTAATACTAATCCTTGATTTCGGGTCTGTCGGAGCTGCTTGGCTGATCGCTCTTCTTTTTATCGGTCGATTTAACCTCAGGAAGCTCCTCGTAATCGTCTTCATCTATATAATGAAGAGATTTGTACTTAGGCTGAGTTTTCATAATAGCGTTCTGTTCTTTTGCCGCCTTTTTAGCTTCCTTCTGCATAGCCTTTATTTCTTCTTCGGTAAACTTCGGAATAGGCATAAGCTTCGAGAGGATGATCATCTGAATAATACCGATTATCGACTGATATATCCAGTAAAGACCCATCATAGCCGAGAAGCTGAAGGTAAGCCAGATAGTCATTGCGGGGAATATTAGATCCATCATACGCATCGACATCTGGGTCTGTTGATCCGCTGTTGCCATCTGAGGGTTACCGTTCATCTTACGAGAGAGGAACATTGTAAACCACTGGAAGCCTGCCGCGAGGATCGGGATAAGAACAAGCCAGCTTGCAATCTTGGGAGTTTCCGCAAGATTAAGTCCCCAAAGATTGAAATTAGGAAGCTTATCGATTATTTCGGGAAGAGTCATACCGCTGCCTTCAAGAGCTGTGGTTAATTCACCGTATTTTTCAATATCAGTAACCCTAAGATTTGAAAGCTTACCTGCAAGACTTATCTGATCAAGCTTTCCGTCGGGGTCGGGATTAAGAACACTGTTGATAACGTTCATTACGCCTTCGGGAAGCTTCGCAAGATATGAAAGCGGATTTCTGATAACATTATAAAGGAAGATGATAATAGGCATCTGAAGAAGCATGGGAAGGCAACCCGAAAGCGGACTGTATCCTTCCTTTCTCTGAAGCTCCATAATTTCTTCCTGCTGCTTACGCATTGTAACTTGGTCGGTTCTTCCTCTGTACTTGGCGCGAATAGCTTCGATTTTGGGAGTAAGCTTCGCCATAGCGATCTGGTTTTTCTGCTGTTTAATTGAGAACGGGAGGAATACGATTTTGAAAAGCAACGCGTAAAGCAAGAGCGCAATCGCGTAGCTTCCGGTAACGCTCGAGAACCATGCGAGCATAGTACCTAACAGGTTATAAAGCCAATCAAGCATTTAACTTTAATTTTCCTTTTCTGAATTATTTTGTGTCGTCTCGGAATCTGCATTTTCCGCGCATTCGACAGCGCAGCTCTCCACCTTTGGATTTCTTAAGCCTCGCTCGGGTACGGGATCATACCCGCCCTTGCAAAACGGATTACATCGTAAAATTCGCCAGACCGTCAGAATAAAACCGACGAAAAATCCTCTTTTCCTGAAAGCTTCAATAGCGTAGGTAGAGCAGGTCGGTGTAAATCTGCAGCAGCTGGGCTTTATTGGAGAGATAAATTTCTGGTAGAACTTCAAAAGTCCAATCATTACGTATTTCATTTTTCATACATTCCGAGCTTTTCGAATGCTTCATCGAGATTTCTCTCGATATCGTAGCTCTTCAATTTCGGCGCAGAGCTCCTTGCTGCAATAACTATGAGATAGCCCTGTTTCAAAGTACCGCGTTTCTCGATAGAGCGCAAGCCCTCTCGGATTATCCTACGGCATCGGCTTCTCGTAACTGCGCCGCCAATTTTTGTTGATACCGTTATTCCGTAACGGTTTTTTGTTTGCCCTCTAGTGTCGTTTTTTGCGAGTCTCTTCGCTGCATAGTCAGGCAAAAGGTATACCGCAAGAGCCGACGTCACTGCTCTCTTGCCTTTTGCGTATGCTTTTCCGAAGAGATGGTTTTCTTTAATAGCTCTGAATTTCATATAATCTCCATAAGCTTTTTCTTTATTCGGTCATCCGGTGCCAATACCAATTCGAACCGCACAAGAATGCGAGCTTATTCGGTTCGAATTGGTATTGGCAAGCCGCAAATTTTTATACGGCTTAAAAGGAGTTATCTCTTTTATTTTTACCGGATATTTCAGCTTCAAAACAAAAACCCCGATAAATGCACTCGAAGCGCTACTTATCGGAGGATTTGTACGTCACTTCTGTTTGTGACCGAATTAATAGGTGAGACGAGCTCTTCCCTTGGCGCGTCTTCTCTTAAGAACTTTTCTACCGTTTGCTGTAGCCATTCTTTTTCTGAAACCGTGTTCTTTGTTTCTCTGTCTCTTCTTAGGCTGATATGTTCTCTTCATTGAACTGCACCTCCTTGTTTAATTACTAACGTCCTTTTCGTATTACAAAACGACCATACGAAAGCAGAATACATTATATATTATTTTTTCTGTTTTGTCAAGTCTTTTTTAACAATTTCATAAAACTTTGATTTTTAAATTATAATCAGAGGCAAAAAGCGTATCCGTCAAATACTCAACTCACAAAAAAACAGAAGTAAAAAATCATCTATTACCCGCAAGCTGCCAGAATGCCACCGCGCTTGCTGCGGCAACGTTCAAGGAATCAACACCGTGATACATCGGTATTTTTACGGTATAGTCGCATTCCGCTATAGTAGATTTCGAAAGTCCGTCACCCTCCGTACCGAGAATTATAGCAAGTTTTTCTTGTTTTTTCAACACGGGGTCGGCTATACTAACAGAATTATCCGAGAGTGCCATAGCGCAAGTGGTAAAGCCGAGATCTTTTAAAATTCCCATTGACGGTAAGGGCCAATCTTTATGAGAAGTACCTATACGTGCGAAAGGAATCTGAAAAACAGTTCCCATACTTACTCTTACCGCGCGTCTTACCATAGGGTCACAGCAAGTGGGAGTCAGAATAACAGCATCTATACCGAGCGCAGCAGCCGATCTGAATATCGCGCCGATATTTGTCGCATCGCAAACGCCTTCAAGAACGGCAATTCTTTTCGCATCGCGGCAAACATCTTCAACGCTTGGCAGCATTGGTCTTTTCATAGCGCAAAGCGCCCCCCGTGTTAATTCAAATCCGGTATAATCCTTTAAAACTTCTCTTTCCGCAACATAAATCGGTACATCTCCGACAAGCGATAATATATTATCAAGCGAACCCGTCAGTAGTCTTTTATCGGTTAATAGAGATATCGGCTCGCACCCCGATTTTAACGCAACCTCAATAACCGTCGGACTCTCCGCGATAAAAATCCCTCGCTCTGGCTCAAGCTTGTTTCTAAGCTCCGCTCCCGTAAGTCTTACGTACACGTCAAGCTCGGGAGCAAAAAAATCATTTATTTCTATAATATTCGACATAAAATTCCTCTTTGTTAACAAATTTCGCATAGCAAATTTATCACACTTTTTTATTTACTACTCTAGTTTAGCACAGTTTACAAAAAAAGTCCAGCAAAATTCAATATATTTGATATTTGTTCCTCGTTTAGGTTATTGACTTTATTATTTATTTATGTTAAAATATATAATCATTAAAATTTGCGAGGCTAATACAATGAGAGATTTAAAAAACGACGTTGCAAGCATTCTTATAAGCGAAGACAAGCTTGATGAGATTGTTACAAGAATAGCATCAGAGATCGATCGTGATTACGCCGGTGACGATAAGAAGCTCGTACTTGTTTGTATTCTTAAGGGCTCGCTCGTATTTATGGGTGATCTTATGAAAAAAATCAAAGTACCCGTTGAGATTGACTGCATGAAGGTCTCCTCTTATGGCGTAGGAACGGAATCCTCGGGGCAGATACACATTTCGCTCGACCTTATCCGTCCTGATATTAACGAGTGCGACTTCCTGATCATTGAAGATATCATAGACAGCGGATGCACCCTCTCTCATCTTACAAAATATCTCAAGTTAAAGGGCGCAAAAAGCGTTAAGACATGTACACTTCTTGATAAACCCTCAAGACGTAAGGTTAAGTTTATTCCCGACTACGTGGGAACTGAAATTCCCGACGAGTTCGTTATCGGATATGGACTTGACTACGCTGAAATGTACCGCGCGCTTCCCTTTGTAGGAATTCTCAAACCCGAGGTTTATACTAAGTGATGCGTATTGGCTTTTATACGCTTGGATGCAAGGTTTCTCAATACGAGACCGAAGCGATGGCAGAATGCTTCGAAAATCGCGGATACACGGTTTTGGATTTTACCGAAGTATGCGATATTTACGTTATCAACACTTGCACTGTAACTGCAGAGGCTGATAGAAAATCGCGGCAAATGATAAGGCGCGCAAAGAGATCGAATCCCGATTCTATCGTTCTTGTCTGCGGATGCTACAGTCAGCGTTCGGCGGATGAGGTTTCATCTATCGCAGGCGTTGACGCCGTAATAGGCTCGGCGGGAAAAATGAATCTTGTCGATATCGCGGAAAAGCTACTTACCGAAAGGCGACAGATCATATCGGTCACGGATATAGAAAAAGAGCCTTTTGAAAAAATGAAAATAACTCGAGGTCCTAGAACACGTGTATACGTTAAGATCGAGGACGGATGCGAATGCAAATGCACATACTGCGCTATTCCTTCTGCGAGAGGCTCTGTTCGCTCGAAGGATATCGCAGATGTTATTGAAGAAGTTGAAGCACTATCAAAAAGCGGAGTTCCGGAGGTAGTTTTGACCGGTATTGAAACAGGCTCTTACGGTCAGGATTTCAACAACGGGTTCCGTCTTGCCGATCTTCTCGTTCTTCTTAACGATAGAAAATCCGCAAATCAGATAAGACTCGGATCTTTGGCACCGGAGCTTGTCGGCAAGGACTTCGTAGATAAGGTAAAAGGGCTCGATATCCTAGCTCCGCACTTCCATCTTTCTATACAAAGCGGATCGGATTCCGTTCTTCGCAGGATGAAAAGGCGTTACAACAGAAAAATTGCCCTCGAGAATATCGAGCAGATCAGAAGTAATATAAAAAATGCTACATTTACCACCGATATAATGGTAGGCTTCCCCGGAGAGACTGAAGAAGATTTTCTGAATACCGTTAGCTTTGTACGTGAGGCTCGTTTCCTCGATGCACACGTTTTTGCGTATTCCAAGCGCAAAAATACGCCTGCAGAAAGCTTCTCCGATCAAGTACCGGAGGATATAAAACGCAGGCGAAGCGAGGAGCTTATACGTGTTGTAAAGGAAGTCAGAAAAGACGTTTTGTTCGGCATCGTTTCATCGGGAGAAGTTCTCTCGGTTATTTTCGAAGAAAAAAGAGGCGGCCTTTGGTACGGGCACTCATCTACGTTCGCAGAAGTCGTCGCAGAGTCCGAAGCAAACTTACACGGAGTTGAAAAGTCCGTGATTCCGTTACGGCTTGACGAAGACTTGATTTATGGTAAAATTCTTTAATATGCAAATAATTATTTACAAAACGGAGATATAAAAATGGAAAACAGCAAAAAGACAATGGACAAAATCGTTGCTCTCTGCAAAACCAGAGGTTACATTTTCCCAGGTTCCGAGATCTATGGCGGTCTTGCCAACTCATGGGATTACGGTCCTCTCGGCGTTGAATTCAAGAACAACGTAAAGCGCGCATGGTGGAAAAAATTCGTTCAGGAGTCACGTTACAACGTTGGTCTTGACAGCGCAATCATTATGAACCCTCAGGCTTGGGTAGCTTCGGGACACGTTGGCGGATTCTCCGACCCTCTCATGGACTGCAAGGGATGCAAGGCGCGTCACAGAGCAGACAAGCTTATTGAGGATTACGCATTCGAGCACGGACTCAATGATAATCCCGCAGGCTGGAGCTTTGAGGAAATGGCTTCTTATATCAAAGAAAAGGATATTGCTTGTCCTCTTTGCGGCGGTAAGGATTTCGCCGATATCAAAAAGTTCAACCTTATGTTCAAGACTTTTATCGGTGTTACCGAGGATTCTACAAATACTGTTTATCTTCGTCCCGAAACGGCTCAGGGTATTTTCGTAAACTTCCCTGCAATACAGAGATCTACAAGAAAGAAGCTCCCCTTCGGTGTTGCTCAGATCGGCAAATCCTTCCGTAACGAGATAACTCCCGGTAACTTTGTATTCAGAACGCGCGAGTTCGAGCAGATGGAGCTCGAGTTCTTCTGCAAGCCCGGTACTGACCTCGAATGGTTTGCATACTGGAAGGACTACTGCCATAAGTTCCTTCTCAATCTCGGTATGCGTGAAGAGAACCTTCGTCTTCGCGATCACGATCCCGACGAGCTTTGCTTCTATTCAAAGGCAACTACCGACTTTGAGTTCCTCTTCCCCTTCGGTTGGGGCGAGCTTTGGGGCGTAGCTGACAGAACCGACTACGACCTTGGTCAGCACGAAAAGCATTCCGGAAAGGATATGACCTACTTCGATCCCGAGACTAACGAGAGATATACTCCTTACGTTATCGAGCCTTCTCTCGGCGCTGACAGAGTTGCACTCGCATTCCTCGTTGACGCTTATGATGAGGAAACTCTTGGAGAAGGTGATACGCGTGTAGTTCTTCACCTTCATCCCGCTCTTGCTCCCTACAAGGCAGCAATACTTCCTCTTTCCAAGAAACTTTCCGATAAAGCGCTCGAGATCTATGATTCTCTTGCGAAGTACTTTGCAGTTGACTTTGACGAGACAGGCTCTATCGGTAAGAGATACCGCCGCGAAGACGAGATCGGAACCCCCTTCTGTATCACAGTTGACTTCGAAACCGAGAACGACGGCTGCGTAACCGTTCGTGACAGAGATACTATGGAGCAGGTTAGAATTCCCATCTCCGATGTTAAGGCTTACATCGAAGAAAGACTTGAGTTCTGATAAATTACAGAAACTATTCAAATAATCAAAAGCTCTCCTATGTGAATTATACTTACAGAGGGGAGCTTTATATACAAAAAAACGTTAACGGGTAGTGATATATTACCCCTTAATACTCTTTGGGAGATTTTTATGAAAAGAATTTCACGTATAGCATCCTTCTCCGTCAACCACGATTATATTACACCGGGAATCTATATTTCCCGCGTTGACGGTGACATTACAACATTTGATTTAAGAACGCGAAAACCAAACTGCGGTGACTATATGGATAATCTTACTATGCATTCGGTAGAGCATATGTTTGCCACCTACGTTCGAAACAGCGAAATTGCGGACAAAGTTATTTATTTCGGTCCTATGGGATGCCAGACCGGATTTTATCTTCTTACAAGAGATATTGAAAAAGAAAAGGTTTATAACATTGTTATTTCTACGCTTGAGCAAATCATAGCTCACAAAGGAGAAATATTCGGCAAGGTGCGCGAGGAATGCGGCAACTACCTTAACCTTGACCTCGAGGCAGCAAAAGCCGAATGCAAGACTTATCTTGGCGATCTGAAATCAAATCCCAATCGTTTCGATTATCCGACAAAGTGAGGAATGAATATGACCGACAAAAAGGTAGATATAGGTATACTTGGAGCTATGGATTCCGAGGTTGAGACTCTCATCTCAAAGCTTGAAGATAAGTGCGAAGAGGTTATCAGCGGAATAAAATTCAACATCGGCTCTCTTTACGGAAAGAGAGTTGCGGTTGCAAAATGCGGTATCGGAAAGGTATTTGCCGCTCTTGCCGCAGAAGCTATGATAATCACCTACTCGCCTGACCTTTTGATTAACACGGGCGTTGGTGGCGCGATAGCTACGGGAATATCGGTATGCGATGTAGTCGTTGCAGACAAGCTCGTTCAGCACGATATGGATACATCTCCTCTCGGTGACCCTAAGGGGTTGATCTCCGGCATCAACGTGATTTATTTTGAAACGAGCAATCGCGCTGTGGAAATTGTAAAGAACGCATGCGCAGAGCTCGATATTAATTGCCACGTCGGCACGGTAGCATCGGGCGACGTATTTGTTTCAACAAGCGCACAAAAGGCTGCCATAAAAGCGGAATTTAACGCTTCTGTATGCGAAATGGAGGGTGCGGCAATAGCTCACGTAGCTTACGTTAACAATACACCGTCGTGCGTAATTCGCGCAGTATCAGACTCTGCAGACGAGGAAAGCTCTATGGATTATATGCAATTTCTTCCCATCGCCGCAAAGAACAGTACCGAAATAACGCTTCGTCTTTGCCGCGATTTTTAAGCATATCAAGACAGTAAAAAGGCTATCGATATAATTTATATTGGATTTATAATTATCTTTAATTGAAATACAAATTACAGCAATAACAAAAGCTCTGTTTGCGCAATAGCATAAACAGAGCTTTTGTTATTATTAAATCAAAGAAGATCACTTAAGCAAAATGAATATTACAATTGCCGTAAGTAAGGTTACGAAAGCAGATATATATATAAGCAAGGATGAACTGTTAACAGTAATTTTAACCTCGCCGCGAATTAGCTTTGCTTTTTTCAGCGCAAAAGAAACAGGTTTATATAGGAACATCGCTATAGCGCTGTTCAAAAATCCTTTTGCTATATTAAACGGAAGAATAAGTGTAGGAATCAACTGAAGAACAGCTTCGTATGAAGCACCCATGAAATATGGGGTTATCAAAATATTTAAAGCCACCATCACCGCAACCATAACAAGTGATGCAGAGTAAAAACTAAGAACAGCTCCGGTTGCATTTCTTTTTATCTTATAAACAAGACCTGCAACAAAGGAAAAAACTGCCGACGAAGCAAAGTCCATTATAAATCCGTAGAGTCCGTGACTTCCTATCGAAATAAACTCTATCGAGGCTACGATAAGAGATATTGCAACTCCCGAAATGGGTCCGAATATAAGTGCGGCAAGAGTAATTATCGAATCCTTTGCATCGAAGGTCAAAAACGAAACAGGTATTCTGAACACAAACGTAACGGCATAGGCAAACGCCGCAAACATTGCTACTCCAACGAGTTTTTTTGTGTCAAAATTAAAATAATTGTTTACTTTTTTGGCATTAACTTGCGTTTTTTTATCGTTTATTTCAACTAAATTGTTCGTGACATTACCCACGTCAATTATAGCATCATCTATATTTGCAGAATCATTTTCGATTGATTTTTCGGAATTATTTTCACAGTTTATCATTTTTCATCTCCTATTTTTCTAAAAAGAAAAAACTCAAAGCTTTTGGCTTTGAGAAAGGATATTGAAAACATGCCCCTTGGCATTTGTTTCAAATATTCTTTTATCATCCGGACTTTACCGTCGGTAAAGGAATTTCACCTTTTCGGGAAAGCAGAGTCTTTTTGCTCTACTTTCTTAGCAGACTTTACTGCCGGTATGGAATCGCACCATTCCCCAAAGAAAACTTTATTTAAATTTATGATATGTGTTTTTTAATTATTCTATAATTACCGGATTTAATAAAAATCAGGAGACGCTGCAAACAGCGTCTGCAACATCTCCTGAAAATTAAACTTTAGTTAAAGCGAAAACTTAAAACTTAAGCAAGGATATCGCCAACAACGCCTGAACCAACAGTTCTACCACCCTCACGGATAGCGAATCTAAGACCCTTCTCGCAAGCGATAGGAGTGATGAGTTCAACGTTCATGTTAACGTTATCGCCGGGACGGCACATTTCAACATCCTCAGGAAGGTTGATGATACCGGTAACGTCGGTAGTTCTGAAGTAGAACTGAGGTCTGTAACCGGAGAAGAAGGGCTTGGAACGGCCGCCTTCCTT